>NZ_CP099734.1:2146315-2861753 GCF_025398175.1 Photobacterium sp. TY1-4
AGGCTGTGGCAGTGGCGTCGCGATCAGTACCGGCTATTTCGCCGCTGAACAAATGATCGCTGCTATCCGAACCGTTCCAAACACAGACAACGAAACAAACGAACAAACAAAGAGGGTTTACCTATGAGCCTGCCGCGCAAAGACACCAGTTTTGATCAATGCATCAAATGCACCGTGTGTACCGTGTATTGCCCGGTGGCTAAAGCCAACCCGCAATATCCGGGTCCGAAACAGTGCGGACCGGACGGCGAGCGGCTGCGGATCAAAAGCCCGGAATTTTACGACGAAGCCCTCAAGTTGTGTACCAACTGCAAGCGATGCGAAACTGCCTGCCCGTCCGGAGTGAAAATCGGCGATCTGATCGCCGTTGCCCGCGATGAGCACGCCAAGAAGCCGCTGAGCATTAAAACCATCCGGGATTTCGTGCTGAGCCACACCGATCTGATGGGCTCTGCGGCGACACCATTTGCGCCGTTCATCAACACCATGACCGGGCTGCAGCCGGTGAAACAAGCCATGCACCACACCATCGGCGTTGATCAGCGTAAAACCCTGCCGAAATATGCCCATGGCACATTCCGTCGCTGGTACAAACAAAACTGCACCAGCCAGGCGCTCTATCCCCGTCAGGTGCATTATTTCCACGGCTGCTATGTCAATTACAACTACCCACAATTGGGCAAAGATCTAGTGAAGGTGATGAACGCCATGAGTATCGGCGTCCAGTTGCTCGACAAAGAAAAATGCTGCGGCGTCCCCCTGATTGCCAACGGCTTTTTCGACAAAGCGCGGAAAAACGCCCGGCTGAACGTCAACAGCTTCAAAGCGGCCGTCGACAAATATGATGCGCCAATCATTTCAACGTCATCGACCTGTGCCCTGACCTTGAAAGAGGAATATCCGCATGTTCTGAAAGTGGATAACAGTCAGGTGGCCAGCCACATCGAATTTGTCACCCGTTTTTTGCTTAAAGAATGCATGAACGGCAACCTGCCGAAGCTCAAACCGATCAACAAAAAGGTGGTCTACCACACCCCGTGTCACCTGGAGAAAAGCGGTGGTAGTCTTTACACCATTGAGCTGTTAAAGCAAATTCCGGGATTGGATCTGGTCGTACTCGACAGCCAGTGCTGCGGCCTTGCCGGCACTTACGGCTATAAAGTCGAAAACTATGACACCTCCATGGCGATTGGTCATCCGCTGTTTAGTCAAATCCAACGGGAACGTGCCGATTTTGCCGTCACCGATTGTGAAACCTGCAAGTGGCAAATTGAAGAGAACACCGGCTTAGAAGCGCTGCATCCGGTCTCTTTGCTCGCCATGGCCCTAGCCGATTAATCGACCCTACCGACACAAACGCCGCAGCCCGGCTGCGGCGTTTGTGTTCGTTTTGATGTTTGTAACCATGCCCGGAGCACAGCACTGTCACGCAGAGTGCGAATTGCCCTGCGCCGGATGAACGTTCTCTTCCCCGATGGGCGCGACATGCTGACTCACCCCAATCAACCGGAACGCCAGCAGATAGAGCACCACATAGAGCACACTGCCGCCCGCCAGGACCCCGGACCAGCCCCAGTATTCCCAGCACGCCACCAGAAAGAAGCCGCCCAGGCTCCCCCCGGCATAGTAATGCACCAGATACAGCGCCGTGGCGGTGGCCTTCGCTTGTGTCGCTTTCTGGCTGACCCAGGCATATGCTAGCGAATGAGTGAAGAAGGCCCCGGAGCTGATCAGCATCAGGCCAATCAGCATCGCCGGGATCGATTCCCACGCAGCCACCCACATGCCGGCCATACTAATCGTCGTGCCCAGTAGCATGCCGGTTACCGGATGATAAGACAGCGTCCACCGGCCGCTCAGTTTCGCCGTCACACTGCCGCCCAGATAGCAAAGGAAGATCATCGACGCCAGGCTCACCGGGATCAGGTAAGGCGCCGCGACCAGCCGGAAGCCCATCACGGTGTACAAATTCACAAATAAAGCAAAGTTCACCCCGCCAATCAGCATCGCATAACGCAACACGGGCTGGCGAAAATGCTGGAACACGCTTCGGGTATGCATACCCAGCTGCCCTTTACTGGCGACAAAATGCTGCTGAGGCGGTAGCAAGCGCCACACGATCACCGCCACCAGCAAACTGAACCCGGCCATCCCGATCACCGCCGTTTGCCAGCCCCAGTGATCGGCAACAAATCCACCGGCCAGCCGTCCGACAATGCCGCCGAGCGAGTTGGCACTAATATAGCCGCCGACAGCCACCACCAAGGCACGCGGCGTGAACTCTTCGGCCATATAAGCCACGGCGACCGCCGCAAATCCGGCCAGCGAAGCGCCCATCAGCGCCCGGCCGATACTCAACCACACCAGATCCTCCGCGGCCAGCATTAACAACCCGACCACCGGCAGCAGGAACAGGCTAATCAGCATTACCTGGCGTCGGCCGATCACTTCCGAGCCTACGGCCCATGGCACCAGCATCAACGCCAGCGCCAGGGTGCTGGCGGCAAGTAACCAGTTGACTTCCGTGGCCGTGGCCGAGAATGTTTCTGCCATCAGCGGCAGCATCGGCTGGAACAGATACAAGTTACAGAAAATCAGGAAAGAGCCGAGGGCCAGTGCGAAACTGGCGCGTCGGTACGCGGGAGTTTTTAAATCGATCATCCGATGCAGCCTGGTTAAAGTGACTGTGAAAACAGTAGCAATCCGCCAGCAATAATGAAAATATATTAAAAATATAGAGATGATAAACAGAGTTTATAGTGGATGGATATTCGCCAACTGACCTACTTCGTCACCCTCGCTGAAACCAAAAACTTTACCCGCGCGGCTGAACAACTGCACATTGCGCAACCGGCACTGAGCATCGCGATCAAGAAGCTCGAGTCCCAATTGGATCTGACCTTGGTTCAGCGCAACGAGCGCAAGGTTGCCCTGACCCATGAAGGCGAAGTGCTGCTTGAACATGCCCGGTTGATCCTGCAACAGGTCAACGATGCCAACGTTGCGATGGCTGAACTCAAAGGTCTGGAGAAAGGCGAAGTGCGTCTCGGCTTGCCCAGTATGCTGGGTTCCTACTATTTTCCCGAAATCCTGATGGGCTTTAAGAGCCGCTATCCGAACCTGAAACTGACCATTGTCGAGGCCGGCACCCAATCCATCCGGCGCATGCTCATCAGCGGTGAGCTCGACCTCGGCATTATCCAGAATGCCGAGGTGCCCGACAGCCTGGAAACCGAGCACCTGCTGCGGTCGCAAATGGTTGCCGTCGTCAGCCCGGAGCACCCCTTCGCCAAGCGCAAAACGATTCCGTTCGACGCTTTCTTTCAGCAAGAGCTGGTGATGTTCAAAACCGGCTATTTTCACCGTGAGTTTATCGACGAAGTCTGCCACCAGTATCAACTGCGCCCGAAAATCGCATTTGAAACGAATCTGCTGCCGATGATCCTGAAAATCGTGCGCAACGATTTCGCGATCACCGCCCTGCTGGAAATGGTCACCCAGCATGAATCTGGGCTGGTGCCCATTCCCTTTGCCGAACCGGTTTACCTGGATATTTCGATAGCCTGGCGTAAAAACGGTTACCTCTCCGTGGCCGATCGGGCGTTTATGGAGTACGTCAAGCAGCATGGTCACTAAACGGGCCGGCATGTGCCACAGCTAATGCTTTACAGGCATCAAACAGTATTTTCCCATGCTGTTTTCACCTGGTTTACAGACGAACAAAGGACAACAAAAATACTGTTTTAGATCATGATAGATTCAGTTATATATCGAGTGCCAGGCTAAAAGCGGGTAAATTCCCCATATAAAGTGCGTATTAAAGCATTTATGAAAACGCACAATAACTCACCAACTGTATGACGTTGATAAGGGGATTATTCATGCTGGAACTCATCATTGGCCTCATCGTCGCCGGGATTGTCGGCCGGTATATATTCAAAGGTTATACGGCCACTGGCGTGCTGTTAACCGGTGGTATTCTGCTGCTCGCCATCAGTGCCGCAATGAACAAGGCCGTGCTGCCGGCGGATGTCGCATCCACCGGCAATGCGGTCACAGATGTATTTGAATATATTAAATATTTGCTGATGTACCGTGCCGGTGGCCTGGGCATGATGATCATGGTGTTGTGTGGTTTTGCCGCCTATATGACCAAGATCGGCGCCAACGACATGGTCGTAAAAATGGCATCCAAGCCACTGAGATTCATCAAATCCCCTTATGTCCTGATGGTCGCGGCTTACTTTGTCGCCTGCCTGATGTCGCTGGCGGTCTCCTCGGCAACCGGTCTGGGGGTGTTGCTGATGGCAACCCTGTTCCCGCTGATGGTGAACATGGGGATCAGCCGCGGTGCGGCCGCGGCGATTTGTGCCTCGCCGGCTGCCATTATCCTGTCTCCGACTTCCGGGGATGTGGTGATTGCTGCCGAGTCTTCCGGCATGGAACTGATTGATTTTGCGTTCAAGACCACCCTACCGATTTCCATCGTCGCGATTATCGCCATGGCGCTGGCACATTACTTCTGGCAACGTCACCTGGATCGGAAAGAAGGCATCAGCCACGAAACCCTGGAAGTCAAAGAAATCACCGTCGACGCGCCGAAATTCTTCTGCATTCTGCCGTTCACACCGATCATTGGGGTACTGCTGTTTAACGGTACACTGCTGCCCGAGCTGCATATTGTCACGATTCTGGTGATCTGCATGTTCCTGGCAGCCTTGATTGAACTCGTTCGCCATCGCCGTGCCAATGCTGTCTTTGACGGACTGGATGCGGCATATCACGGCATGGCCGAGGCCTTCTCCGGCGTCGTGATGCTGCTGATCGCCGCCGGGGTCTTTGCCCAGGGCCTGAAATCCGTCGGCTTCATCGACAACCTGTTACACCTGGCTGAAATGGCCGGAACCGGCGGCGTATTCCTGATGATCCTGCTGGTTGGGATCACTACCATTGCTGCCATTACCACCGGCTCCGGTAACGCCCCTTTCTATGCCTTTGTTGAACTGATCCCAAGCCTGGCAGCAAAAATGGGGATTAACCCGGCGTATCTGGTGATCCCGATGCTGCAAGCCTCAAATCTGGGCCGCACCGTTTCGCCGGTCTCCGGGGTTGTGGTCGCCTGCTCCGGCATGGCTCAGTTGTCGCCGTTTGAAGTGGTCAAACGCACCTCCGTGCCGGTGCTGGTCGGCGTGGTCGTGGTCATCCTTGCCACCCAGGTGATGGTTCCGGCATAACCGCCCCCCTTACTCTATCTGTCCGACCAAAGCCCACCACGTGTGGGCTTTCTTGTTCTGCATTTCACAATTTAATACCGCTGATTTATCGGAATATACTCACCTGCTTCAATCATTACGCCATCCAGTCGCCCATATCCAATTGAATTCTATCAAGACTTTAGTCGCACGGTAATTCCCCTGGGGAATTACCGTGTTACAATTGATTGCACCTATTCATATTCTATTAATAATTATATTGATTATGCGTCAATAGCTTGCGATTGAGGCAAAGGTATTTCAATGAACAATCAACGTCAAATCACCCAACACGAAATTAAACTCGCCCAAGCCGACCAACTGGTTACCACCACCGATTTACAAGGTGTGATCACCTATGCCAACGAGTCGTTTGTCGAAGTCAGCGGCTACTCGGCTAAAGAGCTGGTTGGCCAGCACCACAATATCATTCGCCATCCGGATATGCCGCCTCAGGCGTTCACCGATCTATGGCAACACCTGAAGGCCGAGCAGCCCTGGCGCGGGATGGTCAAAAACCGCTGTAAGGACGGCCGCTATTACTGGGTCGATGCCTATGTCACCCCGATCTACGAAAACAATCGCATTTCAGGCTATCAATCGGTGCGCAGAAAGCCGAGTGATGCCCTGATCCAAAAAGCCACTTCGGTTTATCAGCAGCTCAATCAACAAAGACAGCCGGCTACTTTATCACTTTCAGCCAACCTGAAGCTTGCCCTGGCCTTGCTCCTCTCTGTCCTGACCATTTTTCTCGGCCACTTGCTTCCGGATAGCCTTGGTGCCTACAGCGCCCTGGCCCCGTTGTGTTTTCTTAGCCTGATCTATCGTCAGGAGCTGTTCATCACCCCCAAATTCTGCGCCCGGCTGGCCAGTCAGTATGACAGCCTGACCCGAGTCATCTATAGCGGCAACGCCCAGGCGTCCATTGCTGATTTTCACCTCCAGCTGAATCGGGCCAAAATGCACACGGTTCTCGGCCGGGTCGAAGATACCGGCCATGCCCTGAAAGATGTCGCCAACGCCATGCAGGACGCCTCATCTTCCACCAAAGCTTCCATTGCTCAGCAGGATCAGGACACCCACACCATAGCCTCCGCGATTACCCAGTTGACGACCGTTTCGGGTGAAATCGCACAAAATACCCAGCTCACCGCTGATAAAGTCACAACGGCGCAAAATCAGTGTCAGGAAACCACCCGCGCGCTCAACGCGACCCAGACCACAATTCATGAATTGGCACAAGAAACCCGAGCATCAGCTGAAACCGCCCGCTCTCTGGCCAATATTTCCGCGCAAATTGAAACCATGATGATTGAAATTCAGGGCATTGCCGAGCAAACCAACCTGCTGGCGCTCAACGCAGCCATTGAAGCAGCACGGGCCGGAGAGCAAGGACGCGGTTTTGCGGTGGTTGCCGACGAAGTCCGGGCACTGTCGCAACGCACCCATGGTGCCACCGAAAAAATGCAGGTCAGCATTGGGGAAATTCAGGTTGCCTTGAACCAATGGCAAGCCCGAACCGGGCAGACCACAGAGAAAACCAACCTGTGCGTCGAGAGCACCGAAGCCACAGCGCAACGGATCCGCGATGTGTTTCGCATGATTGACGACATCGCCAGTATTTCTGCACAAATCGCCACAGCGGCTGAAGAGCAAGGACTGGTCTCAAAAGATATCTGCCAAAACATCACCCAAATTTCAGCATCTTCCAGCGAGAATCTGAACCAGGTGGAGAAGATTGAAGCTTCCTCCCGCCTGATGAATCAAAAGGTCCAGATGCTGGAAGGGTTGGCAAAATCCTTCGGCGAGTCCTAATCGCGCTGCCGCCCCTAAATCCGACGGCCACGCCGTCATCGACAGGGAGCCACCGGCTCCCTGTTTTTCACAGTCGTTTCACCCGAGCTGAGATGCCTCCCGCACAAACGCTCTTCCAGCGATCTGGCATCAGCGATTCATGATGCAACACATGGTGATTCCCATCACGCCTTGGCTTAATGCTGACTAAGCACCCAAGCGCAGCGAGTCAGCCCCGCCATCGCGCACGTGAACGGAGAAAACGATGTCCTCAGTCCCGCAGTCTAAAGCAGATTTAACCCTGGCAATCCAGACGATTTTTCCCAAGCTGATGGCCGATTACCGGTCTGTTCCGGCTCACCTGGCGCGTGAGCGAGGCGTCGAAGGCAATATCAAAGGCACCCATATCAGCGTCTGTGATACGCTGGCCTACCTGATTGGCTGGGGAAAGTTAGTGCTGAAATGGCATCGCCTCGTCGCACAAGGGCAGCCGGTGGATTTTCCGGAGACCGGTTACCAATGGAATCAGCTGGGATTACTCGCCACGCACTTTCATCAGCAGTATAGCGACTGGCCCTATGACGCGCTGCTCACCGAGCTTGAACTCACCGTCCATGAGATTTTGGCGCTGATCGCGGGCCTCAGCAATCATGACCTCTATGGAACCCCGTGGTACCAACAATGGACGTTGGGCCGGATGATTCAGTTCAACACATCCTCCCCCATGAAAAACATGCGGACCAAAGTCCGGCGGTTTAAGAAAGCCAATGGGGTGTGACCAAGATATCTCCGTCTTTCGCTACGGGAAAATGGCATCCCGGATGCTCCGGTTTCAGGACCGGAACGTGTCCGCCCGAAAATAGTCCAGGGTGAAATCAATAAACGCCCGGGTCCGCGCCGGGACATGCTGCCGGGTCGGATAGACCAGGTGCAAGTCCGCTCCCTCTGACACTTCGGGCGCGAAATCTTGCAGATAATCTTCCAGAAGCACCACCAGCCGACCGGATTGAACATCTTGCTCTACATCGACCCAGGATTTCAGAACGATCCCGTGCCCGTCGATTGCCCAGCGTTTGACCATCTCGCCATCGTTGGATAATCGGCTTGGTTGGATTGCCAGATGTTGCTTATCTTTCCCGGCGAAGAAGGTCCAGCGGGTCAGCTGCTCACCCGCCCGGAGCAACCCCAGACACTGATGCTGGTGTAAATCTTCCGGCACGGCCGGACGACCGTTTCGTTCAAGGTATCCCGGCGAAGCACAAAGCACCCGGCGGCTGGTCCGCAGACGACGCGACACCAGTTGGCTATCTTCCAGGTGACCATAGCGAAACACCACATCCAGGCGGCCGTCATGGATCGGCAAAATATCGTCACTGAGGATCAGGTGAGGCACCAGTGCCGGATGCCGTACCAGAAACCGATCCAGCATGGGGGCAACGACATTTTTCCCCAGATCGCGCGGTGCTGAGATACGCAGGTTCCCCCGCAGAACATCCTGCTGACTCATCATCTGATTTTCCATCTCAGCAATGTGCTGCAAGGTTGTTTTGCTCAGTTGATAAAACTGCTCCCCCTCATCGGTAAGATGCACCGTCCGGGTGGTCCGGTTGAGCAATTTAACACCGTAATGATGTTCAAGTGCCTTGAGTTTGGTCGACACCGATGCCGGGGACGTATTGAGATGCTTAGCCGCCGCAGCCAGGCCGTTATGCTCAACAATCGCTGCGAACAGGGCCATGCTGGCCAGTTTATCCATCATTCCCCCTTTGATTATTTGGATATTCTAAATAGTTAATTCGATTTCGGCCAGATTATCCCGATGCGCTTTTTCGCTATTGTTTCTTTAACCCAGGAGTAATCTGAATCGAGATATCTCGTTCTGACTTACTCTTTAGATTTTATGAACAATCGCTGCATGCCATCGGCACGCAGTCATTTTGGAGCACCTCACATGACCACGCGCACTTCCCCAACACGTATGACCTCAGCACGCTTTGCCACTAAACACTGTGCCCCGACACTTTTCGCCCCAACGAGCCTGCAAGGACTGCCTCTGGCCAACAGAGTGGTGATGGCGCCGATGACCCGCGCCCGTACCACGCAGCCGGGAAACATCCCCAATGCGATGATGGCGAACTACTATGCCCAGCGTGCCAGTGCCGGATTGATCATCACGGAAGCAACCCAGATTTCAGACGACAGCCAGGGCTACTCATTCACGCCTGGCGTGTATACCCCGGCGCAGGTTGAAGGCTGGCGACAAGTCACGCAAGCGGTCCACGATCAGGGCGGGCGGATTTTCAACCAACTGTGGCATGTCGGTCGCGTCTCCCACCCGACCTTTCAGCACGGCCAGGCGCCAATCGCCCCATCGGCGATCAAACCGATCGACACCCAGGTCTGGATTGCCAATGAAGATGGCGTGGGGCAGATGGTGGATTGTATCGAGCCTCGGGCGATGACCCAGGCCGACATTGAACATGTGATCGCTGATTTTGCCCAGGCAGCACACCAGGCGATCGCTGCCGGGTTTGACGGGGTGGAAATCCACGGCGGCAACGGCTATCTGATCGACCAGTTCCTGCGAACCAATTCCAACGTGCGTGACGATGCCTACGGCGGCAGCCGCGAAAACCGGATCCGATTCTTGCTTGAAGTAGTTGATGCGGTGATTGACGCCGTTGGCGCGGATAAAGTCGGCGTACGCCTGGCGCCATTTGTCACCTTCAAGGACATGGATTGCCCGGACATTGTACCGACGATTCTGGAAAGTGCCCGCCACTTGCAAGCCCGAAACGTAGCTTACCTGCACCTGTCGGAAGCCGACTGGGATGATGCGCCGACCATTCCGCTGAGCTTCCGCCAGGCGTTACGGGCAGTGTTCACCAATACCATCATCGTCGCCGGACGCTATGACACCGAGCGCGCCGAACACATCCTGACGCAGGGGCTGGCGGATCTGGTGGCCTTCGGCCGTCCCTTTGTCGCCAACCCGGATCTCGTTTCCCGGCTGAAACACCTGTACCCGCTGGCGGAATTGGATCCAACCACCTTATTCGGTGGCACGGAAAAAGGTTACAGCGATTACCCGGTTTATAGCGAAACGCCTCAGCCAACCGCTTGAACAATTCAATCAAACCCATTATCAGGAAGCATCCATGAAACTGTATATCTATGAACACTGCCCGTTTTGCGCCCGGGTCCGATACATCGCCGGTCGCCTCGGCGTCCCCCTGGACATTGAAGTCCTGGCTTATCATGATGAAGCCACTCCCACCCGATTGGTGGGCAAAAAAATCGTCCCGATCCTGCAGCTCGACGACGGCCGGTTGATGACCGAAAGTCTGGAAATCATCGACATGCTGATCAAACTGCATCTACCGGCACCTGCGGAGCTGACCCCATCCCCCGCCGTGCTGGCATGGCAACGCAGCGCATTTCCCTTGCTGCAAAAAATCGGTTATCCGCGCTGGCATCACCTCGCCCTGAAAGAGTTCGCGACCGCGCAAAGTCGCGCCAGCTGGCAAGCCCGCAAAGAAAGCCCTGAGCTCAATTTTATGGCGCTGATGACACAGACAACCACCATCGTCAACGAGCTGGAATCCCTGCTGGAACAGGCCACCGTGTTGCTCACCGAACGCGACAGCCTGCAACCCCAGGCGATGCTCGACAACGCGATCCTCTATTCCATCCTGCGTGGCTATGCCTGTGAGCCGTCGATCAACTGGCCACCCGCCCTGCACCGCTGGCTAAGGCAAAGTGCGGAGCTGAGTAGCGTCCCACTGGTAGCCTGAACTCAATTCGTATCCAACTAAAGCAGCCCCGATGTTGAACCATTCAGCATTGGGGTTGTTGGCGTTAGTCTATTCACCAACCGTAACCCGGGATTTACGAGACATGTTTTGCTTGCTTTCCACACCATCAGTCCACCAAAGGCGACTCTTCTGACGCACGGGTCAGATGAGGTCTCGCTCAATCACAATGCTGACTTTGTACGGATAACTTCAAGACAGATGATAGTGCTATTGTGATGTAATGGATTGAAAGTAAATATATTTTATGGTTACAGTACGACAAATATCCCGTGCAGTAGCTGCGTGAAACCAGGCATGCTGCACATTGGCTGTTAGTTTTTCGGAGGGAACTGTGTACAAATATCTATATGGAAAGTGGAAATATCTACAAGACTTAGTCGATGGAAGTGGTCAAATACGGCTATGCGATATAAGGCATTATGCTCGCCTAGAAAACGAAAATATGCAAGATGACGAAGAGATTAAGCACTTTGAGTTTACTCCCGAATCAATAAAAATTGCTTTTGCTGGAATAGAAGTAAATCCCGATGATCTAAATAGCTGTTCCTAATAGTAGATCTTTCAGGGAAGGGAACTCAGTCCAAATTGTGCGATCTGATCAGTTACCACACCAAATCATATCCACGCAGAGGACTGAGCAATGGCCATCATAGCACCGATTCCACGTCCGGAACGTCGAAGAATGCACAAAGCGATTCAATCAACAGCAGATAAAGGTTTTGCCCGTCGATTAATTGCACTTCTTGCCCTGCATGATGGTAAGTCTATCGTTGAAGTTCATGCCCTGACTGGTGCTGCTCGCTCCTCTATCGGACGCTGGATTAACTGGTTTACTGAGTGTGGTATGGACGGGTTGAAATCAATGGATACCGGCCGTCCACCGCTGTTACCCATGAATGAAATGCTTTCTATGTTAGTACTTCTGATTCAGCTATCACCACAGGATTTAGGATATCAGCGAAGCCGCTGGAGTACCGAGCTGCTGACACTGGAATTGAACAAATTGTTTCGTTCATCCGTTGCCGCCTCAACTGTCCGTCGCTGGTTACCTAAAGCTGGCATTGTTTGGCGACGAGCAGCGCCAACACTCTGTATCAGAGATCCGCATCGCACTGAAAAGATGGATAAAATCAATCAAGCCTTAGCCAATTGCTCTGCAAGACATCCTGTCTTTTACGAGGATGAAGTTGATATCAATTTAAACCCTAAAATCGGTGCTGATTGGGTGATGAAAGGCCAGCAAAAACGCGTCCCGACACCGGGAAAAAATGAAAAACACTATCTTGCGGGAGCGCTTCATTCGGCAACAGGCAAGGTGTTATATGTCAGCAGCTGTAGCAAAAACTCAGAGTTATTCATCGCGATGTTAGAGAAACTCAAGCGCCACTATCGTGGCGCAAAAACGATCACACTTATCCTGGATAACTACATCATTCATAAGAGCCGAAAAACACAAGCCTGGCTAAAACAAAATCCCAAGTTCATTTTGCGGTTTCAGCCTGTTTATTCGCCTTGGGTCAATGTTATCGAGCGGCTGTGGAATGCGCTGCATGAAACCATCACACGGAACCACAAATGTAGCTATATGTGGCAACTTCTTCGGCAGGTGAAGTTCTTCATGGACAACGTATCACCATTTCCAGGAGGCGGGCATGGGATTATCAAAATGTAGCACTATTAGGATCAGCTATTTAGCTGGTAATGTAAATGTTACAATGCCAGTACGAAACTGCTTATGTATCTGCTTCAGCAATAAGAAAAATGACCCCGAATTATTCGAGAAATTTGATGCTGACGTGTGTATAGAATTCAATGTTGAATATCTAATCGAATTCTTGAAATTTGTGTTTGAAAAGAGGCTTGGCGGTAAGGTTGTGGCTAGAAATGTCGAGTATTATGACAAAAACGCAGGCTTAGATTACTTGCCTTCAGAAGCTGCTGTATTTACAAAATCAATCAAATATAGACATGAAAGTGAGTATCGTATAGCAGTCTTTTTTCCATATGACGCAGAAACCTTTATTAATGTACCAGGTAAAGAAGCATTTCGAGCGTTTCAACGCTGCGGTTGTCCTGAGCAAGTCATCAAGGCTGGTAATTGTGGTTGTTACTTTGCGTTTTTACATAATGGGTTAAAGGATGGCTTTAAAAGCTATATCGGCGAAATTGAAAAACTAACAAAGTCGTAAACGCGGACAAAAACTTGTTGGCTGCTACACTTCGCTTCACATTTTAGCCAACAATTTTTGCCGGTTACAACGGCGTTAGGTCATAGGAGAAAAATTTGAGTAATACACCTAAATGGTTTGAAGTTGGTAGCCAGTTAATTGGCGAGGTATCTGGTGTAGCTATACAGCTGGCAGATCAATTGTCAGACTTGTCATTGGACAGTAAAACCTCGGTCCAATGTTCAGTTCTTCATTACGTTCAATGCTTAATGGCAAGTGCAGACGCAAATCGAGAGGGCAAACATGCAATAGCGTTAAGCTTAACTCGGCAAAGTGTCGAAGCGTTAACTTTAATTGAATGCGGCTTCTTAAAAGATCGAAGCCTTTCGTCAGAATTAGTTACGGCATGGGTCCAAGGTTCAAAAAGTTCGGGAGCAATCAGAAAAAGATTAAGTCAGAATGTTTGGCAACTTTATACTAAATCCTTGTGGTCACAAGGTTGGGGGGAATATTTTGGAGAGTTCTGTTCTTCAATACAACCGTATGCCCACTACTCTCGAGAATTGCAAGGGTGGCAACTTGAAGTGATCGATAATGCAACATTGGAAGACTGTGGCAGCATTACTCTGAATATGAAGTTCGGCTTTGATACTTATGATTCAAATAAAGCTACTAGAATCACGTTGATTCATATCTTGCTTAGTTGGACTCTGGGTAAAATCATTACAAATAACGTAAACCAACCTGAACTTGAGCACAAGTTAGGCGAATTGCAGCAAGCTTTAGAGGTTTGTCCTGAGTTAGGGAAAGGGCAACTTGATTGGGCTCAGCAGCTTTGGGCTTCTGAATTTACCAAGCCTCAAGAAATGGCCTAACAAACGACTATGGCGTCATCGGGAATCACTGCACTGAGGATGACAACCGTCTTCCTGACGCAGGACAATCCCCCCGGAAAAAACAGCAACACAAAACGCGACGGCGTCATTGAATGAGAAGAAGTCCATGCCATCCGTTAGACTGAGAAGTAACAGCCACCACAGTTGAGGTCGTCCCTTTATGCTTTTTCCTAAAATAGGCAGTCTTTCTATCGTACTGTCCATCCTGTTAACGGGATGTGCGACTTCTCCACATGGTTCATTTGCGGCGATCAGTTACGTTGATAAGGGCGCAGTCATAGACTGGAACTTAAGCATTAAGTTTCTTGTAAATGCCATCCAAGCTACTGTCCTGCCTAGATTTTCTTTGCTTCGATTTAACAGCGTTCTTCGATATATATTGAATGGCCCAATTCAGGCGGACCGTTATTTCTGACCAAGCTTGATGGATTAATGCCTCCAAAATCGGAAGTAACCAGACATCCACGTTTTTGGCTGCCTTGAGAAGGGAGACTGTTGGCAGTATTTGCACCGCGAGACTGCGCCTGACTATCAGCGCTAGCAGGCTGGCCCAAATAAGGCCTTCAACTATCGCTTTTTGCCCTGTCCCAAAACGCTTCCAGTTGGTATGTGATTTCAACTCCTTGAATAGTAGTTCGACCTGCCAACGACAGCGATACACGGCCATCACGTCATCTGCCGTGAACTCTGATATCGGTAGGTTGGTCAACCATATACAGTAGCGCTTTTCCTCGGCGAACCACCGCCTTATCAGGCGAAACTTGAATCTGCCACGTTGGCAGGTCAAGTCGAGCACCTCGGAACGATTGTTCTTCCGGGTGATATCTCTGAGCTTTCTGCCTGCCAACTTCGGCAAAAGTCGGCCTTTGCCATTGCGGGCCTCAACGATGAGGGGGTTGAGCGATTTTCCGCCCCGGACCACGAACGCTCCTCCATGTTCTGTAAGCGCCTCGAAATAGTCGAAATCTACGTAACCGGCATCGGCCAACAGAAGCTTGTTACTAAGTGACTGGGGCTCAGGCAGGAAACCACGCTCTGAGGCTGTGTCAGCCGTGACTGACATTGCGGTGGGAGACTGGCTGGATAGTGACATGGTCATATGGCATTCAACCGCCGCTTTGGATTGTCTAAACCGGCTCGGAAATACCCCGGCCAAGTCTGGATGTACGGCAAACGAGCTGCCATCCTGCAGCAACACTTCATCGAACAGTGCGAGCTTTTTCGGTAGCGAGTGGGACGCCTTCTCGACAAACTGGATCATGGCGAACTTGACCAGCTCCTTCATGAAGTCGGCAAAAGAATCTTTGCGTAGTTGGTTATGGAAAGGTTTGTATGCCACATTGTCATTTTCACTCAGGCACATACCATTGAACTGGCGATGGAGGTCAGCGATGGCGGTACAGTTCCCCTTACTCAGTGCGGCGAGTAGGCTCAGTACCAGCGATTGTGGCTGAATAGCCCTTTTCCGCTGGATAAATCCGCAACGTTTAGCAGTTCTGCCAAGAAAATCAGCATTAAAGAATTGCGCTAACTGGTCTTTCAGAGAGATAATCGTCATCGGCTTCATGGTTGATTTAGAGGGTTTGTTTGGCGACGACTATCTGATCATAAATGAAGCCTTTTTTCTATCTAAAATATAGAGTTAGCGCTTAAGATCCTATCTATGAGGGCGCAGTAAAAAGCTCCAACGCAATCGGCCCAGTGAGGGGGGAAAGCTGTCAAACGAGAGTTCTGTATTTGTTTCCCGTGGGCCCGGCAACGTCAACCAGCGAGGCGAGGCAATCCAAGCAGCCAAGAAGCAACATATGGGGACAAACTATATTGCGGATATCTCGATAGACGATCGAACAAACTGGAAATTCGGATATTCAGTACAATGCATAACCGTCGATGCCATTGCTTATTGAGAGTTAGCTCTATTGCCTCGCTGGTAAGTCACCAATAATCGGTGATTTTATCTACAAAAATCTTGATGAATTTCTATCTTTCTTCGGTGCGAGACCTTAACCACAAAGTGTTTAAGGTCTTGTTGACAAGCAGCAACGAAACCGCTCCCCCAACCATAGAAATTGATGTTTTCCCGCCTGAACATGGTAAACTCATGCCCCTTTTGAGATGAGCGCTCGGTTGGCGGAAATCCCAACAACCGAAGCGATGAAAATCGCGCCTGTCGTACCGGCAGACCTGAACATCAGCGGTCTAGCAGCGACTTGTGGCAGTCCCGGCTAGAAAGCCGGGGCAAACCCGCCATACTGAAAGCTGGCCGGATGTTCTCTGCAGGGGCAATTTCCGACATACGCCAATCAACAGGGGCATTCACATGCAACAGCAATTGACAATATCCGGGTGTTTGGGTGAGTGAGCACACCCAACGCAGCGACACCGCTGCCCCTACAAGAAGGCAAGAATGCCCCCAATATGCCCCTAACATAAATGAAGTAACTGTAAGCAAATGATTTCAAACAAAATTAACGAGTACCCAAAATACTGGGCCGAATGTTACGGCACAGCGCCGTTCCTGCCGACCACGCGTGCAGAAATGGACGCCCTCGGCTGGGACAGCTGTGACATCATTATTGTGACGGGCGATGCCTATGTCGACCATCCGAGCTTCGGCATGGCCGTGATCGGCCGGGTGCTGGAAGCCCAGGGGTTTCGGGTCGGGATCATTGCCCAGCCGGAGTGGCATAATAAAGACGCCTTCATGGAACTGGGGCAGCCAAACCTGTTCTTCGGCATCACCGCCGGCAACATGGACTCCATGATCAACCGCTATACTGCGGACCGTAAGCTGCGCCACGACGATGCCTATACGCCGAATAACGAAGGCGGCAAGCGTCCGGATCGGGCCGTGCTGGTGTACTCGCAGCGCTGCCGCGAAGCCTACAAAGACACCCCGATTGTACTGGGCGGGATTGAAGCCAGCCTGCGCCGCCTGGCCCATTACGACTACTGGTCGGATAAAGTCCGTCGCTCGGTGCTGTTTGACGCCAAGGGCGATATTCTGCTGTTCGGCAACGCCGAGCGTGCCCTGGTGGAAGTGGCCCACCGCCTGGCCGGTGGTGAAGATATTACCACCATGACTGACATTGCCGGTACGGCGGTAATCCTGAAAGAACGCCCGGAAGGCTATAAGGAAATTGATTCCAGTCGGATCGAAAAACCGGGTAAAGCGATGCCAATGCCAAACCCGTATGCGACAGAGGAGACCTGTGCGACCACCAAAAAAGCACAGGCTGAGGAGGCTGCCAAACCAATCACCATTCAGCCCTCGCGCCACGACTCGAAAACCACGGCGGTTCGCCTGCCGTCGTTTGAAAAACTGCGTAACGACCGCATCCTGTATGCCCACGCCAGCCGGATCATGCACCTGGAAGCGAACCCGTATTCTGCGCGTGCCCTTATCCAGCAGCACGGTGATCGAGAACTGTGGGTCAACAAGCCGCCGATCCCGCTGACCACCGAAGAGATGGACTTCGTGTTTGGCCTGTCATACGCCCGGGTGCCGCATCCAAAGTACGGCAAAGCCAAGATCCCGGCGTATGACATGATCAAAACCAGTGTCAATATTATGCGTGGCTGTTTCGGCGGTTGTTCGTTCTGTTCAATCACCGAGCACGAAGGCCGGATCATCCAGAACCGCTCGCATGAGTCGATCCTGAGCGAGCTGGAAGATATTCGTGACAAGGTGCCAGGCTTCACCGGGACCATTTCAGATCTGGGTGGCCCGACCGCTAACATGTACCGTCTGGGTTGTTCGGATCCAAAAGCGGAAGTGAACTGTCGCCGTCCGTCCTGTATCTTCCCGGAGATCTGTAAGAAGCTGGATACCGACCACAAACACACCATCGATCTGTACCGTAAAGCGCGCAACGTCGACGGCATCAAGAAGATCCAGATCGCGTCCGGAGTTCGTTATGACCTGGCAATTGAGTCTCCGGAGTATATCCGTGAGCTGGTGACCCACCACGTGGGCGGTTACCTGAAGATTGCGCCGGAGCATACCGAGAAAGGCACCCTGGATCTGATGATGAAGCCGGGCATGGGCACTTATGACCGCTTCAAAGAGCTGTTTGAAAAATACAGCGCTGAAGCCGGTAAGAAGCAGTACCTGATCCCGTACTTTATCTCAGCGCACCCGGGCTCAACTGATGACGACATGCTGAACCTGGCGCTGTGGCTGAAGAAAAACGACTTCCAGTGTGATCAGGTTCAGAACTTCTACCCGTCACCGATGTGTAACGCTACCGCGATGTATCACTCGGAGACCAACCCGCTGAAGCGCGTGAAGTACAAAAAGCGTGAAGATCTGTTTGTGGCCAAGGGCGAGCGTCAGCGCCGACTGCATAAAGCCTTGCTGCGCTATCATGATCCGGCCAACTGGCCGCTGATCCGCGAAGCGCTGGTCAGCATGGGCAAGAAGCACCTGATTGGTGACAAGCCACACTGTCTGGTGCCGGAAGCCGGCAGCGATGCCGAACTGACTCCGGCTCAGCGCCGCGGCTCCAGTCGCCACGGTGCCAAGCGTTTTGCAACCAAACACCCGAACCAGCCGGATATCCGTAAAGATGGTCAAGGGAAGTCAAATGGCCGTCCCGGAAATTCATCCCGTGGCACGCAAGGAAAAGCCAACACAGCCAAAGGCAACGGCAAAGCGCAAAGCCCATCCAACCGCCCTGCCCGCCCGGGAAAACCGGCCGGCCAGCGCCAGAACGGTAAACCGGCCCGCAGCCGTTCCGCGGCCCGCTAAACCTTTCGCCAGAACGTGATAAAACACAAAGCCCGCACGAAGCGGGCTTTGTTTTATGCCGAATGGACCCAGGCTAGTCAGCGCATCAGCTCAATCGCCATCAGGTACGCCACCGCACCAGCAATCACGACACCCAAGACAATCAGCAGCTTTTTCTGACGGCGCTCATCTAAGTATTTCGTCGCCAGATAAGCCAGCAACAATAAAACCCCGATCACCGCGAATTTCAGCATGAGTTCACTCCTATGCCGTCAAATGAAGCTGCCCGTCCGGGCCGTTAAATTTCAAACATCTGGTATGGTTTCAGTTCCGGAACCACCCGATGCAGCTGCTGTTCTTCTTCGGCCAGTCCTTTGATCGAATCACAGACTTCCCCGGCTTTCTCTGCCACTTCACCGGAACGTTCACGTACTTTCGCTTCAATAGCCGCTTTCATTTCACCAAACTGCTGCTGGAGCTCAGAAAAGCTGATTTCACCGTTTTTCATTTTCTCGGTCAGGGCAGAAAACAGATTCGACATCGACTCCACACTCACATGCTTCATCGCCTGCTCAAATTCCTGACGCCAGTCGGTGTCTGCCGTTTCAAAAATGTTGGCCGGCATAACAAACTCCCCTTCCGGGTAAAATTTATCATGGGCCTTCTGGCTGTAATCCGCAATCAGGGTTTTTACCCCAGCAAAAGACTCGCCGGAATCAAACCGGGACGCCACTTCATTCATAATCTCTGACGCAATCCCGACGCCATCGTCTGCAAGATCAGCCACTTGCGGTAAGTAAGTCTTCACTGCCTGACTATAGGCTTCCACCGCCTGCTGCTGAACCGTATTCAATTCTAACTGTTTGCCGTCTACAAAGACCTGGTTCTGCGCATCGATCCACATTTTGGCCTGACCGCCCTGATAGACCGACACCTGATCATCCGCAATATGGATATCGTGCTGGACATCAACCGGACAGGTTTTGGCAAAAGCAGCGTTTGCACTCAACAGGATAGCCGCTGCCAGGGCTGTTTTCATCATCGACTTTTTCAATGGATTTGCTCTCAACTTCGACAAGTTACCCTGCTAACTGTCACATGTTTTCCCTGCCGCGACAAGAGCCTACAAAATTTCCTTACAACATCCTGACCGACTTGTATTTCGACCGATTCACAGGCACTCTTGCTGAGTTTATTCATTTACCTGCCGAGTTCCCGTGGAAAAAGTCGCTATTTTCGTCGATGTACAAAACATCTACTACACCGTGAAAGATACTTATGGCTGTAACTTTGATTACAACGCCTTTTGGGCTGAAGCGACGCAAGGACGAGAAGTCGTTGCCGCGTATGCCTATGCCATCCACCGGGGCGATGAAAAGCAGCGGCAGTTTCAGAATATCCTGCGTGGTATTGGCTTCGAGGTGAAGCTCAAACCTTTTATTCAACGCAGCGACGGCTCGGCGAAAGGCGACTGGGATGTCGGGATCACGTTAGATGTCATTGAGCATGCGCCGGAAGTCGATCGGGTGATTCTACTCTCCGGCGACGGGGATTTTGATTTACTGGTCGATAAAGTGCGTTCGCGCTACCAGGCGGATGTTGAGATCTATGGCGTGCCGGCGCTCACCGCCAGCTCGCTGATTGATGCCGCCAGCCATTTTCGGGAAATCGAGCATACCCTGTTGCTTAACCGCAAGTAATTCAAATTCACTCCACCCCACTGTTGGCCAGCTTGCCGGTCTGTGACTGACCGGCAACAGCACCACGCAAATCACCCAGTGCGCCATAGACCATTCGCAACGGCACAATCACAAAGTAAATCGACGCCACCACCACCATCACCGGATCAGCGTAGACCGCATACTCCGCCCAAGGCGTGAAACGCATCACCGATGCCAGAATAAAGCCAATCATCACCGCACCGCTGATCACCGTATCCATCAGCCACTGGTTAATCTCAGCAGTCACTAAACCCGACCGGATCTTTTTCCCCTGCGTGGCCATCACCCACATGGTTGCGAGACAGCCAAGCACATTCACCACCCCAAACAGCAGGGCCAGTCCGGCATCCACCTCCCGGCCGCCATGAAGGATCGCCACCACCGCAGAGCTGAATGACAAGCAACACATCACGGTAATCACAATGCCTTTCAACGCAATCACCGCGGGTTCAATTATCGCAACGCGCTCCGGCTGCGCGGCGACCGCCGGGTTGCGGATATACGCCGCTGCAGCCAGGGATACCAGGGTTAATGCCAGGCTGATGAAGGAATAAGCACCGTCGAAAACGATCACTAACGACCCCATCCACAGCCCAAGGCCAATCCCCATCAGGGCAAACATCAAGGAGGAAAATGTGGAGAACTGAAGTAACCGGCGTTCTAATTGTATATTGGTCAACATAACTACCTCTGACAAACCGACATATTTTTCGTCGGATATCTCGAATCTGATCACACAGCCGTAAGGTTACCTGATGATAGTTGGTTGCTATAATCACTGAGCGACAACTTTTTCGTCGCTAAAGCCAATAAATTTTATTCATGACACGAATCATCTAAGCGGAGCCAATGTGAAAATCAGCCAGGTCGAGATGTTCATCCATACCAGCCAAAGCGGCTCCATTGCGGAAGCGGCGAGAAAACTCAACAAAAGCCGCACCACCGTCAGCGCCGCCTTAAGTGCCTTGGAAGATGACTTGGGCGTCCAGCTACTCACCCGCTCCGGGAACAAAGTGATGCTGACCGAGATCGGCGAAGCCATCGCCAACGACTGTGAGCGACTGCTGCAGATCAGCAAAGATATTGAGGACAAATGCCACCAGCACCTGAACGGCGTCGAGACGAGCCTGCGAATTGCCCGGGATGATGCCCTGCCGGAAATCCTGTGGCGTCAGTTGATCCAAGCGATGAGTGAACGGTTTCCCAACACCAGTATCTCGATTTATGTCGCGCCGCCACCGGAGCTGGAGCAGATGGTGCAGGAAAATATTGTGGATGTAGCGTATACCCTGCTCACCGATGATCACCGGATTTCACAGGTGGCGCAGAACAAGCTGGGGCAGATCCGAATGATGTCTGTCGCCCATCAAGAGCATCCGCTCGGGCGGCTGCGCCAGGTCAAACGCAGCGATATGGATCGCTACACTGAGGTTGCCCTGGCCTATATTGACGACGAGAGCCTGAAAGCTTTCACGCCAAGGGCCAGCAACTTTATTGCCCTACCCTTTTTTGAGCACATGCGTGATGCCGTACTGGACAATACCGGCTGGGCCTATGTCCCAGCGCTGCTGATCAATGAGTATTTACGGGAAGGCACGCTGAAGGTCCTCAAATACAATCAGGCGATGAGCTGGCAGTCTTATGGGGAAATAATGAAAAGCGACAGCCGTCCGGGAAGTGTGATCCAGTGGCTTTCCGATCAGCTGGCAGACTATCTACTCGAAGCGAATCATTAACCGATTGCCCCGCGTTAACGGGACTGCTATCTTCGCAAAAAAAAACAAGGCGACTGCCTGTAAAAGCAGTCGCCTTGTCTAGTTGATCAGCAGCTTACACCACAGCCAACCTGTTTCACTGGTCACCTGGCAAGCTTGCCACAGACATGGCAAGCTAAATCCAGAGCAAATGGATGACCGAGTCAGCCCGCCTGGGTTGCCGACACAGGGTTCGCTCTGGCGACCTGCAGCAGAACCTGGACCGGGTGTTTCATCCGGATATGCTCAAACCGCTTCACCTGGCTGCGGCATGAATAACCGGTTGCCATACAACGCTCGGTATCGAGTTGCTCCAAGTTCGGCTGCCAGCTCAGATCGTAGATCCCGCGGGACATCGCCAACTTGTCTTTTTCATGACCGAAAGTGCCGGCCATGCCGCAACATCCCACCGAAACCGGCATGAGATTCGCCCCGAACCCGGCAAAGATCTGCGCCCACTCTTTTTCCGCATTCGGCATTTTGGTTTTTTCCGTACAGTGCGCAAACAGGTACCAGCGATCCGCTTCGCGCATCGACCGGACCGGGAGCGACGGCAACAGCGGCAGCAGCCATTCATGTGCGGTCATCACATGGAAGTCGCCGCGGGTCTCCCCCAGCACTTCCTGATATTCATCGCGATAACACAACACCAGTGCCGGATCGACCCCGACCAGCGGGATCCCAAGCTGGGCTAGTTGGTTGAGGAAATCTGCGGTATTGCGAGCGGTTTTAGCAAACTGACGCAGGAAGCCTTTCACATGCTGCGCCTTGCCGTTCGGTTTAAACGGCACCAGCAGCGGTTTTTTGCCCAGAGTTTCCGCCAGCAGGACAAAATCACGTACCACTTCAGCGTCGTAATAACTGGTAAACGGATCCTGGACGATCAGCACATAGTCTTCACGCTCCTGCGCCGACAGGGCCTGTAACCATTGCAGATCAAACCGGGTCGCATGGTGGCCATCAAGCCCTTCCAGCAAGGTCGGGACCGACAGCGGCGGCATGTCGACATAACCGATGGTTTTCTCGGTCAACTTTTTCGACCATGACGGGCGCATCAGGGCATTGAAGGTCACCGGGGCCTTGGCCATCAGCGGCAGATAGTTTTCGACATACGCCACCAGATAGTCCTTGGCCGGACGCTGGTAACGGCTGTAGTAGAGATTCATAAAGCGGGAGCGGAAGCTCGGCACATCCACTTTGATCGGACACTGACTGGCGCAGGCCTTACAGGCCAGACAGCCGTTCATCGCGTCCATCACTTCATGGGAGAAATCATACGTCTGCTTGCCGGCACCGAATGTATTTCTGAAGCGGTCGATGATTTGCTTCACCGACGGGGTGCGGCTCATCAGTTGCTCTTCGAGCTTCACCGGATCGATCCCCTGCTCGGCCAGCAGTCGCAACCACTCACGGACCAGCCCGGCCCGGCCTTTCGGCGAATGGCGGCGATCAGCTGTGATTTTCATCGACGGACACATCGGCGAGCTGGTGTCATAGTTAAAACATAACCCGTTGCCGTTACATTCCATCGCGCGGCTGAAGCTATCACGCACCTTGACCGGGATTTGGCGATCAAAAGTACCGCGTTTCACGCCATCGACTTGGACCAGCTCGGCATCACTATCCAGCGGGGTACAGATTTTCCCCGGGTTCATCCGGTTATCCGGGTCGAATGCCGCTTTGATCCGCCGCAGCTCAGTAAATAGCTCGTCGCCGAAAAATTCTGGGCCGTATTCAGAGCGGTAGCCTTTGCCGTGCTCGCCCCACATCAGGCCGCCGTATTTGGCCACCAGCGCCACGACCTGATCGGAAATCTCCTTCATCAGGCGTTCCTGCGCCGGATCGCACATGTCCAGCGCCGGACGCACGTGCAGTACCCCTGCATCCACGTGGCCGAACATCCCGTAGTCGAGTTGCTTTTCGTCCAACAGCTGGCGGAACTCGACGATAAAGTCGGCAAGGTTTTCCGGTGGCACACAGGTATCTTCGGCAAACGGCACCGGCTTTTTACTGCCTTTTGCGGCACCCAGCAAGCCAACCGCTTTTTTGCGCATGGTGTAAATTTTCTGGATCCCCGCCAGATCATCACACACCTGATAGCCAATCACCCCACTCTCACCGCGAGCCATCAACGCATCGAGCTGCGCACACAACGCCTCAACCTGACGACGGTTTTCCGCCGGATCATTACTGGCGTACTCGACCATGTTGATCCCGAGCAGGGTTTTCCCCGGTACATCTGTCAGCAAATCGCTGACGGTATGCCAGACGATATCCTGCTTGGCCAGATTCAGTACCCGCGAATCCACCGTCTCCACCGACAGCGCCTCCGCTTCGACCATCATCGGGGCATTGCGCAGCGCCGAATCAAAACTGTCGTACTTAATATTGACCAGAGTGCGGGATTTCGGGATTGGGGTAATATTGAGTTTTGCCTCGGCAATAAACGCCAGCGAGCCTTCCGCGCCGCACAACAGGCGTGCAATATCAAACTGCGACATCGCCTCATCATAGCCGTGCTTGAGGTCATACCCGGTCAGAAAGCGGTTCAGCGGCGGGAATTTATCGAGGATTTGCTGACGCTTGTCGCGACACACCTGCGCCGAAACCCGGAGCGCCCGGGCGGCAAAATCATCGCCCTGGCTCTGTACCGCCAGCGCTTGCTCCGTCAGAGGCGCGGTGTCGAGCACTGAGCCGTCCACCAGCACCGCTTTGAGCGCCAGCACATGATCCGAGGTTTTACCGTATTTCAGGGAGCCCTGACCGGATGCATCGGTGTTAATCATCCCGCCGATGGTGGCCCGGTTACTGGTCGACAGATCCGGCGAGAAGAAAAAACCGTGGGGACGCAGCGCATCATTGAGCTGATCTTTGATCACCCCGGTTTGCACCCGAACCCAGCCCTCTTCCGGATTCACTTCCAGGATTTGGTTCATGTGGCGGGATAAATCAACCACGATCCCCGGGGTCAGTGACTGCCCGTTGGTGCCGGTACCGCCGCCCCGGGCAGAAAAGGTGATGGCCCGAAATTCAGCCTGCTGGCCGATTTGGCCAATCCGCACCAAATCTTCGGTCGAGCGCGGCAGCACCACGGCCTGCGGCAGTTGCTGATAGACACTATTATCGGTTGCAACCGCCAGACGGCTGGCATAACTCTGCTCAATATCGCCGGTGAACCCGGCTTGTTCTAATGCATGCAGATAAGACAGTACGACATCGTCGATACTATTCTGATGGGTCAATACAGGTAACATTGCTCTCCTTGTCCAGTATTACCGCCGTTCCCTACGGCTACTGGCCTCTCTTATAGAAATCGTTTGCCCTCACTTTACCGCACTCCAAATATGAAACAAAGCGTGACATTGCGCACGGCGCTAAATCAGTGAGGAATCCTGGCAATCCGTTCCTGACGGCGGATGATGACGGATGGTGCCCCCACCAGCCACATCAACGCCAGCGCCCAGCCGATGGCCCAGATCACCAACACCATGGCATTGACCGAACTGTGGTCGGAAATCAATTCGGTGACCAGCATCACCAGGCTCACCCCCACCACAGAAGCCACCAGAATCTGCCATCGTGTCACCATAGTCGGGATACTGCCGGCTGCCGGCAGTTGATCGACCACTAATAAAAGCCCCACCAGCCCGGCAAACAGATACGTATGATCCGGGGCCTGGGTCAGCACTGCAATCAGGCCGCATATCAAAGCGCTGATAAACCAGAATCCGCGGCTGACAACCATCGCCGCCAGCGGAAAGCGTTGTGCCGCCTGCCACCACTGAAACAGTGCCAGCAACACCAGCCCCAGCAGAATGCTCACCACAATATCACTGAAAAAATGGACGCCGTACCAGACCCGGGCCAGTGCTTGCCCGCCAATCAGGAGCGGTAATAAACAGAAGGTCCCCCACCGCAGCAACGGGCCGACCCGGTGGCTCAGCCAGGACCAGCCCATGCCCCACAAGACGGTGGCCGTCAGCGTGTGACCGCTGGGAAGACCAAATCCGTACGCATTGACTTTTTGAAGTTCCGGCATAATGTCGGAAGGGCGCGGTGAGCCCACGCCAAGCTTAATCAATGAACTGGTCAACATCGTCAGCATCAGGATCACAAACAGCTGTAACATGGCACGGGGACCAAACCAAGCCGTCACCCCGACAACCAGTAAGGCGAGCACTTTGGCTTCTCCCGGCAGGTTCAACCCCCACATCAGCCATTCGACCCCCTGTTCGAGCGGCGCGGGCAACGAACGCGTCCAATTCTGGAGCGTTTCGATCCATTCCAGTTCAAGTCGGTGATAGGAGTATGCATGCTGAGCTAAAACGGCATACACTTCGATGGCGCTGGACGGGGTCTGGGCCAGCCATTGCGGTAAACTGCTGACATCCTGAGGGTAACGGTACTGCTTTTCTGTCAATAACGTCGGATCGACTAAATAAACCCGGCGCACTTCCTTGGCATAATGTTTGGCAAACCAGGAGGCGACAATGGGATAACCGGACGGATCCTGAAAAGAAGAAACCAGGATCGGCGTTTTGGCCACGCAACTGAAAATAGCAGCCCGCCCCCGATAGGTGATCAAGTCTTTGACTTCCACCTCAATTCCGGTTTCTTCCAGTGCTTCTCGGGCCGCCGCCTGGGCAGCCGTCTCGCCTGCATCAATATAGCCCCCCGGCAGTGACATTTTTCGGATAATGGCTTCAGAGAACATGACAAGTTGATTATCATGGCGAATAACACAGGAAGCACCCAGCAACTCGGATGGCGGAGCACTGCTCTCTTGTAAGGCGGCAAAGGTATTTGCAGATATGGCGATCATACCCAGAGCAAATATGAATAAATATCGGAATACAGAAAATAGACAGGCAAACACAGCAAACCTTTCCCCAAACATTTCTGCTCATCATATCAGCTCGCTGGGGAATGTCCTACTTACGACATTATTTTTATCAAATATAACAACAAGATATGGAATAACAACCGGTTACAGGACCCACGATGACCCCCATTGAACTTGCACCTGATTATTACCTGCACAACTTTCGCCGACTGATTGACACAGTCGAGCAGCGTTACCAGGATTTGCTCAGTGACGATGAGTCACACTGGGTCGTTCAGTTTCGAGGGCTCACCGCCGAAGCACAGATGTTGTACGTCCGCCTGTTGTCACGCAAGGGTGAGTTTTTCCGTCTCGGCAAACTCAGCTACCCGGAGATTGGTGATTTGGCTTGCGCCGCCAGAGCCCTGGCCGATCGGGGCCTGATTGAGTGGCACCAGCACACCTGGCCCACCGAGCAGTTGGCCGCTTTGTTCACCAAACCAGAACTGCTGAGTCGGTTTCCGGCGTTATCGCCTTTCAAGCAGGCCCGCAAACCGCAACTAGTCGAAGCGCTGGCGGCACGCGCCCCCGCCCCGGAGGACTTCGGAGACGATATTCTGCGGATCTGCCATCAACAATATCTCAGCACGTTCCTGCTGCTGTTTTTCGGCAACCGGCACCAGGATCTCAGCCAGTTTGTGCTGACAGATCTCGGCCTGCACCAGTTTGAAGCTTATCCGGTTGATCGCAACAACCGCTTATTTACGGCACGCCAGCAGATTGAGCAGTGGTTGATGCTGTCTGATCTCAGCGACCAATACTGGCAGGCGAAAGATCGCAAAGATCCAGAGCCGATCCCCGCCCTCGCCCAGCAGATCCCCGCGACATATGACTGGCCGCCGCTGGAACGCAGACGACAAAAACTGATCAATCTGATCGCCCGTGACCTGGAGCGAGCCGAACACTTTGATGTCGCCTTGGCACTGTTTCGCCAGAGTGAGCTCCCCCCTTCCCGGGAGCGTCAGGCCCGGATACTGAATAAGCTCGGCGATCCGGACAGCGCGCTGACTTTAGCCCGGCAAATGCGACAGGCACCCCACAATGAAGAAGAAGCCGATGTGGCGGCCCGATTGGAGAAAAAGCTTTGCCGTCAGCTCAATCATCCGTTTGCGCCGGTCCCCGAACCGGATATTACAGAGAGCCACCTCCAACTGGCGTATACGGGGCAGCGGGTCGAGCTGGCAGTCGCCGAGTATTACACCGTGCAGGGCTGGCAGGTGTTTTATACCGAAAACAGCTTGCTGTGCGGGCTGTTTGGCCTGGCCTTCTGGGACATCATCTTTGCGCCGGTTCCGGGAGCATTTCTTAACCCGTACCAGCGCGCGCCCCGGGATATGTTCCAGCCCGAGTTCACCCAACAACGCCAGGGGCAAATCCAGCAACGACTACAGGATATTGCGCAGGGTCGCTGGCAACACTGGCACCGCGTCTACGATGCAAAGTACGGCCTGAGCAATGACTGGGTCAATTGGCCGCTGCTCCCGCCGGAGCTCCTGACCCTGAGTACCGCATGTTTTTCCGGCCCGTTGCTGGCCCGGCTGTTTGAGCGGATCCTGTTTGATCCCCGCAGCAACCGCGCCGGGCTGCCGGACCTGATCCTGTTTCAATCCGGCCAATACCTATGGGTCGAAGTCAAAGGTCCCGGAGATAAATTGCAAAGTAATCAAATCCGTTGGCTGAGAACCTTTGCCGAGTTGAATATCCCGGCGCGCGTCGACTATGTCCGCTGGAACAATAATGCCGACGAGCCGGATCAGCCTTAGTCGAGTTCCGGTCAAAACGGCTCAGGATAAAGTATGAAATTCGGAACAAAAAAGTCCCAAAAAAGCGGGATTTTCCACCGCATCGCTTGAGCAAATCAGAAGGGAAGGTCTAAGATTTAATCATTAAAATACGTAATTATACCAGACTGATCAGGACACAGATCCGAGCTGTCGTGGTCCAGCCCGTCAGATTGATATTGCGGCCTACGCGTCACCACACCAGGCACGCATGAATATTGGCAGGCAGTTCAAATCCGACCTCTGAATCAGTCGCAGTGGTACGTGGTATTTGGGCATGAAAAATACAAAAACGATCAACAAAATCCGCTATGGTCACCGATCCGGCGCGATCACCACCTTCATTAATCCGGACGACATGTATGAGCTCGATCCTTTCGTCCTGTGGGATCACTTTGAAGCCAAAGAAATCGTCCGCTCCATCGGCCTCGATTACCACGGCCATTCCGGTATTGATGCGATCAGTTACCCTGTCACGGGACGACTGCGCCATCATGACTCTGCCGGCAGCCATGTCACCCTCAACAGTGGTGATATCCATGTCATGACCTCCGGAAACGGCATCATTCACCAAGACACCATGACGCCGCAGGACGGCCGGGTCGAGTCATTTAGCTTGTGGACCGCACTTCCGGCAGGACACTCTGAAATGGCTGAAGCCTCCAGTGTGAATATTGCCTCCCCGTGTATTCCGCTGGTCGAAGAGACCGACTCGACAACCAAGGTCCTGATCGGCCAGTACAAAGACATCATGAGCCCGGTGCCCTACAGCATTCCGGTCACGTATCTGGATATTATGATCGCCCCCTACGGATGCTGGCAATTTGAACCCGATGCCAAGCAAACGACCGGCTTTCTCTATGTCCGCTCCGGGATGATCTATATCAACGGTAATCAGCTCCACCCGCACCAAATGGGCACCCTATATCCTTCTGCCCTGCCGCTGGAAATCAAAACCGGCCGGCTCGGCGCCCGGTTCTTTGTCACCTTGGGTGAACCGCTGCACCAGCACTTTGTCTCTTCGGGGAGTTCAGTGCATTCGACTGCCGCCAACCTGGTCTCCGGGACCCGACACATTGCCGAGCTGCTGGCCGCACGCAAATCCAGACATTAACCGAACCCTGTTCGGTTTCGAGGTTTGATTTCGAGGTTTGGTGTCGAGGACAAGCCAGCGGTCAGTTCCAGTTCGACAGTGAGGCGGTATGGGCAAATTCAGGCAGTATTGCAACGGATGGATGACATACCACCATCATTCGAAGCCCCGATGGCGACGCTTTCTGCGCCTGGCCCTGTTTGCCATCGGACTCATGCCATTTCCGGCTGATACCCAGGACATGGGCCATACCCCGCCGCCGTCTGTCGCCAGCAAAGCCCGGATCAAAGCACTGTATATCTATTACTTTGCCAACTTTGTCCGCTGGCCCGAACAGCGTCATCCCAACCGATTTTGCACCTACGGCAGCGATCCAGTCACCGCAACCCTGCACCAACTGGTCGAGCGCAAGAATCAACCGAATAAACAATTCAACATTCAAACGCTGGATGATCTGAACAGCCTGTCGACACAGTGTGACATCCTCTATCTCACGGCCGAACGACTGGCTTATCTCCCGGTCGTGCCGCAAATTCGCGGGATCCTTACCGTCAGTGACAGTGATGTGTTTCTGCAAAAAGGCGGCATGATTGAGCTCCGGACCTACCAGCACCGCATCAAACCCGCCATTGCCCTGGAGCATGTTAATCGCAGCGAACTGACGATCAGCGCCCACTTGCTGCGAATTGCCCTACTCCCCGCGAATGTAAAAACCGGGGGCCGGGATGAGTAAGTTGATGCGACGACTCTCGTTAAGCCAGCGGCTTTCCATCCCGGTGATGAGTGTCATTATTTTGGTTTTTCTCTGTTTTCAGTTCATCACGTATCAGAACTATCTCAGCATTGAGCAGCAGAATCTGCTAACCCGGACCCGGATCCTGGCCAGTGGTGTCGGCATGAATCTCACCGCTGCCGTTCTGTTCAACGATCCTGTCGTCGGTAATGAAGTGCTCTCAGCCTTTAAAGCGGATCCATTGGTGGCCTGGGTCCGGCTTGAACACCCCGATCATCGCGTGTTCGCCCGCTATGAAAATCCGGCGCTCACTTTCGTGCCACCGAGCACCGAGCAGCAGCACCAGATTGCCAGCCAGGGCCACCACTTCGGAGATGATCTGCTCTATCTGATCGTGCCGGTGACCCTGGACAATGAGCCGATTGCCCACATGCACATTGCCGTCTCCCTGCAAACCTTGAAAGAAGTTCGCCGGACCCATTTTCAGATCAGCTTTGCGTTGCTGCTGGTGATCTTTGCCATCAGTGCCTATGTGGTCAACCGGATCCAAACCTGGGTGACACAGCCCATCACCCAGCTCAACCACGCGATGACCCGGATCATCAAGAATGAAAATCCGGCGCCGCTCCAGCCCCATACCTATGATGAGCTGGGCGAATTGGTTAAATGTTTCAACAGCATGCAGGTCAAACTGAACGAGCGGAATGCCAAGATCCGCGCGACGCTGCGCCAATTGGGCGATGAGAAGGCCTTTGCTGACGATATTATCGAGACAGTTCAACATGCGTTGATTGTGGTCGATGCCCAGCAGCGCATCACCCTGGCCAACGAAGCCTGCGCAGGGGTCTTAGAACACAAACCGGACAATCTGCTCGGCATGCAAATTAAAGCGGCCATCCGGCCGGAAGCGCCGGACATATTTCAAAGCCAGGTGCAGGCCGTACTCAAAGGGGAACACCAGCTTGATCAGACTGTAGTGATTGGCGCCAATTCGGGCGGCGAGACCCGGTACTATCAGCTCACCAGTCGCCCGTTGCATAAACGCCAGCAAACCCTGTTTGCGATTGAGAATGTGACCAAACGCCAGTTAGCGCAGCGGCAGCAAAAGATGGCCGCCAAGGTCTTCGACAGCAGTCAGGATGCAATCATGCTCCTCAACAGCGCCGGCAAGGTCCAGATGGTCAACCCGGCATTCACACAATACTTAGGCTATGACGCCCGGGAAGTGATCGGCCGTCATTTCCACCGATTCATCGATGTCGCCACCTTTGGCCGGATGGAGCAGCTGATTATGCGCGAGCTGGCACAGACCGGTCACTGGCAGGGGGAAATTAACCAGCGCTGTAAAGACGGCTCTTATATTCCGCTGCTGGTACGGATCAATAACATCAAAGACAGCCACGACTTGCAAACCGTCCTGATCGCCTCCGACCTACGCTCAATGAAAGAGATGAAACGACTGGAACACCTGGCGACGCACGATCCGCTGACCAACCTGGCCAACCGCAGCAAACTGTGCGAGGAAATCGATCACTTATTAATGGCACAACAACAGTCCCAGCAGCTGTTTGCCGTACTGTTTATCGATTTGGATGACTTCAAACAAATCAATGACAACTATGGTCACAATGCCGGGGATTTGGTGCTGAAGATTATTGCAGAGCGTCTCAATCGCACCGTGCGTCGCAGCGATCTCGTTGCCCGGCTGGCTGGTGATGAATTCGTAACGGTGATTTATCCGGTGGGCCAGCAAGCTGATGTCGTGCTGACCAGCCAACGGCTCCTGCGCCGGATCAGAGAGCCCATCCAACTGGAGAAGGAAGCGCAGGTTGATATGGGGGCCAGTATCGGCTGCTACTATGTTCACCCGGAGCAGGGGCTGACCGTCGAAGATATCTTACGGCGGGCCGACAAAGCCATGTACGGCGCCAAGCTTTCCGGCAAAGGGCAGATTATTGAGTTCAACACCTACCATCCCGGCCCGCGGAGTGTATAAGGCACAGTGCTAAGCCATTTGGGGGGATGCGGTCCTATCGCCGCAATCCACCCGCTTCCGGCGATCTTACGGGCGGCAGGCGCACTGAAAGGTGCCTTTTGAGCTGAACCATACCGACTGCGCTTTCTTGCGGCCAATCAGCAGTGGGCCATCATCGAAAAACAGGAAGTTTTTCCAGTTCCGCTTGAACACGCCCCACTTGGTTTCAATCACATTGTATTTCTCATAACAGAAAAATACTGTGGTGTTGTCTTCCCAATCGATGAACTCAGCAATTGCTGCCGGCAGATCCGGCTCATCACCATCCCAGTCGCCCTGCCAGTCCAGCGCTTCACTCCAGAGAGCACTCTCACTCGGCCAATCCCCTTTACCGAAATGATCGGCATCCGGGCTTTGTTTGCTGATGTGTTCGCGCCAGAGCTCTGCGGAGCGTGCCTGCGTTAAAGGCTTAATCTGGGATAAATCTTCTGCCGCGACCGGCATGGAGGCGTGGGTAAAAATCCACTTGCGGGAATAACTGTCTAACTCTATGTAGTTCATGCTGCGACCTAACATTACAATGCCCGGGCAATGTACCTCAGTCGTCTGGATTGTTCCAGTGTTGCAGAAAAAGCTGTTGAAAAAGACCGCAATCTTCGTCGGGGAAACAGCAGGATGTTCGAGACAGGAGCCAGCAGAGCGCACAGTGATTGCTGCAGGACCGGCTCCGAAGCAGCGTGATTTCAATTACTTTTTGGCGTCCCAAAGATTACTGACCCAGCCGCCGATATTGGCATCATAATGACAGCCACTAAAGTGCTGTTCGATTGTCGGCGCTTGCTGGTGTCGTTCGTGTAACAGTTGAGAGATGTGGCAGGCCATCGGATCACCGTTTTCCAGCAACCGCTGTCGTGTTGCAACTTCTTTAATCACCCGCAGACGATATGCTGAATTCATTTTTTTCATCGGACCTCACCTCTCTGTCAATTAAACCCAGATAAAAATAGGAGCGAGTCGGAAGGCCGTCAAATTTCCGACATCAAACGGTCATATTTACGGTCTACCGCGACAAACGCAAAGCATTTACTTTCAATGGGTTAACTTTGACAGCGCTGCCCGTTGCAACAACGAAAACGCCATTTTACGGCTAAGTCATTCATTGTTTTGAATTAATTGTGAAAAAAAAGATTCATAATTTTATCTGGATCGCAGTCACATCCGGCAGGTTCAGCCCCCGGCTTTTTTGCGTAATCAGACACCCACTGCTAACGTTTAATGACGATATCTGTCGGCTGGAGGTCTGGTGAAATTACAGTTAGCCGTGCATGCCCTACTGGGGTTGGGAGTCGGTCTTTTGAGTCCATCAGCACTGGCGCTCCCTGCACAGCAATACCATCAGTGCACCAAGTCATTTACGTATGATTTGTTCCTGAGCAACCACCGGATTGGTCATTACCAGCGAACCCTTAACTGGCAGGGGGATCAGGTTCAAATCCGCTCCTACAGCACGATTGATATCAAGGTGTCGAAGAGTCAGTTCCGACAGAACAGTCGGGTCTTCTGGTCTGAGCAGGAAAATGGCTTTTTAACCCACTCCTTTGAACGCCACATTTCCGGCTTGATGGCCGGTCAGACCTCGGCAACGTTCAGCGAGGATGGCCGACGAACATCGCTGCAACATGAAGGCGACACCCTGACCTTTACCAGCCAGGACATCCCGATCCGTGATGGCGATGCCGTCGGTAGCCAGATCCGGCTCAATCTGCTGAACGGAAAGAAATCTTTTGATTTCAAACTGCAAGGTACCGATGACGTGGACCGGTATTACTTTGAAGTGAAAGGACAGGAATACATCAACACCAACTTCGGCCGCCTGAAAGCATTCCGGGTCGAGCAGGTTCGTAAACCAGATCGCCAGTTGGTGATGTGGTTTGCGCCGGCGGTGGACTATCAACTGGTCAAAGCCACCTACGAGCGCCGTCTGTTGAATCTCAAAGCCATGCTGCTGCGCCAGGATATCCAATGCCCGCAGACAACAGCCACGATGCAATCAAATGCCACGATACAATCTACTGCCACTTCGCAATCAACGCCCTCAATTCCATAAGGTCGCCAACGTTGCAATGAATAACATCAGGCTGCAATCGGCTCGCAGCCCCTATTTCATGCGGACTTTACCACCAACCATTTTGAACGCCGGGGCCCCGCGCACCAAAGTGTCGCGCGCAAACACCGCCTCACAGTTCGGGCACACACCCGCTTGGGTGGTATAGTCCCGGCTGATCCTTTCCTTGAAGCATTTTACCAACGCGCCTTTGCCACCCTTGCGGTATTGAAACAGAATGGCCTGACAGCCGGTACAATAAATCTCGACGGTTTGTGTCGGCCCTTTCTTATTTGGTTTTGCCATGTTGCACCGCTCAGTTAAGGGCGGGCCGTCGCGACCAGTTGGTCAATCAGACTCAAATGCGCCGCTTCAACCCCGGCCAGATTGCCATATTTCGGCTGGTGGCGATCATTTTCCAACGCATGGTGCCACCCCTGAGTGGTGTCGACAAATGCACGGGCAAACGACGCTGAAATCGATAAACAACCCGCCAGCACAGTGTCGACATAGGTTTGCATAATCGGCTGATCCGGGCATGGCGGCGCAGAATTTTCACGCACATAGACCCAAATCGGGTCATCGCTGAGGGTGACCTCCTGCTCGGGGCGAACCGCACTCGGGTCCAGGGCGATGCGGCGATAGCCCTTCTCCCGGCGGTCAAACTCCGGCAAAAAGCCGTCATGGACACGGACCAGCACGCCATTACAACGCCCTTCACCCGGTTCGCATACCAGTGGTGCAATGGTGTAGCTGCCGTCGACTTTGCCCCAGCGTCGCTGCAAGCCATCGACAACCACCGGCACGGCTTCGCCGGTCTGCCCCGTCAACAACCGCGAATGACGATTGATCAGGCTGCCGTAACCGAAAATATACATACTGTCTCCCCAACGGTCACCGATGAAACGCTACATCGGCAAACCGAAAAACTGTGAAAAGTCCTGCCATTCTTTGCTTAAGGCTGACCATTTCCCCCGGACAAACTGAACCGCAGTACCTGGTCTTGCCTGGGCCAACCTTGGCATATCCATCCTGGCAATACAACCCAGCTTAGGATATCCGCCTAATGTCTGGCGGTCATTCAACAAAATAATCGGTTGCCCGTTTGGCGGGATCTGGATCGCGCCGTACGCGATGGCTTCAGAGATGATGCCGTTAATCTCCGCCTCAACTGCCGGGCCTTCCAGACGACATCCCATGCGATCGGATTGCTGGCTGATCTGATATGCACTGGCGTAAAAGCGTTGCTTAGCTTGCTCAGAAAAATGATCGCACTGATACGACTCCATCACCCGCAGACGAACCGGCGCGGAATAATCCGGGATATAGCGCGGCGCCGCCCGCTTCGGCTGAAACGCATGGTCATTGATTTCACCGTGTGTCACGGGCAGCACATCGCCCTCAGCCAGTGCAGTCCCGGCCTTCAGGCCACCGAGCTGATTACGGGGCACCGCCGAAGCACTGCCCAGCACCCGGGGGATATCAAACCCACCTTTGACCGCCAAATAGGCCCTGAGTCCGTCCCGGGCATAGCCGAATTTCAGCACTTGTCCCTGATGCACCACAAAACTCTGCCAGGGGGGTTGCCGCTGGCCATCCACCGTCACAACCATGTCCGCGCCGGTGATCGCACAAATCAGATCAGTGTGTGCCCGAAAACTGGCTTGCCCCAAGGTGACTTCCAGCTGCGGGCAGTTCATCGCGTTGCCGACCAGATAATTGGCCCAGCAATAAGCATGCAAATCAACCGGCCCTCCCTGGCTTAATCCGAGCTCGGCAACGCCCAACCGCCCGGTATCCTGGATTAAGGTCAGCATCCCCGGATGCAGGACTTCTAATGCGGCCACAACATCCCTCCCAGTTGTAAAAAATGCTGCCGATCGATTGACTCAAACCTGACCTTATCCCCGACTGCAAACGGTGTCATCGGCTCACGGTCCGGCGAGAACAGCGGCAACGGACAGTTCCCGATGATCTGCCACCCGCCGGGCGAATCCGCCGGATACACAGCCGTTTGCGCATTGGCAATCCCGACGCTCCCGGCCGGCACTCTTAACCGGGGCTCGGCATGGCGAGGGGTTGCAATCGCCGGATCAACCGAGGCCAGAAAGGCAAAGCCGGGCGCAAAGCCAATCGCACACACGGTATAGGACTGCTGGCTGTGCAGGGCGATCACTTCCTCAACACTTTTATCATGTGCCTTCGCGACGCCAGCTAAATCCGGTCCCGTGTCCGGATGATAATAAACCGGTAACCGAATCAGCTTGCCGGTCTGGGATTCACTCTCTGAAGCTGGCTGCTTCAGCACCGATTGATACTGAAACATCGCCTGCTCCAGCACCGCATAGGTGGTTTTGCGCGGATGAAACTGGATAAACAGGGAGGTGTAGGAGGGGATCACTTCAATCAGCGCATCGGAAAAGTCTGCTTTCACGAACCGGGCCAGTCTGCCAACCTGCTCGGTGAGGTGCGTATCAATGTGACTTCCTAAATAAACGATGAATGCAGTTTCCGAAACGGGGGCAACACGCATCATGGGTTGAGTACCTGATGCAACCGGGCAATCATGGCCACGGATTCATCGTTATCGCCGTGGACACAGACGGTATCCGCCTGCAATGCCAGTCTGTTGCCCGTAACGGTGGTCACCTCACCCACGGCCAGTTCACGGATTTGCTGTTCGATCCGGGCCGGATCACGGTGAACAGCGCCAGACTCACTGCGAGGCACCAGGTTGCCATCATCACGATACGCCCGATCCGCAAACGCTTCGAACAGTAGCTCCACCGCATAGCGGCGTGCTAACCCCTGATAAATTTCATTATCTGCGCGCGCCTGGATCATCAGCTTCACCGGCTCGGCCGCCCGCATCGGAGCAAACTGGTTCAGGCCGGCGACAGCTCTGAGCATGGCTTCGAATATGGCTTCGCTGGCCATCATATCGTGATACAGCGCACCATGCGGTTTGACATACCGAACATGCCCCCCCTGCAATCGGCAAATGGCTTCCAACGCACCGGCCTGATAAGCCACCAGCTGCGTGATTGACTCCGGTAGATGCGGAATACTGCGCCGACCAAAACCAGGTTTATCGTCATAACCAGGATGAGCACCAATTTCGACACCATGGGCTAGCGCTGAAGCCACCGTTTCAGCCATCACATCCGGATCCGACGCATGGAAGCCACAGGCAATATTTGCCATATCAATCCACGACATCACAGCATGGTCATTTCCCATTTGCCAAATGCCGTAACTCTCACCCATATCACAGTTCAGTTTCATTGCGATTCCCTGCAAGCTTCTATTTCACTGATTACTTTAACTTTATACACAAACCACAGGGGGATCAATGTGCGCATTCCACACGCCGCCTGCTCTGGTGAACCCCATAAAAACCAACCACTAATACTCACTCATTAATTATTGAACGCTTGCGTTTCATAATTGGTTTGCATATATTTTGATCATTCACGCAATAAGCAATCAATCTCATGAAAACAGAAGCCCAGATCACCCAAGCCGGCCGTCCGGTCGATCAGCAAAAAACCCAGCAGATCTTCGATGCGATCGACACCATCCTCGCCACAGATGGCATTGCCCGCCTCTCCATCGAACGAATTGCCAGTATTGCTCAGGTTTCCAAAGTGACGCTGTACCGGCGCTTTACCAACCTGGAGGGCATCATCAGCGCATATGTTGACAGTTTTACCCAAACTGCGCTCAAGTCAGCATTGGCCAACATCAGATCCGACGATCCTACCAGCCTGGAGCAAGGACTCAACAACTTGGGGGTCCAACTGATGACCCTGATCAGCCAGCCGCGTGTGATCGCTTTTGATAACGCCATTGCCGCCGCCGGTGCGCATATGACGGGGCTCAAAGATCAGTTGTATCAACACGGTCCACAGCGTGCCGTGGCGGCGATCTGCCAGATCCTGGAGCAGGGCAAGGTCCATTCGCCGATGTTCGAACCCGCTCAGCTGGCCGATATGCTGTTTCAACTGTGGAAAAGTGATTTCTATGATGAGCTCCGCTTTACCGGCAACATGCCGCTGGAACCGACCCAACTCGAACAGCACGTTGGACTCAGAACCCAGTTTTTCCTCAATTTACTGACAAAGTGAGAATTGTGATGGCAGAAATGAAACCTCGCGTCCTGCTGGCCGGTGCCACCGGCTACCTGGGACGCCACTTGGTCAAACAGCTTCTCAACCGGGATTATCCTCTCCTGGCTTTAGCCAGAGATCCGCACCGGCTCAAGGCGTTGGGATTGACAGACCCGCAAATTCGAATCGCCCAGGTCACGGAACCGGCGTCGCTAACCGGATGTTGCGACAATATCGATGTGGTGATCTCTTGTGTCGGGATCACCCGACAGCGCGATGGACTGGGGTATATGGATGTGGATTTTCAGGCCAACCTGAACCTGTTACGTGAAGCCGAAAAAGCCGGTGTCCGGCGCTTCATCTACATCTCCGCCTTGAATGCGCCCAATTTTCAAACCGTTCGGTTATTACGGGCCAAAGAGCGTTTTGCCGGACAACTGCTGACCTCTTCAATCCCAGAGCCGTGCGTCATCCGTCCGAATGGTTTCTTCTCCGATATGACTGAGTTTTACAACATGGCCAAGCAAGGACGGGTTTACCTTTTCGGGAACGGCTCCCAGCAACTGAACCCGATCCATGGCGATGATTTAGCGACGTTTTGCCTGGAAGCCATCCATACGAATGACCGGGAGCTGGATATCGGCGGCCCGGAGATCCTCTCGCATCGTCAAGTCGCTGAGATTGCCTTTGAAAGTGTGCAACACCCTGAAAAAGTGACATTTGTACCAGAGATATTACGCAAGTTATTACTTAAAATGTCACGAACTTTACCCGAAAAATACACCGGAACAGCGGAGTTTTTCCTCACAGCCACGGCACAGGACATGATCGCGCCGGCCTACGGAGAGCGAACACTTGCACAATATTTTCAAACGCTGAACAGCGTGGAGCGCCAGCTGTAATTCAGGAAAGACAGGATACGATAGATTCACCAACCTGCCGCCGAGCAGGGACTTATGCATACACGACGTCAGGGATCATGACATGAAAAACAAGAATAACCCCGCCCCCATCGTGGGCCTGCCCTTACTTACAACCTTACTCTTAACTGCATGTGGCGGCGGTGGTGACGACAGCACCCCACGAACCCAACCCGACCCCCTCCCTTCTGCCTTCAATTTCCAGGAGATTACGGCACTTACAACGCAAAAAGGGAGTATCAACTTTGCATGGCAAGCCGCCGAGCGGGCCAAGTACTACCAACTGTGTATCGCGGATACGACCAATGACAGCAATTGTTCCGAGGTCGCAACAACTGATCAGACAGAACTCACCTTATCCGCCCGGGCAGTCAAAGCGATACAAGGCCATCCCTATTTCATTCGAGCGGTGAATACATCGGGCGTGACAGACTCAAACCGGATGTCTCTCCCTGTTTCCGAACTCGTTAAAATAACCAGCGCATTCGAGCCCACCGTCATTCAGAAAAACTCTGTCTATGCTGAGAGCGTGACGATGAGCGCCGACGGCACGACGCTGGCAGTCGCAGCACCGTTTGAAGATAAAGGCACTGGCCTATTTTTTGATCAGCAGATGGGCGCGGTATATGTATATCAACGGGATAACGAAGGCAACTGGCAAGAACCGGTCCGAATCACTGCCACTAACGGCGACGGTTTCGACTGGTTCGGCGTCAGTATCAGCTTATCTGATAACGGGAAAACGCTCGCTGTCGGAGCCAGTGGGGAAAGCTCAACAAGCGTGGATGACCCGACGGTCAATGCGACTGACGGTGTCGGTGCCGTCTATATCTTCGAACAATCTGGAGTTGGTACTTGGCAGGAAAAAGCCTACCTCAAGAGCGCCTCCAGCCTAGATACATTTGATTTCTTTGGTCACCAGGTCAAGCTCAGTGGGAGCGGCAAGGTTCTTGCCGTCACGGCCACCGGCCATGATGCCGCGACAGCAGACGCTCCGCAGGAGAATCATAATAGCGGTAGAGATTCAGGCGGCCTGTATTTGTTCGAGCGTCAGCCAAACGGCAACTGGGCTGAAAAACAGTACCTGAAAGGCTCATATATCGAAGCGAATGAAGGCTACGGCTATAGTCTCGCCATCGACTATTCCGGCTCGCAAGTCGCTGTCGGAATGCCCTACTTTGTCCATAACTACAAGTATGGCCATGTCTCGACTTACAGCCGTAATGCGCAGGGTATCTGGCAGTTATCTGCGTCGCTTCGCGGCGAAAGAGAGCCTGTGGCACAATTTGGCGCGGAAGTCGATATGGACAGCGATGGCCGCACGCTGGTTATCTCAATGCCCGGATGGAGAAATACGAATTTCGGTAAAGTTTATGTGTACCACCGAGATGATGCAAACCGCTGGCAATTTACCTCGGAAGTTGCCAGTCCTCAGCAGGATAATACCAATAGTTTCAGCCAGTACGGATTGAGCCTGAGCCAAAACGGACGCGTGTTGGCCGTCGGTGCAACGGCTTCTCAAGACAGCCTGCCGGATCAACCAAACACTCCACTCGAAAATGTTGGTGCCGTGCATATCTATACCCTGGATGCACAACAAAACTGGCAATTTGGCCTGACGCTCAAAGCAAATGAGATTGAGGAAAATGCATTTTTTGGCCATACCGTGGATCTCAATGAAGATGGTACCACCATTGCGGTCGGGGCAAGTGGGTATCGATTCAGAGACCCCATGTATGCCACCACTGTCATTCCTGCGAGCCTGAACAGCCGGATCGTGGTGTATTAATGACGCCCGGTAAACTGAGGCAATATCGCGGTCATTAAATGGTGCCATAAAGAAAAACGGCTTACAGGACAAGCCTGTAAGCCGTTGTTAAAATGGTGCCCCGGGCCGGACTTGAACCGGCACAACGCGAACGTCGAGGGATTTTAAATCCCTTGTGTCTACCAATTCCACCACCAGGGCACGCAATTCTGTTTTGATTGTTATTCAATCGTCCGATACCGCAACACTGCCATATCGTTTCATCTGTTTCGACATCCAAAGCTCCCCTTCTGAAGGAAACCTGGTGAAACCTCAACTGTGATGAGCTTGCGCTCAACCTGCCGGGCTTGTCGAAATGGAGGCGCGTCCCGGAGTCGAACCGAGGTCCACGGATTTGCAATCCGCTGCATAGCCACTCTGCCAACGCGCCTTTTCATCACAACACTTCATGAAATAAAGTGTTTCAACCGGTTAAGGGGTGACCCCGCTGCGGTATGGGCTGCATTCTACGGATTGGCTCAACTGAGTCAATAAGAAAATTGGACCATCTCGGCCAAGTGTCTGTTTTGCGGTCAAACCAAGCCGAAACCTCTGATTTTTTATGCGATGGAACCCTCCTACCACTACTTATCCATGCCAAAGAAGCGATTGATGCATCTGCTATCCACCCAACCGTTTAACAAACCTGAGTCAAATTGATGCCGAATGCGCAAACTAAAACGATGAAACTATGCATGACTGCGGCATTTCTCCGGGTTCAGGGGAAATTCGATACTTATCGATAGTGATATTGATATTAATGTTGATAGCAATAAAAACGCCGCTCATTGCGGCGTTAAAAAACAAATCTCTGGTTTATCCCTGGGTCAATGCCACGGCTTCACGTACCAACCGGCCGACTTCTTCCCATTGACCCTGTTCAATCAGCGCTGGGGCCACCATCCAGGTACCGCCACAGCAGGCAACCCGGTCAACCGCCAGATACTCCCCCACATTGGACTTGCTGATCCCGCCGGTCGGCATCAGTGAAACATCTACATACGGGGCAAGCAGCGCCTTCACCATGGCAACCCCGCCGGAGGCCTCCGCAGGAAAGAGCTTGAGAAAAGTCAGCCCCATTTCCAGCGCTTGTTCAATCTGGCTGGGGTTATTCACCCCCGGAATAACCGGCATGTTGTGCGTCTGGCAATAACGCACCGTATTCGGATTCAGCCCCGGCGCCACCACAAACTCTGCACCGGCGGCTTTGGCCCGATCCACTTGCTCAGTCGTCAGTACGGTCCCCGCACCAATACACATTTCAGGGTAAGCGTCACGCATCAACCGAATCGCTTCCGCGGCAGCTTCGGTCCGAAACGTCACTTCCGCAACCGGTAATCCATTCTCAACCAGTGTTTTCGCCAAAGGGACAGCCTGCTCTACACGATTGATTTGAATGACGGGGATTACTTTAAATGAGGCCAATTGATCGATCAGGGCTTGGGACATGAACACGTTTCTCCTTACAAAATGTCTTCCATCGCCTCCGGTGGAATAATGGCTCCCGGATGTTGAATCACGATGGCGGCCAATTCGTGGCCTAACTCTGCCGCCATTGTAGCGCTTTCGCCACTCAAACGGCCAGCCAGATATCCCGCCGCGAATGCATCCCCCACCGCGCAGGGATCCGTTGTGGTATCAAGGACCTTGGCCGCCACGACGCTCTTCACGGGGTTTCCCGAACGCATCTCGGTATACACGAAGCAAGGCTGGCTGCCCCGGGTCACCACCACTTCGTCACAGTCAAAATCAGGATAGCGATAACGCACATCGCAATCGCCCCAAATCCGCCGCTCATCGGCTTCACTGGCAATCACCAGATCCGCATAAGGCAAAGCCTGCTGATACCAGTACTGCGCTTGTTTGACCGTCCACAGTTGCGGGCGGAAGTTATTGTCGAACACCACACGGCCGCCATTGGCTTTCATTTGTTCCAGCAGCGTCACCAGGATTGCTTTGGCCTCTTCTGCCAAAATAGCCAGGCTGACCCCGCTGATACACAGAACATCCAACTGCCGGTTTTGAATAGCTTGCTCAAGCGGGCTGAGTGCCGTGGCAAAGTAAAACTTCGCTGCGCTGTCATTGCGCCAGTAATGAAAATGGCGCTCACCGCTGGGTTCTGTTTCCACCAGATACAATCCCGGCAACTTGTGTTCCAGCCGACGGACCATAGCGGTATCAATGTGCTCTTCCTGCCAGGCCATGAGCATATCGGAACTGATATGATCGGTGCCCAACGCCGTGGCATAACTGACGGACAACTGACGTGAGCGCCCCAACCGAGCCAGATAGAGTGCCGTGTTGAGCGTGTCGCCACCAAAGGTTCGGCGCAGCGGCTGCCCGCTCAGTTCCACCATACACTCACCAAAAAATGCAATTTTCACGCGGCTTCCCCATTTCGAAACCAGTGCTTCTAAAAGCGTAATCCATGACACGCGCTCTGTTTTGCCACAACGCCCTGCATTTTCAGAAGTTTCAGCAATATATTCCGGACTTGAAATCAGAAGGGTTATCTAATTCTGAACAGCGTTTTTAACTTAATTTTAAGACAAAATACTCAACGGTAAGATCTGTAATGACTGCCTGCTTCCCTACCTGCAAATCCCGAAGCCCAAGTCAGAATGCATTTTCCCCCGACCGGGAGATTACAGCACCGCGAAGAAACGGTATGATTCCGCCCTCAGAAAGACAAATAAGACGTGCTACATCGCAAAATAACCACGTCAAACAAGCACGCAATTGATTCTTATATGCCCAAAAGGAGAAAATTATGGTTGTTATGGATTTCGTCAACGCTTTCCTGTTTAGTCTGGCCGTGTTGCTGACCGGTTTGGCCGGCGGCTGCCTGTTCAGCCTGGTGACGCTGAAAGCAAATGAAGTCGAAAGTCTGGTTGAAAAACGAATCGAGTATGGGATGTTCGCCACAGCCTGTATCGTGTTTACCGGCCTGATTATCGGCATATTGAGCTGACACCCGCCCTCGCTGGTACTACCAGCCCGACCCCAAGGCGGGGAATCGATCCGCGTCACCCGCCTTCACCATCGTCACCGCCGTCACATGAGCACTTCCGGATCATCGCCGGTTGTCGAAAGCAAAGCATGATGTGCGAAACAACGCGGATTGATCCGAAACTAAGCGCGGTATTCAGAAGAGCATCGTAACATTCAAACACCTTTCAATTTGCAGCATAGCCGCACTAGGCCTGATACAGCTCCAGCGGCAGCCCGTCCGGATCCTGAAAGAAGGTAAAGCGTTTGCCGGTGTATTCATCCACCCGAACGGGCTCGACGGTGATGCCGTGTGCGCACAGATGTTCAACTGCCGCCTCCACGGACATCACCCCAAACGCCAGATGCCGCAAACCGCACGCTTCAGGATAACTCGGCCGTTGCGGTGACTCAGGAAACGAAAACAGCTCCAGTTGACTGCCGTCCGGCAGCTGCAAATCTAACTTATAGGAATCCCGCTCAGTGCGATAGTGCTCGGCGAGCACTTTCAATCCAAGCACTTGGGTATAAAACGCTTTCGAGCGTGTGTAGTCACTGCAAATAATCGCTGCATGATGAATGCCGTTGAGCATGGTTTTTCTCGTTCCTGATTTGAAAGCTGCATTTACGCATAAGACAGCGGCCGCTATCAAGCAATGGATACCCTCGACATATTACCGATCCGCTGCAAGGCAACCCGATAATATTCATCGGCTTGTTTCACTTCCGCGGCTGTTGGCCGGGTATCGTTCTGATAAACCCAATGACATGAGTAAATCACCGCTTCCACTTCTTTCGGGGTTAAAAACGATGGCGTCGCCAATGCCGTCAGCTCAAGGATCAGAAAACACAGCCGGTAGTGGAACGGCACCATATGGAACGCCCGATAGGCATCTTCAATTGCTTCAGTCGCCCGATTATTTTTACGTTTCTCAAATGCCTGATCGACCAGTTTGTTTCCCCGGGTGAGACGCTGATTAATTTCGGCATGACAGGCTTCGAGCAACTTCACCTGACTTTGGATCAAGGCATCGTCATCACTTAAAGCACACAACTCCCGCGCTATTTGCATGGTTTTTTCGTACTTATCCGGCATCCCGCAAAAACCATAAAGTCTGGCAACATTCAACACCGTGTAGTAATCCGTCAGCGGCTTATTAAGTGAATTCACTTTATTGACAATGGTAAAACAATTCTCAATATCCCCGTGCAGACAGGCGAAGATCGCTACGCCCACCAGCGCACTGATTTCGCTCTCATAGCGCTCTTCATCTGCTTCCCCGACAATGCGTTGTTCGTGGATATTATGGCGGGCCTCTTTAACCAGTTCGGTGTGCTCTGCAACATCTTCGGTATAAATACTGGCCAACATCAGTGACACCGAAACATTCAGGTTGACCCCGTAGCTGAACCGGCTGGTGCCCGATACTTTTGATGTGTAACGCTGGTAGCCAATCGCCGCTTTTTTATGTTGCTGGAGCGCTGCGTACAAATTGGCAATGATCAACTCACGCAATGGATTGGCCGAGTTAACTTTATGCAGGATGTTAAACTGCTCCAGGGCTTCAGGCACCCGATCGGACACCAGTAAACACCCGGCCAGATGCTTCCGGGCCAACGGCTGTTTGGGGTATTTGTCCAGGATCTCCTGAAACACCGATTCCGCTTCTTTTAATTGACCCAACTCTTTCAGCGCCTGGCCATACCCAACCCGCGGCCAGAGATGGTCAGTTTTTTGGCATGCTTCTTCGTAAAACTTCTTGGCCTCCAGGTGCCGCTCTGAACGCAACAAACAGTCACCATTAATCCGGTCGATATACCCGGCATAATCGGGGTAGCTAATTTTATATCGTTTACAAAGACCAATCGCCGTTTGATATTCCTTATTATCAATCGCGAGCAGAAGCGGATAAAGGGCTGATTTTCTTTCGGCAACCATTTCAATACGTTCATAAAATTTGGCAGCAGAGAAAGGTTTAATTAAATAATCATCCGGTTCTAATTCAATAAAATGGGAAACGACCTGCTGGGAATTGTCACCGGTGACACAAATAAACACCCCATCGCTCGGTAGTAACTGGCGGCGTTTGACTTCGTCAAAAATCAACCCACCGTCAATATTATGCCGCATATTATAATCACAAATGACGACATCATAACTGTGAGATACCATCATCCGAATCGCCTTCATGCTATCGGTTGTACTATCAATAAAATCATTGGTGATCCCAAACGAATTCAGCATCGACCGCATCAAAGAAATTGCAGTGTTACAGTCATCAATGAGTAAAAACTTTTTCCCTTTAAGCACTTACAGCCTCCCTAGCCAACCCGGTAATCCCAGATCACCCCGCCTGCCACTGTAAAATATTCAGCTCAACTGAAAATTATGCCGACAGCGATTGCATCCTTGCGCTGTGTTTTCAGGTTGAAAGATTTATATTGGATGCTCCTTACCATTTCTATAGCATTTATTTCAGTGTAGGGAAACCACGACACTTCTGCATATGAAAAAAGATTATTTATCATCCACTGACAAATAATCTTTACCTCTATTCAACACTGGCAATGGGGTCGTGTTGAAGATTTCGGATCGTCGGACAAGCAATACCTGCGAACTCGACCCGCTATCTTCCTCAATCAAGCTATCTTCCTCAATCAAACCGCAAAAGCGGACGTACTGTGCTTGAGTTGCTCCGACATCTTGCTAAGAGATTCAGCAGAAACATAAGTGCGTTCAGCACGATCGGCATTTTCCTTGGCACTGTCGTTGATTTCCACCACACCGCGATTGATTTCCATCGTGGTGATGTTTTGCTGCTCTGCTGCCGTCGCAATCTGGTTGTTCATCTCTTCAATCACAGTGATCGCATTGGAAATGACTTCAACCGCTCCCCGAACCTCCTCTGCCAAATGCGCTGTTTCAGCCGCGAACTGGGCATTTTGATTAATATGGTGTAGCGACCCTTTGGTTTCCTGCTGCAAGTTGACAATCAAGGACTGAATTTCTTCGGTACTGTCCTGCGTCCGGCTGGCCAGCTCCCGGACTTCATCTGCAACCACAGCAAATCCGCGCCCGGCCTCTCCGGCCCGGGCAGCTTCAATCGCCGCATTCAAAGCCAGCAAGTTGGTTTGCTCAGCAATGCCACGAATCACATCGAGGATCCCCCCAATCGCGTCACTTTGCTGCTCCAATCCCCGCATCCGAGCGCTGATCTGCTCCATCGATTGCGCCAGATTCTGAACCTGGGTAGTCATGGTGCCAATCCGATCCATCCCTTGCTGCGACGCGCCACTCGCCTCTTTCGCGGCATCTGCTGCCTGAACCGTATTCCGGGCAACATCTTCCACCGTCGTCGACATCTCATTCATCGCGGTCGCCGTCTGCTCCAGCGCCAACGTCTGCTGTGCGGTACCGGCCCGCATATCTGTCGCGCTGGCGGTCAAACTCTGTGATGCGTGATTGAGCCCATTCGTCAGGGTCAGCAGTTCGCTGACCAGATCACGCAGGCTGCCTCTCATCTGCAAGACATGCTTGTAGATACCCCTGGCGTCCTGCACCGATTCACCCTGCTCACGAAGCTGACCAGAAGACACTTGCTGAACCAGGGTAGCGATATCGTCCGGCTCGCCGCCCAGCATCTCCAATAGCTTTTTCGCCATCCACAAAGCACCGATCGCCAGCACCACGGTAAGCACAACCTGCACGATCAACAACACCTGTTGTGTCGCAGAAGCCTCAGCTTCGACCACGGCAACATCGGACGCCGTCCGCATCAGAACCGCTTGCGATAGCTGATCAACCGCGCGCCGGATCAAAGCCAGTTCACCAAAATAATTGGCATCATAGAGCACCCGGGTCGCGAACTGATTGACAGTTTCACCCGCCTGCGGCGTGGCCGGACCGGGATGTAACCGCCCGGATTGTACCGACTGCATCGCCTGCTCTTCGAGCTTGACCAGCGTATCGGACTGGCTCAGCGCTTGTTGGTAGAACGCCATTTCCGTCCGGTTGATCCCGTTCGCCTGCATCAAAGCTTGCTGCGAGATGGTCGCGCCGGGTGAAATGGACAACGATTCAGGACGGGGAGACTGGCCGTTTCGCCAATCAACAATCGATCGATAGGCCGTCAGAAACTGCGGATTACCGGTGACCGCATAACTTCGGGACAGTCGGGTCAAATCTTCCGATGACTGGATAAATTCCTGAATGATCCGTTCTTGTCGCTCTTTTTGTGAATATACTTCTCCTTGTTTTTCAATGAGTTTTTTCTGCCAAAAGACCCCACCCACTAATATTGCCTGATTCAGACATATCCCGCCAAGGAATAGAATGATTGCAGTTTTGACTTTCATAGTTCATCCCTAAATCATTTCCGCGCTTAATACACCCTTGCCTACCGAATAAAACACTTCCGGAAAAATAAAAATTAAATAACAGTTTCACCCCACCTCGGAAATTACATCGCGCAAAACGGTAGCCGCTACCAATATAGACAGGGTGTATTCCAAGTATATATACAATATAGAAAGACATCGGGTTAATTCATTCGTGATTTATAAAGACATTGGCACACTTTCATTTCACGCCTCATACATCCAGCGGCTATGAGGGTGCTTTCCGCCTCAGCTGATCTTCATGAAAGCAGAACCGGGGAGCAGCATAATGACAGGACACATCTCGCATGTCAGGAAGCATAAAGACATCAGAAAACATCAGGGGCGTAGGGACACACCAGAGCGGTGGAATGAGCGCGGAAAAAAGAAGTCGACCCTATCCGGTCTTACGTGTCTGTCTCTGTGGAAAATAAGGCATCGTTGAGATTACAGAAAAAATATACGGATGACAATTAAATAAACTTTTGAAATTTATATCAGATTCATTTAAACGATATTATTTCCACATTCGGTGTAATCACTTGTCATAGGCATTCATTCCGATCAACATTAAAATTAAATATTTTTTCAAATAAACCACATTGCACATTCAGTAACACATGAACAGGTTTCCTTTTATAGTTCTCTATCATCACGGTCATCGCCAATCAATCCAGTTCTGTCCTGAGCTGTCAATCCAGTAAAGAAAAAGCCCCGGAGACTCACTCGCAATGCTGATCAGTTAAGGATCGGTTGACTGATCCTTCTGATGCGTCAAAATCGGAAATCATTTACTGGTTTCCGGTTTTTTTATGCCCTTAGCTTCCGCACTCACTGATTTTCTTGAAGAGTCTCCTGTCGATATCTCCCAGCTGACCACTTTCTCTGAACACGTTCCCGACGAGTGGGTTGCCAGAGCTACATCTTTATCGACTCAGGCAACCATCAGACGAAGACGGCTCCCCAGTGATATGGTGCTCTGGCTTATTGTCGGTATGGCCTTTTTCCGCAATGAGCCTATAGCTGAAGTGGCCCGCCGTATGAATGTCTGTGCCGAAGGGTTGGCAAACGAGGAACTCCTGGCCAAGAGTGCTCTGACACAAGCCCGTCAGCGACTGGGAAAGGAAGCGCCTAAATGGCTGTTCAAACAGTGTGCTCAGGTATGGGGTAAAGAAAGGTACCCGGAAGACAGCTGGAATAAACTTCAGGTTTTTGCTGTTGATGGGGCTCTGTTCAGGACCCCGGATACCCCCGGGCTTCGCGAACACTTCGGTTCGGGAAACACATCCGGAAAGCGCCAGACACCTTACCCTGTACTCCGTCTTGTCACCATGATGAACGTGCGTTCCCATATCATCATTGATGCCGATATCAGCCCTTATCGCCGAGGTGAAATACCGCTGGCCCAACCCTTTATCAACTCGCTGCCGGATAACTCGGTGACTTTGCTGGATAAGGGATTTTACGGAGCAAGCCTGTTGCTGGGCATCTCTGCCAGCGGGGCAAACCGACATTGGCTTATTCCTGCTAAAAAAGGCGTGGTATACACACTTCTCGACGAGGAGGAAACCAATGACAACCTTATCGAGATGAAGGTCTCGCCCCAAGCGAGAAAGAAGAATCCGACCCTTCCTGAGAAATGGCAGGTACGGGCAGTCACCTATGAGGTAGACGGGAAAGAGAAAACGGTTTTCACCTCCCTGCCAAGAGAGATGTACAGCGCCGAGCAGGTTGCCACCCTATACCACGAACGCTGGGAGATTGAACTGGGCTACCGCGATATAAAGAGCTCCATGCAGCACAATTCTCTTACCTTGCGGAGCAAAACGGTCGAGCTGGTTTATCAAGAGTTATGGGGGTTGCTTCTCGGCTACAACCTGGTCAGGAGAGAGGCAAGCCAGGCGGCTGTGGCGCATGACAGAGCCCCCACAGAAATAAGCTTCAAGTACGCCTGCCAGTTTATTGCAAGTCAGCTCAGGGTAATGAGTAAGGCACTGTCACCGGGAAACACGCCCAAGAGGCTAAAGGCACTACGGGGGGACCTGTCAGTGCTCTTCAAGGAAAATCGCCCCAGGCCATCTAGGCCCAGGGCAGTTAAGATATCAAAGACCCGCTACCCGGTTAATCGCCATGCAGCTCCCCTTAAGTGAACTGCATTGCGGAGACTCACTCGGGGCTTTCGATTTCTTCCGGTCACATGTATCCATGAAACCTGGAACGCATGCGGGCGGTATGATGTGTTACATCTGCGAGAACACGTTCATGATCACGCCACCGGAGATGATCAAGCCCATCGCCAGCATGGCCGGAAAGTCAGGCTTCTGCTTGTACAGGATCATCGAGAAAATCGTGACACCAATAATACCGAAACCACACCAGAGCGAATAAGCAATCCCGACCGGGATATATCCCATCGCCTTAGTCAGCGCGAAGTAGCACAAGCTGTATGCACCGATGACCAATGCCGACATCGCCGGATTGCGGAAGTTATTGGTTTTCTTGATGTATGAAGTCCCGGTAATTTCAGAGCAAATTGACAGTGCCAGCCACAAAAAACCTACGTTAAACATGGTATCTCTCCTTACCCTTTCGCTTCTTCAGTTTTCAGTTCGATTGGTGCTTCGCTTTCTTCTTCACCCATTTTGGAGAACAGGTTCATGATGATGATCCCGCTGGCAATGATCAGCATGCCGATCATCGCGGCCATATCCGGATGCTGGCCGTAGAACACCATGCCCAGCGTCGAAACCAACAGGATCCCGGTCCCCGACCAGGTTGCGTAGGCAAGACCGACCGGCAGGTACTTCACCGCCTGAGACAACGAGTAGTAACACACCACGTACAGCAGCACGATCACCGCCAGCAACGCTGTTTTGGTAAAGCCTTCACTGGTGTCGAACATTTTCAGGGTTGAGGTGGCTGAGGTTTCGGAGGCAATGACCAGCGCCATCCAGAGCCATTTTTTTACAGATTCAGACATAAATACTCCTAAAGTTTGCTTTCAATTTTTTGTTTACGAATCAGATAAAGCGTTCGCTAACCAACCTGCTGAGCCTTGACATACTCCTGAGCCAGATCAGTGAGCCGATCTTGCTCCGAGAACGCAGCCCCCCCCTGCGCCATCACTTCCGAGAGGGTGATGAAGCGCGGCGATGCAGACTCTGCCGGCGCGTTTGCATTTGTTGTTATTGCAGTTGCTGTTCTTGAGCTTATTGCTCTTGCGTCTGTTGCTTTTGAGATGGGCGAAAGGGCTTTGCAGCCCGCCTCCCGGGGTTCTGCATCAAATACCGAGATCGAACCGAGCGTTAAGCCCAGTGCCTGCACCGCCTGACGCTGCGATGCCAGCCTTGCAGTCATGGCCGGATTATTGGCCAGTCCCTTCAGCTGGTTCAGCTCACTGTCAAGCCGGCATTGATAATCCAGTGCCGTTGTCGGCATCCCTTTCATCAGGGCGGTTTGTACCAGTACGGCACCTGGCGATCCAAACAAGCCGTTGGCGATCTCGGCCAGCGTTGCCGGGTCGAGAAACGGCAACCACACCGCCTCGAAACCGGACAGAAACTGCGCCGGATCGCGGCCGTCCCAAGAAAGGATCTCCCCCACTTCCTGCCACTGAACCGCTGAATGTGCGGCAGCCGCAGAAGGCGGGATGTAGATAGCGAATCGGCGCTGCGAACACTGCTGAAGACGCGCAATGATCAGGGACTGATAGTCCGCATCCCCCCCCAGCACAATCAGGGTGCGAGGCTGCATGCCCGCGAGTACGCGTTTCACCAGGGCTTCAATCTGTTGCTCGTTCATTCCTACCTCTCTTCACTCAGCCACTAATTTGGCGAGCTTGTCTGGCCGGTTGACTTATCTCGCCAGATAAACGTCTTCCCCGGAGCGGAGCCCTGCCGCATTGGCTTCGTCGGTGTCGATATGGAACTCCAGCGCGTACGCTGGGCTGACCCGCACCACCACCTGCTCGAACACCACCCCACAACCACCACCGGCACGCACCTTCACCCGCTGGCCGTTCTCGACCTGAAACCGCGCAGCATCCTGCGGGCTCATGTGGATATGGCGCTGGGCACAAATCACTTTCGAATCAAGGTGGCAGTAGCCAGCCGTGCCGACCAGCAAGGCATCTGCCGAGCCTGTCAGATCGCCCGATTCACGAACCGGTGCCTTGATACCCAGGGTGTAGCAGTCAGCTTTCGAGACCTCGAGCTGGGTTTCTGCCCGCGCCGGACCAAGCACACGGACCCGCTGAATCGAGCCCTTCGGTCCGACGATGGTGACGCACTCTTTGGCTGCGAACTGGCCCGGCTGCTTGAGCGCCTTGATAGGCGTGAGCTGATACCCCTCCCCGAACAGCGCCTCGATATCGGGCTGGCTCAGGTGAACATGGCGATTGGAGACCCCGGTCGGAATACCGAGGTCCGACACGGCATCGGACATGGCCGAGCTCAATATCGCGGCTTCCTCGCGGCAGCTCGGCGGTAGTTTCTGCTCAATCTGTGCCATTAATGTTGCGCTAATCATTGGCGTGTTCCTTGTCTGCGGGTCCGGGTAGAGCGTTTCGCGGCAGGCTTATCGCCCGATGTACGAGTCGCGCTGCCACTCTGTCCGGCTGTTGCCTGATGGCTTGTTGCTACCGGTTTTTCTTCGGCCTTGCTCGCGGCCACTTTGACTTCAACTACGTCGGCGTCAGCGTCGTCGGCTTTTACTTCATCAACGTCGACAGGCTTTGCTTCTGGCTTTGCCTCTGCCTCTTTGGCCGCTTCAGAAACTGCCTGGTTTTTTGGTTCTGCACCGTCTGACCTCGCCATCTCTGCTGCAGAATCCACTTCAGGTTCAGCTTCGGTGACAAGCACTGGCTGTGGGCATACCTCATTTTCCAGCATCGCCAGCACACTCTCGTCCGGACGGGCAATCACCAGTGATGCCACGACGTCTTTCGCCGCCTCGACACCGTTTTCGACCGCCGCCGATACGGCGCTGATCTCGCCGTGAAACATCACGGACACCAGCCCCGAACCAATTTTCTTGTAACCCACAAGGTTGACAGCTGCCGATTTGCAGGCCGCATCAGCAGCCTGAATGGCAGATGTCAGACCCCGGGTTTCTATGACGCCCAAACTGGTCATCTTCATTTCCTCCTTAATGTCGAACCAAGCGGATATCAAAATCGAACTGGGTAAAGAAGGCACTCAGCTGATCCAGCTCATCGTCGCTATAGCCAAGGTCTTGTTTGATTGGGTAAATCATGTCGAGTTTGTCGTACTTGGTTTTGCCAAACTGGTGGTATGGCAGCACGTCGATGCGCTGGATATTGCCGCGCTTGGCAAGCTCCATGACATAGCTGAATGCCCCGGTGATCGCGTCGTAAGAATCGTTGTAGCCCCGGATCAACGGCATCCGGATCACGATGTTGGCGCCCATATCGACCAGATACTCGAGGTTGCGTTTTACTCCTTCGTTCCCGATCCCGAGCAACTGACGGTGTTGGTTGGTATCAATCTGCTTGATATCAAACAGGAACAGATCCGTGCATGTCGCCAGTTTCTGGTAGTTCTCCAGGGAAGTGGTGCCCTGAGTTTCGATCGCGGTGTTGATCATCTGCTTTTTGCATTCGGTCAGCAGGGCCGTGGCGAAATCCGCCTGCAGGCTCAGCTCACCGCCGCCCAAAGTCACCCCGCCGCCGGAAGACATATAGAAGTCGTAGTCCTGCATGATGATTTCCATCAGCTCGGAGACCGTGACATCTTTGCCCATCACATCCAGCGCATCGCCCATGCACACTTCTTCACACTTCCGGCAGCCAATGCAGTCCACCGTCCGGTTGATCTTGTGTAGGGCCTTACCGTCTGCCCCGGTGCTCATCAGGTGCACCCCGGCAGGACAGACCTCGGCACATTTGCCGCAGGCGACACATTTGTCCTGGCTGAACATCACCTGGAACTTGCTGCTCAGCCCCTCGGGGTTGGCGCACCAGTCGCATTTCAGGTTGCAGCCTTTGAAGAAAATCAGCGTGCGGATCCCGTCACCGTCATAAATGGAATATTTCTGGATATTAAAAATCCGCCCGGTCAGCTCGGTGTCTTTGCTCGCTTGTGCTATCCCAGTCATTATTTATTCTCCTCACTTCGCTCGCGCTTCGTGGTTTTGATCAGGGGCCTTGCGGCCCCTGGCGCTGGGTCAGAATTTTTCCAATACGGTACGGCTGATGATCTCGTCCTGAACTTCCTTGCAAAGCTCGACGAAGTAGGCGCTGTAGCCGGCAACACGCACGATCAGGTCGCGGTATTTCTCAGGCTCCTGCTGGGCCTTCTTCAGTACTTCGTTATCGACATAGCTGAACTGCATCTGGCCATTGCCGAGAATCGAAGCCGTGCGCAGCAAGGTGATCAGACCGTTCTTGCCTTCCGGGGTATCAAGCAGGCCTTTGAGGAACTTGAAGTTGTGCACCATGCCGATGTTCATGGTTTCAACATTCATTTTGCTCACGGATTTGATAATCGCTGTCGGGCCTTGCTTATCTGCTCCCTGCGTCGGGCTGATCCCGTCAGACAGCGGCATCCACGCCAGACGGCCGTTCGGGGTCGCATTGGTCAGTTCACCAATCGGGGTGTTGTTGGAAATCGACAGGGTGCCGTGGCTCAGACGCGAGTAAAGCATCCGGTACTTGCCACACTCACGCTCGGTCCACTCGGTGATATCCAGCGCGAACGCATCGGCATAGTTATCATCGTTACCGAACTTCGGTGCGTTCAGACAGTCACGGCGCAGCTCTTCGTAACCTTCGAAGTTAGCCAGCATCGCATCGCGCATTTGCTCCAGGGTGTATTTCTTGTCTTCGAAGACCAGCTTGCGGATCGCGGCCATGGAATCGACATAGGTTGCCAGGCCGGAGAAGATCAGGCCCGGGCCATAGTTCACCACCGCGCCCCCGGCACTGACGTCTTTGCCCTGTTCCATACAGCCTTCCACCAGCAGTGACATCAGCGGCTTCGGCGCCACATCGCGGTGGACGCGCTGGCTGATCACCGTCCCGACGGCAGACAGTTTGACGATATGGGCGATTTGCTCTTTCACCGCCGCATCGAAGGCTTCGAAGGTGGTCAGCTGATTCAGATCGCCAGTATCCAGCCCCTGATAGCTATCGAACAACACCATGCGGCCACGGTTGAGGACGAACTCAATTGCAATCGGCCACTGGGTGTACCCGGTAGAGGTCCACTGGTAGATACGACCGGATTTCTGCGGTTCGACACAGCCCATCAGACAGTAGTCACGGGCATCTTCGAAGTCGTAACCTTTGCGCAGCATCATCTTGATGTGCGAGTCATCGAAGTGACACGCCGGGAAGCCCATACCCGCCTTCACCACCTCGACGATTTTTTCCATGTAGTGCTGTGGCGATTGGTTGTGGATCCGGCATGCCAGCGATGGCTGGTACACCTTCACGAAGCGCACGGCATCCATGATCAGCAGGGTCAGGTCGTTGGTCGCATCACCGCCCATCCGCTTCTGGCCACCGACAGTCAGGTTGATGAATGGCTGATAGCCGGCGAAGTATTTCGCGCCCAGCTCGCTTGACATCCACATCAGCTCGGCACACTTGATGATGAAGGCCTGCATCATCTCCAGGGCTTCTTCCTGGGTCAGGCGGCCGGATTCAATATCGGCCTGATACATCGGGTAGCAGTACTGGTCCAGACGACCCAGTGACAAGCCGGTCTGGTTTTCTTCGACCTCAAACAGGGATTCAACGGTCCAGACACTTTGCAAGGCTTCCTGAAAGGTCTTCGGCGGGTTAGCCGGCACGTTTTCATTGGTTTCGGCAATGGTGAACAGCTCAGCACGGCGCACCGGATCGGTTTCGGTCAGGGCCAGCTCGCGGGCATGGTTCGCCAGACGCTTGGCGTAAGCCATCACACCTTCACAGCTTTCAATCGACGCCTTGTAGAAATAGATCTTGTCGATGTCTTCCGGGTTTTCCATGCTCAGCTGAGCCAGTTTTTCCTCGGCATCGGCCTTGATCCCTTTCATGCCCTTGGTGAACAGCAGGACATCGTAGCCCGGACAGGTATCGCCGCCCCCGTTGATCTGGTGGTAAGACAGATCACTGACGTAAGTCTCGCCGCTGAACGCCCACAAACCCGCTTCGCGGTACTGTGCTTCACAGATCTCATCCAGAGAGCGGCCTTCCCAGAACGGGACGATCTCTTCGCGGATCACCTTCTTGTCTTCTTCGGAGATCTCGAACGGATCCTGCGGACGGGTGCTCATGGTATCGAGCTCGTCACGAACCCAGCGCCATGCGATATCCGGCGAGAAGGCACCTGCACGTGGCTTGCCACAAGGGTGACCAACAATCAACTCGTCATCCTGGATCAGGAGCGGCGCGGTTTCACAGGCAACGCGGAACGCCTTGGCACGCAGCAGGATTGTCGGCAAACCCTGATGCTGCTTGGTTACTTCGGTGAAAGCCAACGCACGGTAGATAGACACACTCGGGCGCGCTTTCAGGTAGTTCTGGCGCAGGCGCTGCATCCGCGGCGTCAGGCCTTCCATGGCTTTCATTTCAGACTCGCCCGCAGCTTGTGGCGCAGCAGTTGACATGGCAGCACCGCCCGCACGATACAGGCGAACCGTCAGCTTGCTGTCCAGGCTTGCCAGGTTGTTCCGGGCTGCCAGCAGCATCTTGGACAGATCATTGATCACCAGCTGGCTGTCTTCGAAACGGCCGCCCTGGACCATCCAGTCGAACATCGGGTAACCGTCGACGGCTTTCTCAGCACGAACTTCAGACAGCTCACTCAGTTTCAGCCACAGGCACTCAATCACCTCGTATGCCTGCTGCTCGGTGATTGCACCGCTCTGCAGATCACGTTGATAGTAGCTGTACAGCGCCTTATCGAAACCGGTCGCACCCACGGCGTAACTGCCGTTATCCAGATGCATCATCAGCTGGAACAGATAGAAGGCCTGACAGGCTTCCTTGAAGGTCTGTGCCGGTTGCGCCGGAACGCGGCGAAGGATCGCGGCAGTTTCTTGCAGCTCAGCCTGGCGGTACGGGTGAGTTTCCGTTTCAGCCATGCGCGCCATTTCGGTGGCCAGTTTGTTGGCCAGCGCCACGGCACCGTTGCAGGCAAAGATCATTGCCTTACCCTGATTCACTTCGTCCATGCCGCTGCGGCTGATTGCGCTGCCGATATTTTTCAGGCGCATCTCGATGTGTTGTTCCAGGACCTGGAAACCGGAGCTGATCACCGACATGTAATCAGGACTGTTGGTTTTCTCGCAGTTGAGGAAGCCAAACACCGATTCGTTGTTCAGTTCGGCTTCGGTGTGGAAGATCGCCCCGCGTGCCTGAGACGACTGGCTGCCGACAATCAGTTCGTCCTGACCGATATAAACCGGCAGCTCAGCCATCAACTGGGAAAACTGATGGGCATTTTTGACCATCGGCGGCATCCCGGCGATATCGTCGCCCATGGATGCCAGAATCGTTGCGCGCTCGGCGCTAATGGTGCTTTTTTGCGTAAGCAGTCTTTCCGCCAGCATTTTTACACGCGGCGTGAGGGAATAGTTGGCCATCTTCAGCCTCTCCTAATGATATGTTTCACTGTCGACCGGGCCTGACGCCCAGCCGTGGGATATTGGATTGTTGTGCGTTGTGGTATGACCTAGGTGTGGGCAATCCCTGCAAACGCTTGTCGGTATAGGGTTTCCATGTGGTGCGTATTCACCTCACGGGGGTTGGTTGGTGTACAGCCGTCTTTCAGCGCCGGTCCAATCAGGTCCGGCAGCGCGGCAAAGAATCCGGGCTCGGCCACCTCACAGTCGCGGATGCCTGATGGCATATTCATCTGCTCTTTGAGCACATCGATCGCCACAATCAGACTCATCACCCCCTCACGGGTCGTCCGGCTCGGCAAGCCAAGCTGCTTCGCCAGGTGGGCGTATTTTTGGGCGGCGGCAGTCTTGCAATCGCCATGTAAGTTGGCATTAAAGGCGATGACATGCGTCATCATCAGCGCGTTCGCCCGCCCGTGCGGGATCCCGAAGACACCGCCAAGCGCGTGGGCCAGACTATGGGTGATCCCCAGGGAGGCATTGGTAAATGCCATGCCTGCGATACACGAGGCGTTGTGCATTTTCTCCCTGGCAGCCAGGTTGCTGCCGTTCTGGTAGCACTCCAGCAAGTGGGCGAAAACCAGTTGCACGGCCTTCTCTGCCAAGGCATCGCTAAAATCAGACGCCTGGGTGGAGACATAAGCCTCCAGCGCATGGCACAGCACATCCATTCCGGTATCGGCAGTAATACCCGCGGGCACCGACTTCACCAATTCAGGGTCTAAAATGGCGTGATCCGGCAACATAAACTCGTCGACCACCACCCACTTTTCGCCTTTTGATTTAATGACCGAGAATGCGGTGACTTCCGAGCCCGTGCCGCTGGTGGTCGGGATAGCCACAAAGCATGGTTTTTTCGCCAGATTGCCGCTTTCCCACAGGGTGTAGATCACTCCTTTCGCCGCATCGATCACCGAGCCACCGCCCAGTGCGACCACTACATCCGGCGCCTCGGCATCCATTTGTTTCATCCCATTGACAATGACCGAGATGTCCGGATCCGAAGTAACCTCGGCAAACAGACTGACCACCATCTGGTTCGCCTGCAGCCGCTGACGGACTTGGTCGGCCATGCCAAATTTAACCATCGCCTGGTCGGTGACGATCAAAGCCCGCTGCCCCGTCAGTGTGCCCAGCTTGTCCAGAGCGCCGTTGCCAAAATGGAGCATCGGCTTAATCTGAAATTCGTTCATGTGATTGAGTCTCCCTTATCTGTCCTGGTGGACTTTTTCCACGATGGCAACGATTGACATGGCCTTGTACTGCTGTTTGTGCAGCGCAAAATATTCCTCAACCAGGACCAGATCACGCACACCAGCCCCCACACTGTCGACGGCGACATAAGTCCGGTCCTTGATGGGCGCCAGATCGTCCCCCAGTGCCGTGACCAGCAAGAGGTTGCTGCCGCGTAGTTCGTCATTTTTCTGGGGGGCGACGACATGCCCGGTTACCTTTGCGAGAATCATAGTTTTGCCACCTTCTGTTGCGTTGCTGCCGGGTTAGGGCGCCATACGTCCCATCACCTGTTTGATGATGCGCTCAACATTTTCTTCGCTAATGTCATGACAGGTTTCGCCATGGGTGCCATGACAGGCAGGCGCCGGAATACCACAGCCAAAGCGATCATCCGCCGCTGTCATTGCTGTTGTGATAGCCACAGGCGCAGCAACTGACGCATGTCCACCGGTAAAGCGCATGTCTTCGAAGATACTGACCGGTGCACTGGCAGTGACTGCCGGAGCTGGAGTCGCAGCCGGTGCAGCAAGCGAAGCAGACGCAGACTGTACCGCTGGCGCAATCAGTGTTTCAGGCTGGCGCAGGTCTTCAATGTTGCGAACGCCGTAACCGACCTTGCGGACATTGAGCAGGTTCATCGGACCGACGTTATCGGAGCTGGAACCGCCGCCCAGTGCGCCGCACCCTAAGGTCAGGGCCGGGATCAGGTTGGTGGTCGCACCAATACCGCCCAGGGCTGCCGGGGTGTTGACCAGCATGCGGAACACCGGTTTTTCCAACGCAAACTGGCGAACGATGTCCGGGTTCTGGGTGTGGATCACCAGCGTATGGCCCAGACCTTCGTTGGTGAGCAATTCCACCACGCGATCGCAGGCAGAGCGCCAGTCTTCCTCGATGTACAGGCCCAGGACCGGGCAGAGTTTTTCACGGGCATACGGATTCTGATGGGACACGCTGTCCTGGCGGGAAATCAGGACCTTGGTGCTGGCCGGTACACTGAAGCCGGCAATGCCTGCCAGTGATAGCGCGCATTTACCCACAATGGCCGGATTAATCATGCCGTTCGGGCGCAGCAGGATCTTCGCCAGTTGTTGCGACTCCTGCTCATTCATAAAGTAAGCGCCCTGAGCCAGCAGCTCCTGGTGCACCTGTTCATAAATGCAGCGTTCCGCAATGATCGATTGCTCGGACGCGCAGATCACGCCGTTATCAAAGGTTTTACTGGTGATAATGTCGCTGACCGCCTGCTTGATATCAGCGGTACGCTCGATAAAGGCCGGCCCGTTCCCCGGTCCGCCGCTGATTGTCGGTGTGCCCGATGCATAAGCGGCGCGGACCATACCTTCACCACCCGTTGCCAGGATCAGCGAGACATCTTTGCTGCGCATCAGCGCTTGCGTGGCTTCCATCGTCAGCAGCGACACGCCGTCGACAATCCCGGCAGGCGCTCCGGCTTCTGTTGCAGCACGCTTCACCAACTCAATGGCTTTCTGGCTGCACACCTTGGCGTTCGGATGCGGCGAGAAGATAATTGCATTCCCGGCTTTCAGCGCGATCAGGGTTTTGTAGAAAATGGTTGAGGTTGGGTTAGTCGACGGCACCAGTGCGGTGATGACCCCAAGCGGCACACCGACTTCCATCACCTGATTGACCGGATCCTCAGAAATAATGCCGACCGTTTTGATCGATTTGATGTGCTCGTGCACCTTGGTCGATGCAAAGATATTCTTCAGGACCTTGTCCTGCCAACGCCCGAAGCCGGTTTCCTCATGGGCCAGTTTCGCCAGCTCTTCAGCATGACGAGCGGCTTCAGCAGCAATATGCGCCACGATGCTGTCGACTTTCTCCTGCGAGAACTGCGCAAACTGGGCTTGTGCCTGTTTGGCCTGTTTCAGCAGCTCTCGAGCTGCCTGGATGGATTGTAAATCCTTGTCTAAAGTCATGATCTTTGTCCTTCACTAACGCGTGAAACGAAGGGGAAGAAGGATTGCCTTACGATAATTGGGTAAGGCAAACTCGCCCCGGCATCTTGCACAGCGGCAACGCTAGGCTTTGTGCTGAGATGCAATTTTCTCAATGTCATTGTGCGGGCGGGCAATCACGCGAGATGACACCACTTCGCCAATTTTTTGTGCCGCTTCAATGCCTGACTCAACGGCTGCGTTCACCGCACCGACATCGCCTTTCACCATGACGGTCACCAGACCGGAACCTACATTTTCGTAACCAATCAACTCGATATTGGCGGCCTTGCACATAGCATCAGCAGCTTCAATACTTGGAACCAAACCTCTTGTTTCGATAAGACCAAGTGCATCTTTCATAGAACTTTCCTTTTATTCAGTCACGGTGTACTGAGAGACAATTTTTTCGATGTCGCTGTGCGGACGGGCAATCACCAATGACGTGACAACCTCACCGACGCGCTGCGCCGATTCCACACCTGAGTCCACCGCAGCCTTCACCGCACCGACATCACCACGCACCATGGCCGTTACCAGACCAGAGCCGACATTTTCATAACCAATCAAATCAACGTTGGCGGCTTTGCACATCGCATCAGCGGCTTCGATACAAGCAACCAGTCCCTTAGTCTCAATCAGCCCTAAAGCATCACTCATTGTCAGATCCTCCGTTCACGCCACTTATGCTTTATGTTTAATAACGATTTTGTTGATATCGTTATGCGGACGGGCAATCACCAATGACGTCACCACTTCACCAACGCGCTGCGCCGATTCCACACCTGAATCGACAGCAGCTTTCACTGCCCCGACGTCACCTTTCACCATCGCCGTCACTAAACCGGAGCCGACGTTCTCATAGCCAATCAATTCGACATTGGCGGCTTTACACATCGCATCTGCCGCTTCAACACAGGCAACCAGCCCTTTTGTTTCAATCAAACCTAATGCATCACCCATATTTCTTTCCTCCGTACATAGGTCTCGAGTAAACGTTATTGAGATAAGGCCTCCAGGCCTTTTTTTGTGGTTTTCTTATGGTTTTATTGGCCTGTTCCAACCACGAAAATCACTATATTCCCCACAAAAAGAAAATGGCATTAAACTCCAAAAACTCAGGATACTTAGTTGATTACTCTTCATATAAGGAGCTTTGACGCCTCAATTTACAAAACGATCCTGTTTTTTATCTCTATCCAATACTGATAACCAACCTAAATAACCCCCAAAAACGGAGCTAAATCACATCCCAAACAAGCCTCGCAATATCCGAACATTCAGCCTGAAAATTCCGACTGATTTCACCCGTGGCGGCGTCATCCGGCGGCCATGACGACGGCAATAAACAGGATAAAAACGGCAAAAAACGGTTCGGTATTCACCCGTCGCTAGGCAAGGTGTCGCCAGTAAACATGACAACTGAAATAACCGTGGTCGCAGGTGTCGATATGGCAGTGAAAGTGGTAATCGAAGAGAAAGTGGTAGTGGTAGTGGTAGTGGTAGCAGAATAAAATATGGAGGGCATCGTCCTCAGAGAAAAGCATCAAAGAGGCGATAAACAGAAATGCGCTTACCCGGCAGGGGATGTGTAATGGCCAACCAGATAAGAGCCGGGGGATTTTCTGAGTGCGATAGCCAAAGCTCCGTCGGCAGCTCAGTCATGAGAGCCGCTGATGACAACACTTCCCACCGGAAGTCTGGTGGTTTTCAGTCATGGATTGGATGATTACCAGCGGCAAACGACTGGTTGAAGCTATTCAGGTTTGGGGATAGCGCGTGAAGTGGGGAGACGGAGTCAAGTTATCGCAGCGCAGCGCCTGCCGGTCATTCGCCTGACTAGCGGCACGATGATCGGATGCAGGCGCTTTCACAGAGAATCAAAACAATAATGAATATTCGCCCGGCCTACTGCTCACTTAAAGCACAGACAAATAAAGGTGAGTTGATCGAGCTCAGGAGTACGGTGTCGTAGCTAAGCTTCTCGACTTTGATTAGAAGCTCGTCATGGCTGTCAGACATTTCACGCATGAAGTAATCGAACAGCACATCGGGGGATTCATCGATTGAAGACTTGGTCGAAGACCACTTTTTGACCTGGTAATGACGCGCATAGGCCGAGACCCGTTCGCTGGTGTAGTCAAACTGAACGTAGCGCTGCAAGTACAACCAGCCAGCCTTGGAGTCTGAGTACCCTTCGACAACCAGTGAGCCTTTGCCGCGTTCACTAAATCGAAAGTGAAGGTTCGCATTCACGGTTTCTGTCACCGTGTCTTCAAAGTGCATGATTGCCCGTGCCGTGCAGCTCAGATCTCCAGACTGTGATGGGATCACTTTTGAAACAAAGGGCAAAGTGCAGAGGAAAAATAAAATCAGCGCGTAGAAAAAAAAAATCTTACCGCTTTTGCGTGTTTGCATTATTACTTCCAGGAATAATAAAAATAATTATCACAATAGGCGTACGGGTTATTTTCATTTTCAGCACAGCGCGCAATATAGGTTCGCCCTAACCCATTGCTCTGCAATTTATCTCCATAGTAAAAAATAAATCGTTCATCCTTCGCACAAGACAGGCCCAGCTTGTCTCGCACAGCTTTAAAGTTCTTCATGTACTTTTCACCCATCGCCCTGTTGATCATCAACTCCGGCGAGAACAGCTCACATAACCCGCTCTCCACCTCGGTCAGACTGACAACATGCAACGAACGTTCGGTGATGATGGCCGTCCACAATAAGACCAAGGCGGCAATGAACAATGACGCACTGGCAATCATCCAGTTGCGTTCCTGTTGTTCGGTTTGTGGCGAGAGCTGCGTCACCTTACTTGCTTCGGCCAATGACTCGGGGACAACCGCGGGGTCCGTATTGGCTTGCTGCAAGAGCGGATGCAACGGATTATCATCCACCACCTCTAGGATCAGCTCGGGATTGAGCTCCAATCGTCCACGGGGAATGGTGACAATCACATTCTCAATCCCGTAGCTGCGAAACGATTTTCTCAGCAAGCTCAGGTATTGGTTCAGGTTACTGTTGGATGAAATCAGGCCATTGTCGTCCCAAACCTTGGTCATCACTTCATCACGCGTCAGCACACCCGGGTGCTGAATTAAAAAAAACAATAATGCATTGGCGGTAATGGAAAGTTGCGTATCGCTGGCGGCCTGGTCTTCAAGCTTTAGCGTGCCATCTATTGCGTCGTAATATAGAAACCCATTTATTTTATACTTCATTGGTATAGGTTTTTCCTACTCAAAATGACCGCAATCCCCCACGCCTTTTCGCATTATCATCCCGGTTTACACGCAACCATCACGTCACCTGCATGCGTTGAACACTGCCAAAAAAATAACGCGCGTCGCTTCTGGCTTCTGGCTTCTGGCTTCTGGCTTCTGGCTTCTGATTAGAGTGGGGTATTCATCGGAGTAGATCATACCGCCAGGGCGCAAATTGGATTGTTGATACAGATCAAGAGAGTCTGGTCAGGTAAGACCACATACAGCGATTATGTCTACCAAGTCACATGAAACGACTTACACTCTGGTGCGCACACCAGTCCGAAGTTTGGTTCAGCACATTGCTGTGTTGTCCCTGAACGTCAACCTAGCCCACTTATCAGCATTCGGGCAAACAAAAAGGACACCGCAGATGCAGGTGTCCTTTGCTTGACAGCTTGTTCGCGTGCCGAGCAAATTCTGTCGGTTCATATCGCTCAGCTCACCAAGCGCTCCCCCTTCAGACTATCAGCTCAGGGCAACACCGGGCTGGCAGCACCAGGCCGGCAAGCCAGTTACAGCTCGAAATCACCAAAGGCGTCGCCGTCCACCTGGCGCGCCAGAAAGGCCACCAAATCGTCATGACCACCGATGTAATTGCCGTCCAGAAAGATTTGCGGCACCGTACGTACCGTATTACCTGTTTGCTGTTCAACAAAATCAACCATGGTGGTTTTCGCCAGATCAGTCCCCAGCACCAGCGTGGTATACGCCGTGCCGCGCTCATCCAGAATGGCTTTGGCTTTTACACAAAATGGGCAGTTCGGCTGGGTGATCACCAGGTTCTGGTAACCGGCCAGCTGTTCAAAGGTCATATCAGACATCTACTTTCATCTTCATATCAGGGATTACCGGGTCGCTAAGATTAAGGAAAGATCCACGGTCTGACAAGCGCCGTCGCGTATGCGATGTCTAACCCGGCCCCTGCGGCTCAGGCAATATGAACCGGGATCCGTTGTCGTCCGAACGTTTTCGGCGCGGCAAAATGACCCGCGATCTGGTAGCCGCAATGTCGACAGGCCCCGCTGTCGGTAAGCGCACACTCGCCTAACTCATACCAGTTTCGCACCAGTACTTTGCGATGGCAGCCCGGGCAATAGGTACTGTCGCCTGCTTCGTCGAAAATATTACCGACATAGGCATAGTTGATCCCGTTGGCCAGTGCGATCTCCCGCGCCCGCTGCACGGTTGCCGGCGGGGTTCTGGGTTTATCCATCATTTTAAAATCAGGATGAAAAGCGCTGAAATGGATCGGTACATCCGGACCGAGATTATCCACCACCCACCGGGTCAGCTGGTCCAGCTCCGCCGAGCTGTCGTTTTCATCCGGGATCAGCAGGGTGGTAATTTCAAACCAGACATCCGTTTCATGCTTCAGGTACAACAAGGTATCAAGCACCGGCGCCAGGTGACCGCTACAGATCTTATGATAAAAACGCTCGGTAAACGCCTTGAGGTCGATATTGGCCGCATCCATATCGCGATAGAAAGCCACCCGGGGCTGATCACAAATATAGCCGGCACTGACCGCCACGCTGTGGATCCCCAGTTCGTGGCAGGCCTGGGCGCAGTCGACCGCATACTCCATAAAAATCACCGGATCGTTATAGGTAAAGGCAATGCTGTCACAACCATATCGCTGCGCTGCGTGTGCGATTTGCTCCGGCATCGCAGTAGCCCCTAAGGTGTCGATTTGCCGCGACTTGCTGATACTCCAGTTCTGGCAGAACTTGCAGCCCAAGTTACATCCGGCCGTCCCAAATGACAGTACCGAGCTGCCGGGATAATAGTGATTGAGCGGTTTCTTCTCGATAGGGTCGATGCAGAACCCGCTGGAGCGACCATAGCTGGTCAGTACAATTTCACCATCTTTGGCCTGCCTGACAAAACAGGCGCCCCGTTTTCCGTCCCGCAACCGGCAGTGGCGCGGACACACATCGCAGATCACCCGGCCATCTTCCAGCCGATGCCAGTATTCAGTTTTAAAATATTCAGGAGGTTGGTGCATAGAACACCTGCAACACAGTCTTTTGTTCCTATACTAAATATAGTATTGCCAGAAATAACCGCGTGATTTCTATGAATATTCGTCCACCAGCCGTCGCGGGGAGCTTTTATGATAAGTCCCCGGAAAACCTACAGTCTCAGTTAGCACACTGGCTCGGAACCGGTGGCGGACAGCCGGAAAACATCCGGGCGATGATCGTGCCGCATGCCGGTTATATCTATTCCGGCAAAGTCGCAGCGGATGCCTATCGCCATCTGAAATCCCAGGCAGCGACCATCAACAAGGTGATTCTGGTGGGGCCCAGCCACCGTTACTATTTCAAAGGCTGTGCCCTGCCCACGGCCCATTATTTCTTAACCCCGCTGGGCGATGTGCCGATTGACACACAAAGTGTTGAAAAGCTAAGTGAAATAGACGATATTCATTTATCAGATGAAGCGCACGCCTTCGAGCACTGTCTGGAAGTTCAGTTGCCCTTTCTGCAAACCTGTTTAAGTAATTTCAGTTTACTGCCGCTCTTAACCAGTGATGTTTCCCCAACCGTCGTCGCCCGGATCCTGGATACCCTCTGGCAGGGTGACCAGACCCTGTTGGTGATCAGCAGCGATCTCAGCCACTATCATCCTTATGCGCAAGCACAGCAGATAGACAGCAAGACCTGCGATCTGATCGAACATTACCGGACGTCGCTGAACCCAGAGCAGGCTTGCGGCTCCACCGGCATTAATGCATTACTGCAACTTGCCAAACAGCGCCATTATCAACTAACCCGCATAACACAAAAAAACTCCGGAGATACTGCCGGAGATAAGGAGAGAGTTGTTGGATATGTCAGTTACCTCGTCTCAGAAACTCAATAAGGGAGAACTCACGCAGCTACTGGATGTTGCACGTGAGTCGATTCGCGGCCATTTTTCAGATGCACTACCGCACCCACCGCAATTGGATCTCTATGGTCACAGGCTCCTCCGGCCCGGCGCCTGTTTTGTGACCCTGGAAGTCGACGGCGAACTACAGGGTTGCCTGGGAACCATGACGGCCAATGAGCCCCTGGTACTGGAAGTTCACAACAAAGCCAGGGACAGTGCTTACCAGGATCGGCGATTTATGCCGCTGACCGAAGATCAACTGGATAAACTGATGATTGAAATCTCAGTGCTGTCGGAACCCCAGGTGCTGGCGGTCGATTCAGAGCAAGCACTGATTGACTTCCTGAAAAAACATCGGGTCGGTGTCGTGTTGTCTGATCACCATGCACAAGCCTTGTTTCTGCCCCAGGTCTGGCAACAACTGCCGTCACCGGAGGTTTTCCTCCGCCACCTGAAACAGAAAGCCGGCTGGCCGGCAAATTACTGGTCAGACACCCTCACGATCAAAACCTTTACCGTCACCAGTATCAAAGGTCGGTATTTCCAGCTTTCGGACACCTATTAAGCTTGTGAAGCGCCGCCGGTCTGAACTCCGGCGGGCTACTGGGCGACGCCTTAGATCTGCGTTTTCCTTCAGAACTGTTCTTTCCGTCAGGGCTGTGCTTTTTGCCTTGGTTCACGGGGGATCAAACCGTAAGGCACGGCAGTAAACAGTTCAGGTTGCCCCGCAACTGTCGGAACCGCGCGCGCGCCCTGCCAGTCAAGCAACATGATGGCGAGCACATTGCGATGCTCGCCCTGATCGAGGTCGGTTTCCCCTTTCACGGACGGGATCATCCCGGCCCGACGGTCGATCCCGTGCTGAATCGTCCACCGGGTTTTCTCGACCACCGGATCCGATGCCAAGCCTGCCAACAAAAAGTTAATCCCCACTTCCGCAATCACATCTTCTTTGGTTCGGGCCAGAATGGTGTCGATGTTGCGGCGATAGTAATCAAAAATCCACTGAAACTCCTGTTCACTCACCGGATGTTGGTAGTACCCGGAAGCGGCAAAGATGATGTGCGTCAGTCCGTAGATCTTATTCATATACTGCTGCTCGCTCAGCGTCGCATCCTGTGCGTCCGGATACGTCGCCATGAATGCTGCAATAAATTCATCGACAACATCCTGCTCGCCCAGTTGTTTGAGCCAGTACACCTGGTTGGCCAGTTGCGCAGCCCAGGCCCGGATCATCGCCGGATCGGTCGCGTAACGGCTATAGTCATACCGGCGGATCACCTCGCGCAGTTTGGCATCCTCGCGATGCTTCAACCCGTACTCGTCCGCCCGGGCCATGGAACCCAGCAAACCAATACCCAGATACAGATATTCCGGCCGGGATTGAGTCACTTCATACCGGAGCGCACTCCGCTCTCCCTTCTTCTGGCGATAGCTGTTGATTTTCTTTTGGGAATATTGACGGATTTGCTCTGGCGTATAGACTTCAGCGGCAAACTTGTTCAGGCGACTGGCCACCCGGGCCATATCCGTCCAAACTGCGGTCGCATAGCGGTCATCCTGGGTCTGGCGATAGAGTCGCAACCCGTAGTGCCCCAGCGTATACGGCGGCAAGGTATACAGCTTTGACTCAAATGTAGCTTTAATCAACGCAGCATCCTGGGCGTAGGATGCCGCCGCCGGGCTGGTTTGGGCCAAAGATGCTGGCAAACGGGTTTCCGGCCGAACCGCGGGAGCAACGTCAGCCTGGATTGGAGCGGATAACAGTAAGAAACAGAGGAACAATACGGCGCTAAAGGATTTCATAAACCTCTCCTTGGCAAAAATGAGCCTTGCCGCAGGCTCATCTCTTCAATCCCAGCCGACAGCAATGGCGGACCATTGCCTCAGGCAAGTTGGTATAAGTATCGGTAATCAATGCCAAATAACGCTAGCAAAAATCACAATCCATGCGTCAGCACCGCGTCAAAAGCATCTCCCGGCTTATGCTGAATGTGATCTCAGCCGCTAATTACGCCCGCTAAGCGCCAGCACCAGCACCAGCGGCCGGATAGATGGTTCGGTAGGTCAGGTTCATCCGCGCGGACAGGGGCTGCCTGGACTTCGGGATCGCATGGGTCCAGTATTGCTGAGTGGTCCCGGCCATGATCAGCAGGGAGCCCGAAGTCAGATCGAAGGTGATTTTCTGTTTGCTGTGCAGATGCTTCAGGACAAAGCGACGGGTTTCGCCCAGGCTGACCGAGGCAATCACCGGCTGCGGCCCCAGCTCGGGCTCATTATCCTGATGCCAGCCCATCGAATCCTGTCCATCGCGATACAGGTTGGCCAGCACCGAGTTAAATTGCTGATCGCAAACCGCCTCACACGCGGTTTTGATACTCAGCAACGCCGGTGTCCAGGGGGCCGGGCTCAGGGTTAAGCCGGAATAGGTATACGACGCCTCACCGCACCAGGCCTGCAGCCGCGGTTGCCAGACGTTGCGACCGAAAATGCGAATTTGCTCCTGTCGCCAGTCCAGCGTTTTCCGGAGCTGCTCAAAATAGGTCTGCGCCTGCGCCGCAGTAAAGAACGCCGGTGCCCAATATAATCGGCCATCGGGAATATCAAACCACTCACCCGAAGCTTCGGGTGGAAACAAAGACAGGGTCTCCATAAGGTGTCACCTTTTCGCCATCACATCCGGATCTGCTGCGCGCGCAGTCCGGGATTTAACTGAAGCGTGTTCATGCTGCCGGGTTGCGTCCGGCGCCAGCATTATATCCACCCACACCAACCGATGATCCGATCCAGCCTGGGCTCTCGGCCGCCCTTGTTCGTCACAAATCAGGGGACGGAGCGGATCTTTCTTATCCGGCCAGAACACCCCGGATTGAAGCACCGGCAGATCCGCCGACGGCAACACATAGTCGAGACGTAACCCTGCGAGATGAGTCCATTCCGTCGCCCGCCCCTGCCGGGGTTGCCACGGCAAATGAAAACGACCGCCGAGACTTTTCGGCGTGTGTTTCCCAGCACTGACCTGACGATTGATTTTCGGATGCAGTAACAACCGGCGGATCCCGACTTTGATCCCATCGCCATCCGCCATATCGGCATTAAGATCGCCCAGCACGACAAACGGATCTTCGGGTCCGAGCCCGCCAAAGCGACCCTGATCATCGTGCAGCCAGGGAGCATCATCGATAATCTCCGTCAGCAGCCGCAATTCATCAAAGTTACGCCGGGCATTGCGCTGCTCTGCCCCGTCAAACACCGGCGGAGTCGGATGGCAACAGAGCAGGTTGAGCTGCTGCCCGTCAATCTGCACCGGAACCAGCACATGATTTTTAGACGACAAGCGCAACACTTGCTGTGCCTGAGGGCTGTAGAAATCTGCCGGGATCTGGTTATCCGGCATATCTTGCCAACGAAACTGCTGCCAGTTGCGGATCTGCGATTCCAATATCGGATAGCGGGACAACACCACAAAGCCGAAATGGCCGTGGTGCTCACCGAACCCCAGCCCGTCCCCGGGCAGGGTCAGCGCGCCATCGCCATCCAGATCATGCGGGCTGAGCAAGCCGGTATTGGTCGGCGGACAATAGCGGTAAGGATAAGTGATTGGCGATTGCTGATGCTGGGAACGTTCAAGATAATGGCGACAAAAATTCGCCAGACTCCCGTCATCGCCACCCGTGCCGGGATGGTCAAACTCGCAGAGCATCAGGAGATCAGGACGGGTGTGCTGAATTATCGCCGCCAGACGGCTCAGACGGGGATCATCGCAGACTGCCGTTTGCGCCAGAATTTCCCCCGGCGCCGGGGCAGACATCGACACATTGAACACGGCGCATCGCAGGTGGGTAGATGTTGGCGCAGGATCAGAAAACACAGGAGCATTCCAGCTAAAAACAAACGGAAATTTTAGCGGTTACCACCCGAGAGGGAAAGTAGCGCGGAACTTTTATCGCCCAGCCCACCACCGAAGCCCGTCGCTGGCTCACGCTATTTGACTGACTGGCGACCGAGCCGCAAAGAAACTTAACGGGATCGCGACTGACCAAATCAGCTATTTGACCAACTGGCTGATCGCGAGACGAATTTGCTGGGCATCCTGCATGGCACGATGCTTGGCCGGCCCGATTTCCTCCAACGCCAGCTGGAACTGAGCGCGATTAATCCCGTTTTCCTGCATCAGCCAATGGCCGATTTCCGTCAGAATAAACGATGGCCGCATATGGGCGGCATGATAGAGTCGTCCGAGCCAAAACAGATCCCACTGGCTGTCGCAAAACACATGCTCATACTGCCCAAGCACCGCATTGAGATGCAGGCACACCTCAACCACCTGCCATCCTTCGCGATAAAGCTCCTGACGCGATATGCGGTGAATTTCCTGCTCCGCGTAGTCATCCCAGTATTGCCAAACCCCGCTTGCGGTCTGGGGATTGATCAGAATGCTATGACCTTGGCCGTCGGGTAAAGAATAGCCCACTTCGATCGGGTAAGACTGATCGGATAATCCCGAGGCTTCAAAATCCAAAGTTGCCCACATTGCACTCTCCCTGATGCTTATTTGATTTTGGTCGTCTCCGATACAGCGACATCCTGTCACAACAGCCAGATCACGACTTTGACGGGAGCCTGATCGATTCAGCACGAGTCTGGACCAAGGCTCACAAACTACACATTAACTTTAGACGCTCTCATTTCTGATCACGCAAAAAAGCGGTGGCGGCTCAATTTTGATACAACCCGGTTTACGCTTGTAAATTGGCCTGATAGCGCTTCAAATCCTCATCACTGAAACAGACGAAATAGACCACATCCATGGCATTGTCGATGTCATCCAGCGTCGCCTTCACCGTCGCCACCGCAATCTCGGCGGCGCGCGCTTTGGGAAAATGGTAAACCCCGGTACTGATACAGGGAAACGCAATGCTCCTCGCCCCGTGTTGCCGGGCCAGTTGAAGCGAACGGCGATAACAGTTGGACAAATGCGTCACTTCCTCATGCATCCCCCCGTGCCATACCGGCCCCACGGTGTGGATGACATATTTGGCCGGCAGTTGATACCCCTGGGTCAACTTCGCTTCACCGATGCGGCAGCCGCCTAAGGTTTGGCACTCCGCCAACAGCTCAGGGCCTGCCGCCCGGTGAATGGCACCATCAACACCACCACCGCCCAGCAACGATGAATTGGCGGCATTGACGATCGCATCCACTTCCAGCGTGGTGATATCCGTTTGAATCGCAACTAGTCTGGTCATTGGCTTTCCTTTAGGATGTGGGCATGTTTCTCACACGTTTTATGTCTATGACTCCAATTATAGGTTTCGCCGGATACAGCGGCTCAGGGAAAACCACCTTGCTGGAACAAGTGATCCCGCTGTTGAAGCAGCACAGTCTGCGCATCGGGCTGATCAAACACAGCCATCACACCATTGATCCCGATACCCCGGGCAAAGACAGTTACCGGCTGCGGCACGCCGGGTGTGCCCAAACGCTCATGGCAACCCGGGAGCGACACATGCTCTATTTCGAATATCCAGAGCCGACCCGTGAAGAGCCGACGCTGACGGCATGTCTGGACCAGTTGGATCACAGCCAGCTGGATCTGGTGCTGGTCGAAGGGTTTCGCGAAGCCCCCATTCCTAAGATCGAAATTCACCGGCCCAGCTATGGTAAGCCGCTGCTCTATCCGGCAGACCCGCATATCATCGCTTTTGCCAGTGATACGCCGGCCCCGGCCGACTGTCCGCTCCCGGTGCTCGATCTCAACCATCCCGAGGCCATTGCCGCTTTCATCCTGAGCACAGTCGCAACCAGTCCTGACCAGCTCTGACCGGCACAGCCCGGTCTCCTGCCTCTGATGCCGCATTCCATCCCAAGCTGAATGCGGCGGCCTATCTCGCACGCCATAGCATTAACGTTTTGAATTATCAAACCAAACTATCCCTAACGGGGGTGCTTTGTTTGTCAATAATTTGTAATGCAAGTTTGCAAAAATACCGTTTGAGCGCTCTATAGAGCGCGATAAAATCACAAGTCAGCGCGCCAGAAACCACCTCTGATACCAGCGGTACTCGTGATAAACAAGATATAAAAAACAATAACTTAAAAGCATAGCCATTCCTGAGCACCTTCTGAGTTCCGTTTCTCATCATGTTCACACGCTCACACTTTTGGTTGTAAGTGATCATTAAGAAGATGTTACATGCTATGTTAACTCCGTTTGCTTTCGATTTCGAAATATTTAGCAATCAAGGTAAGCCTTTCATTCTAATAACAATCTGACATCATCAATTTTCGATATACTGAGGTTTCCATGAACAGTCCGTTCACCACCATTAAGCAGCGATACAGTGCGATACTGATCGGCTTTACCTTGCTGGTTAGCGTGCTCACCTGGCTGGGGATACAGCGCTGGATCGAGCCGAGTTTACGTCACGTCGGAGAGCAGAACCTGGTTCTGGCGGTGGGAGAGATTTCCACTGACATTCGCCATGCCTTATCTGCTGTTCAGGCGCAGCAACGCGCCACCACACAGCTCGTCCCCGAGCTGAGCAGCCCCGAGATTGATCGCTTGCTGCCTTTCCTGGTTGACCAGTATGGCAACGAGCTGGTTTTCGGTGGCGGGATCTGGCCACTGCCAAACCAACGTGTACCGAGACAGGATCGCGCCAGTACCTTTTATCATCGGGACGCAAGCGGGCGCCTGATTGAAAACACATTCTGGAACAGCGCCGAGGCACCGGACTACTTTACCCAGCCCTGGCATCTGGCCGGGCAGCATGCCCCTCGCGGTGCCTGTGTCTGGGCCGCCGCGTATAAAGACGGCGCCAGCACCCAGCCGCGCACCAACTGTGCCATGGGTATTTACAAAAACGGCCAGCTGTACGGCGTTTCCACCGTTGATGTCACCCTGGGCTTTTTCAACACCCTGGTGGCCGATAAAGAGCGGGAGCTCAACGCAGAGATCCTGATCGTCGAACGTGACGGTAAGATCCTCAGCAAGAACCGTGAACTGACCGGTGACAATGTGATTCTGACCAATTTGGCCGATCACCCCTATCCGCTGGCCAACGCCATGCTCAGCGCCCTGCGCCAATCCCATGACCGGGTCGAGTTCACCCAGAATCAGGAAGACTACACCCTGTTGCTGAAAGATGTGGAAGGCACACCATGGCTGGTGGGGGTCGCGCAGCCAACCCGGCTGCTGACCGCACAAAGCCAGCAAATGCTGGGAACCCTGGCCGAGATCCAGTTGCCGATGGTCGCCCTGCTGCTGCTGATTCTGTTCCTGGCACTGAGTCAGCTCACCAAGCGTCTCGACAGCCTCAAGCGCAATGTGGACTCTCTATCGGCTGGTGACGCCGACTTACGCATGCGCCTACCGGTGAAAGGCAACGATGAAGTAGATGCGATTTCCGAGTCGGTGAATCATTTCATTATTTATCTGCAAAACCTGATGAACAATGTGATGCAAGCGAACCAGGCATGCAGTCGGCAGATCAGCGCTATGACGGAAGTAACCGAGAAAACCCTGAACGTCCTTGAGCAGCACGTCAACGAAACCGATATGGTGGCCACGGCCGTCAACCAGCTCAGTGCCTCGGCCCAGGATGTCGCCGGCCATACCGCACAAAGCACCGAGATCACCAACACAGCGCAGAAACAGTCTGACCTCACCAGCCAGTCGGCCGCGCAGGCCACGGACAGTGTCCGAAGCCTGGTTTCGAACGTAGAGCTGACCTCGGACAAGGTCACCCGGATGCAGGAGAACGCGGCGGCAATTGAATCTGTGTTACAGGTGATTGGCGGCATCGCCGAGCAAACCAACCTGCTGGCCCTGAATGCGGCCATCGAAGCGGCACGTGCCGGTGAATTGGGTCGCGGTTTTGCGGTAGTTGCCGATGAAGTGCGCAACCTCGCAGCCCGGACCCAGGAAAGCACCACTGAAGTCGAGGAAATGCTCCATCTGCTGAAGATTGGCGTCGACGAAACCGTTGCGGCGATGACCGACACCAAACAGCAATGCCTGAGCACGGCTGAAGTGACGGAAAACGTCAATCAGGGCATCACCACCATGACCGAGTCAGTGATCAAGGTAGATGACATCAGCTTGCAAATTGCCACCGCGGCCAATGAGCAAAGCAAGGTCGCCGAGAACATCAATGAAAGCATGGATTCGATCCGCACCATGCTGCAACAACTGCACAAGCACGGTCGCTCTTCCAGCGAACACGCCACCGCCCTGGAATCCGCCAATGCGCAGCTCCAGCAACTGGTGGGCCAGTTCAAGGTGTAGACTTTCACTGCCCCCGGACAGATAGCCAACAGGGCACCGGGGTGCCCTGTTTTTTTGGCGGTAAAACGGCTTGATGCCGCTAAAAAGTTATTTGCGAGTCGAGTGTGACCACCAGATTATAGTTCTTGGTATCAATCAACCCGACCGGCGCCGCGCCGAGGTTAAAGCTCAGCCCGTCAAACGGTAACAGGCGCAGGTAAGGATGGGCCAGCGGCATCACGGGCAAACCGGATTCCTCTTCATACCCGGTGACACCGCCCAAGCGGATGCCAAAGCCAAAATAATCATAGGGGTCATATTCAAAAGCTTTATAAAAAACAAAACTTTGTCGGGAATAACTATTTTTGTAACCGACAATGCCATAACCGGCATATTCCACACCAAACCCCGGGTTCGATTCATTTAAATCAAGGCACTGTTCGCTCGCGCAATAATAATGTTTACTGGCCATTGGCAAAGTTGCACGAAATTCACTGGCATCACTGAGTCCGGGCAACGAAGCCAAAGCGAAGATCGTCGCGAATGCTTTTTTCATTTTTGATTCCTGTTCTGTATTCACTCGACACGGCACACACGCCAAAGCACAGCCTCGGGTCAGTACGCCCGTTGCGCTTGATGCATCATGAGATTCATGGTTCTGAGCGAGCACTGGCCAAATACGCCAGAGTCTCACGCTCAATGACTAGATTTCTGTATCTACGGCTACGGCGACATCCCTCGCACCACCTTAAATTGGTGCTATTTTTGACCACCATGATGGCGATTCGGGCAAGTGAGTCAAATTCAAAACAGCGTATTTTTCAAAGAAAACGTCTTAATAATAAGAAGGGAAATACTAAGAACAGCTTAATTTATTGTGATTTAAAGCAATATTAATTACGTAAGGAAAGCGTTTTTTTAGTTTATTTTTGAGAACGAATTGAATGTCTTACCGATAAGCTATTTCGGATGAGAAAAACTAGTATTTTTTGTGGCACTATTTTATGAATACCGCAAAAAACTTCATCCGATTGACCACCCAATCCACGATGATATGAACACTGAGATTGCCTGAATAACCAGGCAACCTCCCCCGCATTTTCGCAATTGAAATCCGACGCCGACATCCAAACGCCGACATCGGAACACAACGATCGGGATTCGTTCTGCTCACAGCCGACTCAATCAGTTGGCCTTTCCGGACATACCCATCTGAAATCACAGACTTTTGTCGAAGTGAGCACAAAAATTGCAATCACTCTTTTCATCACCGGCTGCGCTGCTGTTTACCAGAAGCGCTGCATACAAAAGCCGTTCAATGCCAAGAGATTTTGCAAAATGAAGTGCAGGACAGGCTTTCTGCAACACCGCCACCGGTGACCGAGTGAAACATGCTTGCAAGATGACGGACAAGGATCGAGTGAATGAATGACAAACGCAAAATCCTGATTGTAGATGACGTCAAAACCATGTTGCTGTTACTCAAATCCTGCCTGGCGCCGGACTTTCACCTGCAGATTTGTCAGGATCCGAAAGCCGCGCTCAGCCGACTGCAACAGCAGACCTTTGATGTAATTATCTCCGACTATTTGATGCCCGGGATGGATGGGATAGATCTCTTGTCCCAGGCGAAAAGCTGCCAGCCCCACTGTGCGCGGGTGCTCCTGACCAGCGATCGGGACCTGACCACGGTGCAACGGGCGGTCAAAGAAGGCCATATCAGTGCCTTTATCAGCAAGCCCTGGCAGAACCCGCGTTGCTCGCCTGTATTACAGAACTGGCCGAGCTGACCCGCTCATCCAGGAAGCGCAAACGGCCCAACGCCGGGAGCGGCAGCTTAAAACCCGGGCCGCCCATCACGGTGCCAGGCTGCTCGCCTCGATCCCCGGCCTGAAGGAAGTCGCTACAACCGTCGAATCGATTGACGAGAACATGGACGGCTCCGGGGTACCCCGGCATGTCTCGGGGAGCAATATCCCGCTGCTGTCGCGGATCCTGCGCATCATCCGGGATTTTGACCTGACCCACCGCCAGGCCCCGATGTCCGGCAACCGGCGTAAATATGCCTGCGTACGCCTGCAGTCTCAGACCCACAGCCGCTATGATCCCGATCTGGTCCAGCGCTTTATTCGGTATCTCAATGATCACCTGTATGAATTAGAGCATTGTGCCGGTCTCTCTGCCGACGAGCTGCTGCCGGGCCAGGTACTGCAACAAGCGATCTTAGGGAGCAACGACACCGTCTTGCTCCAGGCGGGACAGTCCCTGACGGAGCCCTTGATTGCCCGTTTACGGCGCTACGAAAAAAAGCACAATCTCCGGTTAATCGTGTTTATCCGGCCTCAGGACTAGCTTCGGCCCCAATTTCTGGGGCCAGCCGATCCTGCTTTTTCCAAGCGTATGCACGTCACGAATCAGGTTCCCCCGCAGGATCAGCTTCACCAAAAGCAAATCAGCCCAAAACAGACTGCCCCGAAAACAAATTGCACCAAAGCAGATTGACCAGACATCAACAAGGGCTGTCTGACAGCCCCTGTATCTCCCCCCCCCCCCCCGGCTCTGTGACCCTTTGCCGGGTTCCGCATAGCCATTTACGAACGCAAAGACAGCCATCGCAACGTATCGCCTGAGATCACTTTCAACCGCGGCCAGTCCGGTTTCAGGCAAAACCCCATCAGCTCGCGAAGCACCGCCCCACCAAAGGCGCGCCGTGCCCGATAACAATCCGCAGTAGCCGAAAACCAACGCTGATACCCCGCCAGCAAGGTCAGCGGTTGCATGCGTACCGAGGCAGCATGGCGGTCGAGGATCTGTTTCATGGCCGCCGCACGCCGCTCGTGGTTCCCGGAAATCGCCCCGACCCGGCCAAAGGTGTAATCACACAGAGGCTGATTCACCACCCCCACCGGCCCCTGCCGGGCCAATTTCAGCCACAAATCCCAATCCGAAGCCGAGCGAAACTGGGGATCCAATCCCCCCACAGCCAGCAACGCATCACGCCGGGCAATCACGGTGCTGGTACCAATCATATTTTCCCGGTACACGGCACTCAGGAAATCGGGAAAAACCTGCGACTGCGGATCACCGCACGCTGACAGGCGGCGGGTAAAACCCGGCCAGAAACAAAAGCAGCGCAGCGCTGAGGGTTGATCATCAATCAAGAAACGGTAATCGGTGAAGCTCATCACCAATTGCGGATTTGCATCATGCAATGCAAGCTGATGCATCAGTTTTTCAGGATGCCAATAATCATCCGCATCGAGGAAAGCGATCAGCTCACCACAGGCTTGTTCAATCGCCAGATTACGGGCCACGGAAACACCGACCCGCTCGGTGCGGATCACCCGGAGATCCGCTTGCGCCTGTAACCAGGCTTGCGTGCCGTCTTCCGAGCCGTCATCGACCACCAGGATCTCGACGGCCTGCCCCTGGCGGCGCACGGTTTCAACCGCTTTCGGTAAGGTCGACAGGCAATTATAGGTCGGTATCACCACGGTGAGCTTGCATGTATTCATCGGCTCTCTCCTGTGAGTCGCCCTGCATCCGGCCGGTCCGGATCACGCCGCAGCAATCAGCCAAGACCGTGGCAGAGCATCTGTCATTAAATTGCTATCATCAAATTTGCCAAGTCCTTGTGCCGTCCCCGGCACCGCTTTTCGGCAACAACAACCAGAGCGGTGCAAAGAGCACGCCAGTGAGCTAGTCCCAAGACGGAACACAAATTGCTACGCAGGGATTAGCCCTGTTTTCTCGCCCGTTCGGGCAAACCGCAGGAGATGGGATCTGATTCTCGGCATGAAGGAGTGCATCCATGACTAAGCACGGCATGACAAAGCAAAACCTAAAAAAGATCGGTTATGTCATTCCTACATTTCCTGTCCTTTCTGAAACCTTCATAGGCGTCGAAATGCGGGCGATGATGCGTCAGGGGCACGCCGTTCAGCCCTTTGCGTTTGCAGCCACTGCGCAGTTTCAACCTGCCGATCAGGCGCAGGTCGAGCGCTGCCAGTACATCCCTGACCGCCTGTCCGCCGGAGCACTGCGCTACCTGCTGAACGTCGGTGCCAGCCATCGCTTCCTAGCCCGGCAGCAAGGGTTTTCCTATCTTTCCCTGCTCAAGCAAGGGGTCATCCTGGCCGAGCTGGCCGGTCGGGCGGGTTGTGACCATCTGCACGCCCACTTTGCCTGGCACAGTGCCGCGACAGCCATAGTCGCCGCCAGACTGCTCGGGATTTCGGTCTCACTGGTCGGTCACGGCGCAGACATCTATTCGGCGCCGGAAGATCTGGACAGCAAACTCGACCATATTGATTTCGGCTGCGCGGTCACCCAGGACATGATGCACCATTTGCAAACCCGAACCACCACCCGGATCCACTACGTCGCCTGCGGTCTGGAGCCATCGCATTACCCGCCGCTGAACCCGGACTGGGTGCCGGGGAAGGATTTTTTGTTCATCGGCAGGCTGGTCGAGAAAAAAGGGCTCGATACCCTGCTGGACGCATTCGAACAGCTGCCGGCTACCACGTCGCTGGATGTGGTCGGCGACGGGCCGCTGATGCCGGTGTTACGTCGCTGGCTGCGGGACAAAGGACTGGCGCGGCAAGTCACCCTGCTCGGCGCCCAGAATGCCCAATGGCTCCGCCAGCACGCCGGGGATTACAAAGCGCTGGTTGCGCCCTTTTGCATTGCGGCCAGCGGCGATCGGGATACTGGTCCTTTAGTGCTCAAAGAAGCCATGGGGCTGGGCTTGCCGGTGATCACCTCCGATCTGGCCGGGTGCAATGAAATCCTCGACCCGCAATCGGGCTTACAGGTCCCGATGCAAAATGCTGACGCACTGGCCCAGATGATGGCGCATGTACTCAAGCAGCCCTTTACCGCCCTGTCGCCACTGCGCCGTCAGGCCTACCAGCGGGTGTTTGAACTTTACAATGCCGATCGCCATGCCGGTCGCTTGTCCTGTCTGGTCCAGGGGGTCTGACGATGACGGCCATTTATGCCCGGCTACAGCGCCTGCCCAGCGTCGCAGCTTATGCCATCGGACTGGCGGTCAGCAAGCTGATCGGGCTGGTGATGCAGCCATTGCTCACCCGCTGGCTGCCTCCGGAAACCTTTGGCGAGTACGCGACGTTGGTCACCCTGGCGAACCTGGTATCCCTGCTCATGCTGGTGGGTATGGTCGACAGCCTGTACCGCTTTGCCAATGATCCCAACTACGACACGGCGCAAATCTACCGCAGCGCCTGGAGCCTGACGGTTCTGACCAGTGTACTGATCGCGCTGCCGTTCCTGCTCTGGCCGCATTGGGTCGCAGCCTGGCTGCCCGGTGATATTTCGCCCTTTTCCGTGCGCTGCCTGATTGTCAGCCTGATGCTGGGAACCCACAGTGCCTTGCAGTTGGCCAAGCTGCGCATTGACGATCGGGCGCTGTGTTTCATGCACATCCAACTCATATTTGCCCTCGCGCAGGGCGGGTTCATGATGCTGCTTACGCCAACCATGGGCGTGGAAGGGCTGATGCTGGCCGGTGTGCTGGCCCAGGCCATTCAGTGGGTTCTGCTGCACCGCCAATGGCCGACATTCACCTGCCGCAATGCAGGCATACTGCTCCGGTACGGGATCGGCATCGCGGTTTCCGGTGCTGTCGGCTTTGTTGCATTCGGTGCAGAGCGGTTTGTACTGGCCGGGAGCATCGGGACCGCCGAGCTGGCGGTGTACGCCATCACGATGCAATGGGCCGTGGCAGCGACCTTGTTGCTCGACCCGTTCAACTTATGGTGGTTTCCGCAACGTTTCAGACACCTGCATACCGCTTCCGGAAAACAATACGTTGCCCGGATGAGTATGTTCGGTTGCCAGTGCGCTGCCTGGGTCGCCGCGGTGCTGATTGCAATAGGCTGCCCGTTCCTGCTGCTGTGGCTGCCGGAAAGCTACCAGCTGGCCAGTGAAATCCTGCCATGGCTGGCCTGGCTCCTGTTCATCAAGTACATGAGCACCCAACTCAACATCGGCTGCTATTACCAGCAGAACAGCGATATCACCATGGTGATCTCAACCGTCAGTGCCGGGTTAGCCCTGTTGCTGATGTGGTTGCTGATCCCCCGCTTCGGTCTGGGGGGTGCCATCGGGGCCGGGCTGCTGGTTCAGGGATGCCGGTTCATACTGTTTCTGGCCGTCAGCCAACGCTTGCTACCCTTACGTTATCCCGGCGCTCCGCTTGGCAAACAATTAATTGGATTGACAGTCATCACGCTGTTGCAATGGACTCAGGGCCAGGCGGACGAACTCGCGCGTTACACGATCCCCGTCACCATCGCCGTGATTGCTGTCATGAGCTACCAGCTCTGGCGTGACGGGCAACAGCTGCGCCAGGAGGCCAACCGCCATGACTGAACAGCAGCGTCACATCCTCGCCGCCCTGTCAGCCACCGCATTAATCGGCGTGGGCTATTACCTGCAGGGCATTCTGGCACTGGCGCTGTGTATGCTCTTTGTACTCCCGCTGCTGATCCGCAATGCTTACCTGATCTGCGTCTGGTTTATTTTCTTTTCCTACTTCAGGCTGCACGAAGCAATTCCGATCTTAATGGCCTTTAAAATCCCGCAATTACTGGCCCTCGCCAGTCTGGCCGGTCTGGCGTGGCAGCTGTGGATGATGCGCGGGCAGCTGGCCTGGCACCGGGTCCATACCCTGCTCTGTCTCTTTTCCTTCTGGGTGTTTGTCTCCTGCCTGATGGCTTCCAATAAAGGGATGGCGTTCGGCAGCTTTAACTCCACGTATATCAAAATTCTGCTCATGGTCTTTGCCATCAGTTGGTTACCGACCCACCTCAACCAGTTACGGCTGTTTCCGCCCGGCCTGCTGATGTGTGGTGTGCTGATTGCGGGCATCGCCCTGTATAACAAGGCCAACGGCATCGGGCTGGTCGAAGGCACCCGCGTCACCATTGGTCGCAGTATCGGCTCCATGCTGGGCGATCCCAATGATCTGGCGCTGGTGCTGCAATTCCCGGTCTCCTTCGCCCTGGCGTATTGCTTCTCCGGTAGCAAATTTCGTCGCGTCCTGACAATCGCCTGCTTTGTGACCTTAGTCTTCGGAGTGCTGGCAACCCAGAGCCGTGGCGGCCTGCTGGGCATTGCCGCCGGGGTATTCACCATGACTTTACTGCGCAGCAAAAACCTGGTTCTCCCCGGCATCATGGGAGTCTGTAGCCTGGGCGTTCTGGTGCTGGCTGCCGGGATCAGCGACCGCAGCTCCGGCGGCGCGGCGGAAGGGGGCGTGGATGAATCGGCGATGGGCCGCGTCTACGCCTGGGTTGCCGCTTTCAGAATGGCGGTTTCCAACCCGTTTACCGGCGTCGGTCTCAACAACTTTTACGTCAATTACTATTTTTACTCGCCACACTGGGACGGCAAGAACCACGCCGTTCACAGTACCTGGTTTCAAGTCCTCGGCGAAACCGGCTTCTTCGGTCTGGCACTGTTTCTGCTAATGATTGTGGGGGCCTTCATGAGCAGCTACCAGTTGCTCCGGCGGCTTCGCGGGCATGATCTCCAGCCCTTTGCCGAGGGCCTCTGGCTCGGTCTGATCTCATTCTGCGTCGGCGGCACCTTTCTGACTCAGGGGTTCACCTGGCCGCTATACATCCTGATCGGGTTACTGATTGCCCTGAATCGACTGACACAAGGAGAAAACGATGATCACAGCCATCCTGAAAAAACATCTCTCCCCTGATCACGTCAGCCAGCTCCGGCTGTGGCATCAGGCATTGAACGGCTTCACGGTGCCGGTACTCCCCGGGATCCACACCTTCGTGTACGGGCTGCACCGCACGCTGGTGAGCGTGGGACAAACACTGCTCCAGAAACTCTATTTTACGCCGCTGTTCCTGTCCCGGGTTGCCATCCGGCCCCGGCGGCTGCAGCTATACTCCGGCATGCCCCTCATCAGCGGTCACTTACGCATTGAACTGGGAGAGCAATGCCGGATCTCCGGTGCGACCACGTTTTCCGGCCGCACCAGCAGCGACCGGCCCACACTGGTGATCGGCAATAACGTCGACATCAACTGGCAAACCACCATCGCCGTCGGCGACCGGGTAACGCTGGAGGACAACGTCCGCCTGGCCGGGCGCGTGTTTCTCGCCGGATATCCGGGCCACCCGGTCGATCCGCTGCGCCGCGCCCGGGGCGAGCCGGATGATGCCCACCAAATCGGCTCGATTCATCTCAAGGAAAATGTCTGGGTCGGCACCGGCTGCACCATTCTTCAGGGGGTAACCATCGGCGAAAACAGCATTGTCGCGACCGGCAGCGTGGTCACTAAATCCATGCCGGCCAATGTGCTCATCGGCGGCAACCCGGCCCGCGTGATCAAAAATCTGGAGGTGCGTTCATGAAAGAATCGGCACTTATCAAAGAAGCTGTGCTCATGAAAGAACATGCAATTAACAAAGAAGCTGCGTTCATGAAAGAGCTCATCGTCTTCGGCGAAGATTACAACCGTCACCCGTCCAGCTCACAGCATATTGTGAACACGTTGCAACATCAGTTTGCTTCGATTCAGTGGATCAACTCCATCGGCCTGCGCAAACCCTCACCGAGCCCCCGGGATCTGGCCCGGATCCGGGAAAAGCTGCGCAACGCGCTCACCGTAACCCCATGCCGGGACGACCTCCCACCGCCCTTTCCCGTGATCCACCCGCTGGTCTGGCCGTTAGCGGAGCACCCACTGCTGCGGTGGTTCAATCAATTGTCCGTGCGACGCCAACTGGCACGAAAGCGCCATCTGCGGGTGGTCTGGGCTGCCCTGCCCAGCGCCGTCGACTATCTGGATGCCTTACAGGCCGATGTGGTGATTTACTACTGCGGCGATGATTTTTCCGGCCTCGCCGGGGTGGACCACACCCGGGTCAAGCAGATGGAGGAACGCATGGCAAAGCGCGCCGATCTGATCCTGTGTGCCAGCCCGGCACTGGTCGGGAAAATGAGTCAGCTTTCACCGCAGAACACCCATCTGCTGCGCCACGGCGTCGACTTTCATCGCTTTGCCGCGCCGCAGCCGGATCCGTATCCGCCTGCGCCGTCCCCCACGCAGGGGCGCTATAAAGTCGGATTCTACGGCAGCCTGAACCAGTGGCTGGATCAGACCCTGCTGTGCGAACTGGCCGCCGCACGGCCCGAAGTCGACTTCCACCTGATCGGCCGCCGTGACTGCGAGAGCCCGCTGCTCGACGCCTGCGACAACATCAAATTTCACCCGCCGGTTCCGCATCAGCATCTGGCCCAATATGTCCAACACTGGGACGCCGCGCTCCTGCCGTTTGTCGATAACGCCCAGATCCGCGCCTGCGATCCGCTCAAACTGCGGGAATACCTGGCTGCAGGCTGCCCGGTGATCAGCAGCAACTTTCCCGCCGCCCGACAGTATCCGTGTCTGGTTTCCGTCGCCACCTCCCAACAGGACTGGCTGGACGCCATCGACGCATTTTGCCACCTCAGCCAGCAACATCGTTTGCAATATCGGAAAACAGCCCGTCAGCACATGGTGAACGAAAGCTGGGACATGCGGGGAGATACTGTATTAACCTTGATAAACAGTATCTTAGAAGAAAAACAGACCTGCTTGCCTGAATTCAGCATCATTTAGGCACTCTCCTTGCTCCTGATCTGATATCAACCCATGGTCAGATCAGGAGCCGCCGATGAAAGCGTTATGGACCGCCTTCGCGATACTACTGCTCTCCGGGTGCGTATCCCCCGGTATTCAGCCCGCGCAGCGTCTCGAGCTGTATTACAGCCAGGAGCAAACCACGCTCACGGCCCGGCAGAAAGACGACATTACTGCGCTATTCAACACCGCACCGGCCTGGACGCTCGATGTCGCGCCATCCAGCCATGAGCAGCCGTTTCGCGCCCTGCATATCAGCCAGCAACGCATCAAGTCGATTCGCCAACTAGCCAAACAGCACAGCATCCGGTTGAACGAGCAATACCAGCCCCGGCAATCGGCCGATACGGTGATCATCAGGGAGCCTTAAGATGCGTCAACGTTTCTTTGCCCAGCTGTATCCGATCCTGCAGGCGCTGTGGAAGTACCGCTACCTGATCGTGTTGCCAATGGTGTTACTGCCATTCGTCGCCACCTTCATCAACGGTCTCAAACCCAAGCACTATTACTCCCACACCACGATTCTGGTTCAGGAGACAGCACTGATGAACCCGTTTCTGGAGGATCTCTCGATTTCGTTCCATCTTGAGGAGCGGATGGAAGCCCTGCGGGTGATGATCCACAGCCGCTACATCCTGAACGAAGTGATGACCACCCTGGCGCTGGTGCCCGATGAAACGCCTTACGAACTGAACCGGATGCGCAACAAGCTCTCCGGCGGGCTCCGCCTGTCGCTGGCCGGTTCAGATCTGATCAAAATTGGCCTTAGCTGGGACCGACCCGAGCAGATGGTGCCGATCCTGGAAGCGGTGTCAAAACAGTTTCTGGAGCGGCTGCAAGCGCCGGGAAAAGCCTCGGTCTCCAGCTCAGAGCAGTTCCTGGAGCAGCAGCTACGTGAAACTCAATCAGAACTGGAAGCGGCGGAAGGCACCCTGGCCAGATTCAAGCAAGAAAACATCGATAACCTGCCGCAAATTCAGGGCAGCCAGACCCAGAATGTGGCTCAGCTCGAATCTCAGCTACGGGAAGCCGAACTGGCGCTGAAGCAGGCCGAAGCCGAGCGGGAAGTGCTGAAGAAGCGGCTGATCAACGCCAATCCGGTGATGTCGCTGCTGGAAGACGAGCTGATCCAGGCCGAAGCCAAGCTCACAATTCTCCGGGCCCGCTACACCGACCAACACTCGGAGGTCAAAGCCATGCTACGCCGGGTCAACACCCTGCGTCAGGAGTCCAAGCGCCTGCTGGCCCAACAGAGTCACCTGAGTGAAGCCGAGCTGAACCAGCTCTGGACCGTGGCCGCCAACCAAAGCGATCACCCGGATGCGGCCAGCCGCCCCTTGCTGATCAGCCAGCTGGAGCAGTACCAGCAAGCCGAGAGCAATATTGACGCGCTGGCACAGAAACAGCAGGTGCTGCGGGAGCAAATCCGGAGCCTGACCCGCAAGCGGGCCGAGTTTGCCAACCTCGAAAAATCGCTCAAATCGCTGGAGCGTAATTTCGAGGTAAAAGAAAAAATCTACAACCGGTTACTGGAGCGCTACGAAATGGCGCAGGTGACCGGCCAACTGGGCCGCTTCGAAGAGCGGGATAAGCTGAAAATTATCGATACCCCCTATACCCCGTCCCAGCCGACCAACTGGCCCTGGTGGATCAGTTTTGTCCTCGGCATCGTCGGCGGCCTGGGGCTTGGCCTGTCCATGACCACCCTGATGGTCCTGACAGATACCCGAATTTACGCCACTGAGCAGGTACAGCGGATCACCCGGACAGCCGTTCTGGGACGGATCCCGGCCTTGCGACGTCCAGATGAGGATCGCACCTATGAAGACACCAACTTCGGCAACAATCATCCAAATTGTTCAGCACCTTCGACCCGGCGGCATCGAAGTCCTGTGTCTGAACCTGCTGCGCCATGCAAGCTGCCCGATGCACCTGGTCGCTCTTGAAGGCAGCCGGGAGGACAGCCTGCGCCAGTGGCCTTTGCTGCGCGAATTTGGTGATCGGCTGCATTTTTTGGATAAACCGGCCGGTTTTTCCTGGCAGTCAGTTCGGCAACTGCGGCAATTGATCCACCGCCATCAGGCACAGGCCATCCATACCCACCATCTCGGCCCTCTGCTGTACGGCAAGCTGGCCCTGCTGGGCGAGAACTGCCGCCACGTGCATACCGAGCATGACGCCTGGCACCTGGAGGATCCCAAGCAGCGCTGGCTCACCCGGCTGCTGCTCAATCGGAACATCCGGCTGGTCGCTGATGCCCCGATGGTGGCCAACGCGCTGGCAGAACAACTCGACACGGCCGCGCCGCTGGTGATCCTCAACGGCATCGATACCCGGACCTTCACCCCGGGCAACGTGACTGAGGCCAGAGCGCACTTTCATCTGCCGGAGCATGCCTTTCTGATTGGCTGTGCCGGGCGACTGGTGCCGGAAAAAGCACTGGAAACCCTGATTTCAACGCTGCCGGCACTGTCGCAGCCCATCCATGTCACGATCGCCGGAGATGGCGACATGCGCTCACACTGGCAACAGATGGCAACCGAGCTTGGCGTCGCCGAGCGCATCAGCTGGCTCGGCCATGTCAAAGACATGCACCGGTTCTACCAGGCCATCGACCTGTTTTGCCTGCCGTCGGTACGCGAAGGGCTGCCGCTGGCGCTGCTTGAAGCTCAGGCCTGCGGGTGCAGTGTTGTCGCCAGCCGGGTCGGAGCCATTCCGGAGCTGACCAACCCGGCGACCGGCACCCTGTTTTCGCCCGGAGACAGCCGGTCACTGGCGCGGATCCTGGCCTCAAAAATCAACATCCAGCATCACAAGTACCGTGAGCTGAACCAGCAGTTTGTCGCCCGGGTGGCCGACATTCGTACCACAGTCGCCCGCTACGAACAGCTGGCTTGTCAATATTAAGGAGAATGGTATGGCTTGGGTTTGGGGAGCCTTGATTGTCCTGGCGGTGCTGATTATCTATCACCACCTGATCTATTTACCTGTGATGCTCCTGTTGAGCCGGTGGCGCAGCCGCCAAAGCACGGATACTGCTGTTACGGCAGCCTCCGGTGACTGGCCGAAAGTGGCTATCGTGATGTGCGCCTATAACGAAAGCGACTACATCGAAGCCAAACTGGCGAACCTGATCAGCCTGGATTACCCGGCAGACAAGCTGCACCTGTACATTGCCTGTGACGGTTGCAGCGACGATACCGCCGAGAAGATCCGCAACTGGCAGCCCCGACTCGATGCTGCCGGTCTTCAGCTGACCCTGATCGATGCGCCGGATAACCGCGGCAAGCTCTATCGCCTGAACCAACTGATGGACCTGGCCCGGGAGCATGAAACCTTCGCGGCACTGACCGACGTCTCGGCACTGATTTCAATTGATGCCCTGCAACAGAGTGTCGCCGCTTTTGCCGATCCGGCCATCGGGGCGCTCACCAGCCAGTACCTGCTGGCGACCCCGCAACCGGGCGAAGCGCAATACTGGGCCTGGCAAAATCAGATCCGTCGCTCCGAATCCGCCCTGGGCAATGTCATGGGCGGCAGCGGCGCGTTTTACATCATGCGCACCGCCCTGTTCCGCCCACTGCCGCACGACACCATCAATGATGACTTCATGCTGCCGATGAGCATTATCGAACAGGGCTATCAGGTGTTGCTGAATCAAGCGATCAACAGCGTGGAGATGGCCCCGACCAGTGATCAGCAGGACCAGCACCGCCGCGAGCGGATCGGGGCCGGTAACCTGCAACAGCTGATCCGCTGCCGCTTTCTGCTGCGCCCGTCCCTGCTCACCAGTGCCTGGATCTTCATGTCCGGCAAAGGGCTCCGCACCCTGATGCCCTTTATCCTGCTCCTGTTTCTGTTGCTCTCCTTCGCTCTGGCGCTCAACGGCAGCCTGATCGCCACCGGGCTCAGCATCGCGCAGATCCTGGGATACAGCCTGGCGTTGCTGCCCGAGATCGGCGTGCGCGCCGGGGTTCTGGTCAAGCTCAATTATCTGGTACGTGGTTACGCGGCGTCGCTGAAAGGCATGGTGGCTTACCTGTGCGGACAGTATCGCCAGGGGTGGCAGCCCGCTGCGGCCCTGCATCTGTACCAGAGCTTGTCGACGCGGATCCTCAAGCGTCTCTCCGATCTGGTGCTCAGTACCCTTGGCCTGCTCCTGACCCTGCCGCTGTGGCCGCTGATTGCGCTGGCCATCAAGCTGGAATCCCCGGGGCCGGTGTTTTTCCGTCAGCTACGGGTGGGCCAGATCCATCATCACCGGGTCGAGCTGTTCCACATGATCAAGTTTCGTTCGATGGGGCAGTTTGCCGAAAAAGAGACCGGCGCGGTCTGGGCGTCCCGGCAGGATCCCCGGGTGACCCGGGTTGGTAAGTTCCTGCGTAAAACCCGTCTGGACGAGCTGCCGCAGTTTCTCAATGTGCTCCGGGGCGACATGTCGCTGATCGGCCCGCGGCCGGAACGGCCTGAATTCTGTGGCGATTTGCAAAATGCATTGCCATTTTATGCCGAGCGCACCGCCGGTCTGAAACCGGGGATCACCGGACTGGCGCAGGTCAATAACGGCTACGACGAAACCCTGGACGATGTGAAGCACAAACTGCTGTGGGACCATGCTTACTCCACGGCACTTAGCTCGCCATTTCAATGGCTTATGATGGATTTACGCATTATCGGTAAAACCGCCTGGATCATGATGGCCGGCCGCGGACAGTAACCTTGGCATGCAACTTGTTTATGTATAGAAACTCAGTGTTAAAAACCAAAGAAACAGACCCAGTTAAACAGACCGGTTGAGTGCACCTTATTGATCATCTTGTTCAGGAGAAGCAGTGATGGAAAAGACCGAAGCAATTGCCCTGACCTTGGCAAACGAATTTGACGCTTATGCGGCGAAGCAGCTTGAAGCCGATTTCGAGACCCTGAGCCAGACCGAGCAAACGGAAGTGATCCTGGATTTAACCCAGGTCAGCTTTATCGACTCCTGCGGGATCGGCGCGATTGTCTTTTTGTACAAACGCCTGCGCAGCCGCGGCCGAACCCTGCGCCTGCTCAATGTCAACGGCCAGCCCCGCCAGCTCATGAATATGCTGCGCATCGACAAAGTGATCCCTTTAATCACCAGTGCGGAGATTTAACATGGACAGACGGTTGATCCTTTTTCCCCTGCTGCTCTTCGGCGGCTGTGCAACCTGGGATAACACCCACTATCCCAGGCTGAACCAAGCCGATCTGGCACTGGTTCACCAGGTGGAACACCTACGGCTGGAGATCGAAGTGTTGGCCAACCGCGGTGCCCGCGAATGCCTGCCGGGCCAGTTGCAGGTGTTGCAGCGCCTTTACCTGAAGGCCAAGCAGGAAGCTGAAGCCGGGTTCGATAAAGATGTGCAACACTCTTTGATTGATGCCAACGAGCAGGTCCACCTGATCACCCACCAGCTCGACTGGCTGGAAGAGCACACCCAGTGCATCAACCGGGCTTCTGTGGCTCAGGAGCGACGCCAGTTGATGCTGTATTTCTCCGTCGACAACCAGTTCGCGCTGGATCAAAGTGCGCTGCTGCCCGACTACCAGCAGGCCCTGCGCCATGCAGCCGCCATTTTAAAACGCCGCGACAACTGGCTGATCACCTTAACCGGTTATACCGATGCCAAGGCCACCACGCCCTATAACCAGCAACTGGGACTGCGCCGCGCCAACCGTGTGAAAGAATTCCTGGTCACTCAGGGCGTGTCTCCGTCGCAACTGACCACCCGCAGCCACGGTGATCAGTTTGCCCATCCGGGCGCGGACCGTACCGCCGCGCTGGCCGAACGCACGGTGATTGCCGAGCTGTCCGAGAAGTCATCCTCTACCGTACCTTCACCGGGCGTTCACGCAATCAGACACTGGCATCAGCACCCCTAGGGAGTCGCTATGAAACGGATTTTGCTTTGTCTGCTGATCTTCTTATGCCCCGCCTGGCTCCAAGCCCAAACGCTGGCACCGGGAGATGTGGTCAACATTCAGCTTCCGGGCGAGGAAGCATTCAACCAACCTTTCATCATCAGCGACAGCGGACAGCTGCTGCTGCCGGAAGTGGGGGCAGTGTCCGTTGCCGGGATGGATGAACAGCAGGCCCAGCAACAAATCCGCCAACGGCTGGCCGCGGTGTACCGGAATCTGGATGAGTTTTCCCTCAGCTTGCTCAGCAGTGAAATCCGAGTTCGCGTGCTGGGCTATGTCAACCAACCCGGCACAGTGACATTGGCAGCCGACGCCAATATCCAAATGGCCCTGACAGCAGCCGGCGGGCTGAAACCCGGAGCCCAACTCGATAAGTTGCAACTCACCCGCGACGGGCAATCCCGGCATCTGAATTACAAATCGTATCTCGATAGCGGCGATCTCAGCTTGCTGCCGGCGCTGGAAAGTGGCGATACGGTTTTCGTTGCCGCCTCGCCGCAACTGGGCAATGTCGAAATCCAGTTTGATGCCGCCTCACTGGTCGAAGCCGGTGACGCAGAGCAACAGAGCGGACTCACCCTGTTCGGTGAATTTCGCAATCCGGGCACATTCAGTTTCAAACCGGGCATGAGCGTGGTCGATGCCGTCATGCGCGCCGGCGGGGTCACGCGTTACGCCGATGTCACCAAGATCCGGGTGATCACCCATAACCAACCCACCCTGTTCGATCTCAAGGCCTATTTAGATTCCGGCAAGACCGAGCAGTTACCGCCCATTCAACCCGGCAGCATTATCTTTGCGCCTATCGAAGTCGAAGAGATCAGTACCACCCAGCGCACCGTGTACATTATGGGGGAAGTCCAGGCGCCCGGCGCGTATGAAAACAGTACCGGTGCCGGATTTATGGATGTGCTGGCCAATGCCGGCGGACCGACCCGGTTCGCCGATACCACCCAGATCCGGGTACTGCGCGATAATGGCCCGGCCCTGCTGGTCAACCTGGTGCATTACAGCCAGAATCCGGCCCGCCATCCTTTGCCGGACTTGCGTCCGGGGGATGTCATTTTCGTACCGGAGAAAATTGATTTCAACGAAAAGTCCTGGCTGAAAGTCACCAATGATCGGGCAATTAAAATCATCGGGGCGGTATATAACCCCGGCCGGTTCGAATGGGACAGCAGCATGGGCTTTCTCGATGTGCTTGCCCATGCCGGCGGCCCGAATCAGGAAGCCAACCTGGCCAATATCCGGATCCTGCATCAGGGCAGCGGCAACAACAACCTGACCCGCTTCAACCTGGAAGCTTTCATCAATCAGGGCGGGGACTTTGCCACCTTACCGATGCTCAAAGCGGGTGACACCATCATCGTCGATGAGCTGCCCAAAGATCCCACCGATAACAAAGCCAGTTGGGTTCGCCAGTCTGCCGAAGATTCCATTTACGTCTTCGGCCAGGTCGGCGCGCCGGGCCGCTACGCCTTTAACCGAGAGCTGGGTATTCTGGATATTCTTGCCGCAGCCGACGGCCCCAACGGTGATGCCAATTTACGTCAGCTGCGTATCAGCCACCGAGACGGCCCGACCGCCAGCGTCAGCAAATTTGACCTGGCCCTTTATTTCGAAACCGGGGATGAATCGCTCCTGCCCACAGTCGTCCCCGGAGATGTGATTTATGTCCCCAAACTCGATGCCGACTGGCTGGATAAACCTTCCGATAAAGTCGTCCGACTGATGGGAGAAGTCACCACGCCCGGCCGCTACACCTTCAGCCAGGAAATGTCACTGCTTGATCTGCTGGCCGAGGCCGGCGGCCCGACCGAGAATGCCTTTATTGAGCGGATCATGATCGTCAACACCTCCTGCTGCAGCGATGAATCTCAAGCCTTCAACCTGCGCGACTATGTCAACGACCCGGCGGACCATCCCCTACCGATGCTGCGCCCGGGAGACACGGTCTATGTCCCGAATAAAGAAGACTCTGCGCCCTCGCAACTGCGTCAGGGATTGCGGGATGTGTTATCGATGGTGACCTTAATTGTACTGGGAGCAGCCCTATGACCCCTTGGCTCAGTCAGGAATTTGATTTGTTGTTTCAGCAGGTGTACCAGAGCGGTGCCCGGGTGATCACCCTCGCCGGGGCCAGCCGGGCCTGCGGCACCTCGACCCTGTGCCGCTGGCTGGCCGAGCGGCTCAGCGGCGAAAATGCCAATGTACTGCTGATCGACTTCGATTTCAGCGGGACCGGCCAGGGGATCCCCCCGGCGGCGTGGTCGCTCGACGGTACCGGTCAGCGCGAGGCGATCTATCAGCCCAACAGCCATCTGGCGATCCTGCCGCGGCCCAGCTCGCCGGCGACGCTCACCAGCCTGCGCCAGCCCCAGTGCCTGAACCAGGCGATCGCCGCCTGGCGGGAGCAATACGATTTTGTCCTGTGCGATGCCGGCACCGTATATGTCGCCAACTGGCAGAACCTATCGGCAACGGCGATCGGATCAGCCTGTGACGGCGCACTGCTCTGTGCCGCCGCTGCAAAAACGCCGGAAAATAGCCTGTTCCAGAGCATTAAGCGGCTGGAACAGGGGAAAGTGACGTGTATCGGGACTATAATCAATGATTTGCACTACCCGACGTTAGCCAGCGAAATCACCCGGGTGCTGAACAGCCGGGGCAGCTGGCTGCCGCGTCGCCTGCGCCAGCGGCTGACGGAACGCATCAACCGCAGCCCGCTACTACAAGGAGAGTACCAGTTGTGAAGCAATGCCTGCTGAGTCACCAGTTTCCGATTTCATTTGCTGCCCTGGCCGGGATCCGCCAATACCTCAAACGTCAGCTGAACCTGCTGCAAATCGCCGGTCCGACCGCCCAGGCCGTCGAGCTGGCCACCACCGAGTACATCACCAACCTGCTGCGCCACCAGCAGCAGCCACCGGCACATGTCATCCTGCGTTTTTACAAGCAACGGCAGGCGCTGATGTTCGAGATTGAGGATGACGGCCCCGGCTGGGCGTTTATGGCCGAGCGACTGGCGCAGGCCAGCCTACCGACCGAGCTGGCCGCCGACGGCATGGGGCTGGGGCTGATTGCTACCTTGCTGCCTGAGCATCAGTATCACTACCTGCCGGGCCAGAATTGTCTGGCCTTTGCACTTCCGGACACGCTGCCGCTGCCAACCGTGTTGGTCATTGATGACAGTGTCAGCCAACTGACCCTGCTGCGCGAATACCTGAGCCGGGATTATCAGGTCGTCACGTTCAGTACGGCGACCGAAGCACTGACCTGGCTGAGCGGAAATGAATGCCACCTGGTGATCACGGACCTGCATATGCCGAACATGTCCGGGTTTGAGTTTCGTCTTCAGGTCGGGCGGCTGCCGAAACATTCGCTGCTGCCGTTTATATTCCTCACCGGCGATGAACTCCCGGCGACCCGCAACCGGGCCGTCACGCAAGCGATTGACGATTACCTGATTAAACCGGTCAAACGCGGGGTGCTCCTCGACAGCCTGGCCCGGGTGCTCTCCCGTCACCAGAACCTGGAAACCCTTTATGAGCAAATGCTGCTGAACAGCCTGTTGCCGCAACTGGCGGAAACCCCGGCCATGCCGTCGAGCTGGCAGATCCTGCATCAGAGTTACCCGGAGCACAGTGGCGATTTTCTCCTGTCCAGAACGTTTGATAACAACCGGACCATGCTGGTACTGGGGGATCAGATGGGACACGGACCGGTTGCCCGAGCCAACGGCGCTGCCTGGATTGGCTATATGCAGGGCTTACTTAGCCATTCCGATATGACTCTCTCGCGCTTCATGGCGCAGGTCAACCAGGAGCTCTATCGCACCGGACCGCGCCTGCCGCATCTGATGTGTCTGATGGCTCTGGAGATCGACGCTACCGGCACGCTACAGGTGATCAACGCCGGCATGCCGCCCTACATCGTACAACAACAGGGGATCCCAGCCGCGCAGCCACACAATCTCGGATTGCTCGGGATTGACCCGGTCATCGACGCTGAGATTCAGTGTTACCAACTGGCCCCCGGCGACAGTATCCACGGCTTTAGTGACGGCGTCGCCGAGCAGGTCAGCGAACTGACCGACGCGATTGCTGCCGCTGATGCACCGCCTCCCGTCACCGGCGAAACACTGCACCAGTGGCTGTGGCACCAGGAGCTGTTGTCAGATCAAGGGATTGTACAGGCACACAACCCGCCGGAAGTTCAGGACGACCGGAAGCTGCTGACGCTGATCAAGCGCTAACGATAGCAATGATGGTTGCGACAGAGGCACTAAAACGCCAAAACGCCAAAACGCCAAAACGCCAAAACGCCAAAATATTATGGCCCCGGTGATACCGGGGCCGCTTCATTGAAATGACCACTCAGGACAACTGCGCCAGCTCATTCAACGGTCGTCGTTTGAGCCGCAGTGGCTGTTTCAGCAGACTGCTGCGCCGGGCAGTAACGGTAAATCGCCTGATACTCCCGCCACAGCGCACTGGCACTGAACTGAGTCTCCACCCGACGTTGCGCCCGGCGTTGAAAATCCTGCCACAAACCGGGCTCCCAACCGGCGATCACATCAATCAGCGCCGGGATCTGCTGCCAATCGGGCTCTGGCACCAGAAAGCGGTGATCGACCAGCTCACTGAGTTGCCCCACCTGCGTCGCGATCACCAAGGTGCCATGGGCCATTGCTTCAATCGCCGCCATCGGCAACCCTTCCTGGCGGGACGGCATGACCAGCACATCAATACCCGACCAGTACGTTTCCATGGAAGCCACAGCGCCGTGAACCATACAATTCTGTGCCTCGTTCAGCAGTTCAGCTTGTGGCCCATCGCCAAACACATGCCATTGATGCTCCGGAAACAGCCGGGCACAGGCCAGATAGCGGTCCAGCCCTTTTTCATGGCTCAGGCGGCCGACAAATGCAAATCGTAACGGGGACTGACCGCCGGTGCGCTCGGTGCACGGAAGCACCTGCCGGGTATCGATAAAGTTACGGACCACCTTGCAATCCCGGCCCACCCGCGTCCGGATCGACTCGCTCACCGCCAGGTTATCCGACAGCGGCGCGGTGAGGCGATTGAGCCATTCATAACAACGGACTTTACGATCGCCGGTTTCCCCGGCATGAAAGGTCGTCACCACCCGAGCAGCACACAGCGGCTTGAACAGCCGGGCCAGCACACTGGCTTTATAACCATGTGCATGCAGGGTATCCATCGCCGCCAACTCAGACAGCATCCGACGAACAACCCGCAGTGATCCCCGGGCAAAACGATAGCAAATTCCGGCCTGAGCCAAGCGGGCATACAGCGGATGGCGGGGATAGTGGCGGAAGAACATCACTTCAACCGCAACCTGCCGCTGGTGCAGCATCATGGCCAATTGCAGCACATGCGATTCAATTCCACCAAAACCCGACGAGTCCAAAAACAGCATCACTTTCATCACAACCTCCTGATCCCGAGCCCATCTTGTTGACCCAGAGCCGATGCGTCACCGCTGGGCGCTGACCAGCGCTGGATCATGGCCAGCAATTGCGCCTTGCGAACCGGTTTGGTCAGGTAGTCATCCATCCCGGCCGCCAGGCTCTGTTGCTGCTCTTCTTTCATCGCATGAGCTGACAATCCAATAATCGGACACTGGTGTGCTCCCGCCTGCGCTTGCATGGCTCGGATCGCTGCCGTCACTTCATAGCCGTTTTTGATCGGCATCGAAATATCCGTCAGCACCAAATCCGGCTCGACTTCAGCGTAGCGGGCAATCGCCTCTGCCCCATTTTCCGCCATCACCAGTTCAGCCGGTGTATGCGCCAGCATTTTCTCAACCAGCAGTCGGTTAATCGGACTGTCTTCAGCCAGCAAGATGGTTAACGGGCCGACCGCTTCCGGTACCTCGGTGTCACTGGGTTGCGTATCCGGCAGCCCCTGGCCCGTGCCTGACAGCTCTTGGCTCGTGCTTGACTGCCCGGGAAGCGATGGCCGGGTAAGCACCGTGTCTGCCAGCAAAGCGACCAGCTTGGCAGCCGTGACCGGCTGGTTGAGCACCCGCCAGGGCCCCTGTGGTACCTGTCCCTCGTCGACCGGTCCATGATTGAGAACGATCAACGGGATCTGTATCCCTGTGCGGCGACACCAGGGCATATTGCCGGTCAATGCCTGCTGACCGACCACCATGAAAGCAGCCTTGGTCACCGCACCAGCCTGCTCTGCCGCTTCCACCGACGGGAACGACGCAACGTCAGCCCCCAAGCGCTCCAGAACTTGCCGGGTCACCTGTTGCCGCGGCGCATACGCATCAACTACCACCACGGATTGTTCGGCCAGGATCGGCGCTTCCCGGCCAACGGTCTCGCCGTCATGCGTCAGGGTCATTTGAAATGAAAAACACGATCCTTGTCCCGGTGTGGAGCGCACCGTCAGTTGTCCCCCGAACAAGCCAACCAGGCGCTTACAAATCGCCAGGCCCAGTCCGGTGCCCTGATATTCCCGAGTGGCAGAATTATCCACCTGCTCAAATTTATCCATAATATGCGGCAGGCGATCAGCAGGGATCCCAATGCCGGTATCTTCCACCGCAATGCAGTAGCGGCTTTGGTGCCGGCTGCTCACTTCCTCTGTCACACTCAATTTGACATGGCCGGATTCGGTAAACTTGATCGCATTGCCAAGCAGATTGATCAGCACTTGATTAATCCGGCCTTTATCGCCCATCACCCGACCCGGGAAGGCCGCTGGCAACGACAACAACAAATGCAGCCCTTTCTGCCCGGCCTGATAAGCGCACAGCGCAAGCGCATGCTCACACACCTGCGGTAAATCGAATGGCTCATGCTGCAAGGTCAGCTTACCGGCTTCAATTTTGCTGTAGTCGAGAATGTCATTGATAATGGCGACCAGATTATCCGCGGACTGGTGGATCAACCGGAGCTGAGCCTGGTGATGGGGCTCGGTGATTTCTTCCAGCAAGAGCTCACTGATCCCCATGACTGCATTCATCGGCGTACGGATCTCATGGCTCATATTAGCGAGAAATTCAGACTTGGCCTGAGTCGCTTTGGTCGCACTCTCCAGCGCCGCTTCCAATTGACGTTCGACCCGGTACCGCTCGGTGACATCCCGCTGCACGGCGATAAACCGCTCCACCCCCCCTTGTTCATTGAACACCGGTGAGATATCCAGCTCGACCCAATACGGCATCCCGCGCTTGTGATAATTGAGGATTTCGACCCGCACCGGTTGGTTGTCGGCCAAACTGCGGCGAATCTTCGCCACGGTCTCCGGATCTGTGTTTTGCCCCTGCAACAGCCGCCCGGGTGTTTGACCATCCAGCTCCGCCAAGCGGTACCCGGTCAGTTGCTCAAAGGCACCGTTGACCCAGGTGATCTCCCCGTCAGCATTGGTAATGACAATGGCATCCCGGGCGCACTCCGCGACCTGAGCCAGTTCTTTCACCTTGGCAGCTAACGCGAGCTGATGGCGGTGCTCCAACTCCAGCGCCTGCTGGGCTTCCGCCAGAGAGCGGGACATCCGGTTAAATGCCTCGCCGACCCGGCTGACCTCATCGTTGCCGTTGATTTCAATTTGCGTTCCCGGTCCACAGCGCCCGACTTCCTCCACCCCGCACTTCAGGCGATCCAACCGGGTCATCAGGTACGTCCCTAAAGCAAGAGAAAACAGGGCGACCAGCACCATTTCAACTCCGGCCAGAATTAAGCTGGACTGGGCGACATGATTCAGCAACTGCTGCAACCCATCGACCCGAACCCCCATTTCGACCAGGCCGAAGCTGTGACTGCCGACTCGGATCTCACTGGCGACATCATAAACCTCATCCTGAGCATCAACAGGCTTCACCTGCCGATCGACCCCCTGATAGTCACCGTGAACCGCCAGCTCCGTCCCGTCGCCATCTGTGATACGGATATAAGCCAGATTATGCTCACTGACAATCGAGGCCGCGAAACTGTCCAGATACGCCAGGTCGGATGCCAGCACCGCATCGCGAGTCGCTTTGGCAAACACACTAACCAACTGCCGACTACTGGTTTCCAGCCGTTGCTCATTGGAATCTTTCAGCCAGTGCATTCCGGAAACAATCAGTACCGCCAACACCAGCGCCTCGATCAGTGCGATCCCGAGGATCGTCTTCATTCGCAGGGTCATTGTTCATCCTTCTTGCTAGCGCTGGATCCCAAGTGCGGCCACATCATCCCAGTCGTGATCCGCGGCCAATTGCCAGCCCTTGATATTGAGCTGGGAGAAAGCCATCGCAGCCCCCGCCTGCTGATCCAAGAGCGCAATACTTTGCCGAAGCCGGGAGACCGTCGCGGCGTCCAGTTTGGGGTGATACGCGACAGCGTGAGGGGTATAGCGCGCAGTATGGTGGATCACCATCAATTCGCTCCGGAGCGCATCCGGCAAACTGTTGAAAGTGCGGATCACCCCGCCCCCGGCGGGAAACAGTCCTTTTGCGACCGAGAAGTAAACCGAATCATGAGAACCAACATACTGAGGCTGGTAGTGGATCCCGGCGGCATCGAGCTCAGACTGAGTCAGCACGGTGGCCGCAAAAGCCCGGGGCGCCGGGAAGGCCAGGGTCTGGCCTTCCAGCTGTGTTAAATCCCCCTGCCAGCTTTTTTTCGCCACCAGAATCCCGGTGATCCGCTTATCCCTGGCCCGTGCCAGCGCCCGGTAACCCGGCGATTGATGGAACAAGGTGAAGTGATAAGGGTTCATATACGCCAGATCGTACTCGCCGGCCTTTAATCGGGCTTCAAAAGTCGGAATATCCGGCGCCGTGGCAAACCGAAATTCGACGCCGACCATGTCCCCCCACACATCCAGCAGCGGCATCCACTGGGCTGCCAGCCGGGCCGCCGACTGCTGCGGCACCACCCCAAACACCAGAACCGGCCGCACCGCCAGCACCGGAAGTGACAGCAGTGCCACCAATAGCAGAGAAAATCTCAAAATCCAGCGTCGGTATTGCCTATACATGTGCATGTTGCTCTCCTGTCTTGAGCGGCCAGCGGACCGGCGTCGTTCGCGCCAGGCGGCGGTGATTCAATTCTATTCAGGAAAGTCTCAATTTCTGTGCCAATCTGGCTGAGGTAGATAACTCGCTCTATTCAGGAAATATCACAATGATTTAGGCCCGAAAGAAAACCGGGGGATAGAAATAGAGTATTTGCACTTCAATATTGCGAACTGTCTCGCACTGAAGCGGCAATTTGCAACAAGATTTTCAACGTGATCCATCGTGCTCAAATTCAGATTTTCACTTGATATCACCCCTAGCTGTTACTTTTCCATGGTCCATTCTTGCATTTTCATGCAATTATCCTTTTTGTTATTGCATTATGATGGAAGAGATATCGAAGAATATTCCTTCCGTTGATTATTTTCTGGAATATTCCGGGCAATATCGATTTTTGTATATACACTATATATACAACGTAAAGACATATTGCAGAGGCTTGGCTGCCATGGCCGAAAAGACGAAACGCATCAAATTTGGCAAGAAAGACAGCCAGCTGGTGATCAGAATTAACAGTGAAGAGCGGGACACCTTCATCTCGCTATGTGAACAATTGGATACGAGTGCTGCACGCGAAATTCGCCGCTTTATTCGCGGGTTTCTCGCTGAGCACCAGGAGGATGCGCCGCCCTCATTGAGACCATAAATGGCGGTGTCCCCGTATGATTCGCATCCGCCGGCCTGGGGATCCATACATCCCGCGGGCTCGCGGCAGTCGCGAACTTGACCGGCCATCGGGCCGATTTACTCACGAAGAAAGGAGATACAACAATGGCAAAAGTATCAAAGAAAGTGAAGTCACTGAAAAAAGAGATCAAATCACGCAAAGCTAAAGTTGCCAAGCAGCAAGGCAAACTGAAGAAGCTGAAAAAAGCGCTGAAAAAAGCCGCTTAAGTAGATCTCTTACCATCACCTCGGCATGCAGTGCCTCTGCCGAGGTGATGGTACTGGAACCGGCCAAGGTCCCAGTTGTCGCGATTACAACCGCAATCCCCAGGCGTCATTAGCCTGAGTTTTCACCTCAACCTTCGCGCATTTTCTCACCATCTGTTGTCATCCTCAAACCGTTGCAACTTACGTGTCACAATTCCCGCATACAATGCGTCTCGCCTTAAAGAGTTAGCCATTGAACCGTAGCGAGATCACGTAGGTATGTGCAACGCCCGAAACGAAACACTGAAAGAAGCAATCACTCGAATTTACTCAGCATTTCCGAATCTGAGCTACAAGCCGCGTCCCGATGACGTGAAGTTACTGGCAGCCTATATGAAAAGCCAGAACAATGATTACCCGGCCAGCCTGGACTTTCTGCTCAACGTCAGCAACCGGGAAATCGAGCTGGAGCTGCTGCGGCATAAGCGCCATTGACCGCTATCGTCACGTCCCTTAGTGCCCGCGACACACTTCCCTCCTGCGAACTTGTGAAGTGACTCCCAAGATCTGTATTTCTTACTGTCGCGGCTTTCCCCGCCACTCTTTTCTATCGCTTTTCCACCATACGTCCCCGCCGGAAAAAACCTGAACAGGTTCGTCCGGGTTTATCTCCGCTGATTTATTTAATTTGATGAAAAATATGTTCACCTTTTACACGTAAAATTGAAAAAATACGCCAAAGGAATGACATGAAGCGCTTTAACGGTAAAAGAAATATTATCAAGCCTGTTAATAAAGGCGAATTGAAATATATTAATTTCACCTATTGAAATTAATATACAACGAGACCAAAATACCTCTCTAGCAAACCCAAGCAATAACTTCAGACAGTATTCCAAATAAATTGAATTGTGCCTTCAAACAGCTATTCACTTTATTTTCAAACAGTTTTAAACCTGCAACCTCAATGGAGTTAACAAGCCATGAAAAAACGTATTTTTGATCTTACCCGCCAGGACATTGCGACCATGGGCCGGAAAGAAATCGTCAATTGCATCAAGATTTCTGAAGGTCGGACCATGATGGTCGAGAATGTGGTGTCGATGGAGCCCCCTCTGGATCTGGTCTCCGGGGCTGAAATCGCCGCTGCGTTCGGGGCAGATATGATCACGTTGAACGTGCTGGACCTGATGGATCCACGAGCGGCCGTAAACGGTGCCGAAGCACATGGCGTGGCTGACCACTTTACGGTTGCCGATCTGAAACAACTGTCCGGCCGTATTCTGGGGTGTAATCTGGAGCCGGTCCCTCAGGGCTTCACCGACATCACACCGGGACGTGCGCTAAGTGCCGAGACCGTTGAGCGTGCCGTGGAGCTCGGCCTGAACTACATTATGCTCACCGGGAACCCGGGGATGGCTGTATCCCAGGAAACCATCCTGGATGCGATTGCCCTGACCCGCTCAATCTCGCAAGACATCGTGATCATTGCCGGTAAGATGCACGGTGGCGGTGTCGGCAACGACTACAACACTGACTTTATTCCGCAGTTCGCCGAAGCCGGTGCCGATATCATGATGTTCCCGGCGCCGTTCACCACCCCGGGGATGAATCCGGCCCTGGCGACCTCACTGATGACTGCCGTCCACGAAGCGGGCATGCTGGGCATGCTGGCGATCGGAACTTCCCAGGAAGGGGCGAGTGAGAGCTTCATCGAGAAAGTAGCTTCCGAATCCAAAGGTGCAGGTGCCGATATCGTCCATATTGGTGACGGCGGCTACGGCGGTCTGGCGGTGCTGGAAAATATCATGCGGATGGGCATTACCATCCGAGGCCGTCGCCATCAGTTCAAACGTATGGCGAACCGCCGCTAATCGCGATCTAAGAACCGCATGCTCCAACACAAAAAACGCCTCCGGTTTCGGAGGCGTTTTTTATGGGCCGTGTGCCTTGGCCGAGCACAGTGAGCCAAGAGGATAATACGACTAGAAGCTGATGGGCTTGCGTCCAGTGGTCTGATCCGCGGGGCCGGATTTTTTCGGCGACGATTGTTTACGTCCGGCCGATTTCGACGCCGGTTTAGATTTCGACGTCGATTTGGGTTTAGACGGCTTTGATGGTTTCGGCTGCTGTTGCGATTTTGTCACTTTCTCGACTTTAGGAGTCAATGGCGCCTCAGCCACCGGCTGATCACAAATCACCAGGTAGAACTCTTCATTAAACTCAATCACATCCCCGTCATAGACTTTACGTCGCTTGCGTAGTTCGAGTTCGCCGTTGACCGCCACATAGCCTTCTGCAATGGCAAACTTGGCTTCTCCCCCACCGCTCACGGCATTGGCAATTTTCAAGACTTTGTAGAGTTCAATCGGTTGACTGGAGACTTCAACCCCTAACGCTTCTACTTCGTATTCATTTTCATGATCAGACATAGGATTAACCGGAATAAATAGTTTCGCCGTAGTTTACCCTATTCAAGCCAGACCGCACACGGAGAATTCCCAACCGAAGACGCGGGCCGATCGACATCGCATTGACATCGGATTGACATTGTATCACCGTCAAAATCGACCAGCTCAGCATCTACGCCTCCCTCCGCCTCCCTCCTCCTCCCTATCCGTCGCAATCGAGGGTGATGTTTTTTTAACCACATTGCGACAGCATAAGCGCCACATCCATTGTAAGAGGCCCCGACCATGCTGATTTTCAATAAAGCCTATGTATTGATCCCCTCCCTGACGGAAACCTCTCCGGCGCATGCTGCGACTGGGCACATACCAAGAACTGCTGCTCATATCCCAGCAAGCGATACATTATCAGCCAACGTTCAACCGACCATCACTCAAACGACCACCGCTCAATCGACCGCCGTCCAAGCTGCCGCCGTGCATCATCAAACGCTGCATCGCGAAGCGCTGCGACAAACCCTGCTTGCCCAGGCCCAGCTGGCCGGCGGCTGCGAACGACCGACGGTATCCGCATTGGCTGGCGTATAACACCTTATTCATCCGGAGGTTACTGACTTAATGGCGGACTTTTCACAGGCGGTGCCTCGCATTTCAGTCAAGAGATCTGATAGGCTGGGTCAGATTGAAGATGTTATCAAAATGAAATGAAAGGATTATGTGATGACCCGATGGCTTTGGTCTTGCCTGCTCATTGTCCTGCTGGCCCTGCCGGCTTGGGGAGAGGAAAGGTATGCAGAGGAAAGTATTTACGATAAACCCCTGATGGAGCGATACGTTCTGGATGAACTCAAATCCCTGCGCCAGGACCAACAGGATTTAGAGCGGCGGCTGACGATTCAGATCACTGACCGCGAACTCGGCGTTGCCGATAAGTCCATGAACTATGCCAACGTCACGGTTACCTACTTCTTCTATCTGATCGCCGGTGCCGCATCACTGTTCGCCCTGATCGGCTGGCAATCCTTCCGGGAAATCAAAGAAAACACCAAACAAATGGCCGACCGGCAATTGCAGGAAGTGGCCCAGCAGTACGAAAAGAAATTCCAGTTGCTGGAGCGGGATCTGAAACGAAAAACCCGGATCATTGCCCAGAACAACAAGGAAATTGAAATCATCAACGAAGTCCATAACCTCTGGCTCCGGGCACAAAGCTCACAAACCGCCGAACAGAAAATCGAGATCTATGATGAGATCCTGAAAATCCGTCCCGGCGATTTGGAAGCCCTAACCTACAAAGCCGATGCTGCGATGGAAATCCGCGAGTTCCACTGGGCACTGAGCATCTGTAACCGGGTGCTGGAGGTCGACAATACCAACGCGCACGCGCTCTATCAGCGCGCCTGTGCTTATGCGTGCCTGGGGGTCGAGGAACAGGCGATTTCTGATCTCGAGCGGGCAATTCTTGGCAGTGCATCCCTGCGCGAGCTGGCCAGCGAAGAGCAGGACTTCGAGTCACTGCGTGGCAATGAGCGATTTGAAGAGCTGATCAACGCCTCAGAGTAACGCCCTGAGGAGCACCAAACGACACTGAACGGCCCCCTGCAGACGAGCTCAGAATCTTCAGGGGGCCGGCCCGTTCACACATCAAAGTTTATCTTCACGACAAAATTTATTCGTTAGACTCCCGCACCGTTTTGCCCGTTAATACGCGCGACGCAACAGGCGTCAGGTGTGGCTCAACTTGTGCTTTCAGGTTGGGCCTTGTTTATGGCTATGCCCCGATGTGGCAATCCACCGGGCATCTGCTGACTGAGAAGATAAGTGGAAAACGTATCCAAACTAGATAGCGTTCGTGCAGATTACAACGTTGATTACTGGAGCCAGGGATTCTTTGGCATTGATGACACCGGCGAAGTCTATTTTTCGCCTACCTGTGACAAAACACGCGGACTGGCACTGAGCAAAATCGCCAAACAAATCGAAGCAACCGGCCTAAGCATGCCGGCTTTGGTACGTTTCCCACAGATCTTACACCAACGCGTGCATAACATCTGCCAGGCATTCAATCAAGCGATTGAAGCGTATGACTACCCGAATCACTACCTGTTGGTGTATCCGATCAAGGTCAACCAGCAGCGTGAAGTCGTAGATGAGATTCTGGCCAGCCAGGCGCAGTTGGAAACCAAGCAGCTGGGTCTGGAAGCCGGCAGTAAACCAGAACTGTTGGCCGTGTTGGCGATGGCGCAAAAAGCCAGCTCGGTGATCGTGTGCAACGGCTATAAAGATCGCGAATATATCCGTCTGGCACTGATTGGCGAAAAGCTCGGCCACAAAGTGTTTATCGTGCTGGAGAAGATGTCCGAACTTGATTTGGTGCTGCGTGAAGCAGCCAGCCTGGGGGTCAAACCCCGGCTGGGGATCCGGATCCGCCTTGCTTCTCAAGGTGCCGGAAAATGGCAGGCCAGTGGTGGTGAAAAATCCAAATTCGGCCTGTCGGCCTCGCAAGTGCTGCAAGTGATCGCGCGCCTGAAAGAAGAAGATCAGCTGGATGCGCTGCAACTGGTGCACTTCCACCTCGGCTCGCAAATGGCGAATATTCGCGATGTGCGTAACGGCGTGAACGAGTCGGCGCGCTTTTACTGTGAGCTTCGGGCCATGGGCGCGAAAATCCAGTATTTCGACATCGGCGGCGGGCTTGCGGTCGACTATGACGGTACCCGCAGCCAGTCGTCCAACTCGATGAACTACGGGCTGGATGAGTATGCACGCAATGTGGTCAGCACCGTCAGTGATGTCTGTCAGCATTATGAGCAGCCGATGCCGGTGATTATCTCCGAATCCGGCCGCTCGCTGACCGCGCATCACGCCGTGCTGATCACCAATGTGATCGGAACAGAAAGCTATCAGCCGGAAACGGTGGTTGAGCCGCTGATTGAAGATCCGGTCCTGCTCCAGAATATGTGGCGGAACTGGGAGATCCTGCAGGATGACAGCAATGCGCGAGCACTGATCGAGATCTACAACGACACCCAGAGCGATTTGTCTGAAGTCCACAGCCAGTTTGCCATGGGGCTGCTCAACCTGGAACAGCGCGCCTGGGCTGAACAGTTGTCACTGCGGATTTATTTCGAGCTGAGCCGGAAAATGAATACCCGGAACCGCTTCCACCGCCCGATCCTGGATCAGCTTCATGAGCGACTGGCGGACAAGTTCTTCGTCAATTTCTCCCTGTTCCAGTCCCTGCCGGATGCCTGGGGGATCGATCAGGTGTTCCCGGTGCTGCCGCTCTCCGGACTTGAGCGACTGGATGATCGCCGAGCGGTGATCCTGGACATCACTTGTGACTCAGATGGTGCCGTGGAGCAATATGTTGAAGGGCAAGGCATTGAAACGACGTTGCCGGTGCCGGCCTGGACCAAAGACGAAGCGTACCTGATGGGCTTTTTCCTGGTCGGCGCCTATCAGGAAATTCTGGGCGACATGCACAACCTGTTCGGGGACACCCACAGTGTGGTGGTCAACATTGACTCGGACGGTGAAGCGGAGCTGACCCTGATCAACGAAGGCGACAGCGTAGAAGACATGCTGCGTTACGTTCACATTGACGTCGAGCAAATCCGCGGCCATTACCGCGAGCTGGTTGCAGCGCGCGTGTGCTCGCATGAACAACAGGCAATTCTGGATGAGCTGGAACACGGCTTGAACGGATATACCTATTTAGAGGACTTTTAAATGAATGATTTGTTTACAAAAACTGATTATTCTCTGTACTCAAACGCCATGAGTTTTCTGCGCCGTCCATACGTGCGCAACCCCATCGACACCGATGCTGATCTCGTGGTGCTCGGTGTTCCGTTGGACATGGCCACCTCGGGCCGCCCGGGCGCGCGCCTGGGGCCCGATGCGATCCGCCGCGCGTCGGTCAACCTGGCGTGGGAGAGCAAGAAGTACCCGTGGGACTTCAACTTGTTCGAAAAGGCCAACGTGATTGATGCCGGCGATCTGGTGTTTGATTGCGGGGATGCCGAAGATTTTACTTATCGGCTGGAAGCGGCAACCGGTGAAATTTTAAAGAGCGGCAAAACCCTACTGGCGCTGGGCGGTGATCACTTTATCACCCTGCCGATCCTGCGTGCCTCCGCCAAGCATTATGGCGAGATGGCTCTGGTGCATTTTGATGCCCACACGGATACGTATGCCAACGGCAGCGCCTATGATCACGGCACCATGTTTTATCATGCGCCCAAAGAAGGGCTGATCTGTCCGAAGCATTCGATTCAAATCGGGATCCGGACGCAATATGAGCAGAAGCAACACGGGTTCAACGTCATTGATGCAAGCCAGGCCAATCAGATGAGCGCCGACAGCATCGTGGCACAAATCCGCGATGTGGTTGGCGATAAACCGATCTATGTCACTTTTGACATCGACTGCCTGGACCCGGCGTTTGCACCGGGCACCGGCACACCGGTCTGTGGCGGACTCAATTCCGACAAAGTGCTCAATATCATCCGCGGCCTCGCCGGGATGAACATTGTCGGCATGGATGTGGTCGAGGTCTCGCCGCCGTTTGACCAAAGTGACGTCACGGCCCTGGCCGGGGCCACCATCGCTCTTGAGCTGATGTACGCCTGGGCCAGCGGACGGGAAACCGCAGCGTAATCACTCGCATCGGTCTCTTGAGCACACCGTGCTCAAGAGACCTTTCCGGTTCAGCAACGCTATGTAGCGAAGCTATCGCTTTACAACTGACCCAACTGCGCTGGCTGCTCGAACAGATACGTGGGCGCAACCTGGCTGAGCTCTGCAACCGAGCCATAACCCCACAAAACCCCGGCGGTTTGCAGGCCATTGCGCTGACCGGCCGTGATATCCACCGCCCGATCCCCGATCATCACCGCCTGCTGTGAAATCACGCCATCCCGACGCAATGCTGCCAGCTGTTGCCATTTCTCGATGCCGATATCCCCGCCGCTGACAAACTCAAACCGCTCACGAAGGCCGAACATTTCAAGAATTTTATCGGCAAAATCTGCCCGCTTGGAGGTACAAACCCCAAGCCGATACTGACCGGCGTCCGCCAGCTGCGCCAGCACTTGCGCGATCCCCGGATACAACCGGTTCTCGCGATAGCCGATCTCGGCATAACGCTCGCGGTATTTCGCCACCAGCAGCTGGATCAGGTCCAGCTCATGGCTGCCGACCAACTGGATAAACGTCTGATCGAGCGGCGGACCGATATAGGCGGCAATGTCTGCATCGGGGCGAACCGGCAGATCAAACGCTTGCAACGCATAGTTAAACGAGCGAACAATCCCGTCTTTGGGATCGCTGATGGTGCCGTCCAAATCAAAAATCAACCACTCATGTTTCACACCACACTCCTTGTTATTCGCAGTTTTTATTCTTCACGGTTTTCGTGCTTATTTCTTGTCCGTTTCTTTCGTACTGCTTTGTCGTGCCCGTTAGGAATCAGGCGTCTGGCTGCTATCCGGCGCTCCGGTGCCGAATGCTGCATTCAGCGCCTCGCAAGCCGCTTCAAACGCCGCGGGCAACCGGGCGATCAGCCCATCCCGTAACTCGCCCTGCTTGGCCGTCACTTCCAAGTCGAGGCACAGGTGATAGAGTTGTTTGAGCCCCAGGCTCCCGGCCGCCCCTTTGAGGGTGTGGGCCAGGTCTGCCACCAGCGGCGTCTTGCCTTCGTCCGCCGCAACCTGCAATTTGGCCACCGTCTGAGCAGACGAATCCTCAAACAGCGTGATCAGCTTCAGCACCTGCTTCGGGCCCAGCACTTTGGCATCCGCGGCCAGCACTGCAGGGTCCAAAACCGGGGCTTCCGGCTCACGCATCCGCTCCGGCTTATCATCATGGGTCTCTGTCATCACTTCGTCCTGCGGTAAAGGTTGTTCCACATCAAGTACCCGGTGCTCCCCGGACAGGACGCTGGCCATGGTTTCCACCAGCTGAATTTCGGTCAGCGGCTTGGGCAGAAATCCGGCGAACCCGGCGGCCAGATACGATTCGACCTCTTCACGGAACACATGGGCGGAAAACGCAATCATCGGGGTATGCGGGCCTTTCTGTTCATCTTCGAGAGCGCGCAAGGCTTTCAGCAAACTCACGCCGTCGGTATCCGGCAAATTAATGTCCAGAATCGCCACATCAAACGCCTGCGCGGCAAACAGCGCCCTGGCTTGCTCTCCCGTTTCAGCCACCACCACGTGATGGCCCAGTCGGTGCAAAAAGCCCTCGGCAATCAGGCAGTTCACCGGGTTATCTTCCACCAGCAGGACCCGGGCCGCCGCGATGTCCTGAATCGAAGCCAGTGACCGGCTCACTTGCTGCCCCTGAGCCAGACGCAAGCGGAACCAGAAACAGCTCCCGGCGCCGGGCAGGGAACGCACCCCGATTTCGCCGCCCATCGCCTCCACCAGCCGCTTGCTAATCGCCAGCCCGAGCCCGGTGCCGCCCAGTGTCTGCTGCCCGGTTTCCGATTGCTGAAAGGCTTCAAACAAGCCCCGTTGTTCATCGGTGGCGATCCCAACCCCGGTATCTTCTACCAGGAACAGCAATTGCTCGGCATCATCCGAATCGGCTTCGACGCGAATGGTAATCTGTCCCTGCTCGGTAAACTTGACCGCATTACCAACCAGGTTGGTGAGGATCTGCCGCAACCGTACCCGATCGCCGACCCAGAACGCCGGCAGTTCAGCACTGATTTCCGTTTCAATCCGGATCCCTTTCTCCAGCGCCCGGCTTTCAAATAGCTGATAAACATCCGACACCACTTCCGGCAGGGAAAAGTCCGCCGGGCGGATCTCCAGATGGCCCGCTTCGATTTTCGAGTAATCCAGCACGTCATTGAGGATATCCATCAACGCTTCACCGCTGCGGTTGATCACGTCCAGATATTTTTCCTGTTGCGCGGTCAGCCCGGTATCGGCCAGCAGGGAGGCGGTTCCCAGTACCCCGTTCATCGGCGTGCGGATCTCATGGCTCATGGTCGCCAGGAAGGCGGATTTGGCCCGGTTGGCCCGCTCGGCTTCGGCCCGGGCCTTGGCATGATTCACCACTTCCAGGTTCAACTGATTGTTGGCCAGCTCCAGCTCGCTGGTCCGCTGGGCCACCAGCCGCTCCAGGCTGGCTTTATGTTGTTGCAACTCAGCCCGGATTTTGGCCTCGGCCTGGGCCAGACGGTGACGCTCGGCAGCCGTGTCCCGCGCCACCATGATCGCCCGCCCCATCTGGGCCAACTCGTCATCCCCCTGCACCGTCAGCTGAACATTCAAATCACCGCGAGCAATGGACAGCAGCACCTCACTGTAAAGGTTCATCCGCCGGATCACCCGGGCATACACATACCGCCAGGTGATCAACACCAGCGCCAGCAAACCGGCCACGGAGATCCCGATCAGGCTGTTGCGGGCCACCGTTAAAGTCCCTTCCACCACAGCAACCGCCTGCTGCGTGCCCCAGTTCGCCGCCGCAATCAGATCACCGACCGTCTGGTTCAACTGCTGGAACAGCACCAGATTCTGCTGCTCCATCCGCTCCACATCCTGTCGGGCACTCAGCAACTCGCGGGTCAGGGTAAATAGCGGATCTTCACGGGCCAGAATATCGGTCTGCGTCACCAGCAGTGCCGAGCGGCTCGGATCTTCCACGGCGCGAACCCGATGCTGCATGATCGTGGTGGCTTGCCGGTACCGTTCATGCAGCACTTCCAGCGCGCCCTGGTTCTCCACGCGGCTGATTTCGTCGAGCATGTTGATCAGTTGCTGCGACATAAACCGCAGCTCGAACAACCGCTCCGTCAGGTCCATATCGACCTCGACCAGGGTGTCCAGCGCACGAAACGCCGCCGGTTTATCGCCGCCGTCCACCAAATCATAGATCCGCGCCACATTGGCCACCGCCGTGGTACTGGCGTTAGACACCTGAGACTGCGAGAGCACGTCGATTTGCTGGGTGGCTGCCGTCAGGACCTTGATCAAATCCGCCGTCGAGGCTTCCAATTTGATTTTTCGCCCGACCAGCCAGCCCAGCTGCGCCAGGTTATCGACAATATTGCGCACGTCCTGATGCAACTGGTCCATCAACTCCGGGGCAAAGGCATACTGCTCCAAATCCGCCAAGCTCTGCGTCAACTGTTCAATGTGGATCGTCAGGGCCCTCCCCTGGCGATCCCGCTCTGTCTCGGTGGTTGACTTCGCCAGCACCTGCGCGGTGAAAATGATCCGGGTACTGAGATCCGACAGCTTACGGGCTTCGGCCAACGCCGGGACCGCCGTGTTAATCACGGTCCGCTCAGTTTTGGCCACCAGCGAGAATCCGGCCACCCCGATGACCGCAGCGGCGATCATCAACCCGGCCATCATCGAAAAGGCAATCAGCAATTTCCGGCCGATGCTGCGCGGCGTGAATGTCATGAATCGACCCAAAGTGTGACACTCCAAAATAACGGCTTTCATTCAGATCATGGCAGATCAATCCCGGTTCGGGCGAACACCTAATCCGGAAGCGTCCCGGGCATTCCCCGCAGGAACCCCATCATCTGTATGGCGCCCTAACCAATAAAGCTTTACTATTTTGCCAGCGATAACTGTTGGGATGCTACGAATCATGACAAAAAGGCCGTTATTTTCTCTGTTTTTCAGCCTGTTGTCCTTCTCCGCCTCGGCCGAGGTCTGGGTGGAGGCCAACCGTCCGCCGTTTCATGAGCCCCGACAACCGCAGCAAATCCATTACCAGCCCCTGACGCAGGCCTCCCGGCCATGGAAACTGTGTGCGGTCTATCCGCACCTGAAAGACTCCTACTGGCTCTCTGTCAACTACGGAATGGTGCGCCATGCCCGGCAACTGGGCGTTCAACTCAAGGTGCTCGAAGCCGGCGGCTATCCCAACCTGACCCACCAGCAGGTGCAACTGCAACAATGCCGCCAGTGGCAGGCCGATGCGATCATCCTCGGCGCCGTGGATCGCCACGCCTACGCCGGCCAGCTCAGCCAACTGGTCGCCGACATCCCGGTGTTTGCCACCATCAATGATCTGGACATGACCGACCCCGACCAGCTCCGGCAGGTCGTCGGTAAAGTCGGCGTCGACTGGTCGAAGATGGGCCAGGCCGCCGGGGAGTTTCTGGCCAAGCGCCATCCGGCCGGCAGCGGCATTGTGAATATTGCCTGGCTGCCGGGTCCCAAATGGCGCGGCGGTACCCACCCGGTCAACCAGGGATTTCGCCAGGCAATTGAAGGCAGTGATGTTCGTATTGTCGCGACCCTGTGGGCCGACAACAGCAAAGAGCTCCAGCGCAACCTGATCCAACAGCTGTTTGCCGAGCGGCAGGACATCGATTATATCGTCGGCGGGGCGGTTGCCGCGGAGGTGGCGATCAGCGAGCTGCGCTCAATGGATAAACTGAAAGAGATTGGGATCGTTTCAACCTATCTCAGTCACGGCGTCTATCGCGGTCTGCTGCGCGGCCGGGTCCTGTTTGCTCCAACGGACAAAATGGCTCAGCAAGCAATGCTGTCCGTCGACCAGGCCGTCCGCTATCTGGATAAACGTCCGGTCGAACGGGATCTGGCGACCATCATCGAACCACTGACCCCCGATCATCTGCCCGCTCAGGTGATCAGCGCTTCATTGTCACCGGCTGAATTTCGACCCACTTTCCGGATTTCACCCACCACCCATTCACATCCGTAACGCGGGGAAAGATCGGGGAAAATACTGTTACCAATGCGAAATTTCACGATATTGCCATTGTACATCTCCGGTGGCCTCTGATATTAATGACTACAATTTTACCTATCAGTAATACCCGACCCTACCCCAACGTGGAGCGCTGAATGCACGTAACAACCCGTAAAATGAAAGCCAGCAAGCATATTGCACTGGTTGCTCATGATAATTGCAAAACCCACCTGTTGCGCTGGGCATCTGAACATCAGGAAAAACTACAACACCATACCCTGTATGCGACAGGCACCACCGGCCACTTGATTTCCCGCGAAACCGGTTTGAACGTCAATTGCCTGCTGAGCGGCCCGATGGGCGGCGACCAGCAGCTCGGCGCACTGATTTCGGAAGGCAAAATCGACATGATGATTTTCTTCTGGGATCCACTGAATGCCGTCCCGCACGACCCGGATGTCAAAGCCCTGCTGCGTATTTCGGCGGTCTGGAATATTCCGGTGGCGACCAACCGTGCCAGTGCCAACTTCATGATTTCTTCGCCGAAGCTCAATGAGGAAGTCGATATCGAAATTCCGGATTACGATGCTTACCTGACCGAACGTCTCGGGTAATCACGCACCTTAGGCAACACCCAAGCCTTCCCTCACCGGAAGGCTTTTTCTTTGCCACCCCGCCCAGGCCGCTGTGTTTGGTATATCTTTATCAAATCATAATGATAAAAACATAAAGTAGGGGTGGATATGAAAGCATGGATCTTAAATCAACCAGAGGGACCGGATAGCCTCACCCTCACCCGCGCGGTCAAACCCAAACCTGCTGCCGATGAAGTCCGCGTTCAAGTCGCGGCGGCCGGCTTAAATCCCTTCGATCACAAGCTGCTCCACTGGGGGTATGCGACCTGGACTTATCCGCAAATCGTCGGGCTGGATATTGCCGGGACTGTCGATCAGGTCGGGCGCAACGTCAGCCACCTGCGTCCGGGCGACCGGGTCATGTGTTTTACCGATCCGCGCCGGGCCGGCGGATTTGCCGAATACGCCTGTGTCAAAGCCTCGACCCTGAGCCGGATCCCCGACACCGTCACGTTCGAGCAGGCCGCGGCCTTGCCGTGTGCCGGTTTCAGTGCCTGGCAGGCGGTCTATGACAAACTCCGCCTCCAGCCCGGCCATAAGGTCGCGATTACCGGTGCCGGTGGTGGTGTCGGCGGATTTGCCGTCCAGCTGGCAAAACTGGCCGGCGCGACCGTCTATGCCATCGCCTCAAGTCGCCATCACCCGCGCTTACTGGGCTACGGTGCTGACGCGGTCATTGACCCGGAAACGGAGAACGTGGCCATGCGGTTGATCGAACTGACCGAAGATCAACTGATCCACGCGGTGATCGACTGTATATCCGCCAAATCCGGCAGCATCATGAGTGCGCTGATCCGATATAACGGCGAGATTGTGATGATTGCCGATCAATTCAACCAGGTCCCGCTGCTGGCGACCACCAAGGCCCTGAGCCTGCACGAAGTCGCCCTACATGGCACCTACGCCCACGGCACCCTGGATCATGTTCACCACCTGACGGATATCGGCAATTCCCTCAGCGATCTGGTGGCTGACGGCAAGCTCGACCCGATGATTGGTGAAGTGTTTGCGTTCGAGGAGTTAAAATCCGGGCTGGATACCCTGAGAATGGGCCTGCACAGCGGCAAGCTGGTGCTGCGTATCAGCGCCACGGACACGCAGCGCTGATGCAGGCGGATGGCAGAAAACCGTCCTAACTGCGGGCGGCTTTCATCCGTTTGATTTTGTTCATCACCGGATAGCGTTCATCAATCAGTTCATTGACAAACGGCGAGGTTTTTTCCGGATCGGCACAGACCCAGACATGATGCCGCGCCCGGGTCAGGGCAACATAGAACAACCGCCGCTCTTCGGCATCAGCAAAATGCTCATGCCGTGACTGCAAACAGCCCGCCAGCCCGGTTTCCCGATCCGGCGCCGGGAACACGCCCCGGTTCACATCCAGGATAAACACATAATCGGCTTCACGCCCTTTGCTGGCATGGCAGGTCATGAAGTTCAGCCCCAGCTGCGGCCACTGTTTTTGCCAGGCTTTGAGCTTGTCCGGACGCTGATTGTTATTCCGTCCCAGCAACAGCACGGTGGTCTGCTCACTGTTTTGAGCTGCCAGCTGCACCAGTTCCTGCTCCAGCAGATCCTGGCACAGCAGGGTGACTGCCTTGCGCTTTTGCTTTTTGAAGCTGTTCAGCTGCTTTTTCAACTGTTGCGGGTTCTGCTGCACAAAAAGATTCGCCACTTCCCCGATCATGCTGTTAAAGCGATACGTGGTATCCAGCTCGGTGAGGTGACACGCGCCGAAGCGCTGCTCAAACCCCGTGGTCAGGTTCACATCCGCCCCGGCGAAGCGGTAGATCGCCTGCCAGTCATCCCCCACCGCAAACAGGCTGGGTTTGACCTGGCCGCTAACCGGACGGCACAAGGCTTCAATCAAGGCCAGACGGTGGGGCGAGATATCCTGATATTCATCCACCATGATAAATTGCCAGGGCGGGGTAAATTTTCCGTCGGTGACATACTCCGTTGCTTTCTGGATCATGGTGTTAAAGTCAATTTGTTTCTGGTTTTTCAGCTGCTGCTGATAAGCCCGGAAACAGGGCCATAACAACGCCAGTTCACTTTTCATCCGTGCCTGGCTGGCTTCATGGGCCTCGCTTTGCTCGATGCTCTGCGCCAGCTCGGACTTATTCGCCCCGCGCTGACCCAGCAGCTCGATATGACGCCAGATCCAGGCCGCCAGCTGTTCACTGCGGGCCTGCTTCTCCATCGAATTATCGGCTTTGAATCCAGGGATCCGCCATTGGGTCAGGTGTTTTTGCCAGCGCTTGGCCGATGCTGCCGTTTCCCACTGCTCGGTCAACATGTCGGCAATCCACGCGGCACGGGCTTTTTCATCCAGCGCCAATGGGGTAACGTTCGGCCGCTCCCCTTCAACCGCCTGGATGATCTGGGTGCCCAGACTATGAAACGTCGCCACTTTGATCTGCTTATTCACCTTCTGGCTCAGGCGCTCGCTCATCTCTTCCGCCGCTTTGCGGCCAAAGGCCAGCATCAGGATCGCTTCCGGCTGCGCCACCTGATTGGCCACCAGATATCCGGCCCGGGCCACCAGCACGCTGGTTTTCCCGGAACCGGCACCGGCCAGCACCAGGTTATGGTCCTGATTAATCAGCACCGCTTCCCGCTGCGAGGCATTGAGCGGCGAGGATTCAAACGTGTCGAACCAGGAAGACCATTTCTCGGCTTCCTGTCGCAACCATTGCTGATTGGTTTCCTCGACCCAGTCCTGGTTGCCGGCCAACCAGGGAGAGACTTTCTCAAATGCCATCGGGCGGAATGACGCCGCCAGCTCCTGAGTCAGCCCGGTCATGGCCAGCGACTTTTCCAGGAAGCGAGTCAGCTTATGGTATTCCGAGGTCCGTAAATAAGTGTGCTGGGTTGCAAACTGATCAATTCGCGCCAGCATTTCAGGCAGCTGCTGGTCGAGGGTTTCCACGCGTCCCTGCGCCCAGTGACGATAAGCCTCAAGCAGCACAGCGGCAAATTGCTTGCACTGCCGCCAGGGCAGCCCATGGACGGTCCAACAAAACTGCTGATCGGCCGAGGTGATTTCCAACGCGCCCCACAAGACCCCACGATGCACAGCAATGGCCCCGTCCCAATCGTCAAACGGGATCTCTTCTGTTGCAGTCTGACTGTCCAGGATCAAGCAGTTCTCGCCTAATGCGATGCTGCAAAAATCCCCCTGCACTAACCACTGTGCGAGCCAACCGGCTGTTAAACGCATTGCTGTAACCCAACCCTAACTTCAAACGTCCGTAAGAGTAGCAAGAAGTGTTTTGCTGCCAAAGCGCCGAAACCGTCTTTTGCGTAAAATTTCTGCTAAGAAATCGCTATCTCACTATTTTGAATAGGGGTTTATAGCCCTGTTACGGGCAATTCTGGTATCTTTAACTCTCTATCTGATAAATTGAGCCGCCATGCACACCAGCCGACTGAAATTTACGCTACGCCGTTATTGGGCCAATGAACGCATTAACTACTGTATTCGGGTTCTGATTGCTTTGGTCGGCGTGGCCCTGCCCTGTTGGTATTTCCAGGCCAGTACCGAAGTGACGCCACTGGTACTGGGGATCATCGCTGCCGCCCTGGCGGAAACCGACGACAGTCTGCAAGGACGGCTCAAAGGGCTGGCCATGACGCTGATCTGTTTCATGGTGGCTGCATTTTCCATCGAACTGCTGTTTGATTTCCCCTGGCTGTTTGCCGTTGGCCTGTTCTGCTCGACCTTCGGGTTTATCATGCTCGGCGCAATTGGCGCCCGATACGCCAGTATTGCGTTCGCCTCTTTGCTACTGGCGGTCTATACCATGCTGGGGGCCGCAAACAGCCCGAACCTCTGGTATCAGCCGACGCTGCTGTTAGCCGGGGCATCCTGGTACGGCCTGCTGTCCATCAGTTGGCAACTGCTGTGGCCCAACCATCCGGTACAACAAAGCCTGGCGGCCGTGTTCAGTGAGTTCTCCGATTATCTGGAATGCAAAAGTCGCCTGTTCGACCCGGTCGGTAACCTCAATCCCCAGCCGTTGCGGCTGGCTGCGGCAAGCCAGAATGCGCGGGTCGTCACGGCACTGAACAATGCCAAGGCCACCCTGTTGAGTCGGGCCCGGCGCGCCCAGCCTAACCAACGCGGCGACCGGTTCCTGCAAATCTACTTCCTGGCCCAGGATATTCACGAACGAGCCAGCTCATCCCATTACCGCTATCAGGATCTGGCTGCAGCCTTCCAGCGCAGCGACGTGCTGTTTCGCTTTCAACGTCTGCTGACCCATCAGGCGCAAGCCTGCCGGGATATCTCGTATGCGCTGGCGATGGGCAAGCCCTACCACCACAGCGCCGACAGCGTCAAGGCGCTGGATGAATTACAGGAATCGCTGCTATATCTGAAAAACCAGCACAATGTTGAATGGCGCTCTTTCCTGACCCAACTGGAGTATCTGTTTCAGAACCTGGCCACGGTCGAGCGCCAGCTGTCGAACGTCAGTAACCCGGATGTGGCACAAACCGGCAGCGACACTGAGCTGGCCGATACTGAAGCCCGCAGCATGCAGGATCGCTGGGCACGCCTGAAAAGCCAGCTCAAGCCCGATTCCATGCTGTTTCGCCATGCGATCCGAATGGCCGTGGCTCTGACCGTCGGCTACGGCTGTATTCAAGCACTGGAACTGGAGCGTGGCTACTGGATTTTGCTGACGACTCTATTTGTCTGCCAGCCGAATTATGGCGCGACCCGGCAGAAGCTGGTGCAGCGGGTGGTCGGTACGCTGGCCGGGCTGCTGATCGGTATGCCGCTGCTGTATCTGTTTCCGGGCCAGGAAGGCCAGCTGGTGCTGATGGTGCTGGCCGGGGTGCTGTTCTTTGCGTTTCGGACCGTACGTTACGATCTGGCGACCGGCTTTATTACCCTGCTGGTGCTGTTCTGCTTTAACCAGCTCGGCGAAGGCTATGCGGTGATCCTGCCGCGTCTGGGCGATACCCTGCTCGGCTGCCTGCTGGCCGTTCTGGCCGTCAGCTTCATCCTCCCGGACTGGCAGGCCAAGCGACTGCACAAGGTAATGGCCGCGGCAATCGCCACCAACCGGGATTACCTGGGACAGATTATCGGCCAGTACCGGATCGGTAAGAAAGACAGCCTGAGCTACCGGATCGCCCGACGCGAAGCCCATAACACCGATGCCCAGCTCAGCACCGCAATCAGCAATATGCTGGCCGAGCCGGGTCGCTACCGCATGGCTACCGAGGAATGTTTCCGCTTCCTGACTTTAAACCATGCCATGCTGAGTTACATCTCGGCGCTGGGCGCCCATCGCACTCAGCTTAATGATGAGCAAACCCACTATCTGGTGGCCCAGGCCCACCGCCAAATCCACGGCCACCTGGACTGTCTGGCCGAGCAGCTCAACGGCAACCACTGTGTTCAGGCCCCGCAGTCTGATCTCGAACTGGAGCAACGCTTAGCCCAATGGCGAGACGAGGACAACACCTCGGTGACAATGGTATTGCAGCAACTGCACCTAATCCAGCGCATGCTGCCGGAACTGCATTCTCTGGCCAATAAACTGGCCGCCCGCACCCGCAAAGATGCGCAGCCACCGGCCCACTCTGACCAACCGGGGCAGGCATAGCTCCCCCCCTCCCCATTGCATCAGTTCATCAGGTCCCGAACGCCCGGGGCCTGAGGGGTCACCACAACACGATTGCTTCATACTTCCCCAAACTACGCTTAAGCGGTACTCAGCAAGCGCTGTACCTGCTGCTGGAGCCCAAGTGCCGTGACAGTGTCCGGCGCAACCTTAGGTGCGGCAACTATTTCCACTTTGGACCAGAAGCGTCGCGGCAGTTTGCTGAACGCCGTGCCATCACGATGACTGAAGAACGAGCCCCAAATTCCCTTAAGGGCCATCGGCACCACCGGGACCGGGTTGCGGCTGATGATCCGCTCAATCCCTTTTTTAAATTCATTCATCTCGCCAGTCCGGGTCAATTTGCCTTCCGGAAAAATACACACCAGATCGCCTTGCTCAAGTGCCTCACTGATGGCCTCAAACGCCTGATGATAGATTTTAGGCGACTTGCCATGGGCGCAAATCGGAATGGCTTTGATCCATTTGAAGAAGTATTTCACCAGCGGCAGGTTGGCGATGTCTTTATCCATCACAAACCGGACCGGGCGACGGCTCACCCCGGCAATCAGCAGCGCATCAACGTAACTGACATGGTTGCACACCAGCACCGCAGGCCCTTCTTCCGGAATATGTGAGAGTTGGGTATGTTTGACCCGGTACATCACGTGAGTCAGGCTCCAGACCAGAAAACGGAGCAGGAACTCATGCACCTGAGAAAACACATAACAGGCCACGGCAATATTGACCACCGCGACCACCAGAAACAGTTGCAGCACCGACAATCCGAGCCCGTTGATCAACACCACCGAAACCAGTGCGCTCAGGACCATCAGCAGCGCATTCATCACATTGTTGGCGGCAATCGTCCGGGCACGGCTGCGAGCATCACTGCGCTGCTGGATCAGGGCATTGAGCGGCACCACATACACGCCACCAAAGACGCTGACCATCGCCAAATCAAACAGCAACCTGAGATTTTCCCCGGCACTGAGAAACGCCATCACACCAATGTCTTGTGCCGCCACAACTTGTTGTCCGGCAAAATAGAGGTCGATCCCGAAGACACTGATCCCGATGGCACCGAGCGGGATCAGGCCCAACTCCACCTGCCCACCGGATAACTTCTCACACACCAGCGACCCACAGGCGATCCCGACCGAGAACACCGTCAGCAGCAGCGTCACCAGTTGCGGATTTCCCCCCAAAACATCGCGGGCAAAGTGCGGTAATTGGGTGAGATACGTCGCGCCGATAAACCAGAACCAGCTGATGGCCAGAATCGACAGAAAAATCGTTCGGTTGCGGCGAGCCTGACGGATGGTGCGAACCAACTGGGTCAGCGGGTTCCAGTTCACGGTCAAAGCCGGATCGCCTGCTTGCGTGGCCGGAATTGCCCGGCTGCTGAGATAACCCAACCCCGCCAGTCCCAGAATCAGTCCCATCACCAGCATCGTGGCATGCTCGGAAGAGAACAACAGTCCGGCAGTAACCGTCCCGCCGAGGATCGCGACGAAAGTACCCATCTCCACCATCGCGTTGCCGCCCACCAGTTCATGCTCACGCAGTTGTTGGGGCATCAGGGAGAATTTGACCGGACCGAACAGTGCCGACTGGGCTCCCATCAAAAACAACACCGCCAGCAAGCCCGGCATAGACTGCAAATACAGCGCCAGCGCCCCCGCGGCCATAATGGCGATTTCGGCCAGTTTCAGCCGCCGGATCAGGGCTGATTTTTCATACTTGTCAGCCAGCTGACCGCCAATCGGCGAGAGCAGGAAAAACGGCAGGATAAACAAACCCGCCGCCAGGTTGACCATCGCAACACCGGCTTGCTGGGAATACAGGCCGGAAAACGCAATCATCAACAATAAAACATTCTTGAACAAATTATCATTAAATGCGCCCAGTGCCTGGGTCAGGAAAAAGGGCAAAAAGCGCCGGGTGGTCATTAATCTGAACTGGTTCATGTGTCGCCTCGCCATCCATTCGAAGTTGATAGACGGTACTCTACGCCACAATTGAACACTGTACAATTAATTATTTCAATCACGCATCAAAGATTGCGCCACGATTGCAGTATAAAAATCCACCAACAAAATCAATTAAGGGAAAATCGGCCACAATATACCCATACACTATTTTATTCGTCCAAATTTACCGCTAGAATCCAGCCCTTCTTTCTGTAGTTCGAATATCCCATGATCGATTTTTCCATCTTACCGTTATACCTGACAGCGGTGATTGCCCTGTTGCTGATCCCCGGCCCTGACATGTTGCTCATCGCCAGCTCAAGCCTAAGCTACGGCAAAAAAGTGGGTGTGTTCGCCAGTTTTGGCAATGCCACTTCCGGGATCATCCTGACCCTGCTGGCCGCACTGGGTGTGTCAGCCCTGATTGCCATGAATCCACTGGCGCTGGAAGTGCTCCGCTTGCTGGGCGGTGCCTACCTGCTGAAGATGGGCTGGGACTGTATACGCACCCAGCCGGCGGATGCGCCGGATGTTGCGCAATCTTCCGGCCTGGCGATGACGCTGTACCGCCGGGCGGTGATCAGCAACCTGCTGAATCCGAAAGCACTGATTTTCTTTGTATTGTTCCTGCCGCAATTCGTCTCGCCGCAGATCGGCGCTTCCTCCGGCGAGCAAATGCTGGTGTTAGGTTTGTTACTCAATGTGCTCGGTCTGCTGTTTAACCTGTTTTTGGTGACCATGGTCGGCAGCCTGGGCAAACCGCTGCTGAAAAATGAAAAATTCCGCACCAACCAGCACAAGTTCATGGGACTGATCTTTTTCGTACTGGCGATCTGGCTGCTGGCCTCACAAGTACCGACGCCCTAGCCCTTCCCGGACTCACACCGCACCAATAAAAAGAGCGCCATCGGCGCTCTTTTAGTCTCAGATTGTTGCTCAATACTTAACTTATGAATCAACACCCTATTTGTGGATCAACACAATCCGGCTCTCATAAGGCCGCAGGGTGAACCGGGATACCGGGCGCTGCATCGACACATCCGAATAGTTGCTCAGGACATATTCAGCAGTCGTCAGGTCGATGCTTTCCGGCAGCAGGCACTCGACCGGCTCACCGTAATAGTTGTTGATACACAACAGGATCTGCGTCTCGGACTCCCGCTTGTAACAGAAAATCTGATCATGCTGCGGCATCAGGTCGGTGTAATCGCCGGTGGTGATCACCTCAATCTCTTTGCGCATCGCAATCAGCTGACGGTAGAAATGAAACACCGAATGCTCATCCGCAACCGCCTGCCGGGCGTTAATCTCCAGGTAATTGTCCGCGACCGCCAGCCAGGGCTCTCCGACAGAGAATCCGGCATTACGGCTGTCATCCCACTGCATCGGCGTGCGCGAGTTATCGCGGGACTTCTGCGCCAGGATCGCCAGCATCTCCTGCTCTGAGATGCCTTGCTGATTGACCATGATGTCGTACATGTTAATGCTTTCCACATCCCGGTACTGATCAATCGAGTCATAGCCCGGATTGGTCATGCCGATCTCTTCCCCCTGGTAGACGTACGGGGTGCCCTGCATCATGTGTACCGAAGCACCCAGCATTTTGGCTGATTCGACCCGGTATTGCTGATCATTGCCCAGGCGGCTGACCACCCGCGGTTGATCATGGTTACACCAGAACAGCGCCCCCCAGCCCTGGTCGTGCAACCCCTGCTGCCAGTGGTTCAAAATCGATTTCAGCTGGCGGAAATCAAACGGTGCCCGGGTCCACTTATCGCCATTCGGATAATCCACTTTCAGGTGATGAAAGTTAAACACCATCGACAGCTCTTTGCCGTCAGGCACCGAATACTGCTGACAGTGTTCCAGTGTGGTCGATGACATCTCCCCCACCGTCACCGAACCATATTTCCGGAACACCGCTTCGCTGATCTCCTGCAGGTATTCATGCACCCGCGGGCCATCAGTGTAGAAACGGCGACCGTCGCCCTGATGATCGTCCGGGAAATCCTGTTGTTTGGAGATCAGATTGATCACATCGAGGCGAAAGCCATCGACCCCTTTTTCCGCCCAGAAACCGATGATGGCTTTAACTTCTTCCCGAACTTTCGGATTCTCCCAGTTCAGGTCGGCCTGCTCTTGGGCAAACAGGTGAAGATAATATTGCTCAGTCGCCGGATCCAGCGCCCAGGCTGAGCCGCCGAATTTTGACTGCCAGTTATTCGGCACTCCGCCGTCGACCGGATCTTTCCAGATATAGTAATCCCGGTACGGGCTGTGCCGGTCGCCCAGCGCCGACTGGAACCAGGCATGCTCGGTGGACGTGTGGTTCACCACGATGTCCATCACCACCCGGATCCCACGCTGATGGGCCTGCGCCAGCAACTGATCAAAATCGGCCATGGTGCCGAAATCCGGATTAATGTCGTAATAGTCAGAAATATCATAGCCATTATCGATCATTGGTGAGCAGTACACCGGGGTCAGCCAAATCGCATCAACCCCAAGGGTTTTCAGGTAATCCAGCTTCGAGATAATCCCCTGCAAATCACCGGTGCCCTTGTTACCGCTGTCGCAGAAACTTTTGGGATAAATCTGATAAATCGTCGCGGTGCGCCACCATTCCAATTGCTGTTTCATTGTCTCTAGCCTGACGTTGTTTGTTTTATAAGCACGGCCGCCAGCATGTGGCGGCCGATCTGTGGGAATTATGCAGTTTGCGGCGATTGCTCAAGCTCACCTTTGGCCTGGGCACGCTTGTAGAGCAGCACGGTCAAAGTGATTGGCACCACCACGGCCACCAACATCGCCAGCAGATATACCATCCAGTATTGCGGCTGAATGGAGAGGATCCCCGGCAACCCGCCAACACCAATACCGTTCGCCATCACGCCCACGCTGCCACAGATAGCGGCGGCAAGCGCTGAACCAATCATGGCGCTCAGCATCGGGAATTTGTATTTCAGGTTAATCCCGTACATCGCCGGTTCCGTAACCCCCAGGTAGGCTGAAATTGCTGCCGGCACCGAGATTTCGCGTTCATTGTGCTTCTTGCTGATCCAGATGATGCCGACCACCGCCGATGCCTGAGCAATATTCGACAGCGCAATCAGCGGCCAGATTGGGGTGCCGCCCATATCCTGCATTAGTTGCAAGTCAACGGCGTTGGTGGTGTGGTGCACCCCGGTGATCACCAGCGGCGCATACAGGAAACCAAACACCATGGCCCCCAGAATCGCAAAGTCACCGGTCATCGCTGCTTTGGCAGCATAGCCGACAGCATCACCCAGCATCCGACCGAACGGGCCGATCAGGGCATGGGCCAGGATCACCGACAGGATGATGGACACGAACGGGACAATCACCAGGTAGAGATAGTCCGGAATGATCCGCTTGAGGTTGGTCTCAATAAAGGCCAGCGCAATCCCCGCCAGCATTGCCGGGATCACCTGTGCCTGATAACCGACTTTTTCAATCACTAACCAGCCGAAATCCCAGGTTTCGGGAATTTCTTTGCCGATCAAATAGGCATTCATCAACTGCGGCGAGACCAGCGTCACCCCGAGCACAATGCCGAGAATCGGCGTCCCGCCCAGTTTCTTCACCGTCGACCAACACACCCCGACCGGCAGAAAGAAGAAAATCGCTTCGCCAATCAGCCACAGGAAAGAATGGACCGTGGCCCAGAATTGACTGATTTCGGTCAGGGTCTGGCCGTCGAACATCCGGATGTCACCGATGACATTGCGAAAGCCCAGGATCAGACCCCCGGTGATAATGGCAGGCAGCAGCGGCACAAAGATTTCTGCAAGGTGGGAGATGCCGCGCTCAAGCAGGTTCATGTTCTGGCGAGCCGCGACTTTCGCTTCTTCCTTGCTGGCTCCTTTGTCGCCGGTCAGCTCTGCCAGCAGCTTGTATACCTGGTCAACTTCGGTGCCGATCACCACCTGAAATTGTCCGGCGTTGGTGAAACACCCCTTCACCATAGGGATGTCCTCAATATCCTTTACCTTGGCCTTGTCTGTATCACTCAAAACAAAGCGTAGTCGGGTCAGACAGTGGCTGACGCTGGCGATATTGTCGCCGCCACCGATCAACGCCACCAGGCGCTCGACTTGTTGCCGATCTATCTTACTCATGCCGATGTCCATCTTTTCATTGAAGGGAAGGTCTTATCGTTATCATGAAATGGGAATGTTCCCATTACTTGACCATGATAATGGCAAACCCTGATGGAATTTAAAATGGGAACATTCCCACTCCGTGAATCAGCTCACACTCATTGACGGGGTGAATCTGAAGGATCACATGGCCGAAAGGCTTGTTACGAGTGTAGTTGCCGGGTCACAAGCTTGCCTGCTGGGTCAGGTGAGTAATGGCTTGCTCACCGGCCAGCTGGCGAATCAGCAGGGTCGCAGAGGCATGACCGGCCTGATAATAGCCCGGATCAATGCTGAAGGTATTGGGAAAAATGAAAGACAGCAGATCGGTCGCACCGACGCCGGAGACCTGGATATCCGTTCGTCCCAGCTCCTGAAGCCGCTTGGCCACCCCCATTGCCAGGGTATCACTGGCGCAAACAATGGCTTCGGTGTCAGGACCAACCACCCGCTCGGTGAGCTGATAGGCACTCTCATGGCTCAACTGCCCGGTTTGATAGCAAGGAACCAGACCTGCCGCCTCACAGCTGGCAAGATAGGCGTTCAGCCGCATCAAACCAGTCGTTTTATCCTCAGCCCCCACACCGATATAGCTGATCTGTCGTTTATCCTGTTGCAGCAGGTGATTCATCGCCAGGGTAATCATGCCGTGATTATCGTAACCCACCGAAGACACTTGATCGGTATCGGTCGCAATGACCACGGCGCGCTGCCCCAGCGCTTCAATCGGCGCCAAATCACAGCCCGAGAACCCGAACACAATCACCCCGTCCACCTGACGCTTTTGCAAGACGGCCAGGTGCTCATTGGTCTTCTCGGCGCTGAACTGGCTTTCCATAATCACCGCGTCGTAACCGGCCTGATAAATGACTTCCAGGATCCCACGGACCGCCTTGTTTTCTGACGGCGAGTCCAGACGGGAGAGAATAATCCCAACTACTTTGGCACTGCCGCCACGCATCGCCTGCGCCGACTTGGATGGCACGTAGCCCGATTCCCGGATCACCTGCTCGACTTTGCTGCGGGTTTCCGGTTTCACCTTGGGATCATTGGTCAGGACACGGGAGACGGTGGATTTCCCTACCCCGGCCAGTTTGGCAATATCTAAAATTGTGAGCTTTTGCGTCATATCTCGGTACAGGCTGGAACAATCTCCCCTATTGTCACCGTAAGCGTCAGGATTTCAATCCTTTTTCCCGCACAGTCCGACGCAACCCCGCGCGCAAGCGCCCAATGCCGCCCCGGAAAAATCCAGGTTTCCAAGCACCGAATGATGAGAAATACTTACAGTATGCGGACATTTATTGAAGCGGAATCAGATATGTTGCCTTTAGTGCCTGTATTTACTTGAATTTATTCTTTGCAGGCCCCATTTGTATCATCAGGCCGGACAGGGTTTGACTTCAATCCCAGCCCGGTACTCGACAATAACAATAGCAATCATTGCTGAACGTCGTGTGTTGGCCCTTATCTTCTGGATGACCCTTTTTGTGCCAACCTTGATAAAGCATAAGGATGATTATGATTACTCATGTTGGCATTATCGATCAGGATCCGGTACGACTGATCACCCCTTTACTCGACCACGGCGTGCCCGCTGAGCGCATGATTTTTATCGGCACCGAGGCTGAGCAGGAGCAATACGAACGCCTGGCTTCGATTCTCACACCACGCAATATCAAAGCCGAATTCTTTACCATTCCCAGCTCCATTAATATCGCCTCGATCCGCCGCCGCCTTGATGAACTGGCTGCGACGCTCAAGCAGCAGCAATCTGAGGTCTGGTTCAATGCCAGCTGCGGGCTGCGTCACCGCCTGTTATCGGCATACGAAGTGTTCCGCACCTACCACTGGCCGATTTACGTGATTGAGCCGTTCAGCGATGAAATGTGCTGGCTCTATCCGGCCGATCGCGAACAACAACAAGTGGAAGACCGCATCCAGCTGACGGATTACCTGACGATTTTCGGTGCCCGCTGTGAGCTGCCCGAATCCAGTGTGCCGGAAGCCCTGAACGATCAGCTCTGGGAGCTGGGCCAGCGCTGGGCCAGCTCCGCGCTGGAACTCGGTCCGGGCCTGGCGACCCTGAACTATCTGGCCACCACTTGCCGCAAAGAGCAAAAACTGGATGTCGCCCTGAGCGAGAAACAACAGGGGTATAAAGAGCTGGGGATCCTGCTGAAAGATTTGGAAGAAACCGGACTGGCCAGCTACAAAAATGGCATTTTAACCTTCAAACATGAAGAAGCCCGCCGCTTTGCCAACGGGGAGTGGCTGGAGAATCTGGTGCACAGCACCGTACGGGCCATTCAGAATGAGCTGCCGACCATTCAGGATCACTCCCTCGGTGTTCAGGTCTATCGCCAGATTGGCGATCGCGAAGTACGCAATGAACTGGACGTCGCGACCGTGGTGAATAACAAGCTGCACATCATCGAATGTAAAACCAAAGGCATGCGTGATGACGGCGACGATACCCTGTATAAACTGGAATCACTGCGTGACCTGCTCGGCGGCCTGCAAGCCCGCGCCATGCTGGTCAGCTTCCGTCCGCTTCGCCACCATGATTTAGTACGTGCTCAGGATCTGGGGCTGGCGATCATCGGCCCGGAACAGCTGGGCGATCTGCAATTGCACCTGCACAACTGGTTTAAAGATGCCGGGGGCCATCGGCACAACATCGCCTGATCACTGTTGCTGATCAGTCGTCCCTGCCCTGTCGGTCCGTGATTACCAACGGACCGGCACCTTCTTTCCTGCAAAATATTTTCCGACAAAAGCCCAGCACTAAAAACTCCAGCGCAGCTGCCAGTAGAGCAAAGTTGCAGCCGATTGGCCAAACAAGCTGTCGGTACTGCCGTCAAAGCGTTGCAAGACCGTCAACATTTGCCAGTCATCCGCCAGGGAATAAGTATTGCTGACCCCGAGAAAGAACGAGCCGTCGTTATAATAGGTCGCCGATAATCCCACCCGGCTCAGTGCTGACCAGTCAAAATCAAGTCCGGCATAGCTGCCCAGTTCGGTAAAACTCAGCGTCCGGGCGGTCAGGGGCAAATTCAGAAACAGCACCGCATCTTGCCGCGGCTGCGGCGTGGAGGTATACAACAGCGCGGCCCGGGCCAGCCAGTTGCGAACGCCCCCGAAGCTGTAATCGACTTCCGCACTGGCGACTGCCGTTGCCTTCAGGGTGATCCCCTGCCACTGATCCCGGCTCGGCTCAAACCAGGAAAATTCCCCCCGCACCCCGGCCCCGACGACTTCCCCGGCCAGACCGGCGCCAATCACCCGATCCAGACCGGATTTCCCGGCCAACAGCTGATAGTCCCACCCCTGATGATTGAAACCATAACGTCCGGCGTAACTGTCCAGCGCAGAATCGCGCGCCGGGCTGTACACCACTTCCACTGAGCTGGCAAACCCCAATTTGCGGCTGATCCGCACCGCATCAGTGCCCCGGCGCTCTTCATAATCCACATCGTAAATGGAGTAGGCATTAAAAATATCGTTGGGATTCCAGACCGTGGCCATGCCCCAGTTGACCCGAAATCGCCCGGCCTGAAGTTGCCAGTCCGTCGGCTGCCAGGTCAGATACAAGCGATCGAACTGGCTGGTGCCGACCACACCGTTTTTCTCCAACCAGTTATACGTCAAATCCATGTAGCCGGTATCGGCCCCCACCAGACGCGCAAACCCCGGCAGTTCAGCGCTGTCGCCAAACAACAGCCGATTGCGCATCCCGGCATTCAGCCGCAGCACCGGCGTAAACCGATATTCCGCGTTAAAACGTTGATGGATCAGGTGATCCAAACCTGTATCGGCTGCATCCGGCCAGCTGGCGGTGGCCAGATAAGTCACGTAGCCGCCGAAGTCCCAGTTTGCCTCGGGCACCAGACCCGGAATTGCGCTGGGTTCTGAGCCCGGCACTGCACCCTGTCCCCCGGACAGCCCGGGGATCGGCTCGGTATTCAAATCAGAAGCGGGCTCAGACACGGGGACTGTACTATCAACCTGCACCGGGTCTTGCACCGAATCTCTCTGGTCTTGCGCCGAAGCTACTGGGTCTTGTGCAGAATCTATTGCGGCCGCAACGTCTGCAATCACCGCGACAGCACCGAACATTCCGAGACCGACCATTACCCACTTCACTGCTGAAGATCCTCCGTCAGGGCCCCGTCCTCAAACACAATCACCCTTTTGGCCCGGGTGATCACCCGGGGATCATGAGTGGAAAAAATGAAAGTGGTCCCTTCCCGCTCATTGAGCTGCTGCATGATATCCAGCAATTCCGCCGTACTTTGGGCATCGAGATTGGCGGTCGGCTCATCCGCCATAATAAAGCGCGGGCTCGGCGCCAGCGCCCGCGCCACGGCCACTCGTTGCTGCTGACCGCCGGACAACTTGGCCGGAAATTTATCCTGCTGCGCAGATAACCCGACCTGGCGCAGTAATGCTTCGGCCCGCTGGCGGCACACCTGCTCACTTTGGCCCTGTAACTGCATCACAAACTCAACATTCTCCAGTGCGGTCAGCACCGGCAGCAGACTGTAATCCTGAAAAATAAACCCGATATGATCGCGCCGAAAAGCGATTCTGGCTCTGTCCGACAACTGGCAGATATCACAACCGTCAATCAACACCGAGCCGGATGTCGGCCGGTCGATCCCGCCCAGCAGGTTGAGCAAGGTGGTTTTCCCTGAGCCCGACGGCCCCATCACGGCCACAAACTCGCCCTGCTCAATGGTGAGATCCAGGCTTTTCACGGCCTGAACCGGGAAGTCTGACTCAGGGTTATAGGTTTTACACAATTGTTTGGTTTGGATGGTCATGCTTAATGCTTCTCCGCCATGGCTTCCACCGGTTGTTTTTTCAGGATCTGCCGGGCCGGATACAGCGCCGCCAGCAGGCTGGCCGTCACCACCGTCAGTAAGATCATCTGATAGTCTGACACGCTCACTGCCGGGTAGAGTACGGTATCGACCCCGAAAGCGCCCAGCCCCTCGGCCAACCCGCCCAGCGGCACCCCGGTATATTGCAACAATCGGATCACCGCGAGACTGCTGATCAGACCGGCCACTGCCCCCGCAATGCCGAGCCACCCCGCTTCCATCAGGATCAACAGAAATATCTGCCGCTTGGGCATGCCCACCGCCATCAGCACCCCGAATTCCCGGGTACGCTCAAACACTGACATCAGCATGATATTGACGATGCCAAACCCCAAGGCCACCACGAAAATCGTCAGCATAATGGCGTTACTCACCCCCATCTGGTTAATCATCGTCGCCAGCACCGGCTGAACCTGAGTCCAATCCCGCACCCGGTTTTGTGCCGAGGTACTGGCCTGCAAGACCTCGCGAAACGCGAAAGCGTTATTTTCATCGTCCAATAACACGGCCAGCTCATGACTGCCGTTGATGCCAGCGAGCGGCACTAAATCAGTGCGACGGACAAACACGTTGCCTTCATCAAACCCCGAGGCCGGGGTGCGAAACAGTCCGCGGATCCGAAACGCAGCCCCGACCACATCCCCCGCGGCATTGGTAAAGGTCAGTACCACTTTCGAGCCCACTTTGACCTTCAAGCGTGCTGCGGTTTTCACCGAGATCAGCACCGGGTTGTGCCCCGGCCCGGACAGCCACTGGCCTTCCCGCAGGCTCCGGGCCAACGGGGTGACCGCCGCTTCATCCGCCGGATCAATACCGTTGATCCTTACCCCCCGGGCACTGCGGGCGGAAGCCACCATCCCGGTCGCGACGAAACGGGCCGACCAGGCTTTCACCTGCGGAGAACGTTTCAGGGTTTCAATCAGCGTCTCCGGGTGATCCAGCACCGAACGAATATCCGGGTGGGTCAGGTAGTCACGGTGGTGAACCTGAAGATGGCTGGTCTGCCAGGCAATCGCATTGTCGATCATGCTGCGATACATCCCGGTTGTCAGTCCCATCATGGTGACCGCGCCCATCAGGCCGAACACCATAGCCGTCAGCATGATCCCGGTCCGCAGCCAGTTGCGCCACAGGTTACGCCAGGCCAGTTTAGCCAGCATGGGTACCTCCTTTCAGCGCGCTGACGACATCGAGCCGGTACACCCGCCACATCGGGTACAACAGGCACAGCAGCAACAGGCCCAGCATGATGAGGATTTGATCGCCCATCAGCCCCGGAGACAGCAACACCGGCATCACCGGGTCCCAACCCATTTCCAGGATCATTTCAGCGGTTTCGCCGGTCAGCTCGATCGGATCGAAGTAGAGCCAGATCAGGATCGGGATCACCACCACCAGCCCGAGTACAGTCCCCATTCCGGCAATCAGCACGGACTCAATGGAAATCAGGTACAACAACTTGCGCCGCAACAGACCGGTTGCCAACATCACCCCGAACTCCCGCTGGCGCTCCAGAGTCATCATCAGCAGGGTCGCAAACAACCCAAAGCCCACCACTCCGTACAGCAGGTACATCATGATGATACCGCCGGCTTTATCCATCACGATTTGTTGGGCCATCTCCGGCGACAGATCCTGCCAGTCACGCACCTGGGCTCGGCCGTGATAGCTGGCGGACAGCTCGGCCACGGTCTGCGGCAGCCTATCCAAGTGGCGGGTATGGAGCACCCAGGCAGTCACTTGCGGCCCGGTGCCGTACAAGGTCTGCGCCAATGCCAGCGGCATGTACACCAGCTGGTTATCGAGCTGAGGCATGGGAAATTTCAGGATCCCTTTCACCGGATACAGACCGGCAGCTGTCTGGCCATGATAGCCCTGACCATAGAGGATGATCTCATCCCCCACCTTGAGGTTCAGAAAACGTGCCAGCCCTTCCCCGATCAGCACCTGCTGATCATCAGCGTTCAGGAACGCACCGGTTTTGACCCGCGCCGCGATGCCCGAATAGTCAGCTTCCTGCTCGGGAAGCACCCCCATCACCATCACGCCTTTCGACTTATTTCCGGCAGCAGCCAGGGCAAACGACTCAATTCGGGGCAAATAAAGGGCGATATTGGCGTGGGTGGCCAGCGGCTCAGTAAAGGCGGGATCAGCCGGGAGCACATCATCAATACTCTGGCTGTCGCGAAAATCAGGATTTTGGATCTGGATCAGCCCGGTATAAAACCGGGCAGCATTCTCGATATTATTGGCATAACTGCCTTCCTGGAGGCTGCGCATGAACAGTGACAGGGCCAGCGTCAGCGCCAAAGCCGAAGCGGTCAGCAGGGTCCGCCGCTTCTGTCGCCATAAATTTCGCCAGGCCAATTTCACTAACATACCGATTCCCGGTGCGGCTAATCGCGCAGCGCTTTCATCTGGCTGATGGAAAAGAAACTGTCTTTGATCGCAAAGTTAAATTGCGCCTGGTGGGTCACGATCTCAGTTTTATTGCCGGGCTTGTCAACCGGTAGCATTTCCAGTCGAGTCGCCAACTGGCGGCCGCCGAGCATTTTCACATCATAGGTTTTCATGATGTTGACCAGTTCATCGAACTCATCGTAAAACTCGACCTGGCGTTCAAGGTAGGTGCGCTTTGAAATCCACATCCGGACCTTATTCCACACCACCGGTGCATTCGGTTTGGCATAGGCATCGATCACCCAGCAGGGATCGCCGTCAAAGACTTCGGTGCCGACCATATCGTGGCGATAGTCCACCACAATCGATGACTGATTAATCAAATCATCATTGGTGAAGTCCGAGCCCATCCAGGACTGGCTGAGCATCGACGGCGCAATTTTCACCACCCGCTCAATGCTCGGGACCCAACTCCACATTTCCCGCTGGCGCTTGAGCGACGCACTGCCTTTCTCTTTTGCCGGTGCCGTGACCAGCACCATCGACAGATCCCGCCCCTTGGTCCAGGCTTTCATTCGCATGGTCCGGGTCCAGCTCGGACGAATGATCCGCATCGTGGCTTCGCTGTAACTGGAATCCCCGCGCAGTTGCAAGTCGGCCTTGCGGACGATTTCCGTCGCGCTTTCAGCATGCAGCCAGCCGGAAAACAGCACGGCAACCCCTATCCACAACAACGTCAGTACGCGCATCGTGACCCCCAGTTTCAGCTCGGATACCTATGATATTGACACAACAACCGTTCTTCTTGATCAAATCCCCGTCACGAAACAGAGAAAGTCAGCCATGTGGGACAAAGCCATGCGCTCGGGCGGACGTAAAACGAAATGAAATGAAATGAAGCGAAGTGAATTTTGAAACCGAGCAGATATAACAATCCCCCGGGCCAACGGCACCGGGGGACCATGCACACATCAGTGCAGCAGGGAATTGGATTAGTTGCCCCAGATTGCTCCGACAAACTCAGGGTGATCGATAAACGGGTTCCGGTTGCCCTGGAACTCAAACACCGCCTGGTTGCGGTCGATCTCTTTCTGGCTGACCGGATCATTCTGGTGCCAGCGTTTCAGCATATTCAGCATCCAGGGTTCAAACACCGTGGTATTGGTACCATCCAGAATGGCGTCAGCATTGGTCGTATTACCCTCCCAGGACGCAATTTCATTTTCGTAGCGGGTCGCCATATAGAAATAGGCCCGGGCAAAGTCCCCTTTAAAAGCATCCAGGGGCTCAAACACCGTTCCGGTATAACCCAGACCGGATTCGGCCACGCCCAGTTTCGAGCCATTGCCCGAAGTATAGGTCGCGCTGCCCACTTCCCCGAACGGCCAATTGCTGCGCTTGGCGTTGACATAACCATCGGTGGCAAAGATATGGTGACCGTCAGAATTCATCGGCTCGACTTTACCGCCAAACCAGCTTTTCGGGAACGAATGCTCCCGGTTGTAGCAATCTCCTTCACCACTGTACTGACCGCACTGGTCGGTCACTTTGGTGAAATGCACTGCATCGCTCGTTGCAGGCTGCTCAGAATACATGTCGAGGACGGAACCGTCGTTTTCGTAGTAGTGGTCCAAATCGGCCACCTTGACCAGGTCCCAGATCGCCGAATAGCCGCGGCTGTTGTGTTGATTGATGATGTTATATAAGGCTGTTTTCAGCGCAAAACCGGTTTTCCCTGCTGCGGACTGGTAGTATTCGTCCAGGTCTGAAGGCGGCGGGGCTTCAGTGTCGCCCAAGGTGAAAGGAAACGCCTGGCTGTGCTGGAATTGACCGCCGGAAGCAAGCGTTTGACCGTCGACCGTCAGCGCAAAGGAGCCGTTTCCGGCACGACAGCAGAGGCCATCCCCGTACGAATCGTTGATCGTGAAGGTGTAATCCCCATCGGCCAGACACATTTCCCGGGTGTTTGTGGTCTCGTTGGCATAGCCGGCTCCCTCAAACAACACGGCACCGCCGGCATTGGCCAGTCGCCAGCTGGTTTCAGAAGCATACTGATCGGTCACCAAAGTCAGCGTTGCAATCGTGTCATTGCAGGCAGGTGTCGGCGGCTCACTCGTGTCTGTCGGCAGGAAGTGATCGACATAAACGACTTCGGAACCATCAAAACCGGACTCATCGTAGAATCGCAGCCCCACCTGAATCTCTTTCGTCATTGTGGCGGTATAGGTATAACTGATCGTCTGCCACTGGTTAATCTGTTGCGGGTTCGAATATCCCTGATAGCCATCAACCACCAGACGGGCTTTCACATGCCCCTCAGTATGATAGAGCGACACGGTAAACGGATAGGTTTGGCCCTGCTCGACATGCACCGTCTGCTGCAGGTCGGTATTGCCCTGAGTCCCGGTATTCACCGTGACCTGTGCGGCCAGCCCGCCCTGAATCACCGGCGCCGACACTGGGGAGAGCGCAATGCCGGTATCAATCACACTCCAGCCAGCAGGCGCATTATCATTCCATTGTTCGAAATCGCCATTAGTAACCTGAGCCCAGCCGCTCTGTGAGACCAGCAACGCTGCCGCGGTGAGAGTCATTACTCTAATATCCATATAACCTTCTGTTTAATGATGAAAAAGTCAGCTAAGGGTAATGAGTAATGCATCATTAAAAGTTATCAGTGATCACATCCTCATGTTGCAAACGAATTCATTGTGTTAACTTTTTGCTGCATATCACACAGTTTGAACGTCGGTAACAAAAGATAACACAAGGTGACCCTCATCGGTTGGCGTCAATCTTTCACATCCATTTCAATGTCGCAGACATAAAAAAACCGATGCCGCAGCATCGGTTTTTATGAAGCACCACGGCTGATCCCAGACCAGCCAGGCTTGGATTATGCCGCCAGCATGCGGCGTGCCGCTTCAACCACCACTTTGATTGAGCGTGCTTCGGTCTCTTTCAGTGTCGCGTGATCCGGGGTCTCTTTCTGAGTCCGGTTGATGATGACGCCGGCAACACAGCCTGCGCGCAGACCAGAGCTGGCACACATGGTCAGCAGGGTCGCTGATTCCATTTCAAAGTTCAGCACGCCCATTTGCTGCCACTCTTCCATCGAACCCTGGAAACGACGCACCACACGACCGGTGTAAGTGTCGTAACGCTCCTGGCCTGGGTAGAAGGTATCGGATGAAGCCGTCACACCGGTGTGAACCGTTGCGCCGTCGGCATCACAGGCGGCTTTCATCGCTGTCGCGACAGAGAAGTCCGCAACTGCCGGGAATTCCATCGGTGCAAAGTGCAGGCTGGCACCGTCCAGACGGACAGAGCCGGTGGTCACAATCATGTCACCAACATTGATGTGCGGCTGAATCGCACCCGTCGTGCCGACACGCAGGAACGTACGAACACCCAGTTGCGCCAGCTCTTCAACCGCAATCGACGTTGACGGGCCACCGATACCGGTTGAACAAACCACCACTGGCTTGCCGTCCAGCTTGGCACGGTACACGGTGTACTCACGTGAGCTTGCCAGGAACTCAGGGTTATCCATCAGGTTGGCAATTTTTTCAACACGGGCAGGATCACCCGGAATAATCGCCAGCTCAGCACCGTTAAGATCGGCTTTATTTACACCCAAATGGAACACTGCGTTGTCAGACATAATTTTATCCTTTTTATACCATGCCGCTTGTTAGGGACGATGAGGTCTGCGGCTATTGATTGGAAATCAAAATGTTTTGAGCGTGCTGTCCGGCAAAACAGCACGCTCAAAACACCTGATAACGATAGCTGATAGCACAAGAAGTTTTAGTGATTCACGTCACATCAATTGAAATACAAAAAATGAAACGTTACAAAATTAAGTGATTAATATCACAAATAAACGTTTGCTTTTGCCCTTCTTCACACTTTTTACTCAAAACACGGCGCGCTGCGTAGGCGTCATCCCGGAAAGCCCTGGTTCCCTGGAAAACATTGCCCCCTTGAAAGCCTTGTCTACTTGATAAACCTGCTCCCTTGAAAACATTGCCCAGTGAAAGCACTGCCCCCTGAAAAGAATGCTCACTCTGAAAAACCTGTCACCTTGAAAAGATTTCCCCCTGAAAACACGGTGCCCCGGACATCCGGGGCACAGGTTTTATCGGCTAGCGTTCAAACCGGGGTTTAAACCGCAGCAGGCGCAAAGCATTCAGGGTAACCAGTGCGGTGGCACCGCTATCTGCCAGGACCGCGACCCACAAGCCAGTAAAGCCCAGTAAGGTGGTGACCAGAAACAGCGCTTTCAAGCCGAGAGCCAAGCCAATGTTCTGACGGATATTGGCCAACGTCGCACGTGAAAGGGCAATCATGGCGGGCAACTCCGCCACCCGATCATGGGTCAATGCAGCGTCGGCCGTTTCCAGTGCGACATCGGTTCCCCCCCCCATCGCGATCCCGATGGCGGCAGTTTTCATCGCCGGCGCATCGTTGATGCCATCCCCAACCATCGCCACCTTAGCGTGCTGGTTGGCCAGTTCCACTTCCCGGACTTTGTCTGCCGGCAAGAGACCGGCGCGGTAATCAATCTTGATCTCGCCGGCAATTGCCGCGGCGGCCCGAGGGTTGTCACCAGTCAGCATCACGGAGCGGATCCCCATCGCATGCAGTTGCCGAACCGCTTGCGGTGTTTCTTCGCGCAAATTGTCCCGCCAGGCAATCAGACCCACCGGCTCACGGTTACGAATCGCCACCACCAGCGTCTTGCCTTGTGCCTCCAGAGCCTCGGCCTCAGCCTGCTGCGCCACGGTCAGCTGAATCTCTTCCGGCAGCCGGTCTGCAGCGACCAACAGCAGAGAATCACCGTCAACGACCCCCATGATCCCGCGCCCGGGTAATGCTTCCCGGTGTTCAGCGTGCGGGACAGGCAGCCCGCGCGATGCCGCAGCTTTGACCACAGCCTGTGCCAGCGGGTGCATGGAGCCGTCTTCAACCGCTGCCGCTTGTTGCAACAGACGTGCCTCATCACCGTCCCAGCTGACCAGATCGGTCATCACAGGTTTGCCCTGCGTCAAGGTGCCGGTTTTATCAAAGGCCACCAGGTCAATTCGTCCCAGTTGCTCCAGTGCTGCGCCGCCTTTAATCAGCGCCCCGCGTCGGGCCGCCGCTGCCAGACCAGAAGTGATCGCCGCCGGAATGGAAATCACCAGGGCACACGGGCAGGCAATCAGCAACAAGGTCAGTCCTTTATACAGCCAGGCTTCCCAGGACTGGGCAAAGAACATTGGCGGGATCACGATCACCAGCGCCGCGAGAGCAATCATGGCCGGGGTATACCAGCGGCTGAAGCGGTCGATAAAACGCTCCAACGGCGCTTTGCGCGACTCGGCATCTTCGATCAGGTGCAAGATCCGATCGATGGCATTTTCCCCCTGGGCGGAGACAATTTTCAGCCGGACCACCTTATCGGCAACCAAGGAGCCAGCCATCACCGACTCGCCCGGTAACCGCTCGACCGGCACGGACTCACCCGTCAATGCACTTTCATCAAAGCTGGCGCTGATATCCATCAACTCGCCGTCTGCTGGCAATCGTCCGCCTGGGGCCACTTCAATCACATCGCCCGGGGCCAGGGCCTCCGCAGCGACTTTAACTTTGGTGCCGTCCGGACGAACTAAGGTGGCTTGCTCCGGCACCAGATCCATCAGCGCCTTCACGCCACTTCGTGCCCGGGCAGAAGCATATCCTTCCAGCTGTTCACCCAGCAGGAACAGTAAGAGCACCATTGCGGCTTCTGCCGTTTCCCCGAGATACAATGCCCCGATCGCTGCCACACTCATCAGGGTTTCGATTGAAAACGGCGAACCGCCTTTGGCCAGAGCCACGGCCTTGCGGACAATCGGGATCAGGCCCAGGATCGTGGTCGCGGTAAATGCCGCCAACCCGAAAGTCTCCGATACCTGGCTAACCAAAAACGAGGCTAGCATCATGAAGGCGATAGAAAGAATGGCGGCATTGCGACGCCAGAAGCCTTGCGGAGCAGGCTCGGACGATTGCTGCGAAGAGATCAACGGAAATCCAGTGTCACTGGCTTTGCTTTCAATCACCGTCGCCAGCGCCTGATCGCCGCAACTCACCATCAGCTTCTCGGTCGCAAACATCACTTTGACGGTATACACGCCCTCAATCGCCGAAATCGCTTTTTCCAGCTTTCCGGCACAGCTCGGGCAATCCATATTCTGGATTTTCCAGCTCAGGCTATGGCTGTCTGCCGACGCCTGGAACAAAGACTCCGGCTCGTTCTCCTCGGCTGTGTGCGAGGTACTGCAACAGGTGCCTGATTTTCCGTGGTCATGGGGAACTGATGAGTGGTGTGCGTGATCAGTCTCTGGCCCGGTGTTCAGGGCAGCCGGAGAGCACTTAAAAGCAGCAGGCTGAAGGACATTGGCAGATGGGTGAATGGCCGAAATTCGGGGCCGCCCGGCAGGCTCTTCATCGCCACCGGAATCACTCCCCGACGCCTCGCTGCCCTGGTCGGCAGACACAGTCTGCACTGATGCGGACGCACAACAGCCTTGTGGATCTCGCCCGGCCTCAACACGGACCGAACCGGTCTGAGCCCCTATTGGCTTGACGGTATGGATATGGGATTTCTTGTTGTTACACTGAGCACACATGGCACACTCCTCAGGTTGGTTTGTAGGATGAATATCCTAACTATAAACCTTGGAGCTAAGTCTAAGGTCAAGCCATGCATGAAAAAAGGTTCTTATTTTCTTCTTCCGCGCTCACCAATCCCGGAAAGACTGCAACAGACCACTCCCAAACCAACTTTCAACGGCATGGGTGTCCATCCATCGAAACAGCCAACCCTCAGCGTTCAGGTAAACCGCTTAACTCTTGCTGCCCGGCAGATTCTTCCGGTGTTTGTTGCTCTCGGGCCTGCTTGTCATGCAGCGCTTTAATGAGCTGACGATCGCGCTCTGCAAAATACAGATCTTCCTCAGCTTTCCCTCGCAGACGCATGTGCTCAAGAAAATCAACCATGATATTTGCCTCACACCAACCGATTCACTTTAATCATAGTTGATGCGTGGCTGGCAGCTCACCGCGAGCTGGCAACCTTTGATTTCGCGCAAATTGCCGGTCAATAATCTTGCGCCACATGAAAAACCATCATCGACACAACACATCCCCTCCCTAACGCAGACGCCGAAGCACCACACTGTTATCCAGCACATCGGCCCACGCCTGATAATCCAACCCGCTGTCGAAAATATACTCCGTGATTAAGCTTCTGACGGTGGTCAGCAGCGCTTCCGCAGTCCAGGGTTTCTCGAAATAGCTCTCGATCCGAGCCCGATTGATCGCTTCAATCGTATCCTGGTGGGTTGCCTGACCGGTCAGCAGAACCTTCTTGGTCTGAGTAAAGCGCTGATCCTGCGACACCCGACTCAACAGCTCGACCCCGGTCATGCCGGGCATCACGTGGTCTGAAATCACCACCGCGATATGCTCCCCTTCGGCGTCCAACTCGTCCATCAGCTCCAGCGCTTCGTCAGCCGACTCACAGTCTTCAACCTGAAAATAATCATTGAGCGGCGCCAGATCTTTCAGCACCGCACTCAGCACTTCCCGCTGATCATCCACACAAATGATATTTAACTTTTCCATCAGCTTTCCCTTAAGCAATTGGTAAATGAATTCGAAACTGCGTGTTGTCCGGATTGCTCCGAAGCGAGATCGAGCCGCCGTAACTGTGGACAATCCGCTGCACGATCGACAGCCCCAGCCCGAGCCCGAACGACAAGCCGCCTTTTTTGGTGGTGAAGTTCGGGTGAAACACCTTGTGGCGAATCGCGTCGTCGATCATCGGACCGTTATTGCTGATGATGACGCTGATCCGACGTCGCGAACTGCGCGTCACAATCTCCAGCTCCGGTGCCTGGGTCTCAGCCATGGCGTCACAAGCATTTTTGATGATGTTGACCCAAATCTGCACCAGCTCGGTGGTACTGGCAGTCAGGGACGGTAACTCGGCGGGTTGCAGTACCACGTTCACCCGGCGCAGATTACTTTGCAGCAACGATAAGGACTTGTGCAGCGTGTCGTTCACATCCACGCCCGGCTGCCGGGTTTGATCGACACCGCCCAGTTGCTTCACCGAGCGGACAATGCCCGCTGCGTGCCGGGCGGCAAGGCGCATGTCATGCAGATCGCGCCCCATCTCCCAGTACGCCAGCGCATCCTCTAAGTTGCCCAGCCATGCAGGCGGCACTTCCCCGTCCGGCACCGCCCGAGCCAGTTGCCGGGCCGACTCGCGTGCCAGGCCATACGTTTGCTGTAACGCCCGGGACCGCTGGCGCACCTGCGACGATGTCGCCGCCTGCCCCTCGTCGATCCCGCTGATCAGGAACGGGCAGAGCTCAGGCTGGTGCTGCGCCAGGTACTGGCGTACCGCCGATTCCACCCCTTCCGTTTTGCTGCTCAGCACACCGATGGCATTGTTCAGCTCATGGGCGATTCCTGCGGCCAACTGACCCAGCGTCGTCATCTGCTCAGCGGCATAAAGCTTCTGCAAGGCTTTCTCTTTGGCGATCGCCTGCTGACCCGCCAGTACTTGCCGCTTTGCCAGCTCATGCACCATCACCGGCATAAACTGCTCGGTCAATGACCCGAATTGCGCGGCATCCACCGCCGTGGTGGTACTGTCAATCCAGGCCAGCTCGCTGTCTTCCTCAGCAATCACGGTAGTCGAAGCCACCAGCGTTCTGGAAAAGAAACTGTGAACACCGAAAAACATCCCGGGATCGACCCGAAAAATCCTCGCTGTCTGTTCGCCGCTTTCATTATGCATGTAACCGGCCAGCTTCCCGGATTTCACCCAGTACAGCCGGTCGTTAAAACCATCCTGGCGCAGCACCTGGGTGCCGGATTTCACCCTCAGGGTTCTTGCCGGGTCGCCGAAATACACTTCAATAATGCGTTGCAGTGCCATGGGTTGTTGCATGTCATCTCCGTGTATTGACCACTTAAATATGATCGATCAGATGCAGGATCCAAATCATCACAAAACTCAGCAGCACACCGACCACGCCGACAATCACCCCGACCCGTGCCATCTGCTGACTTTCCACATGACCCGTTGCATGAGCCAGGGCATTCGGCGGCGTACTGATCGGCAGGGACATTCCCAAAGAGGCAGCAAAGGTCACCACCAGGATCAGGGTGATCTCACCGCCAAGCGGTACCAGGGACGCCATCGATGTTCCTAAAGCCGCCATAATCGGCATCAGCAGGTTGGCCGTCGCCGTATGCGACATGAAATTCGCCATCAACAGACACAGGACCGCCGAACCGCCGAGAACCACGTAAGGGGAATAACTGTCAAACGGGATACTATGCACCATCAGCCGGGCCAGACCGGTTTGGTCCAGCGCCAGCCCCAGAGCGATCCCGCCGGAAACCAGCCACAACACGTCCCAGGAAATTTTCTTCAAATCTTCTTTGTTGATAATGCCGGTCAGCGAAAAGACCGCAACCGGGATCAGCGCCACCGTATAGGCATTCATGCCGTGGGCCGATCCCATCAGCCACAGCACAATGGTCAGCGCAAAAGTGACATACACCGTAATCGCCTTCGGCGTCTTGAGAAATTTGCCCTGAATGGTCAGCTCAATTTTTTCCTGCTTCGCCGGGTAGAACCCGTTGATCAGGGCCCAGGCAAAACACAGCAAGACTGCAACGAACGGCACACCGAAGAACATCCACTCGCCAAAAGTGATCAGATTCTCACCGGTCAGGTATTTCAGCGCGATGGCATTGGGCGGCGTGCCGATTGGTGTGCCAATCCCGCCAATATTGGCGGCCACCGGAATGCACAGGGCGAAGGCAATTTTGCCCGGATCTTTGGCACCGAACAGAGCGATCACCGGGGCCAGGATCGACAACATCATGGCTGTGGTGGCCGTGTTGGACATAAACATCGAAAAAACAGCGGTGATCAACATCAACCCGAACATCACATGGCTGGGCCGGGTGCCGAACGGTTTCAGCAACACCCGGGCCAAGTTGACATCCAACCGGTACTTGGTTGCAGCCATCGCGAGGAAAAATCCGCCAAGAAACAGCATGATGATCGGGCTGGCAAAGGTTGCCATAATGGCTTTATGACTCAGCAGCTCACCAAACGCTGCCTGGCCTTCCCCACCGCGAAACAGCACCAATCCTTTGTCGGACAGCATCAGCAGTTCCAGCACAATAATCACCACCGAGGTGGCGTAAATCGGGATCGGCTCAAACACCCAGCACAAAGCGGCCAGCAGAAAAATGGCGATCACCCGTTGTTGGATCACAGTCAGTCCTTCAACCGGAAATGCTGTGGCCGGTAGCAGCAGGATCACCAGCGGGATCAATATCGGTACGAGATACCTCAGAGATTGGCGCATCATGGATCTATTCCCTAACAACAAATAAAAATCGGTCTGATACCTAGGGCCTTCTGGGTGACGGATGATGCATGTCGCAAGCATAAGGGGCACACGGCCAGGTATCCGGCTCTGCCGTCGGTTTCCGCAGCCACCAGCGGCAGTTCGAACGCTGTTTCCAGAGCGATGTCAAAAGCAACTCTGGTCATTCTGCGACCGGCAACGGGGCATTTCTTAGCCGCAGATCAATAAATAAGCCGATGAAATTCAACCAAATGTTGTAAACCTGCGCTATCGCACATTCACTCACAGGGGGACATCCGGCGGGAGGCACAATAGTGCAGCGTGAAAATAAGGTCGGCACAAGCCAGGCAGTTTCAGGCCGGAGGGATGAGATCAAAACAGCCACAGGCGCCGAAGCGTCTGTGGCTGCTATTTCAGAGTTGGTATTTCATGATTGGTGTGTCAGGAGCGGTGTTCCAGGATCAGCGTACCCGTGCTGCGATTCCGCCCAATTGTCAGACCGGATGTTTAAAGCAATCTACAATCTGGTTACTGATCGCGGTCAGCACATCACGCCGGGTGATAATGCCTACCAACCGCCCGTTATCCACCACCGGATAAATTTTCGGCTTTTGGCCGGTCATGACTTCCGCCAGCTCAATAATCGAGTCTTCCGGTGTGACCGTCAGCACCTCTGAACGCATACAATCCTGCACATTATGGGTATCCTGGCAGTGATAGCCGACTTTCAGCAGCTTATGGATCATATCCTGCTCAGAAATAAAGCCGACCACTTTGCGTTGCTCGTCGACAACCGGACCACCGATCTGTTTCGATACCAGCAATTTATCCAGCGCCTGCGACAAGGACATTTTCGGATCAAATGTGACCGGGCGCATATTCATGTAATCTTTAACTTTCAGCGACTCCATGCATCCCCCTAAACGAAATTTACAAACCAAAACAGGCGCTTCATCTTGTTCTACCTGCTGTATGTCTTAAGTGTTACCCATTTCTCTGAAATTACTAAATGGAAATAAGCAATTTCATTAATAGGTATGACCGATACATGGCGGCCGACGATCAAAAAAGCCGCACGGCAACGGTGCGGCTTGGGTTGGGGTCGTTTTGGGGTTACCGATGACGGCCGTGTTGCGTCAACAGCCTATTTCATCAACAACAGTCTTACATAAACAGCATCATCAGCATCGCCAGCGGCAACTGATCGCCCGATGCCAGAATGATTTGATCGCCATCCACCTTGACCTTCAGGTCGTAAAACTCAGACCCTTTTTCAATGATGCCGTTTTGCTCCATCATGTTCGCTTTGTCCAGCAGCTCAGGATTCGCTTCGACCAGCGCAATCGGCAACTGTAAACTGAAATCGCCCTGAAGTTTATCCGTAATCAACGCCAGATTCTCTGACGCCCTGGCAATGCCCGGCGCCAGTTCAAGGTTCAGATTGCTGGTCACCGCCCCTTTCGGCGTCACCACGCTCAGTTGCTCAATCGCAAACTTCATTCCTTTCGCCACCAGCAGATCCAGCGCCAGAGCTGCTTCTTCCGCCTGTGCCTGGGTCATCTGCTGTTCAATCCCTTCAGCTACATGGCCAAGACGGGTGATGGCCGGATAATCAAGCTCCGAGAGTGCCACCTGGAAGTGAAGGTCCTGGTATTCCTGACCATCCATCGCGACAACACGTGCAATGCGCACGCTGTTGGTATTGGTCAGCTTCGGATCCGCCGCTTCTGCAGCCGGTTCCGGCTGACTCAAGCTGTTCTGCATCGCGACCACCAACTTGTCCAGCGCCACGCCCTGATCGGCTTCCAGGTTATGGAAGCTCAGGTGCGCCACAGCCAGGTTCTGGCTGCCAATCCAGAACTGACCATCCATCACGCCCTGGCCGCCCCCCTCCAGCCCGTTCAGGACCATGGTTTCGCGGGCCGTGGTGGTCAGGGATGCTTTCGGCAACCGGTAGTGGAACTCTCCGGCCCCTTTGCTATCCACCGAGCCGGTCATCTCAAACGATGTCACATCAGCCGTGGCCCCTTGCTCATCCTTGAAGGCAATCGGGTTCATGGTGATGGAAAATTCCGTCGCCCGGGTCAGGGCGGTCGAGGTGGTGAAGCGGATCGGCGTCACCCCGTCACCCCACAACTTGTCCGCCACCGGCTTGAACGTCTCATCCAGCACCAGCTCGCTGGTCGATGTCACGCCCAACACGCCGTGCTCAACTTTATGATGGACATACCAGACTGTCGGCAAGCCTTCATCATCGAACATCGGTTTCCAGTCATCTTTCACTTCGAGGCGGGACACCACATCCGAGCTCAGATAACCCCGGTCATAACTTTCATTGCTGATCGTCAGGTAAGGATTTTCATACTTCCCGACCGTATCCAGGTAGATACGCTCACCAATTTGCCCGGTCGCCAGCGGCCAGCATAAGATGATTGACACGGCACCGCCGATGGCGCCAATTTTCTTCAACATGTTGTGTCCCAGTTGCTACTTATTCAGCGCTCAGTCTACCACATTGCACGATAACCTCTGCGTATATTGTCGTTGAATCAACAACTAATGGCATCAGTTTGTAATCCGTCTCTCACTCTTGATTGATGATTTCTTATACACTTGAAGCAAAGGCACCCACGGAAGCGAGGCAAGGTTGAACAGTTTTGTCATTGTCTGTCTGGATGACGACCCCTGTATTATTGAACGGCTTAACCAGGAGCTGGCGGAATTCGCCGGGCTGTTTGATCTCTGTAACGCCTACAGTATCCGCGAAGCCTACAAGATCCTAGATCTCGTTGGACGGCAGGGACAACAAGTCGCGGCGGTGATCTGCGATAACCGCCTCGGCCAGGATAACGGCGTGGATTTTCTGATCCAACTTGAGGCCCATCCGGCCACCCGCCACGCCCGCTCGATATTGCTCAATGACAAACCCCAGCTCGACAGCATCATGCAGGCGGTCAACGAAGGCAGGCTGCATTACTGCCTCAACAAACCCTGGCCCCGCGATGAGTTAAAGCAGGTGTTGACCAAGGAACTCACGACCTTCGTACTCAAACATCCCGGCGAAGACTGGCTGCGATATAGCCAGGTGCTGGATCACCGCCGGATCCTCAATGCCCATATCGATCGGCAAATGGCCAACTTCCGTTCCGGCTTTATTCAAAATACCAATGATCTGGACGACGCCAGTCTGGCCCGTCAGGTTACCGATGCCCTGCACGACTTTTTTGACGGCAACGATGAGAGCCGGGCCTGCCGGACCTACAGTGCCAACCACCTGCTGACCCAGGAAGGCCAGCCCAACCGCTTCCTGTGGTTTATCACCGAAGGGGAAGTAGTCCTGTTCAAAAAAGATGAACACGGCAACCGGCACGAAGTGGTCCGGGTCGGGCCAGGCAACCTGGTCGGCGGGATGTCGTTTGTCTCGGGCGAACCGTCGTTTTCGACCGGGATCACGCTGGGCAAAACCGACGTCATCAAGCTTGATCGCACCCTGTTCAATAAGGTGATGAATTCCCGCAGCGAACTACTGCCCTTATTCACCAACCTGCTGCTGCGGAACTTCAACCGCCGCCTGCAAGGCAGTATCCGCACCGAAATGCAACTGCAGCAAACCCTGCAATCGCTGGATGCCGCCTACCAGCAGCTAATTGAAAAAGAAAAAATGGCCATGCTGGGCCAACTGGTCGCCGGGGTGGCCCATGAGCTCAATAACCCGGTATCGGCCATCCTGCGGGGCAGCGATACCCTCAAACACACCATCGGCAAACTGACCGAAACACAACTGAGCCCGGAAAACCAGACCCGTGGCAATGTCATCCTGCAACAGGCCATGCAGTCGCGACCGCTGTCGACCTCGGAAACCCGGCGTCGGGCCAAAGCCCTGGAGCCGGTGCTGGGGGATCGCCAGCTGGCCCGCAAGGCGGTCCAGATGGGCATTGACGGGCCGGTGCACCTCGACAGTTGGATGCTCGGCCAGAAAAAAGAACTCAAACCGGTGATGGAAGAGTGGGACAATTACTACCAGGTGGGCAGTTTTCTACGTTCGATGCACGTGTGCGCCCAGCGCATTGCCGATCTGGTCAAGAGCCTGAAAAGCTATGCCCGCCAGGATGATGAAACCTTCCACCAGGTCGACATCCATGAAGGGCTGGAAGATACGCTGGTGATTTTCGAAAATCGCCTGAAACGCCACCTCGTCACCAAAGAGTATGCAACGCTGCCCCCCGTCACCTGCCAGCCCATCGCCTTGCAGCAGGTGTGGACCAATCTGATTGCCAATGCGCTGGACGCGGTGGATGAGCCCGGGGAAATCCAGATCATTACCCGATTCACGCCTGGTACGGAAAGCCTGAGCCCCGGCAACCAAAGCGTGGATGTGATCGTCGAAGATAACGGCAAAGGGATTGCCCCGGCGCAGCAGGAGAAAATCTTCGAACTCAATTACACCACCAAGCGTGAAGGCAACTTCGGCTTAGGCATCGGCTTATCAGTCTGTCAGCAAATTATCCACCATCACCATGGCCAGATCCGGGTTGAATCCGAGCCCGGGCAATTTACCCGAATGATTGTCACGCTCCCGCTGAACGGCGGCGTCTCCCGCCCCGGGCCGGCAGCACATTCCACCGCGCCACAGGAGGCCCTATGAACAAATATCTGATCCTTTGCGTCGATGATGAACGGGAAGTGCTCGACAGCGTCATCCATGACCTCAGCAGCCTGGAAGAGCATTTTGTCATTGAAGCGGCGGAATCGGTCGATGAGGCCAAGGAAGTACTGGCCGAGTCGATCGCCGATCATGTCCCGCTCGCCCTGATCCTGTGTGACCATATCATGCCGGGCGAAACCGGGATTGATTTCCTGATTGAACTGAAGCACTGGTCGGAAACCGAAACCTCTCGCCGGGTCCTGCTGACCGGCCAAGCCGGGCTGGAAGAGACCGTGCAGGCCGTCAACCAGGCCAGCCTGGACTATTACATCGCCAAACCCTGGGACGGCGATCAGCTCAAACAAGTGGCGATCGATCAACTGACCAGCTATGTCATTGAGCATGAAACGGATCTGATGCCCTGGGCCCGGGTGTTAGACACCAACCGGATCATGGCTGCGCTCAGTGATCGGCGCCTGTCACTGTCCGACCGCTAAATCACAGGCACCGCTTTGCGGGATCGGGTAAAAGTGTTATGTTTCTCACATAATCAGTTCCCCGAAACGGTGACCTATGAAAGTTGCAGTCTTCAGCACAAAAAAATACGACCAGCAGTCATTCGAGCGCATTAATGCCCACTACCAGCATGAGTTGACTTACTTTGAATTCCGGCTGACCGAGCAGACCGCCCGGATGGCGCACGGTTTTGACGCCATCTGTGCGTTCGTCAACGACGATCTGAGCCGTCCGGTGTTGCAAGTTCTGGCCGATCACCAGGTCAAGATCATTGCCATGCGCTGCGCTGGCTTTGACAAGGTTGATCTGGATGCGGCCGCTGAGCTGGGCATCCAGGTGGTTCGCGTTCCTGCCTATTCGCCGGAAGCTATTGCCGAGCATACCCTGGGCCTGATGCTCAGCCTGAACCGCCGGATCCACCGTGCGTACCAACGCACCCGCGACGCCAACTTCTCTCTGGAAGGACTGACCGGATTCAACTTCTACGGGAAAACCGTGGGTGTCATCGGCACCGGTAAGATTGGCATCGCCACCATTCGTATCCTCAAAGGCCTCGGAATGAACATTCTGGCCTACGACCCGTATGAAAACCCGATCGCTCTTGAACTGGGTGTCGTCTACACCACCCTGGATGAGATTTATGCCCAGGCGGATGTGATCACCCTGCACTGCCCGATGACCGAAGAAAATTACCATATGCTTGATGCCGAAGCATTTGGCAAAATGCGCGACGGTGTGATGATCATCAACACCAGCCGGGGTGAACTGCTTAACTCCAAAGATGCCATTGAAGCGCTGAAAAACCGTAAAATCGGCTCGCTGGGGATTGATGTGTATGAAAACGAAAAAGACCTGTTTTTCGAAGACAAGTCGAATGATGTCATCGTCGATGATGTCTTCCGCCGTCTGTCTTCCTGCCACAACGTCCTGTTCACCGGGCACCAGGCGTTTCTCACCGAAGAAGCGCTGGGGAACATCGCCGACACCACCCTGAACAACCTCAAGCAGTTTGAGGCCGGGCAACGCTCCGGCAACGAACTCATTCAGGCTTAATCCGATCCAGCGGGCGCAGACCCGCTGGCTCCCTGTATAATACGCTGAGTAACAATTCGCGCTACAGATCACATTTTTTTGTGATTTTTGCTGCATTTTTACCCGACCAATCGTCAAAATAATCACTTCTCATGGCAAAAATCTATGATTAGCCGGCTTTGTCCATTAAGATGCTCCTAATCTTTTGAAAGCTCCACGGACTAATTTTCATGCGTAAAACATTTATTGCCACCGGCATCATCCTGGCATCACTTTCTTCGGTGGCTCACGCGAACAATCAAGCGACCATGAGTAACTTTAGTTACGACTACGCCGAAGCGCGTATTGGGATTAGCCCGCTGACTTATGGCGCAGGCTTTAGCAAGTCGATTCACCCGAATGCTCACCTGACCGGCAGCATCGACACTGAGTTTGATAATGACTGGGATATGGCGTTCGGGGTCGGCTTCCACGCCCCGGTCAATAACTGGGCCGATATTACCGGTGAAATTAAAGCCCGCAATGCCAAAAAAGACGAAGGTCCCCTGAGCAGCTCAAGCGGCAAACTGGGCATGGAAGTCAACATTGGTGTCCGCCAGTGGTTAGGCCCGCAACTGGAAGTCGGCGGTCTGCTAGGCCACCTGAATATTGACGATAGCGAAAAAACCATCGGTTCGATTTATGGTCGCTTCCATGCCACCGAACTGTTCTCGATTGGTGTCCAGGCGCGCTTCAACGATATCTATGATGATCAAATCATGCTCACCACTCGCTTTAAATACTGAGTCGGTTATTTAAAGACTCAGTCGGTTTCAGGCACTTCCTGCTCCGGGAAGTGCCTTTTCAGTGCGCAGTATCTTCGCAGAGCTGTACATCAGTACAACGCCATACCGGTCAAACGTCACGCCCAGATTGTCTCAAATCCATCCTCACATCCTCAGCCGATTTCGCTTCTCAGCCAGCTCATAAACGCCTCGAATCGTGGCGACAATGCCATCTCACGCCGACAGACAATGAAATAGCTCAGCGGTGACTGAACCGCCATCGCGAACGGCGCCACCAAGCGTTTATTGTCCAGCTGATGGGCCACAAATGACTGGCGCCCCATGGCGACGCCAATCCCCTGTTCGGCCGCCTGCAGGGCCAAATCGGCCCGGTCGAAAGTGCAACCGGCCTCAGGCAACATCACGCCATGGCGTTGAGCCCAGTACTGCCACTCATCATTCTGGCCGGCCCGGGCCCAGGGAGCAGCGTCGTGTAGCAGCAGGCAGGCGCTGAGTTTCTCGGGATTGCCATACAGGTCATGAGTCAGCGCATACTCATGGCTGCACACCGGCAACATGCTTTCATCCATCAGTTTGGCAGTATGCAGCCCAGGATATTTCCCGTGACCGAAATAAATCGCGCAATCGAACGTTTCCGTCTGAAAGTCCACCAATTCATTGCGGGTCCGCAAATGGAACCGCAGCGCCGGGTACTGGTCGATAAAGCGTTTCAGTCTGGGCAACAGCCAGGTTTGCGCAAAGGTCGGCGGTACCGCAACGTTAAAATCACCACTGAGCTCCACGGTCTTCAAATCACGAATTTCGTGGGCAATGTCCCCGAAGTTATGGGCTACAACCGCTTTGAGCCGCTTGCCCTCTTCCGTCAACACCAATTTGCGCGGCTGGCGAATGAACAACTGTACCCCGAGGTTTTGTTCAAGGTTCTTGATTTTATGGCTGACGGCACTTTGGGTCAGGCACAGAATTTCTGCGGCCCGGGTAAAACTCATTTGATCGGCTGCAATCAAAAAGCAGTGGAGTCCGGACAGCACTTGACCCGTCAGTTTTGGTAGTTGCATAAAGGGCTAATTTTTATGATGAAATTGTTGCCATCATACAATAAAAAAGACCACCGACATACGGTGGCCAGATTCTGAAAGCCAGAAAAGGAGATAGTGCACTGAGTATTGGTTTCGCTTACTCGAGCGACTGGAGCAAATGTTGTTTCCGCTCTTCTTCAAGCAAGGTCCAGTGGCAGCCCTCAATCGCGCCGGCAAACATCCAGAGCAATTTGAGGTCAATGTCCTTACCGTGGGAGTGTCGGACTTTTCGGTAGACTTCGGCAGCGCCGAGGGAAACAAAGCTACTGACATCCGGGATCCCTGCTTTCTTCACCATCCGCTCCAGCGTCAAGCGCATATTGGGCAGATCTCGTAGACGCTTCCCCTGAGAAGAGGATTTCTGGGCTTTTTCTTCTGTAGACAGGCGAATCGACTCGCGAATGATCTCATCACACAGCACCCGATCCTGAAGGTACAAATACGTAATATCGTAGTAATTCACAATGGCCGTTGTGCTCCGCTTGATGTGTTTGAATTTCTCGCATCCCAGCGAGGCCAGTCGGCCATCCAGTGTTTCACCGCCGCGTAAAAACATCGACTGCTCGGTCAGGATGGCGTACATGGCCCCATGGATGAAAATTCCTGTACCACCAAACATGGAACGTTTTTCATACTTGCCAAATTCGCGCAAATAATTAAATAAGTCTTCCTTGATCGATTGCACAATCTTCCCCTCGCTAACCGTGAAAAGTTCGTTTAAGTAGCCGTAAATTCAAGCAAAATCTTTCGATGCAGAGACAATGACACAGCGGTTATATATTGTCCACATATGAAACCATGAACACTTGAAACTGAGATTTTCGGCATATTATACGAGGCGAAATAAGTTAAATGAGACAAAATTTACCCCAAATGATGTGCTGACCGTATAATTCACAGTCAACACAATAAGTCCGAACATCCCTGTCGTGTATCTGCCGCCTGACGACTATGGTTATTAATAGGGAGGAGATGATATGGCTGACATCGCACTGTATCCGTCATCCAAGCACCTATTGCCAGAGGGGCGGTTAGAACTTTCGATCACCGAAGAGCGGTTCATACGGATGATCAAACAATCTCTGGCCGGGGAACGATGTTTTGCGCTTTGTATGCTGAATGAATTCGAAACCCATGATGATGTGAAGAAAATTCCGGCCATCGCCACCGAAGCAAAGATTGTCGACTTCAATGCCGATGAGAATGGTTTGCTGAGTATCATCGTCGAAGGCGTCCGGCTGATCCGGATCCTGTCGATTGAAATTGATGAAGACGGCCTGCTGCATGGGCCCAGCCAAGCCCACCCACAGTGGCCAGAAGCCGAGATTGACGACAAAACGGCTTGCCTGGCAGATAAACTCGAGCTGTTTTATCACACCATGCCGGAAGTCGGCGCCCTGTTCCCCACTCCAAATTTGCACAGCCTGACCTGGGTATGCCTGCGCTGGCTTGAAGTCCTGCCGCTTGAAGTCCATTACAAGCAGCTGCTGCTCACCCAGGAGACGGTAACGCTGGCCACCCGATTCTTGCTTAAATTACTGGATACAGATGCCGAACCATCAACAGAGCTGGCATAAAGATCGAAAAAATTCGAACTATTTGACTATTTTTGCCCATCAATACTGTCTATCAGACAGCGCTCAAGATAGAATCTTATCTTCAATTTCAATCAAATAACCATCATGGCACACGTATCTTTTTTCTGGCTCAAGCCGGAGAATGACAAAATAGTCAAAGGCATACAGTCCGAGTTCTGCGCACGGGTAAAAGACGCGATCGCCAACAATCGCCTGAGCCTGCCACCGATCCCGGAAGTCCTTGCCAGACTTCAGCGGCTCTGTGAACTGGAAGACACCACCATTCGTGATGTGGCTGATGTCCTGCTCGACGACCCGGGCATTGCCGCTTCAATGATCAAAATTTCCAATACCATCATGTTCAACCGCCGCAACGTGGTTTGCCATGACATCCAAACGGCTGTCAGCCGGCTCGGGATCATGCGGGTGCGCGATATTGTGACAGCAAAAGCCATCGAAGATCTCAAGACTTATGGCCATTTTGACAGCCGGTGTAACCAGTTGCTCCAGCAAAGCGCTTTGCGTTCAAGACAGCTCGCAGCCACCATGGCGGTCATCAGCCAGGGCTTGCTGAGTCATCCGGACAGCACGGCACGGATCGAACCGGAAAAAGCCTTGCTGGCAGGCCTATTTGCCGACATCGGTTTATTCAGTCTGATTCACGAATATCAGGCCTATCTGGAAAATGGCAACTACCTGGACCTGAACGTCGCCAAGTTCGTGTTTGAACATTGCTGCCAGGACGCCAGCTTGCTGATCCTCCGGCACTGGGGCTTTGATGATGATTATCTGGAAGTTGCCTGCAACACCAGCATGCCTTATCGCCAGCAACAACCGGGGACCCGTTACCTGGATATCGCCCGGATGGCCAACCATTTGCTGATGTTCAAAAGCAATGACGAGGCCATTGACGATCACCATGTCGAACTGGACCTGGCCGGGGCCGACATCATGTATGACCTGACCAACATGCCGGAAGCTGAATTTAACCAACAGTTACGCGACGTCATTAAAGAAAGTGGATTCTAATCACCGCACCGCCATCAAAAACCTTTGATAGACAGCGGCTTATATTGACCTCTTCTTTCTGATACTGATAAGCTGCTTGTTTCATGGAATGAAAGCAGCTGATTGCCCTGGGTGATACCTGGACAAGCGATTCCCCCTCTCCCGACCCAATCAGCGTTGACCCCAACGATCGTAAGGATGCACATGTTTTCAGGAATGCTCTATATCTTCCTTCCGCTGGTGATCGGCTATCTGATCCCGGTGCACAAGGGATCCGTCATTGAGTTTATCAACGTCCAAACCAGCCGCCTGGTGCTGGTGATCCTCGGTCTCATGGGCCTCAGCCTGGCCGGACTTGATAACCTGGGACAAAACCTGAGCCAGATTCTCACCTATACCACGGTGTTCTTCCTGACCATCAGCGGATGCAACCTGCTGGCCCTGCCCGTGATCGATAAACTATGGCCGACCGAGACCAGTCAGGATCATCGCCGGCTGCCATTCGGCAAAATGATGATGGAATCCGTGAAGCTGATCTTCGTCGTCGCCGGCGGCTTGCTGGTTGGCCTGCTGTCCGGTATTGAACTGGGCTGGGTCGATCAGGCCAGCGAGATCATCCTGCTGTTGCTGCTGTTCCTGATTGGGATCCAATTGCGCAATAGCGGCATGACCCTTCGGCAAATCCTGTTGAATAAAAAAGGGATCACTATCGCACTGGTCATTGTAGCGACCTCCCTGCCGGGCGGTGTCATCGCTGCGGCTATCCTCGGGATCCCGCTCACCCATGGCCTGGCCATGGCTTCCGGTTTTGGGTGGTATTCGCTGGCCGGGATCCTGATGGGAGATGGCCTGGGGCCGATTTTCGGTGGCGCCGCATTCCTCAACGAGCTGCTGCGCGAACTGGTCGCCCTGACGCTGATCCCGGTCGTGATTGGTCGCTATCCCAGCACTGCTATCGGATATGCCGGCGCAACGGCAATGGACTTCACCTTACCGGTCATCCAAAACTGCGGCGGGATCCGCTGCGTCCCTGTTGCCATTGTCAGCGGGTTTATTCTCAGCTTGCTGGTCCCATTTCTGATGCTGTTCTTCCTGTCGCTCTAAACACGTAAACGGCAACACCAAAAAGGGAAGCCGAAGCTTCCCTTACTGATTGCGATCAAGACAAACCATCAGTTAGTGATTGCGGATCCACTCATCCATGTCCGACTTCAGGTTGTCCGATTTAGTCCCGAAAATCGCCTGCACACCACCACCGGCAACCACGACCCCGGCTGCGCCGAGTTTTTTCAGCTCTTCCTGATCGACCTTATCGATACTGGCAACAGCCACACGCAGGCGGGTAATGCAGGCATCCAGGCCGGTAATGTTGTCTTTGCCGCCAAAAGCCATCACCAGGGATTGTGCCAGTGCTGTACCCGTCGCCATTTCACCTTGCTCTTCGTCCGCTTCACGGCCCGGCGTTTTCAGATCCAGGGCACTGATCACCACTCGGAACACAACATAGTAAACAATGGCGTAAGCTACACCCAGAACCACCAGCAGCCCCATATTGTCAGCGTTTGGTGACTGCACCACAAAATCAATAAAGCCGTTGGAGAACGTATGGCCGTGCACCACGCCCAGCATATTGGTCAGGACATAGGCAAACCCTGCCAGCAGCGCGTGGATCACGTAAAGAACCGGCGCAATAAACAGGAAGGAGAATTCAATCGGCTCGGTGATCCCGGTCAGGAACGACGTCAGCGCCGCAGACAACATGATCCCGCCGACTTTGGCACGATTCTCCGGCCTCGCCGAATGCCAGATTGCAATCGCCGCCGCCGGCAGACCGAACATTTTGAACAGGTACCCCCCGGCCAGCTGACCGAACCCGTTCCCGGCAGCACGGGAGGCATCATCCGCGGTCAGGAAGCAGGTCATAATCCCGTTCACCACCTCACCGGACTTATTCACACACTCACCTGCTTCGTAAAAGAACGGTACATTCCAGATGTGGTGCAAGCCAAATGGGATCAGCGCACGCTCGACCACACCGTAAATCCCGAAAGCCGTCACCGGATTCTGGTTTGCGGCCCAGTCAGAGAAAGCGGCAATACCGGCACCGATTGGTGGCCAAATGAAAGAGAGCACAATACCCAGGGCAATGGCACAAAAGCCGGTGATAATCGGCACCGAACGCTTCCCGGCAAAAAAACCGAGATAGTCAGGGAGTTGGATTCGATAAAATCGATTAAATGCCCACCCGGCCAGGCCACCGACCAGGATCCCGCCCAGCACACCAGTATTGATTTCATCAACCCCGTAGGCACCCGCCATCACTTTCAGCGTGGCAACCATGATCCCGTAACCAACAATCGCGGATAACCCGGCGACACCGTCATTGTTGGTGAAACCCAGGGCCACACCAACGGCAAACAGCAATGCCATTTGGCCGAACACTGAGCCGCCTGCCTGCTCCATCAGATGAGAGACAATATCCGGCATCCAGCTAAAGTTCGCTGCCCCGACCCCCAACAGAATACCTGCGACCGGCAGAACCGAGACGGGCAGCATCAGCGCCTTACCGACTTTCTGCAGGTTCGCAAAAAGGTTCTTAAACATAGTGTGCTCCTGAATGAAACTGTTTTAGTTAGATATCAAGTCAGTGCAAGCCAACTATCCCCCGTAGTCATAATGCTAGCACCACTTTTATTTTTTATTGCCGCAAGAGTATAAAATGCGGCGCTAAATATAACTTGATACCTATCAATAACACCCACAGGTTACGAAATTAAATTTCACAAAAAAGGTTAAAATTCAGTCAAAACGTACAGCAACAACCAATAATCTGTTCATTTTCAGCGAATAAATCATTTTAGCGCTATCCATGGTTGGTAACTATATTTCAGCTTGGTAACTAAGCACCTTTTGATGAGTCACGACTTCAACGCCAGACATACTTAGCAAGCACCCAGTAACCCAGTAACCCAGTAACCCAGTAACCCAGTAACCCAGTAACCCAGTAACCCAGTAACCCAGTAACCCAGTAACCCAAGATTGTTTTTATGCACCACAAATTAAACTTGGTCTACTTTTTCAGGATGAAAAAAAAAGAGGGGAAATTTGCATCTTTAACCAACCAACTTCTTTTCCGACCATGAACAAGCTGCCGCAGACAGATACCTGAGTGGTAACGACGGATAGCGCTTATTCACACTGATGGCAGAAATGTAGGAAATGTAGGAAATGTAGGAAATGTAGGATTGGACCTGCGGCGGCTTGATTCGGCACCATCCGGGCCAAATAAAAAAGGAGCCGAAGCTCCTTTGGGTTCAGACAGAAAGTTCTTTTAGCGCTGGGCGCGCGAGAAAAGCGAGAAGAAATTCTCCGTGGTAACCCGCTCAACCTCTTCGACGGAAACGCCTTTGAGCAGAGCAATATACTCGGCGACCTCTCGGACATAAGCCGGTTGGTTTTGTTTACCGCGATGTGGCACGGGTGCCAGGTACGGTGAGTCGGTTTCCACCAGCAGGCGCTCTAGTGGGATCTGGTGAACCACATTTTTCAGTTCGCTGGCCTTGTTAAAGGTCACGATTCCGGAAATCGAGATGTAGAAGCCAAGCTCAATCGCGGCCTGGGCCATTTCCAGACTTTCAGTGAAGCAGTGCAGCACACCCCCACACTTTTCCGCCCCTTCTTCACGCAAAATACGCAGCGTATCTTCACGTGCCATTCGGGTATGGATAATCAACGGCTTGTTCAGCTCGACGGCTAAACGAACATGCTGGCGGAAAATCTCCTGCTGCTGCTCGGCCAGCTCCGGCTGGTAGTGATAATCCAGGCCGGTTTCACCGATGGCAACCACGCGCTCATGCTGTGCGTAAACCCGCAACTGTTCGTAATCAAAGCCGGCTTCAATATCCAGGGGATGCACACCACAAGTTGCAAAGACGTGCGGATAAGGTTCAATCAGTTCCATCATGGTCGGAAAGCTTTTCAGCGTCACCCCAACCGACAGGAAGTAATCGACACCTCTGGCCTTGGCTTTAGCCAACACATCATCAACCCCAGTATGTAATTGCTCGTAATCCAGTTTGTCCAGGTGACAATGTGAATCAACTAACACAAGATGCTCCTCAAATTTTTCGGACGGTTAATCGGGCATAAACCCGGTTAACCAGTTAACAATCAACAACTCTTCATTCAACCCGCTGTGGGTCTCCAGCTGCCTTTGCAAGGCATTGACCTGATGCGCCTGACGCAGCAGTACCGCCGGGCTGAGCTGGGCTGCGACAGCCTGTACCTTCGCGACGGATTCGCAATGGATCAAATGGGCACCAGCCCCTTGCTGAAGTTTAATACAGTCGACCAGGAAATAGCTGAGCCACTTCAGGCTGAGCGTGCCTTCAGCGACGCACATGCCCGCCACATCGTACAGGCCCAGATGAGGCGGCTTGGCAAACGCACAAAACGCGTCCAGCAGGTTGCCGTAACGAATGTCCTGCCCCTGCTCAATAAATGCGACCGTCGCCAGCGGCGAACCACGATTGAGCCGGATGACTTCCCGCTTGACGCTTTGCATCAACTGCTGTTCAACCCAACGCTGGGTTTGCCCTTCATCCGGGGTCGGCAGCCGCCATTGATTACACCGGCTGGTGATGGTCGGAAGTAAGCTGTCCAGCGAGTGGGCCAGCAACACAAACTGACATCCGGACGGCGGCTCTTCCAGGGTTTTCAACAGCGCATTGGCCGCAGACTCCCCCATCTGATCCGCCGGATCAATCATGATCACCCGCTGGCCCGCCAGCTGAGAGGTTTCTGTGGCCCAGCGGTTACATTGGCGAATTGCATCCACTCCGATCTGCTTGCCTGCTTGCGCCGGCGTCACGGCGTGGTAATCCGGGTGGTTCCCGGCATCGAAGAGCTGGCAGCTATGACAGTGTCCACAGGGATCCGTCTCACTGTGCTGGCACAGCACGGTTTTCGCCAATTGTCTGGCCAGCGCCTCGCGCCCACTGCCGCCCGGCGCCACCAGCAACACGGCATGATGCAAGCGGCCCTGACGCAACAATTGCTGCCAGTTTAGCCAGACAGACTCCTGCCATGGATACAACATGTTACTGCCGCTCCAGCCAGACGTTGAGTGCCTGGGTGATCGCAGCCGAGACGTCCGCGAGCGACTGCCCGGCGTCAATGATCACCACGCGCGGATCCTGCTCGGCCAGCGCCAGGAATCGCGCCCGGGTCCGGTGGAAAAAGTCGATATTCATTTGTTCGATCCGATCCAGCTCGCCACGACCGCGCGCACGCTCCAGGCCCAGCACCGGATCGATGTCCATGTACAAGGTCAGATCGGGACGGAAATCCCCCAACACGGTATCGCGCAGGTTCTCCATCACGACCGGATCAAAACCGCGTCCACCGCCCTGATAAGCCTGTGACGACATGTCATGACGATCACCAACTACCCAACGCCCTTGCGCCAGCGCCGGCTTAATCACATTGTCCACCAGCTGAATCCGGGCCGCATACAGCAACAACAGCTCCGCCATATCGGTCAGCGGCTCATCGGGATGCCCCTGTTTAACCAATGTTCGCATCTGTTCAGCCAATGGTGTCCCACCCGGCTCACGGGTCAGAACCGGCTCGGCAATCCCGTGCTCTTGCAGTACCTTGGCCACCAGGTTGATCGCCGTACTTTTCCCGGCGCCCTCAAGCCCCTCAATTACAATAAATTTACCAGTCATTTGTTTTGCTTTAGTGTTCTCAGATAATCGCGCACTGCCCGGTTATGCTCGCGCAGTGTCGTTGAAAATTTATGACCGCCTTTGCCGTCAGCCACAAAATAGTAATAATTGCTGGTTTGCGGATTCACGGCCGCCAGCACCGAGGCCTGGCTCGGCATCGCAATCGGCGTCGGTGGAAGCCCGAAAATGGTATAGGTATTGTAAGGCGTCGGCGTACGCAGATCCCGTTTGCGGATATTCCCATCGTAGCGCTCGCCCATGCCGTAAATCACGGTCGGATCGGTCTGCAACCGCATCCCTTTCTTCAGGCGGTTCATAAAGACGGAAGACACCACGGTTCGCTCATGATCGACCGCCGTTTCCTTCTCAATAATCGAGGCCATGATCAACGCTTCATAGGGATTTTTCAGCGGGATCGCCTCATTGCGCCCTTCCCAGGCTTCGGCCAGCAGGCGGCTCATCTGACGGTATGCACGGCGCAACAGCTCCAGATCCGTTGTTCCCGCCGTATAGTGATACGTTTCCGGCAACAAATAACCTTCGAGTTTCTCAACGTCCGCGCCAATCTCAGCGGCAATTTCAGCCTCCGTCATCGCTTGGGTGGCATGCACCACATAAGGTGCTTCCTTCAGCTGCGCACGCCAGTCGACGAATCGGTCGCCTTCCAGCAGGGTGATCGCAAACTGATGCTCCCGGCCGGACACCACCAGCGTCAGGAGATCATGCAAGGCCATGGTCGGTGTGATCTGGTAAGTCCCCGATTTCAAGCGGGACAGCTGCGGCTCAAGCCGTGGGATCCACCGGGTCCAGGTCGATGCCGGGATGATATTTTCCTGATCCAGTTGCGCCAGCAGACCACGGAAGGACGTTCCGGGTTTGACAGTCAGCAACATCTTGTCCTGGAGTGTGACCGGTTGGTTCAGCGAGGCTTTCACCTGCTGAAACGACCAGCCCAATCCACCTGCAACCGCCAACACAACCAATAAGATGACGATCAGCAACTTCTTTAGCACGCGTACAACCTCTCGTTCAGTTCACGCAGCAGCGTCTGCTCCGTAAACGTTGTTCCTGCAATTTCTGATATCGGCACCAGCGCCATGAGAGCATTAGTAATAAAGACTTCATCAGCGCAACGCAACTCATCCAGGGGGGATTTGACAAACTCTGTACAATACGGGCTCTGTTTAAGCAATGCCAGCACATGGGCCCGCATCACGCCATGCACACCGCAAGTCTCCAGAGACGGCGTATACACAGTCTGCCCTTTGCGCCAGAAGATATTCGAGGCCACCGTCTCCGCGACACAACCATTCGCGTCGAGTACCACCGCATCCAGCCAGCCCCGCTCCTGCGTTTCCTGTTTCAGTAACACCTGCTCCAGCCGGTTCAGGTGCTTTAATCCAGCCAGCATCGGACTCGTCGACAGCTGTTGCCGACAGACCCCCAGAGCGATGCCGTGCTGCTGCCACTGCTGGTACTGTCTCGGCCAGGCAAAATCAGAGACGATCACCTGGGTATCGAGGCAACCGGCAGGACTGTAGCCCCGCCCGCCTGCGCCCCGGCTGATCAGCACTTTTACTCCGCCTTTGTCCGCTTTGTCCGGAAAGGCGGCTGCAAGCAGATGAACCTGCTCGGCCAGCGCCTGCCAGTCCGGCGCCGCGATCCGCAGCGCCGCCAACGTATGTTGCAACCGCTGTAAATGTAACGGCCATAACCGAGGCTGACCCTGTTCAACGAGAATGGTGGTAAAACAGCCATCGCCATACTGCAACGCCCGATCGGCCACCGTTACCGTGTCCGTCTCTACACCGTTGATCAGAATCATCCCAGCCTCCAGATAAAAAAACGGCCCGGTGCAGTGCACCGGGCCGTGTCATCATAACAGGTTCTCGTCAGATTTTCTTAAATAGCAACGAGCCGTTGGTGCCACCGAAACCAAAGGAGTTACACAGCGCGTACTCCAGGTTCACCTGACGCGCTTCACCTGGTACGTAGTCCAGATCACAGCCTTCATCCGGGTTTTCCAGGTTAATCGTTGGCGGAACCGCCTGATCAATCAAGGTCATGGCAGTAATAATGGCTTCGACCGAGCCGGCAGCACCCAGCAGGTGGCCTGTCATTGACTTGGTTGAAGAAACCAGCACTTTATCCGCTGCCGCACCCAGGGCACGTTTGATCCCCAGCGTTTCAGCAACGTCACCGGCAGGCGTCGAGGTACCGTGTGCATTGACGTAACCAATGTCTTCTGCATTGATCCCGGCATCACGAATCGCCGCTTCCATCGCCAGCGCACCGCCTGACCCGTCTTCGCTTGGCGAGGTCATGTGGTAAGCATCGCCACTCATGCCGAAGCCAACCAGCTCGGCATAAATTTTCGCACCACGTGCTTTGGCGTGCTCGTACTCTTCCAGCACCATCATGCCGGCACCGTCGCCCAGCACGAAACCGTCACGGTCTTTATCCCACGGGCGAGAAGCCGCTTGCGGGTCATCGTTACGGGTCGACAGCGCTTTCGCCGCCGCAAAACCACCCATGCCCAGCGGGGTCGATGCTTTTTCAGCACCACCGGCCAGCATGGCATCTGCATCACCATAAGCAATCATACGCGCAGCATGGCCAATGTTATGAAGGCCAGTTGTACATGCCGTAGAGATGGCGATGTTCGGACCGCGCAGACCGTACATGATAGACATGTGGCCGGCGATCATGTTGACAATTGTTGATGGAACAAAGAACGGGCTGATTTTGCGCGGTCCTTTTTCCAACAGGGCTTGATGGTTGGCTTCAATCAGTCCCAGACCACCAATGCCAGAGCCAATCGCTACACCGATTCGTGGAGCGTTTTCTTCAGTTACTTCAATACCAGAGTCTTTTAACGCCTGTACGCCTGCGGCAATACCGTATTGAATGAACAAGTCCATTTTGCGAGCATCTTTCTTGGACATGTACTCTTCACAATCGAAGTCTTTGACCAGGCCAGCAAAACGGGTCGCAAATGCGCTCGCATCAAAATGCTCAATGTTGCTAATACCACTAGTGCCTGCCAGAAGGGCTTTCCATGAAGACTCAACAGAATTACCAACCGGTGATAGCATACCCATGCCAGTAACAACTACGCGACGCTTAGACACGATTTTTTCTCCGGGAATTGAGGATAAAACAGGATTTCGAAATTAAATCAGGCGGTCATGGTGACCGCCTGGAGGGAGTTCTTTAATTACTCAGACGCGCTAACAACGTAGTCGATAGCTGCTTGAACTGTCGTAATTTTTTCAGCTTCTTCGTCAGGAATCTCAGTATCGAATTCTTCTTCCAGAGCCATTACCAGTTCAACTGTGTCCAGAGAGTCAGCACCCAGATCGTCAACGAAAGATGCTTCGTTCTTCACTTCTGCTTCGTCTACGCCTAGTTGCTCAACGATGATTTTTTTTACGCGTTCTTCGATGTTGCTCATTAATCTATTTCCTTAAAACAAGAATTCGCTAATGCGATTTGCTGTAGTTTATTCATTACGGCCAAAGTTGCAATACTCAACACGCTGGTCAAACCACGAATTTCCGTGAAAACAAGACGAGTTTGACTTGCATCATCAAGTTATGCAACTTTTTTGTTTAAATCATGTACATGCCGCCGTTAACGTGCAGTGTCTCACCGGTTACATAACCCGCATCATCCGATGCCAGGAAGGCAACAGCTGCTGCAATTTCACGCGGATCACCCAGGCGACCGGCTGGAACATTGGCAAGTGTAGCAGCACGCTGGTCATCATTCAGCGCTTTAGTCATATCGGTTTCGATAAAACCAGGCGCAACCGCATTAACTGTGATCCCGCGCGCAGCAACTTCACGTGCCATCGACTTGGTGAAACCGACCAGACCAGCTTTCGCTGCTGCATAGTTAGTCTGTCCCGCATTCCCCATGATCCCCACCACAGAGCCGATGCTGATAATCCGGCCACTGCGTTTCTTCATCATTGGGCGCAGTACGGCTTTGGACAGGCGGAAGACAGACGTCAGGTTGGTGTCCAGAATGTCTTGCCACTCTTCATCTTTCATTCGCATCAGCAGGTTATCACGCGTGATCCCGGCGTTGTTCACCAGAATATCGATTTCGCCAAACTGCTCTTTAATCGCTTTCAGGACAGATTCGATTGACTCTGGAGATGTCACATTCAGTGCCATCCCGGTGCCATTATCGCCCAGGTAGGCGCTAATGGCTTCTGCACCGTTGTCAGAGGTTGCTGTTCCGATCACGGTTGCGCCGCGCTCGACCAGAATTTCTGCGATCGCACGACCGATACCACGGCTTGCACCGGTAACCAGAGCAATTTTACCTTCAAGGCTCATTGTGTTTCCTCTTCTATAAGGGAGTCTGGGGCCTGTCCCTTAGAGCATCTTCACGGTGCAGTCATCCGACTGGCCGGCTGAGACAGGCAACAATCTTACTTCGCGGCGTCCAGGCTTGCTGGATCGTTCACCGCGGCACCACCAAGGGCACGATTAATTCGTTTGGTCAAGCCGGTCAGGACTTTACCCGGTCCCATTTCCAGCAGCGTTTCGATGCCGTCGGCGGCCATGCGCTCAACAGACTCTGTCCAACGGACCGGACCGTACAGTTGCTTCACCAGCGCTTGCTTGATCGCCGCCGGATCGGTTTCAACCGCCACATCGGCGTTGTTGATCACCGGGATCGCCGGTGCATTGAACGCAACCGCTTCCAGCGCGACCGCCAGTTTCTCCGCCGCAGGCTTCATCAGCGCACAGTGGGAAGGCACTGAAACCGGCAGCGGCAGTGCACGTTTGGCACCCGCTTCCTTACACAGGACGTTAGCACGCTCAACGGCTTCTTTATTCCCCGCAATCACCACCTGACCCGGCGAGTTAAAGTTCACCGGCGAACACACCTGGCCTTGGGCCGCTTCTTCACAGGCTTTGGCAATGGCGTCGTTATCCAGACCGATAATGGCAGACATTGCACCGACACCGGCAGGAACGGCTTCCTGCATCAGCTGGCCACGCAGCTCAACCAGTTTTACCGCGTCTTTGAAATCCATCAGTCCGGCACACACCAGCGCCGAATATTCGCCCAGGCTATGGCCCGCCAGCACAGTTGGCTGCGCGCCGCCCTGCTGCTGCCAAACACGCCAAATTGCAACCGAAGCCGTCAGTAATGCCGGCTGGGTGCGGTGCGTTTCGTTCAGTGCTTCCGCTGGTCCGTTCTGAACCAGCGCCCACAGATCATAACCCAGCGCGTCAGATGCTTCGGCAAACGTCTCTTGCACAACAGCATACTGCGCAGCCAGCTCAGCCAGCATGCCAACGGCTTGAGAGCCCTGGCCCGGGAAAACAATCGCGAACTTAGACATTCGAGAATCCTTATTCTTACGTACTGATTTTTCAGTAGATTGACAAGAGATGTGTTTTTCGGACAACAGTAATCCAGTCAAGATTACCGGTCACGACACACCCCTTCCTAAACGTTATCGAATCCAGGCAGGTGCACTGCCGGATCAGAATTTGACCAGCGCCGAGCCCCAGGTAAAGCCGCCGCCGAATGCTTCCAGCAGCAGGGTCTGGCCACGTTGGATCCGGCCGTCACGGACCGCTTCGTCCAGCGCAGTCGGAACCGTCGCGGCCGAGGTATTGCCATGGCGATCTAAAGTCACCACCACCTGATCCATCGACATCGACAGCTTTTTGGCCGTCGCTGAGATAATCCGCAGGTTGGCCTGATGCGGTACCAGCCAGTCCAGTTCGGATTTATCCATATTGTTTGCCGCCAGCGTATCTTTCACCAGATTCGACAGCTGAGTCACGGCAACTTTAAAGACTTCGTTGCCGGCCATGTACAGCCACTTGTCGTCGCTGAAGGTCTGGCCGTGCTCCGGCACCGCCAGGCTCAGCAGGCCCCCGAAGTGTCCATCGGCATGCAGATGGGTCGAAATGATCCCCGGCGCTTCACTGGCACCGACAACCACGGCACCGGCACCGTCACCAAACAAGATAATAGTCGACCGATCCTCGGGATCACATTTATGAGACAGCGCATCAGAGCCAATCACCAAGACATTTTTGGCCATACCGGTTTTAATGTGCTGATCGGCAACGCTCAGGGCGTAAATAAAGCCAGAGCAAGCTGCGGCGATATCAAACGCCGGGCAGCCTTGAATGTCCAGCATCCCCTGCACCTGGCAGGCCGCAGACGGAAACGAATGGCTGGCACTGGTGGTGGCCACAATGATCAGGTCAATCTCTGATTTATCGATGCCCGCCATCTCAATGGCGTTCAGAGAAGCCTGATATCCCATGACCGCGACAGTTTCATCAGCAGCGGCGATACGGCGCTCGCGAATACCCGTCCGCGCGACAATCCATTCGTCGGATGTATCAACCATCTGTTCTAAGTCGGCATTAGAACGTACTTGAGCTGGCAGGTAGCTGCCGGTACCTAAAATTTTGCTATACATGAAGACTAATAATGCCTCTCGAGTAAGACTGCTTCCAAACGGTCACTGATTTTTGTCGGTATTTGCCGTTTGACCTCGTGTACCGCTTCGCCAATCGCATTTGAAAAAGCGGCAATATCAGCACTTCCATGGCTTTTGACCACAATACCGCGCAATCCTAACAGACTTGCGCCATTGTACTGGTCGGGGTTCAATCGTTTGAGGCTGACGAATAGGTCATTAAACAACCATTTAGCCACCAAACGCTTTATCGGGTTCCGGGTGATTGCATTTTTGATGCTATCAATAAACAGGTTGGCAACCCCTTCGCTGGTTTTCAGGCTGACGTTGCCGACGAAACCATCACAGACAATCACATCCGCCCGTCCGGAATAAAGTTCATTACCTTCAAGATAGCCGATGTAATCAATCTCGGGGGACTCGCACAGCAGCTCGGCGCAGCGCTTGACCAGATCGTTGCCTTTGATCTCCTCTTCACCGATGTTGAGCAGGGCCACTTTCGGCGGAACGGTTAGATCCTGTTCGGCAAGAACGGCGCCCATCACGGCAAACTGAAACAGGGTATCGGCATCGCAGGACACATTGGCGCCAAGATCCAGCAGCCAGGTTTTATGCTCAGTATTGGTCGGGATCGCAGAAACCAGTGCTGGTCGGTCAACGCCGGGCAGCAGCTTGAGGGTAAAGCGCGATAACGCCATCAGGGCACCGGTGTTGCCCGCACTGACACAGGCATCGGCCTGCCCGACGGCAACCGCTTCCAGAGCCATACGCATAGACGATCCCTGACTTCGGCGTAATGCCTGAGACGGCCGGGTATCATTGGCGATCACATGCTCACAGTGAACAATGCGAATACGGGGATGCTTGAGCTGATGAAGAAGGGATAGCTGCTCGGTGATCGCTTGCTGATCACCAAATAAAATCACGTTGAGCGATGGGTATTGCAACAGTGCCTGCACGGAGGCAGGCACTGTTACTTGAGGACCGAAATCCCCGCCCATTGCATCAAGTGCAACGGTTAGACCACTCAAGGCTCAACCTTATTTGTTGATAACCTTACGGCCACGGTAGAAACCGTCAGCTGTTACGTGGTGACGTAGGTGAGTTTCACCACTTGCAGAATCTACAGATACAGCTGCAGTTGTCAGTGCATCGTGAGAACGACGCATACCACGTGCTGAACGTGATTTTTTGCTCTTTTGTACGGCCATTAACCCTACTCCTGTTAAAATTACTTACTTCAAATTTTTCAATACTGCAAACGGATTCGGACGCTCATCAGCAACGGGGATTTCACCAAAAGTCATGTTTCCGCTGGCTTTGCAGTCAGCTTCATCATGCATAGCGACTTGAGGTAATTCCAAAATCAACTCATCTTCAACAATCTGAATCAGGTTGATCTCACCATTTTCGTCGACGTCAGCCGGCTCATAAGCTTCCGGAAACTCATCAACTGCCTCAGGCTTGAGGAGCGGACTATAACAGAAATCGACACTGTATTCGTGTTCGAATCCTTCCTGGCATCGCTGACAGGTCAACATCACAGCGACATCAGCGCGACCGCGCATGAAGGCCAGATGACGTTGGTCAAAGTCAAATGATAAGGTGACGTTTGCATCACGTATTACGCTCTGGGTGGATTCAGCCAGACGCTCAAGAATTTCGGCTTTGATGATGCCATCATAGTCGAGTTTTTTCTGAGCGGCGCGAACCGGATCTACCGTTAGCGGCAATTTTACCTTTTGCATAGGGCGCGAATATTAGCCTTCTAATCTGTTTGAGTCAAAGGAAATGTGCGCGAATTAACAGCTTTTGGCCAATTCGCCAGCTACCACACGGGCAGCCATCCCGCGGCCGGGTCACTTCCCCCCTATTGGTCGCTATCTGCCTGAGTGGTAACAGGTTGCCAGCCACTCACCAAACGAACAAATAACCACCGAAGACAGACGAAATCCTGACCAGTTTTGATACCGTCAGCCACCTTCTTAGTATGGTGCCGATTCGCCTGTTGTACCGCTTTTGTCACACCGGTAGCCGAGGGGCAGATTGCACGCTAGACTACCCGGCATTGAACTCCATACTTCCCAGAGCGAGTCCCGATCCCATGACCCAACCTTTGCTGCTGGCTTCGACCTCACCGTTTCGCCAATCCCTGCTGGAAAAATTCAGCTACCCGTTCGAAACTGCCAGCCCGAATATTGATGAAACAGCGCTGCCCGGTGAAACTGCCGAACAACTTGTCATGCGACTGGCCCAGGCCAAAGCTGAAGCCTGCGCCGCCAACCATGCCGATACGCTGATCATCGGCTCCGATCAGGTCTGCGTCATTGACGGCCAGATCCTCGGCAAGCCCCACACGGAAGACAATGCTGTCCGTCAGCTGCAAGCAGCCAGCGGCCAGACCGTCACCTTCTACACCGGCTTGTGCCTGCATAACGCCCGTACCGGTCACAGTCAGGTTGTCTGCGAACCGTTTCATGTCCACTTTCGCCCGCTGACAGACGATGAAATTCGCCGTTACGTGACGCTGGAGCAACCCCTCAACTGCGCCGGCAGTTTTAAAAGCGAAGGCCTCGGCATCGCGCTGTTTGACCGCCTCGAAGGGCGTGATCCGAATACCCTGGTCGGCCTGCCGCTGATTGCCCTGCGCGAGATGCTGGCCCGCGAAGGCGTTGCGATACTCTGAGCCGTCGCAACGTGCGAATCCGGCCAGGTATCCGGACCGGCACCGCAAACTGTAGCGGACCGTCGAAAAAGGCGAACCCATTCAGATTCGCCTTTCATCCTATCGCCTGTCACAGAGGCATCAACAACGACAGCCTTCGTCCTGAAAAGCAGACTTCCTCTCCGGCTCCCTTACGATGCCTGCCGAACCGGCTTCTTGCGCAGCTGCTCAATGGCGCGAACCAGCATCGGCTCCATCGGCGCATTAATTTCCATCTCCGCTTCTGTTTTCGGGTGACAGAACTTGATGTTCGCGGCATGCAGGAACAGTCGGTTGAGGCCCACTTTTTTCGTATACGCATCAAACCGCGGATCGCCATAGCGAGCATCCCAGGCAATCGGGTGACCGGTATACTGGCAATGCACGCGGATCTGGTGCGTCCGGCCGGTCACCGGGCTGGCCTGAACCAGCGTCGCCTGCTCCAGACGCTCAATCACTTTAAACCGAGTATCTGATGCTTTGCCGTTCGGGTTCACCCGCACGATGCTGTTCACTTCATTTTTAAGCAGCGGCGCAGTCACCTGCTTGCAACTGGCCTTCCACTCTCCCATCACCAATGCGAAATAGTACTTCTGTACGGTTTTCGCACGAAACTGAGCCTGTAAATGACGCAGTGCCGAGCGCTTTTTGGCGACCAGCAGGATCCCGGAGGTATCCCGGTCAATCCGGTGGACCAGTTCGAGGAAACGCGCATCCGGGCGCAGGGCCCGCAAGGCTTCAATGGCCCCGAATTTCAACCCGCTCCCGCCGTGTACTGCGGTTCCCGAAGGCTTGTTGAGGATCAGCATGTGATCATCTTCGTAGATAATGCAGTCTTCGAGCTCTGCCACTTTATTGAGCTTAGTACTGACCGGCGCCTGCGATTCACGCTCCGGCACCGTCACCGGCGGCACCCGAACCACATCACCGTCCAGCAGCTTGTACTCAGGTTTTATACGTTTTTTATTTACTCGCACTTCACCCTTTCGCAAGATGCGGTAAATCATACTTTTTGGTACGTTTTTTAGCCGGGCTCGGAGAAAATTATCGATCCGCTGGCCTGCAAAGTCATCAGTGATCTCGATGAATTGCACTTTTGGTTTATCATCTTTCATAGGTTTCATTCTAACATGCATGCAAAGCAGATTGCCGCAAAAAAGTCACCCTGCTATGATTGCCTGCAGGAGTGGGATAAAGTGCCTACTTCTGTAACATGGTGAACAGAATATCACCTAACTGACTATCATTCATACAGCTCGGCGAGAAAGCGCAGCACATGGCATAAGACGCGATGCTTTCCGGACTGTTTTTTAGCGTGCTCGATTATAGATTTTTTACCGGTGTAAAAGATACCGCCGCGTAAATCGGTGATGACAGCTGTATATTTTCTGATCTAATCATCTTGAATACCGCTGGACAATACGTGTAGCCAGATAGCACTCCTGAATTCCAGCCGTGAGGCTGCATTAACGAACAGACTTGGAGTCAGGCACCACCGGTACAAACTCGCTAATCGGACCGCTAGCACAACGACAAAAACGAGTACAAAATAATGAAGAGAATGTTGATTAACGCAACTCAGAAGGAAGAGTTGCGCGTCGCATTAGTTGATGGGCAGAAGCTCTTCGATTTGGATATCGAAAGCCCTGGCCACGAGTCTAAAAAAGCAAATATCTACAAAGGCCGTATTACCCGCATCGAACCAAGTCTGGAAGCCGCGTTCGTTGATTACGGTGCTGAGCGCCACGGATTCCTGCCGCTAAAAGAAGTTGCCCGCGATTATTTCCCTGCCGATTACTCTTACCAAGGCCGACCTAACATTAAGGAAGTGCTGAAAGAAGGCCAGGAAGTCATTGTTCAGGTCGACAAAGAAGAGCGTGGGAACAAAGGCGCAGCCTTGACCACCTTTATCTCCCTGGCCGGGAGTTACCTGGTCCTGATGCCGAACAACCCACGGGCCGGCGGTATCTCCCGTCGTATCGAAGGGGAAGAGCGTACCGAGCTCAAAGCGGCCCTGAGCACGCTGGAACTGCCGCAAGGCATGGGCCTGATCGTGCGCACGGCCGGGGTTGGCAAATCCGGTGAAGATCTGGAATACGATCTGAACTACCTGCTCAGCCACTGGGAGCGCGTGAAAGATGCAGCGGACTCTGCACCGGCACCTTTCCTGATCCATCAGGAAAGTAACGTCATTGCCCGCGCGATCCGTGATTATCTGCGCCGTGATATCGGTGAAATCGTGATTGACAGCAAGAAAATCTACGACCGTGCCCGCGAGCATATCCAGCAGGTGCGTCCGGATTTTCTGAGCCGCGTGAAGCTGTATGACCACAGCGATACACCGCTGTTTAACCATTACCAAATTGAAAACCAGATCGAATCAGCCTTCCAGCGTGAAGTTCGCCTGCCGTCAGGTGGCTCCATTGTGATCGATCCGACTGAAGCCCTGACTTCGATTGATATCAACTCCGCCCGCGCCACCAAAGGCGGCGATATCGAAGAAACAGCACTTCAAACCAACCTTGAAGCGGCCGATGAAATCGCCCGCCAGCTGCGCCTGCGGGATCTCGGTGGCCTGGTGGTGATTGACTTCATCGACATGACGCCGGTTCGTCACCAGCGTGAAGTGGAAAACCGCCTGCGCGAAGCTGTTCGTATGGACCGTGCCCGTGTCCAGATCGGCCGGATTTCCCGTTTCGGTCTGCTGGAAATGTCGCGTCAACGCCTGAGCCCGTCTCTGGCGGAAGCCAGCCACCATGTGTGTCCGCGCTGTAGCGGGACCGGGGTGATCCGTGACAGCGAGTCCCTGTCACTGTCGATCCTGCGTCTGATTGAAGAAGAAGCGCTGAAAGACAACACCTCGCAGGTGCTGGCCATTGTGCCGGTAGCGATTGCCTCATACCTGCTCAATGAAAAACGCCGCTCGGTGCAGCATATCGAGAAGTCTCACGGTGTCCGTGCCATTATCGTGCCGAATGCCGATATGGATACCCCGCACTTTGAAGTGGTCCGTGTCCGCACCGGTGATGAGCAGGATACCCTGTCCTACCACCTGCCGCGGGCGCTGGAAGCCCTGAAAGAAGCCGAGTCTGAGCCACAGCAAGATCGCATCATCAACAAGAAGCGCGAAGAGCCGGTACTGCAAGGCTTCGCGGCACCGACTGAGCCACCGAAGCGCAAAGCACCTGAAGCAGTTGCTGCGAAACCGGTTGAAAAGCCAGGACTGTTCAGCCGTATCTTTACCGCATTGACCAGCCTGTTCGGCGGTGCTGCCGAAGCGCAACCGGAGCCGAAAGAAACCGGCAAGCGCAATGGCCGTCGTGGTGAACGCCAGGACAGCCGCCGTGGCGAGCGTCAGGACAGCCGCCGTGGTGAGCGTCAGGACAGCCGTCGTGGTGAACGTCAGGACAAACGTCAGGACAAAGACAGCCGTCGCGGCAAAGATGACACCCGTCAGGGCCGCAAGCGTCAGGACACGGAACGTGATACCCGCAACGGTGAGCGTCAGCAACGTCGTCGCAGCGACAAACCGAAGCAAGAGCGTCCGCAGGTTGAAAAAGCAGCCAAGCCAGCGCGTCCGCAACGCGATGAAGAAGCCAAAGAGCTGAAACATCAGTCGCGCCGCGAAGAGATCCGCGCGCAGAAGAAACAACGTCGCCAGGAAACTCAAGAGGCCGCCGTTGAAACACCGGCCGTTGAAGAGCAAGCGGTTCCGCAGCAAGAGCAAGAGAAAGCGACCAAGGTGAAGCAACGCCGCCAGCGTCGTCAGCTGCAGAAGAAAATCCGCATCCTTGACGCTGAGGAAGCGCAAACTCAGCAGGTTGAAGACGTAACCGCCGAGAAGCAGCCGTCACCACTTCAGGAGTTGGGGACAGCCGTCGCCAAAGAAGCACAAGCCAAATCCGTCGAATCGGATGCAGCTGAGCAAAATGGCGAGCAGGAAAACGGCCAGCGCCGCAACCGCCGTTCACCACGCCACCTGCGTGCCAGCGGCCAGCGTCGTCGCCGTATCCGTGATACCCGTCCGGAGAAAGAAGGTGTTGATTCGGCCGTAACCGAAGCGGTCGGCCATGCCGTCGAAGCCGCCACCGAGACGATGGGCGATCTGGAGAACGTGGTTTCTGCGGTTGAAAAACCGAAAGCACCACGCCTGGCTTCCGGTGTTGCATCACCAGAAATGGCGATGGGCAAAGTTTGGGTTCCGGCCCAGAAGCCATCGGTTGAAGCCGTGGTGGAAACCGCGACCGAAGCACCGGCTGAGCCAGCTGTTGCAGCGACCACAGCACCAGCCCTTGGTGGTGTCGCCATGCCGGAACTGGCCATGGGTAAAGTGTTCCCGCAACGTGCACCTGAAGTTGTTGCAGAGACCACTGAGGTTGAAACAGCGGTAGCCGTTAAAGCACCAGCTGCAGAAGCCGTTGCAGTTGAAACTGTGGAAGCCCCGGTTGCAGCTACGGAAGTCGAAGCTGAGCCAGTGGTTGCCGACGTGAAGCCGGTTGAAGACACTGTCGTTGAAACAGCTACAGTTGAAGAAGCGACAACTGAAGAAGCTGTCGTTGAAGAAACGGTAACAGCTGAGGCCGAGGCACCCGCTGAAGCGCAAGCCGAGCAAGCAGATGTTGCCGCCCCGGTTGAAGCGGTAGCCCCTCAGGCTGAGGAAGCACCAGTGGTTGAAGCCCCTGCTGCTGCCACGGCTCAGGCTGACCGCCCGGCGACTCGCATCACGACAACAGCGCCACGTGGCCACCACACCACGTCACCGATGACCAAGGCACCGGCACCGGCTGCAACTGCGGACGTCTCTGTCGTCGCGATTGCACCGATGCGTGAGCAGCGTGCGGTTACCCGTCAGGCTGGTAGCCAGACGGCGACCAGCATTGCCGGCGCGCCGATGACCAAGCCATCGATGGACTAACCGGTCTGAAACGGAACGAAAGCCATGCATTTTGCATGGCTTTTTTTTCGCCTGATGTCGACCTGAAACCGACAGGCTGCTTTTGCACCGTGAACCTAATCAACATCAAAGTTTTTTACAATTGCAGCGAATATTGTGCTGAAATGGCGCTTGAAAGTTGAACCAAATCACATATTTCTGTAGCATTCGCGTCTTTCCCATGCTCTTTTTATAACCGAAGCTGATCAAAACTGAATAAAATGTTTGAATTCCCACAATTTTCGCGTCAATCCGTCAAAAATGACGTTCTTTCAGGGCTGACCGTCGCCCTGGCTCTGGTTCCCGAAGCCGTGGCATTTGCCTTCGTTGCGGGTGTCGACCCGATGGTTGGCCTTTATGCGGCCTTCATTGTCGGTCTGGTGACTGCTGTGATCGGGGGTCGTCCGGGCATGATTTCCGGCGCAACCGGTGCCATGGCGGTTGTCATGGTCAGCCTGGTGGCTGAGCACGGGATCCAGTACCTGTTTGCCGCTATTATGCTGGCCGGTGTTTTGCAGATCCTGGCGGGGATCTTCAAACTGGGTAAATTCATTCGCATGGTTCCGCACCCGGTGATGATCGGTTTCGTCAATGGTCTGGCCATTGTGATTTTCCTGGCGCAGCTGGGCCAGTTTAAGATCCCGGATGCCAATGGCGTCTTACAGTGGATGCAAGGCTCCCAGCTGTACATCATGCTGGGTCTGGTCGCCCTGACCATGGCCATTATTCACTTCCTGCCGAAGCTGACCAAAGCAGTTCCGTCTTCACTGGTTGCGATTATCACCGTGACCGCGCTGGTCCACGGCCTGGATCTGGAATCGCGGACCGTGATCGATTTCGTCCGCGGTATGAGCGGCGATGCTTCAGCAACGCTGGCCGGTTCGCTGCCGACCTTCGCCCTGCCAGAAGTCGGCTTCAACATGGAAACACTGCAAATCATCCTGCCTTACTCTGTTGTCCTGGCGGCTGTCGGCCTGATCGAATCCCTGCTGACGCTGACCGTGATTGACGAGATGACCGGTACTCGTGGCCAAGGCAACCGCGAGTGTGTGGGTCAGGGTGTTGCGAACATGACCTGCTCCGTATTCGGTGCCATGGGTGGCTGTGCCATGATCGGCCAGTCGATGATCAACATTAACTCCGGTGGTCGTGGTCGCCTGTCGGGAATCACCGGTGCCGTGGGCCTGCTGCTGTTCATCCTGTTCGGCTCATCGCTGATTGAAATGATCCCACTGGCCGCCCTGGTGGGCGTGATGTTCATGGTGGTGATTGGCACCTTTGAGTGGGCCAGCTTCAAAATGGCGCGCAAAGTGCCTAAGCACGACTTCTTCGCGATTATTCTGGTCACCAGCGTCACCGTTGTTGCGGACCTGGCACTGGCGGTGATCGTCGGGGTGATCTACTCGGCGCTGGTATTTGCCTGGGAACATGCCAAGCATATTTTCGCCACCAGCCATATCAACGAACAGGGTTCAAAGGTATACGAAGTGAATGGTCCGTTGTTCTTCGGCTCCGTCTCGCACTTTATGGCGCTGTTTGATGCCAACAACGACCCGAGTGATGTGATTATTGATTTCGCCAACTCGCGCGTGGCCGACCACTCAGCGATTGAAGCGATTGATACCATTGCCGAGCGTTATGCCAACCAAGGCAAAACCCTGCATATCCGCCACCTGAGCCCGGAATGCCGCTCATTGCTGAAAAAAGCCGGCAACCTGGTGGAAGTGAACGTGATGGAAGATCCAAGCTACAAAGTTGCGACGGATACCCTGGGTTAATTTTCCCCTTCAAAGACTCAACAACGCCCGCACCTGCGGGCGTTGTCATATTCAGCAGTTCGTTCTCAGCAAATCAGCCACGACTCAACCGGGCCAAGAACTGCTCGCTGGCCTCTTCAATCAGATCCAATACAGTCTCAAACCCCTGCGCCCCGCCGTAATAAGGGTCCGGGATTTCCTCAATGTCCGACGATGAATAGCTCATAAACAGCGCCAGTTTTTGCTGATGCTGCGCCGGGCACTGTGCCGCCAAATCCCGCAAGTTTGCATGATCCGCTGCCAGAATATAATCAAAGCGTTCAAAATCATCCGCCACCACCTGCCGTGCCCGAATGCCGCGAAAACTATATCCCCGCGCTTCACCGGCTGCCCGGGAGCGCTCATCCGGTGAATTGCCCTGGTGATACCCAATGGTCCCTGCCGAATCAATCTCCAGTGCGACACCGGCCTGCGCCGCCTTCGCCCGCAGCACCGCTTCTGCGGTTGGTGACCGGCAAATGTTGCCCATGCAAACAATGAGTACCTTCTCGGTTTTATTGACCATCGCCCCTCCTCTTTTTCTCAACGGCATCACGCAGTCGATAACACAACAGACTGCCACTCAGCCACTATACCTGCCCCGGTCGTCGAACTAAATGCTGCTTTGTCCGGTAGCAACGCACGGCCGAACTTTCCGTGTGTTGCCATTGCCTTCCGCGCTGTGCTGGCGCAAAATTCCTGCTCATCCGTTTTTTTGCATACTGGCCGTTTGGCCCGTGCGCTTGCCACTAACAGGGAGTATCGCCACCATGTTCACCATCACCGCGCCAGATACAACGCAACTCGCTCAAGTCCGGGATAAAATCAACCATAAAACCAAACCCCTCGGCGCACTGGGCCAACTGGAGGACATCGCAACGCAACTGGCTATGATCCAGCAATCCGATGAGCTGGTCATCTCCCAACCGCATTTGCTGGTCTTTGCCGGGGATCACGGCATCGCCCAACACGGGGTCAGCATCGCGCCCAGTGAAGTCACCACTCAGATGGTGATGAATTTCCTTGCCGGCGGCGCGGCGATTAACTGTTTCTGCCGCACCAGTGATATGGCGCTCCAGGTGATTGATGCCGGAACAAAATTAGAGCCGGACGACCACCCGCAGCTGATCAAGCAGCGCTTGGGAGCCGGCACTGCGGATTTCTCCCGGCAACCTGCGATGTCCAGGGACACCGTAACCCAGGGGCTGATGTACGGCGCCGAAGCCGTCGCCCGAGTCCATCAGCAAGGATGTAACCTGGTCGGCTTTGGCGAGATGGGTATCGGCAACACCAGCAGTGCCGCCGCGCTGATGGCTGCTCTGCTCCAGCTCCCGGCAGAAGCCTGTGTCGGCCGGGGAACCGGGATCACGGATGCGCAGTATGAACAAAAACTATCGCTGATCCGTCAGGCCCTACTGCAGCACGAGGCGGCATTCGATGATCCACTCAGCATCCTCGCCTGCCTCGGCGGTTTTGAAATCACCCAAATCACCGGCGGCATGTTAAAGGCTGCGGAACTTCAGATGACGGTACTGGTTGACGGTTTCATCGCCACCGCCGCCGCCCTGATCGCCACGGCAATCCAGCCCGAGGCCCGCCATTATTTTCTCTACTGCCACTGCTCCGAAGAGGCCGGGCACCAGCGGATGCTGGAGCATCTCGCCGCCAAGCCCCTGCTGGATCTGGGTCTGCGCCTGGGAGAAGGAACCGGCGCGGCGCTGGCGCTGCCTCTGATCCGCGCGGCCTGTGAGTTTTATAACAACATGGCAAGCTTCAGCGAAGCCGGAGTGAGCGTGTGAGCGAGATCCCCCAGCAGGCAGAAGCAACGCAATCAGCACCTGACGACGCGCAAACGCCCCCGGTCAAACGCCAATGGCAGATTTTTCTGGTCGCACTGGCGTTTTTCACCCGGATTCCGATCCCGGCGAAGACACCTTACTCGTCTGAGCGGCTCAATCAGGCCAATCGCTATTTCGGCGCGGTCGGCATTGTCGTCGGCGGGATTGCGGCGGCGGTCTACCTGGTCGCCCAATGGGCCTTTACGCCACCAATCGCGGTGGGGCTGGCAATCGTCGTAACCTTGCTGCTGACCGGCGCCTTTCACGAAGACGGCCTGGCCGATGTGTTTGACGGGTTTGGCGGCGGCTGGACCCCGGCACAGAAGCTGGACATCATGAAAGACTCGCGGCTCGGGGCCTATGGCGCGGCAGCGCTATTCATGATGCTGGGCCTCAAATGGGCCACCCTGAGCGCCCTGGCCGAAGACCAGCCACTCTACCCTGCGTTGGCATTGCTGGTATTACACCCCCTCAGCCGCATTTGTGCTGCCAGCCTGATTTTCTCCTACCCGTATGTCCGAGCGGACGCACTCAGCAAGGTCAAACCCCTGGCCAACCAGCAAAGCCAACAGGATTTGTGGGTTTTAATTACCACCGGATTGATTATATTACTCCTTTTGCCCCTGTCATCCGCGCTGGCACTCGTTGTCGTCATCGCGCTGGTACGCTGGGGATGCGGTTTATGGTTTCATCGCCAACTCGGCGGTTATACCGGGGACTGCCTTGGTGCGGCCCAGCAAATCTCAGAGCTGGCCGGCTATCTGGTGCTTCTGGCACTGATGTAATCCGAGCGCAACATCACCCGTCACCCCGGTGACGAATCACATTCAACAGACATAGGATCTCCCATGGTTGATCAATCCCAGAAGGACGAACGCTATAAAGCGCGTCAGCGAAAAATTAAAGCGGAAGTCGATGCCCGCGTCGATGCCGCCCAGGAAGAAAAAGGCCTGTTTCTGATCATCACAGGCAATGGTAAAGGGAAATCAACCTCAGGCTTCGGCACCATTGCCCGGGCGGTCGGACACGGCCAGAAATGTGGTGTCGGCCAGTTCATCAAAGGCACCTGGGACTGTGGCGAGCGCAACTTGCTGGAGAAGAACGGCGTTGATTTTGCTGTGATGGCAACCGGGTTTACCTGGGAAACCCAGAACAAAGAAGCGGACACCGCTGCGGCGCAGCAAACCTGGGCTGCCTGCAAACAAATGCTGGCCGATCCGCAGTACGACGTGGTGTTGCTCGATGAACTGACCTATATGGTGACCTACGGCTATGTCGAGCTGGACGAAGTGGCCAATGCAATCGCCAACCGCCCGCCGATGCAATCTGTCGTGGTCACCGGTCGCGGTGCACACCGTACGCTGATCGATATGGCAGATACGGTGTCTGAGGTACGCAGCATTAAGCACGCCTTTGAAAGCGGGATCAAGGCCCGCAAAGGCGTCGACTGGTAATCTCCGCCTGTGCCCGACCCGCTCGGGCACAACGCAACCTGATTCAGAAGCGCTGTGCAACCCGGCGAACCCGACCTATAATGTCGGCAAAAAGTCTTCTGTATTAGGACCCTTCATGCCTTCACATTTGCCCAAAACATTCACGCGTCCGTTTCTCAAGCTCTTCCATATCCTGGAAGCTGTCCTGCTGGTTGCCATCACGCTGGCGACCCTGGCCGCCATTATCAACGAATTCATCCACGTATATACCAACAAGCAGATTTTGCTGACCGATATTCTGTTGATGTTTATCTATCTGGAAGTGCTGGCCATGGTGCAGCAGTTTGTCGCCAACGGCAAAATTCCGGTGCGCTACCCAATCTATATCGCCATTATGGCCATTGCCCGCTATATCACCCTGGGGATGAAAGATCTCGATGGGATCTACGTGGTGTGGCTGGCGCTGGCCGCCTTTATTCTTGCCGCAGCGACCCTGATCATCCGTGTCGGCCACCATTACTGGCCGTACGAAGCAGTTACTGAACCGAACAAACGCCAGCCGGAAGACTGAGCCGTTCACTCGCGTTGCCAAGGCTGGCCAGAAAGCGAGTACAAACTTTCCCCGGAACGGCCTGTATAAACTACACGCACAAACAATACGCATAGACAACACGCATAAAAAATGCCGGCATGCATGGCATGCCGGCATTGAATGCGCCCCAGCTCAATGGCCAGGTCAGCGCGCTCTCTGCTATTTCATGGACACAGCCATCACACAATCACCTGCGCAATGGTGTAGCCAATCGTACAGGCTGAGACCACCCCGATCAGGCCCGGCATCATGAAACTGTGGTTAAAGTACCACTTGCCGATCTTGGTTGTCCCGGTCACATCAAAGTTACAGGTCGCGATATCAGACGGATAGTTCGGGATAAAGAAATAACCGTAGGTTGCCGGCATCAGGCCAATCAGCAGCGCCGGGTTCAGCCCCATCGCCAAGCCAACCGGCAGCATCATCCGCGCCGTTGCCGCCTGACTGTTCACGACCACAGATACGATGAACAGAGCCAGCGCGAAGGTCCACGGATAGTTCTGCACCATTTCCGTGATCCCGGACTTAAACGACGGCATCGCGTACTGAAAGTAAGTATCACTCATCCAGGCAATCCCGAATATCGCGATCGCTGCCACCATCCCGGATTTAAAGACCACCCCTTCCGGTACTTTCTGCACGTTGGTGCGCGTCACCAGCAGGATCAGGCCACCGAACGCCAGCATCATCATCTGAATAATCACCGACATTTTAATCGGTTTGTCATCACCAATGGTACGAATTTCCGGCACCATGGCCACCAGAACAATCGAAGCCAGCGCCAGGATAAACAGCAGCACGGCATGCTTGGCTGAAGCCGGTAGCTTCTCATCCAGAGACGTTGCGGTGGTGTGTTTGATTTTATCTTTCCACAGCGGATCTCTCAGTCGGCGCTGATATTCCAGATCCTCGCTCAGCTCAGCGCCGCGGCGCACACTGTACAGCGACAGCAGCAGAGTACCAATCAGCGTTGATGGCACTGTGACCATCAGGATGGTCAGCAGGTGAATATCATCCTGGATCCCAGTCAGCTGGGCCAGGTAGTAAACCACGGCGGCAGAAATCGGGCTGGCCGTGATGGCCAATTGAGAAGCAACAGACGAAGCGGCCATCGGGCGCTCCGGACGAATGCCGTTTTTCAACGCGACATCACCGATGATCGGCATAATGGAGTACACCGCATGGCCGGTGCCCAGCATAAACGTCATGGTATAGGTGACCAGCGGCCCCAGGAACGTCACTCGCTTCGGATTACTACGTAGAATTCGCTCAGCGACCTGCAACATGTATTTCAGGCCACCGGCGGCCTCCAGGATTGACGCACAAGTCACCACCGCCAGAATAATCAACATCACCGTAATGGGCGGCGATGTCGGCGGCATCCGAAACACAAATACTTCAATTAACAAACCCAGGCCGGATACGACCCCCAAACCAATGCCGCCAAACCGGCTACCGGCGTACAACACGAGAAGCAGGAATAAAAATTCCAGGTACAACATGCTCGCTATCTCCCTATCACAGCGTCAATCCCAGCACGGGATCGCTAAAACTTTGGAGGTAGACTGCCAGTAAATCGGTGGGGTCGCTATTGATGAATGTCAACGAATCGCAGCAAAATACGACTCGATCGGGGAAATGTGAACGAGTGCTGACAAATGACGGGACGCGTAAATATATGTGCTACAAGTTTTACTGCATCATTTTACTTTTCATCTAATAATATGTAACACAGTTAGCAGCAGAAGAAGGCCCACGATCGTGGGCCTGCGGAAAGAAACAGCTAAACGCCACTTTCTTTGGTCGGAAGCGGGCATTCCTTCACGTGGCACAAATCAGCGTTAATATCCTGATTTCCCAGCAAGCGCAGCCACAATGCCGGTAAATGTTTCGGCCGCACATTGGGACTTTCCAACTGCACCGGGTGATCGGCTTGCCAGCCACCATCGGAGGTTTGGTGGGCCAGCACAAATCGGAACGGCAGGTAATCGACAATCCCCAGACGCAGATCCGTCGCCAGCAGTGCATCACCCTCCTGCTCATACTTCACAAACTGGTGGGTAAACTGCTCCAGCACCTGCAAATGTTTCGGTTTATCATCCCACGGCCACTGACCGCGCGATTTGGCAATAAAATCTATCGTCGGATCACGGTCCATCAGCGAGGTCAACCCTTCCCAGTAGGTCTCGCCATCGAGCACAATCACCCGCCACAGCACAGTGTTAACCGGGGTCGGCGTAATGAACACCGGGCGCTCTGCCAACGGCGTATTCGCCAACTGGGTTTCAACCCGGTTTTCAACAATATTCAGGGCAATCACGGACCAGAGCAGATAACAGCCGGAAATCGCCAGGCCGATCCCGCACAACTTCGCCATGTTGCGCCGCCACAGCAGGCTGGCGAGCACCATCAGCACCAATGGCACGGTGTAGAGCGGATCGATGATAAAGATACTGGACACGGCAACGCTGACCGGCAGCGGCCAAAGCAGTTGGGTGCCGTAAGCAGTAAACGCATCCAGCAACGGATGGGTGATCAAACACCCGGCAATCAGCAGCCAAAGACGACTGAATTGCCACCCGCTTCGGCCTGCCCGGAACTTGTACCACAACCCGGCCAGCAACAGTGAAAACGGCAGTAAGACCAGCAGGGAATGGCTGAACCCGCGGTGCTTTACCATATCCGACACCGGATCCCCGTAGCGGATCATTACATCCAAATCCGGGAGCGTGCCTAATGCTGCCCCGGCCAGCAGGACTTTCGGCGAACATTGCCTGCCTGCAACCAATCCTGCTACCGCAGCGCCTAACGCGGCCTGAGTCACTGAATCCAACGTTTTCTCCTTATTCTGTTCAATGTCGCCGGTCTGTCCGTGCAGCACCGACTCACTGGGGCACACCTTACCAAAATTACGACGTCAGCGGGATAAAAGCGTGTAGCTCGGGTCGGCATGAAACCCAAAAGTATGGAACCGGTCGCAGTACACCGGAACTGAATTGGTTACCTTCAATCAGGCAACATCCATTCACGCTGACCAAGGGAAGATGTCCATGCCAAAAAAAGTTTCTGAGTACATGACCCGGAAAGTCATCACGATTGAACCGCAAGCCGGTTTACGTGAAGCCTTTTTTCTGATGCGCGATGAAGCCATTCGCCATTTACCCGTCACTTCAGCCGATGGCGCGCTGATTGGAATTATCAGTGACCGCGAGCTGCGGCGGCCGGGCTGGGTTGATGAGTCCCCGGAAATCGGCCATGAATACCAGCTCACCGACGACCTGCACGTGAGCGATGTGATGATCACCGATGTCATCTCGGTCCATACTTACGAAACGCTGACCAAAGCCGTGGGCATATTGCTTGAGCACAATGTCGGCGCCCTGCCGGTGCTGGACAAAAACGGCGATTTGGTCGGCATGCTGTCCGCCGTGGATCTGTTGCGGGCATTCAAGCACAGCCTCGATGCCCAGAAATATGATAAAAAGAAAAGAGCGGTGGCGTCTTAGTCCAAACCGCACACAATTCAGTACCAATCCGAACACGCAACAAGGCTTGCCACCGGGCAAGCCTTGATTTTGTCGCCCATCGGGTTCGCTACCGGACTCCGTTCAGTTCAGTAGTTGTGGCGCAACCATAGTCGTTTATGTACGTTTGACCGTGTGTACAGGCACCCACCCAATTTCGTCCGTTGATCTCGATACTCGATACCAAGAATTGAGCTCAAAAAGTACTGATAGTTTTTCACCTATAACAGTATTGAACTCCAGATTATCATAATCTTGAAGCATGATACCCGTAGCGCTACCCTCGACATTTTCGATATATTGAATTGGGGCCCAAGCCTGCTCACCCGCATCACTGGTTATAAAAACCCAATTGGGAAACTCATCATCCATTACACCTAGAGCGACTTTATCGCCACGCTTCAAATACAGCGGATTGGGGTATTCAGAGACATGCCTTTCAGTTACAACCACTTCCATATTTTTCTCCAAAGTATAAAACGAATGATAAGGACTCTCCCTCATCAGGCTTTGCCACACTAGGTAAGTCTGAAACCATCATCATCGGAGGCCACTTTGTCAGTATCCACGGAGAGGATTATCAAGGCAAGGTATTGATCTACAAAATAATACCGCAGTCAACAGCCCTCTCGACGTTTGCCAATATCCCACCGGCGATAGTCGGGTTGGGAGCCCGTGGCGCTTTTCAGAATATGTGCCAATGGAACCCGAATTTAGGCGCCAACCCATTGAAGTGAAACACACTGTGGTCACTTCCCGGCTGCGCTCGTCCTGGAGAAAGCCGGGGGCGCAACCGGTAGTGTTCAAAGTTTTGTGTCTTTTCCTACACTTACTGAAAAAGGGAGAGACACATCATGGCTGATAAATACGAAATCGATATCCAGGCCTTTGCTAAGGCACTCCAATCCGGTCAAAATCTCAATGGCAAGGATGGCCTGCTCACGCCGCTGATCAAGCAGATCACTGAAGCTGCTCTGGGGGCAGAGCTGGACGAACACCTGACTAAAGAGACCTCGACCAACCGCAGAAATGGCTCATCTAAAAAGACCGTCAAGACATCTTCTGGTGAGTTTGAGTTGGAAACACCGAGAGACCGAAACGGCTCATTCGAGCCGCAGACGGTCAGGAAATACCAGACCCGCCTGACAGACGAAATGGAAGGTAAGATCCTCTCCCTGTTCGCTCTGGGTAACAGCTATCAGAACATCCGAGAGCATCTCTTAGATCTATACGGCATGCGCATCTCAAATGGCACGATCAACGCCATCACCGACCGCCTAGTGCCTGAACTCAGAGCATGGCAGGAAAGGGATCTGGAGCCGCTTTATCCCTTCGTCTGGTTAGATGCAATTCACTATAAAATCAAGGAGAACGGTCGCTTCATCTCCAAAGCTGTATACACCATTTTGGGCCTGACCGTTGAGGGCAAGAAGGAGCTTCTGGGACTGTATCTGTCTGAAAATGAAGGTGCACATTACTGGCTCAGTGTATTGACCGACTTGCAGAACCGCGGCGTTAAAGACATTCTGATCGCCTCAGTTGATGGCCTGAAAGGCTTCCCTGAAGCAATCGAAACCATTTATCCCGAGACAGAGGTGCAGGTCTGTGTCATTCACCAGATCCGCAACTCCATGAAGTACGTCGCTAGCAAAAACCAGAAGGCCTTTATGGCCGATCTCAAGTGTGTCTACAAGGCTGCAACACAGAATGCTGCGGAGCAGGCGCTGGACGAGCTGGAAGCAAAATGGGGCAAGCAGTACCCGTTAGTCATCAAATCCTGGCGCAGCAAGTGGGACAATCTGTCGGTATACTTCAAGTATCCCGAGCAGATCCGGCGGGCCATCTACACTACCAATGCGGTTGAGGCGGTGCACCGGCAGTTCCGCAAGCTGACTAAAACCAAGGGCGGATTCGCCAACGAAACCAGCTTGCTGAAGCTGCTCTATGCGGGGATGTTGAAGGCCTCCGAAAAGTGGACGCATCCGGTTCAGAACTGGAACCTGACACTATCCCAGTTGAGCATCCACTTCCCGGACAGGGTCGATCAATATGTGGATCTGTGACTTACACTGACACAGAACTATGAACACCCTCGCGCAACCCCCACCGAATCCCAAACGAGCAATTTGCTTAATAAGGCCGTCCGGGCTTGTTCAACACCCGGATAGAAGTGTCGGCTACGCGACACGTATCCTTATTTGTTAGCCCTGTGGTGAAAATATGCTCTTAATATACTTAGAAAACTCTCTAGGTTTCTCTTGTGGCAACATGTGGCTTTCACCACGGATTTCTTTTAGTTCCGCATTGTTTAATAGCTCTGAAGTTTTAACTGTAACCAGCTTAAAAATATCACGGGTTTTTTCGCCATAACCAAGGATAATTGGAGTACTGACTCCTGATATTGAGTCTGTATCTATCGAAGACTTCTCTTGCTGATTAAGCTGATGAACCAAAGTATAACTTTTAGCAAGTTGCAGTTCTTTTGCTTTCTTACTTTGATTTTGAAAGTATCCTTGCTTGTTTCCAGAACCATCAATCAATAACTCTACGGCCTTCTCAAGATTACCATTAGAAAAATGCTCAAAGACTGGGCCGAACATCTTGTCAGCATCAAGCTGCCAAGCACTCAAGTGAGGCTCCTGCAAGCAACCGGGATAACCTGGCTCATAAAGAAAAGCTCTCGATACGGGCAAGTCTTGCTTTGCCAGTGCATTCAGCACCACATCCGCTCCATAAGACCAGCCTACTATATTTACTGATTTATCTCTGGAGAGTTCATTAACTAAATTTGCTAAGTCTACAGCGTGAGTATTTAAACCAAAGCCCCCTACATCAGTTTCATCAAAACAACGTAGAGTAATTGATACTACTTCAAAATAAGACGATAGATACTCTAAATGGTCGTTCCACATTGAGTTATCAGCAAGCGCCCCATGCACCAAAACAAGGTAATCTCCGCTACCTTCTCGTGTAGTTTTCATTATAATTCCCCTTTAAGGGCTAACAGTGTATTAGGCTGCATGCTCGACAACACGCACTCCATCCTGATGCCATTTTAACCACCGTCGTATAAGTATCAAGCAATATCAGACACTTAAGCTATACCATGGTATCTAATAGTAGCTGTACGATTGGTAACAGCGAGCATGCTTGTATAACGAGACCTCATATGCACTCACCAATATAAAATAATACTCTTATTTTCAGTAGTATAAGGTATTAGGCCACCAGCAAAGAGCGTGGTTTTTGTCTCGTTAATACGCGTGATATCGGAAAATTTCGGGAGTTTTTACTTATAACTGTATATAAGCACAGTACTTATCAGGCTAGAGAAATTGCACGTGAATGACTGGGGGAACTTCGCACAACTGAAAAAAGAAAAAGTAAGACAAAATCAGAGGGAACAGACATAGAATCAGCGTTGACTCTAATCAGGAAGGGGCAAAACCAATAAGCGCAACCTGCCAGCTCAAATCAAGGGCAAGAAACTGACAGATTGCATCCAAGTGGTTCAGTAGAGCATTTAGTTAAACAAGCCCAAGCCTTCCAGCAGCTTATCCTTCACTTTCTGGACCTCCTCATCTTTGGCTTTCTCGCCGAGGATTTTCTCCAGTCCGCGGTCGAGTTCTTTCTTGGCTTTCTGCTCCAGCTCGTTGTTGCGCGCGAGTAAGCGCTTCATATCCAGCGACACTTTGGGCTCGGTCCAGTTGCCTTTGATATCAATCGGCACGGTGATATCAGCCACTTCATCGACTTGCTTGCCGCCCTGGCCTTTACTGGTCGCCACCAGCGAAGTATCCAGTCCGAAATCAATGGTTTCTTTCACCAGACTGGTTTCACCCGCACCGTCGACTCGCAGCAGCGGCGAATCAATATCCAGGTTGTTGGTTGACGCAATGCCTTTGCCCAGCTGGATGGTTGCCGTCATTGCCGAGAAGTCGGTTTTCTTGGCTTCATCCTCAAGCTCATCCCGCTTGCCTTTGAGGGTCGCTTTGGCTTTGCGGATCATCGCCGGAATGTTGATGCCATTGATGGCCCCGTCAGCAAAGCTGATATCGACGGTCCCGGCCACGTTCTGACGAATGCGGTTTTCGGCCAGCCCGGTTCCCCCCAGCTTGATCAGAATATCCCCTTTACCCGCCAGCACATCATTGTCGACCAGATCCACCAACAACGGCTGAACCTGAACGCCGGTGATCGTCTTGGTGACGAAGTAACGCGGCAGCTTGCCATTGGCATCGATGGTCGCTTCAGCACGGATATGACCATCATACAGATCAGCATCGAGCTGCTTTAACGTCAGTACGCCTTTGTCGATTTTGACATCCATCAACACGTTGGCCAGCTTGGCATTGGCGGCTTTCAACTTGCCCAGGCTCACGGTACCAGCGACATCCAGGGTTTTCAGCGCGGACAAGTCCGGTTCCTGGTTTTTTGCGGCCTCAGCTTTCGCCGTGTCGCTTGCTGGTGCGTCAGATGGCGTTTCTGATGACGCTCCGTTCGTTGCCGCCGTTTGCGCTTCGGCTTTGGCTTGATCCAGGCCGAGGAATGCATCCAGGTCAATGTTGTCGCTGCTCAGTGCAAACCGAATCTGCGGAATCGCTGCATTCTTGAATGAACCATTACCGGTCAGAGCCAACTCATCAACTGAGGTTTCGAAGCGGCTCAGCGTCGCCAGGCCCTGCTGCACATCATATTGCAGATCGGCATTGAGCTTTACAGCCATTTCCGGACGCGGCAACGTCGCGCCTTGCAACTTAGACGATAACACCAGCCCTTCCAGCATGACATCATTCATCGCCTGGTTGAGCTTGAGTCGGGTCTGGCCTTCGGCATCAAATGCCAGATCCGGCACCGCGCCTTTGGCTGCAAAGGTCAGGGTTGACCAATCACCCGCCTTGAACTGATCCATAGTCAGCGACGCCGATTCAATGTTCATCGCGGCATCTTTTGCTGTTGCTGCGAACTGGACATTTTTCAGCTCGGCATTATCCAGCGTCGGCACGATCAAGAGTTCGGTTTCACCCTGAGCAGTGAACGCCAACTCCCCGTTCTTGCCGGCCACATCAAAGTTCGCCTTTGCCCATTCGCCCGGGGCGAAGCGGCTGAGGGCAAAGTTCAGCGCGCTGACTGAGGTTTCGGTTCCGGCCTGATCATCGCGGATCACGGCGCTGGCATTGACCAACTCCACCCCTTCCAGGCTGATGCTCCATGGCTGGACGGCTTCTTCCGAGGCAACCGGCGCTTCCGTGACCTGCGGCTCTGCTGCCGGGGTCTCAGCCGCTTCCTGCGCAGCCTGACCCAAGCCATCCAGGTTACTGATACCGTCCAGCCGCGTCTGGATGAAGACCCGGCTGTCTTCCAGCCGAACATTGCCGATTTCCAGATGACGGGAGAGCAGCGGCAATACCGAGACCGACAGTTCCGCACTGCTGATCTGGACTAAATTCGGCTCCGCGAAACCGTCCGGGTTACGAAACTCGGTTTTGCCCAACGCCAGACCAATACTGGGGAAGAAACGCCAGCTGAGATCGCCACTAATCACCAGATCCCGTCCGGTGGCTTTCTTCACCTGCTCGGTAATTAAAGGTTTAAACTGATTAGGGTCGACCAGCGCCAGTAAAGCACCGATCCCCACCACAACCACGATGATGATCGCGAAAACGACATACAAAAGTTTTTTCATTCTGTCCTCGTGTTATCCCCACTGACGCGCAATTCGCTCAAAGCTATGATCTATGGATCTTGAGCCATAAGCCATAAGCCATAAGCCATAAGCCATAAGCCATAAGCCATAAGCCATAAGCCAGCCCGATATGAGCTATCTCTCTATGGTAGCGAATATTTTTTAAAATCATAACAGGACGTGTGAATGCCCTAAATAAAACGGGCAGCCATTTGGGCTGCCCGTTCAATCTTTTCAGCGAATGCTAAGTCGTTTGCCTGAATGGCAGCTTACGCACGAAGCAACTTCGCAATGTGTGCCTTCAGAACATCGATCGCGATACGGTTTTTACCCCCGCGCGGTACAATGATGTCGGCATATTGCTTGGACGGCTCAATAAACTGCATGAACATTGGGCGAACCGTCTTCTGATATTGTGCCAGAACCGACTCCATGGTGCGGTCACGCTCCGCAACATCGCGTTGCAGACGGCGCAGCAGACAGATATCCAGCGGCGTATCCATGAACACACTCGCATGCATGATGTTACGCAGACGCGGATCCGTCAGCAGCAGGATCCCTTCCAGAATGATCACCTTTTTCGGTGTCATGGTGGTGGTTTCCGCCATGCGCGTATGCTCGCTGTAGCTGTAACGTGGGACTTCGACCGCATTGCCCGCAATCAGCTGCTCCAGATGATCACACAGTAAATCGTGATCCAGCGCATTCGGGTGGTCGTAATTTGTTTTGACCCGCTCTTCCATGGTCAGGTGGCTTTGATCGTTATAGTAACAATCTTCCGTGATAACACCGATCTGGTGATCGCCGACTTTTTCTTTTAGCTCTTTATAAACTGTGCTGGCGATCAGACTTTTACCGGACGCAGATGCGCCTGCGATACCGATAATGACGCATTGGTGTGAGTGTTCAGACATATCAGAATGCACCTGTAAGACAACGTAGCGAGGTGGAAATACTTTTAAAACAACCTGCTGTGCTATCTACGAAGGCAGAAAACAGCGCGAACAGGTCTAAATAAACCGCCTGATTATAGGGGCTCGTCCCGCCAGATGCCAGTAAAAATGAGACATCCGGCTCATTTTGGGACGAAGCCGTTACATCGTTCACATGAAAAGGTTTACATCGTACGAATTGTGATCTGCTCGGCGACGGGCTCTCCCTGCCAGTACAACCGGCTGGCCACTTGCCCGGCCAATTCAATATAGGCCGCAGCATGTTCCGACTCCGGCGACGCTGCCACGGTCGGTTTCCCGCGATCGATATCTTCACGGATCTGAATATGCAGCGGTAACTGGGCCAGCAACGGCACGGCGTATTCCTGCGCCATCCGCTCTGCCCCCCCGGTGCCGAAAATGGCTTCGTGGTGACCACAATGGCTACAGATATGATAGCTCATGTTCTCAACCACCCCGATCACCGGCACATGCACTTTGTGAAACATGCTGACGCCTTTAATGGCATCGGCCAGAGCCAGGTCTTGCGGCGTGGTGATCACCACCGCTCCCGTGACCGGAATTTGCTGCGCCAGGGTCAACTGAATATCCCCGGTGCCCGGCGGCATATCCACCACCAGATAATCCAGATCCGGCCACCAGGTTTCATTGATGATTTGCGACAGCGCTTTCGACGCCATCGGTCCACGCCAGATCATCGCATTCTCTGCCGGCACCAGGTAGCCCACGGAGTTGGTATACAAACCGCACGATTCAATCGGCAGCATCATCTTGCCGTCCGGTGACTGAGGCTTCTCATCCACGGTTCCCAGCATCATCGGGACGGACGGGCCATAGATATCCGCATCCAGCAAGCCGACCTTAGCCCCTTGCGCCCGCAGCCCTAGCGCCAGGTTAACGGCGGTGGTGGATTTCCCGACCCCACCCTTGGCTGAGCTGACGACAATGATATTCTTCACGCCTTTCAGCGGTGCTTTCTCTCCGCTCGCCAACGGCGCAACCCGGATGTTCACCGTGAAGGTTTGCTGCTGGGCGACATGATTCATCTCCTGCTGGGATACAATCCACTGCTCGAGTAATTCCGCCACCGAGGCGGCCGCGAACGGCAAGGTGATCACCACCTCTCCGGCCGGGGTCACCGAAACGACATTCGCCGCCTCAGCCCACTCGTGATGCAGCCATGGATGTTCAAACTGATTCAGCCAGCGACAGATATCCGCCACACTTTCAAACCGGGTTTTCGGTTCATTTACCATACTTCACAGCGCTCCATTGATAGACTCCCTTTTGATCCTATCATTTATCTGTAGGCCACGCTGCTAATTGGGTTGATATTCTCCTTGCGGCGCTAGGCATTAGATGAACCATCAGGTACTATTTGGGGCTTGATATCTTTTTACCCATCATGAGCGAAATAAGAAACTATGGCTGCAAATCCAAGAAAAATTCTGGTGACCTGCGCCCTGCCGTATGCAAACGGTTCTATTCACCTGGGCCACATGCTTGAGCATATCCAGGCGGATATCTGGGTACGCTACCAGCGCCTTCGCGGCAACGAAGTCCATTTCATCTGTGCGGACGATGCCCACGGAACTCCAATTATGCTTAAGGCCCAGCAGATGGGTATGGAGCCTGAGCAAATGATCGCCGAAGTCAGCAAAGAGCACCAAACCGATTTTGCCGGTTTTGATATCAGCTTCGATAACTACCACAGTACGCACTCCGAAGAGAACCGCGAGCTGGCTTCTTTTGTTTACACCCAGTTGAAAGAGAAAGGCTACATCACCAGCCGCACCATCTCTCAGCTGTTCGATCCAGAAAAAGAAATGTTCCTGCCGGATCGTTTCGTCAAGGGCACCTGTCCGAAATGTAAAGCCGAAGACCAATACGGCGACAACTGTGACAGCTGTGGTGAAACCTACAGCCCGACCGATCTGATTAATCCGAAATCTGCCGTGTCCGGTGCGACGCCGGTCATGAAGGATTCTGAGCACTTCTTCTTCGACCTGCCGCAGTTCGAAACCATGCTGCAAGCGTGGACCAAGTCCGGCGCCCTGCAGGATGAAACCGCGAACAAGATGCAGGAATGGTTTGATTCCGGCCTGCAACAGTGGGACATTTCCCGCGATGCGCCTTACTTCGGGTTCGAGATCCCGGGCGAGACCGGCAAATACTTCTACGTCTGGCTGGACGCACCCATCGGCTACATGGGCTCGTTCAAGAACCTGTGTGACAAGCGCGATGACCTGAACTTCGACGAATTCTGGAACAAAGACAGCGCAACCGAGTTGTACCACTTCATCGGCAAAGACATTGTCTACTTCCACAGCCTGTTCTGGCCAGCGATGCTGGACGGTGCCGGTCTGCGTAAACCAAACAACGTCTTCGTCCACGGCTACGTGACGGTGAACGGCGCGAAAATGTCGAAATCAAAAGGCACCTTCATCAAGGCGGCGACGTATCTCAAGCACCTGGATCCGGAATGCCTGCGCTACTACTACGCAGCCAAGCTGAACAGCCGAATCGATGATCTGGATCTGAACTTGGAAGACTTCACCCAGCGCGTCAACAGCGATGTGGTGAACAAGATCGTCAACCTGGCTTCCCGTAACGCCGGCTTCATCAGCAAGCGTTTTGACGGCAAACTGGCCGACACCTTTGCCGAGCCGGCACTGTACGATGAATTCGCTACGGCGGCCGATCGCATTGCCGAGCTGTACGAGAGCCGTGAGTTCGGCCGCGCCATCCGTGAAATTACCGCGCTGGCCGACAAAGCCAACCAGTATGTCGATGAGAAGGCTCCTTGGGTACTTGCCAAGCAAGAAGGCAAAGATCAGGAGCTGCAAGAAGTCTGCTCGGTGGGCATCAACCTGTTCCGCGTGCTGATGACTTACCTCAAGCCGGTCATGCCACTACTGGCTGAGCGGACCGAAGCATTCCTGAACGAAACCCTGAGCTGGGAAAGCGTTGCCGAACCACTGACCGGTCACGAAATCACCAAGTTCAAGGCGCTGTTCAACCGTATCGATCCGAAGCATGTTGAAGCAATGATCGAAACCTCGAAAGATGACGCCGCAGCGGAAAAAGCCGCTGCCGAGCAAGCAGCCAAGCCAACCGGCCCACTGGCAGAAGAGCCAATTGCCGATGAGATCGAGTTTGACGATTTTGCCAAAGTTGATCTGCGGATTGCCAAGATCGTGGCTTGTGAAGCAGTGCCGAAAGCGAACAAGCTGCTGAAGCTTCAGCTGGATCTGGGCGGTGAAATCCGCCAGGTCTTCGCCGGCATTAAGTCTGCTTACAGCCCGGAAGATCTGATCGGTAAGCACACCGTAATGGTGGCTAACCTGAAACCACGTAAGATGAAATTCGGCATGTCCGAAGGCATGGTGCTGGCTGCCGGCCCGGGTGGTCAAGATCTGTGGATTCTGGAGCCGCACGAAGGCGCCCAACCTGGCATGCGTGTGATGTAATCACCGTCAGATGACAAAAAAGGAGCTTCGGCTCCTTTTTTGTTTGCCCCGCCGCCTTTTGCCAACAATTCAACTCAGCTTCCTCCCTTCCCCCCTTCACTGAAGATGTCTCACATCACTCAGAATAGTTTCACAAACGAAACAAGAGTCATCCTTCCGGGCACTCGCTCGACAATTTCTGTTCCGAAGAACTATTTTTATCTAAACAGAGTTTGATGCTGTTATCGGGAAATCACGTTTTTCGCTTCAGCCAGGGTCGGAAGATCAACAAGTTCGCCGGATGAATCCCGATGAACCGCTGAACGCGCTGTGGAACCCCTGATCCCTTCGCGACAAATTCCCGAGGCGACCGTCTGCTGACTAACATCTGTCAATACAGTGGGCAGCATTTCATCTCGCCGAAATACGGCATTGCGACTGATCATTTGCGCCTCGCCCTGCTCCAAAACGGACAGAGTGAAGTATGAGAAGGAGTATGTATTTCATGCTTACGCAAAGTAGAAAACTATCCCTGACCGGCCGGGTGATCCTCGGGATGGTGCTCGGGATCTTCACCGGATTCATCATTCGCTCCCTTTTTTCTGAAGCCTCCTGGGTTCACGAATATCTGGTCAACGGCCTGTTCGATGTCGGTGGCGCTATCTTCATTGCCAGCCTGAAAATGCTGGTTGTGCCCCTGGTGTTCATCTCCCTGGTTTGCGGGACCAGCAGCCTGAGTGATATCAGTACGCTGGGACGGCTGGGCGGGAAGACCATTTTGTTCTATCTTACCACCACCGCGGTGGCCATCACGCTGGCCCTGACCATGGGCAGCCTGTTCCAGCCCGGTGCCGGTGCCGATCTGTCTGCCGCCACCAGTTTCAGCGCCAGTGAAGCCCCGTCGCTGGGCGAAGTCATTATCGGGATGTTCCCAACCAATCCGATTAACTCAATGGCGCAGGGCAATACCCTGCAAATTATTGTGTTCGCGATTCTGTTTGGGATCGCCATCAGTGCGGCAGGCTCGGCGGGCGAACGCATTGCGGCTATTTTTACCGACCTCAACGAAGTGATCATGAAGCTGGTCGCTTTGCTGATGCACATTGCGCCGTTCGGGGTCTTCTTCCTGATGGCGAAGCTGTTTACCAACATCGGTCTGGATGCCATCTTCAATCTGCTCGGTTATTTCCTGGTACTGTCAGCGACCCTGCTGATCCATGGTCTGGTGGTGTATAGCCTGATGCTGAAAGTCTTCTCCGGGTTGAGCCCGAAAATCTTCCTCAAGAAAATGGAAGATGCCGTGATGTTTGCCTTCTCGACCGCCTCTTCCAACGCCACCATTCCAATCACGATGGAAACCGCCACCAAGCGCCTGGGTGTGAGTAACCGGATTGCCTCGTTCACCATCCCGCTCGGTGCCACCATCAATATGGACGGAACTGCCATCATGCAGGGGGTCGCCACCGCCTTTATTGCCCAAGCATTTAATATCGACCTGACGATGGGTGATTACATGGCTGTGATTGTCACCGCGACCCTGGCGTCTATCGGCACCGCGGGTGTGCCGGGTGTGGGCCTGATCATGCTGGCGATGGTCCTGAATCAGGTGGGCCTGCCGGTAGAAGGGATTGCCATTATCATGGGCGTGGATCGGCTGCTGGATATGATCCGCACGGCGGTGAATATCACCGGTGACAGCTGCGTCACCTGCATTGTCGCAAAATCAGAGAACGCCATGGATATTGCCTGTTTCAATGATCCGCAGGCTGGTGCCAAAGTCGAGCAGGTTCATCTGAACCCGCATCCGAAAGCCAGTCACATCGATTAACCGCAGGCACCTCAGCTCGAGCAACGCACCTCAGCTCGAGCAACGCACTTCAATCATCATTCCCCGGTTCGCCGGGGATCTTGGCGGTTGCTTTGCCCTCAATTTATGCACTAACGCACCAATCGGGAGCATAGTGAGTCAAATCTGTCGCTAATAACCCAATAACTAATTGATTTATAAAAGAGTTGATACAATTGTCATTCAAGGTTTTCCGGGTACAGTTCTTGCAATTTTCTTCACAGGAAACAGCAAGACCTGCCGGAGGACATCATGCTCATCATCACGATATTTATCGCCCTGTTGCTCGGGCTGGGCTACTACAGCTACCGTTCACGGCAAACCCAGGCACTGCTGGAAAGCCGGTTTAACCAGGTCATTGGCCTGCGCCAGCTGATCCACCTGCTGCGCTTTCATCGCCGCAAAACCCATCAAGTGCTGAGCAACGGGGAAAGTCGCCAACCGACATCGGCCCCGTTAAATGAAGCGCTGGCTATCCAGAGCCTGCTCAAGGCCCTCAACAATCAGGCTGAGCCGGCACAAAAGCCGATGTATCGTATTTTACGCAAGCGAACCGGCCACCTGCTCGACAGCTGGCCGAATTATTCGCTCAAACGAAACCAGAGCACCCACGGCAAAACCATCCGCCATGTGCTCTACCTGATCGATGATACCATTACCCAAAGCCTGCTGGCGGCCGATGAAGAGAAGCTATTCCAGCAATACCAATCAGCCTGGCCCGTCACCCTCAACGCAATCGACAGCCTGAGCCGGTTTCGCCATGCCATCCACAGTTTTTCGCCGGGCTCAACCAAGGTGCAGCGCGAGATGCGGCTCCACATTCAGATCCTGCACCGACGTCTGGGGCAAATGGCATTGATGAGCAGCCAACAGGTTCCGACTGTCGTGCTGGATACTTTATTTGAACAGTTTGAGCAGATAAACATGCAAAGCCAACCGCCGGCGGTCGTCAAAGCCGAATTGTATCAGCTATCGCTCCAGCTCTCGGATACACTGTTCAGCCTGTTCGATCTGGTCTTAGCCGATATCGGTGACGCGCTGTCGATCCGGCTGCCGGAGCTACCGACCGAGGCGCTCAATATCATCCAGATGCCGCATACGGCGCTGACCGGGCAGCATTACCAGAACCATAACTCCGCCAGTTAACCCGTTTCATGAGCAACGTAATCACCCAGCCCAAACGACAAAACCCGGCAGATGCCGGGTTTTATCGTCAGGTGCAACCAATCGGTCATTAACCGATGTGCGTGACACCATTCATGTACTTACGCAGCACGTGCGGGATCTCGATGCGACCATCGGCCTGCTGGTAGTTTTCCAGAATCGCGACCATGGTACGGCCAACCGCCAGACCAGAACCGTTCAGGGTATGCACCAGCTCAGGCTTCTTCTCGCCTTTACGACGGAAACGTGCCTGCATGCGGCGTGCCTGGAAGTCACCCACGTTCGAGCAAGAAGAGATCTCACGATACGTCTCTTGCGCCGGTACCCAAACTTCCAGATCGTAAGTTTTCGCCGCGCCGAAGCCCATATCACCCGTACACAGAATCACTTTACGGTAAGGCAGTTCCAGCAGCTGCAGCACTTTCTCCGCGTGACCGGTCAGCTCTTCCAGGGCTGCCATGGAGTCTTCCGGGCGAGTGATCTGAACCAGCTCAACTTTATCGAACTGGTGCATGCGGATCAGCCCGCGAGTATCACGACCGTAAGAGCCGGCTTCAGAGCGGAAGCACGGCGTGTGAGCGGTCATCTTGATCGGCAGGTCGGCTTCTTCAACAATCTCATCGCGTACCATGTTGGTCAGCGGTACTTCTGCTGTCGGGATCAGCGACATGCCCACGCCTTCTTCCGTTGCCGGCTTGGTGTGGAACAGATCTTCGCCGAATTTCGGCAGCTGACCGGTACCGTACAGGCTGTCCTGGTTGACCAGATACGGCACATACATTTCGGTATAGCCGTGCTCTTCGGTGTGCAGATCCAGCATAAACTGAGCAATCGCACGATGCAGACGCGCAAACTGGCCTTTCATCACGATAAAGCGTGAGCCGGACAGTTTCACTGCGCTGGCAAAATCCAGACCGTCACCCATTTCACCCAGATCGACGTGATCTTTCACCTCAAAGTCATAAGCCTTCGGCTCACCCCAGCGTGAAATCTCAACGTTTTCGGCTTCGTCTTTCCCGGTCGGTACCGACTCATCCGGTACGTTCGGTACAGACAGCGCAATGGCTTTGATTTCTTCCTGCAAGTCGGCCAGTGCTTTCTTGGCGTCATCCAGGTCGTTGCCCAGCGTGGCTACTTCAGCCAGGATTTTCTCAGCAGCTTCATGATCGCCTTTCGCTTTGGCCTGACCAATGGACTTCGATCGGGAGTTACGCTGTGCCTGAAGCTCTTCAGTTGTCACCTGAAGGGACTTACGTTGTTCTTCTAGGGTACGTAGTTTTTCAACATCGAGGGTAAAACCACGGCGCGCTAATTTTTCGGCTGTTGCGTCCAGCTCAGTTCGAAGTAATTTAGAATCTAGCATGCTAATCCTGTGCTCATAATGTTCTAAAGTGCACGTTATTCAGCCAACCTGGTGGCTAAATCATATTAATTCAGAATGCGTTAAAGGAACTAACGCAGACCTTAAACAATACCCAAAAAGCCTTATTATTGATAGCGCTTTAAAGCGCTTTTTGCATCTAAAGAAGCAAGATACGCCAGCTTTTCAGCGATTTTAGTCTCCAGCCCCCGATTTGTCGGGTGATAATAGCGTGTTCCGGCCAGCTCCGGCGGGAAATAACACTCGCCGGCCGCATAGGCCCCAGTCTCATCATGGGCGTAACGATACTCCTCGCCATAGCCCATCTCTTTCATCAACTTGGTTGGGGCATTGCGCAAATGCACCGGGACCTCATAGTCCGGATGGTTCTGCGCATCCGCCTTGGCCTGCTTAAAGGCGGTATACACGGCGTTGCTTTTCGGCGCGCTGGCCAGATACACAATCGCCTGGGCAATGGCCCGCTCCCCTTCGTAGGCCCCGACCCGGGTAAAGCAGTCCCAGGCTGAAATCGCCACCTGCATCGCCCGGGGATCGGCATTGCCGATATCTTCCGAAGCAATCGCCAGCAGACGCCGGGCGACATACAGCGGATCACACCCCGCCTGGAGCATGCGGGCGAACCAGTACAAGGCACCGTCCGGACTGGAGCCACGGATCGACTTATGGACGGCTGAGATCATGTCGTACCAAAGATCGCCCTTGTTATCGAACCGGGCGATCTTTTCTCCGGACACTTCCGCCAACAACGCCAGGCTGATGTGCTTCATCCCGGCACTGTCTTCATCCGCCATGTCGATCAGCTGCTCAAGATAGTTCAGGGACATCCGCGCATCCCCGTTGACCAGAGTCGCCAGCTGCACCTTCACATCATCCACAAACACCAGCTTCTCGGTGTCGCCGACACCACGTTCGGTATCCGCCAGCGCCTGCTCGATCACGGCCAGCACTTCGTCCTGCTCCAGAGATTTCAGCTTGTACACCCGGGCCCGGGATAACAAGGCGTTATTGAGCTCGAACGACGGATTTTCCGTGGTTGCCCCGATAAAGGTCACCGTACCGTCTTCGATGTGCGGCAGAAAGGCATCCTGCTGACTTTTGTTAAAGCGATGGACCTCATCCACGAACAGGATGGTCCGCCGCCCGGCCATTTTGTTTTCACGGGCTTTCTCAATCGCTGCCCGGATCTCTTTCACCCCGGAGGTGACGGCAGAGACCCGCTCCACTTCGGCGTTGGCATAGTGCGCCGCCACTTCCGCCAGCGTTGTCTTCCCGGTTCCCGGCGGGCCCCAGAGGATCATCGAATGCAAATGACCGGCTTCCAGCGCGCGCCTGAGCGGCTTCCCTTCTCCCAGGATGTGGCGCTGGCCGATGTACTCCTCGACCGTTCTGGGCCGCATCCGGGCCGCCAACGGGCGAAAATCTGAGGAAAAATCCAGGCTGAAATTATTCAAAATCGCCACTCCTTAAACGAAATTAGGCGGCATCGAAATGCCACCTAAATAGTCAAACAATGTCTGTCTCTTGGTTGAGCTTAGTTTCGTTGATCATCCAGCTCCACCCCTGTCGGTGGGGTAAAGGTGAACAGATCCCGCGACGGCTGACGCGTACTGAAGCGGCTGAACGTGAAGTTGCTGCGTTGACCGTCCTGCTCCACCACAGAAAAACTCCGGACCTGACCATTTTTCGCCACAGTCACGACAAATTTCCCCATCGACGACGTCGGATCTTTCGGCGTCAGGGTAAACGTATCCGCAGTCTGAACCACATGATATTTGGCCCAGTCCGCAGCACTGTTACGGGTCAGCAGCACAAACGGCGTTTGCTCGGTAGCATCGTTCAACCACATGGCTGTGACCTGCTCGATAAACGGGCTGTAGTACCACAGTGTTTTGCCGTCGGAAATCAGGAGGTTCTCATCCGGCAGCTCAGTATTCCAGCGAAACAGGTTCGGACGGGTGATTGCCACATCCCCTTCCCCTTCCACCAGCAAATCGCCTTCCGGACTCACCACTTTCTGCTGAAAATCCGCACTGAATGCGTTGACCTTGCCCAAGCGCGTACTCAACTCCTGCTGCGGGTTGGCCCAGGCCGTCGTTGCAAGTAAAAATGGCGCTGCAACCAGCAAACGCATCACAAATTTTTTAATCATTCTTATTCACCTAAGTGTTTTCGGGCGCGTCACGCTTCCCCGATCATATCCGTTGGCTGCTGTGCCATGACGAAGCAACAGTCGCGACAAATGACAAGCTGTAACGAACCAACTGTTGCTACCGACAAACTGTTACAACCAACAAACTATTGCAGCCAACAAACAGTTCATCCCAAACCGCCAGGCCATTAGTCCTGCGGTGGCGGCGGTGCCAGCACTTCCCGGTTGCCGTTATGACCCGGTGGACTGACAATGCCATGTGCTTCCAACTGCTCAACAATACGAGCCGCGCGGTTATAACCAATCTTAAAGCGGCGCTGGACCCCGGAGACCGAGCCACGGCGCGACTCTGCGACAAAGGCAGCGACCTGATCGAACAGCTGATCCAGTTCATCATCTCCGCCAACCGGTGCTTCACCCGGCAGCAGCCCTTCCGCACCCTGATCCGCTTCCAGAATACCTTCAATGTATTGCGGCTTACCGCGGGCCTTCCAGTCATTGACCACGTTGTGAACGTCGTCATCTGATGCAAACGCCCCGTGAACCCGGATCGGATGGTTCTGACCCGCCGGCAGATAGAGCATATCACCCATCCCCAGCAGAGATTCTGCCCCGCCCTGATCCAGAATGGTTCGCGAATCGGTTTTGGTCGATACCGTGAAGGCCATCCGGCTCGGAATGTTCGCCTTAATCAGGCCGGTGATCACATCCACAGACGGACGCTGCGTCGCCAGCACCAGGTGGATCCCGGCTGCCCGCGCTTTCTGCGCCAGACGGGCAATCAGCTCTTCGACTTTCTTACCCACCACCATCATCAGGTCGGCAAATTCATCGACCACTACCACGATGCTCGGCATCTTCTCCAGCAACGGCGGAAACTCATCCATGCTGTCACCCGGCTTCCACAACGGATCGTGGATCGGGTGACCGGCTTCTGCTGCTTCTTTCAGCTTAGCGTTAAAGCCCGCCAGGTTACGTACGCCACAAGCCGCCATCAGTTTATAGCGGCGCTCCATCTCACCCACACACCAGCGCAGGGCGTTGCCTGCATCTTTCATATCGGTGACCACTTCGGTGAGCAGGTGCGGGATCCCTTCATAAATCGACAGTTCAAGCATTTTCGGGTCGATCATGATGAAACGACAATCTTCCGGCTTACACTTGTACAGCAAGCTCACAATCATCACGTTGACCCCGACCGACTTACCCGAGCCGGTGGTACCGGCCACCAGCAAGTGCGGCGTCTTGCTCAGATCGGCGACAATCGCTTCCCCGGCAATATCATAGCCAAGCACGATTGGCAGCGCCCCTTTCATCTTCTGGAACCGCTCGCTGCCTACAACTTCTGACATGTAAACGGTCTCGCGGTTCACATTCGGCAGTTCCAGACCGATATACGGCTTGCCCGGGATCACTTCCACCACCCGCACCGCCGAAGCCGACAGCGCACGAGCCAGATCTTTGGCCAGCCCGGATATCCGGCTGACTTTCACGCCCGGCGCCAAATCCAGCTCAAACCGGGTAATCACCGGTCCCGGATATACCCCGACGACCTTGGCTTTAATCTTATAATCCGCCAACTTGGCTTCCACCAGCATGGCGGTTTGCTTGAGTTCTTCCTCGCTGGCCGGCTCCACGGATTGCCGTGCCGGCGCCAGCAGATCCAGGGTCGGCATCGGTGAAGTCGGCACCGGTAAATCCGCTTCTCGTTTCATCAGGAACGGGTTATCCAATCCGGCGGCATGCGCCTGTGCTTTCTGCGCTTCTCGAATTTTTTGCAAAAACGCTTCTTCGTCACTCAGATCGCCGTCATCGGTGTCCGCCAGGCCCTGCTCGGCCCGCTCCAGCTCAGACATGCCGTCATGGACCCCGATTTCAATCGCGTTGCCGTCAAACACCGGCTCGGCAGCGGGCGAATTTGACTCAGAGCTTACGGATGCCGTCTGAACGGCAGGTGAATCTTCCGGTTGGGCCCGGTTCAGATCAGGTGCGGAAGCTGGTTCGAACACAAAGTCAGCCTCGGATTCTGCATCCATTGCCGGATGTTGCGAACGGGCCGGTATCGGCGACGCCTCAATCCATGGCACGTCCTCGGCATCTCCCGACCCAGCTTCCGGGCTGAGCTCGGCTCCAGCGCCCTGCTCTGTCGCCTGCCACGAGGATAAGTCCCCGATCGATGGCTCAATGTGCGTCGTTCCACTTGATAAGGTGTCTTCCCGCGTGGCGGTCTTCGGAGCTACAGCTCCTTGAACAACAGCTTCTTGGACAACGGCTTCTTGAACGACAGCTTCCGGTTCAACAACATCTGAAGCGACGACATCTGGCGCCCCAATATCTGGCGCAACAGCGTCTGTCACCATCGCACCCGAAGCTGCTGCAGTTAACCCGGCAGGATTTTCTGTGACCGAGCCCGAGGCAGCCTCCGGCTCCGACGTGGCTGAAAATGCCATGTCGGAGCCCTGATGAACCGAGAAATTCTCATCCCGCTCCAACTCGCGCTCAAGCTCGGCGATGGTCATACCGCGAACCGGGCGCGTCGCTGCCATCTCTGCAGGACTGATTGAGGCCGCGTGGTGGGTTGTCGGCGATGGCGCCGCTACTGTCGCTGCCGTCGTCGCTGCCGGAGGGACTGAGGCAGCAGGGGCAACCGGTGCGGCTTTTACCCGCTCCGGCATCACGATCTTCAGTTCAGTCTCTTCCGGTTGCCAGTCTGTTTCTGTCTGCAACGGCTCCGATGGCGCCAAAGAGCTCGGCGCCATGCTCGGCATGACTTTCGGTGTACTGCTGGAAGCCAGTAACACATCATCCGCATCCGGCGTCTCTGCTGCCGCGGATGGATTTAATTGTTGCGCATAGGCGGTTTGCTGCTCCTCCGGAATGTCAGCAGCAAACGGGGTCAGGTTTTCCGACTTGTCAGAACGGACTTTGTTCAACAGCCAAGCCAGAGAGCCAAGCGTCGTCTCCCCCAGTGTATCCACAATCGTCAGCCAGGAAATGCCGGAGAACAGCGTAAAGCCCACCGCCCAGAAGAACATCAGTACCAATGTGGCACCCAGCAGATTGAACAGCGGCAACGCCATGTTGGCGACGACATCCCCGACCACACCGCCGGAAGAGAAATACCAGATATCATCAAAGTTCAGGTCGGCAAGGCCACAACTGGTCAGGAACAGCAGCAACAAGCCCAGCAGACGGGTGCCGTAGATCATAAAATCGATGCCATTGTGCTCACCGCGGCGACGAAACAGCACCCAGGCACCGAGGATAATGGCCAGGGGCAGCGGATAGGCCAGCGATCCCAAAGTAAACAGAAAGGTATCGGCGACCAGGGCACCGAGGGCACCAGCCTTATTTTGTACCGGCCCTTCCCAAGCCGTTTGGGACCAGGATGGGTCGGCAGGGTCGAAACTGACCAGGGCGACCATGATAAATATCGCGGCGAGAATGCCGATAATCAGGAAGCTTTCCAACAGACGCTGGCCGCCCGACAGACGGACTCTAGGCTGTTTGCCTTTTACTTTCCTCAAAAAACACTCCGGTGTAACGCTTAGTTTCTGTGCAATCACAGCAGCCGTTGCCATCCATCGGACTGCGCTCCTTCACCAGGATCGCACCGTAGGAACCACTGCTGTTTGGGATGGGTTGAAATTCTTGCCTTATCTTATACTACTTGCCGCACTTTTTTGACACATCAGACAAAACTGGGAGCAAAGCACTCTCTGGCGAATCTCTCGCCATAGGCGTAGGGCTATTGTAACGGTGTTGGTCCGAGAAATATTCATCGCAGTGTTAAATTGACATGATAAGCGACTGAATTTTGAGCAGACGGGGCATGATTTGCAGGGCAGAAAACAAGTCAAGCGGCAAAAGCCGCTTGACGATGCGATCCACGTATTACGGCAACCGCCGAATTAACGCGTTTTGATCACCAGGTTGTTGGTCTGTTTGACCTCTTCCATCACCACATAGGTACGGGTATCGTTCACGCCCGGCAAACGCAGCAGGGTTTCACCCAGCAGCTTCCGGTAGGCCGACATATCCGATACCCGTGTTTTCAGCAAGTAGTCAAAATCGCCGGAAACCAGATGACATTCCTGAATATCTTCTAATTCCTGAACGGACTTGTTAAATTGCTCAAACACATCCGGCGCACCGCGGTTCAGCGTGATTTCAACGAACACCAGCAGTGATGCATCCAGAAATTGCGGATTCAGAAGCGCTGTATAGCCACTGATATAGCCCTGACGCTCCAGACGACGCACCCGCTCAAGACACGGCGTCGGCGACAGACCCACCCGCTTTGACAGCTCAACGTTTGAAATACGACCGTCTTTTTGCAGTTCATTCAATATGTTACGGTCAATTCTATCCAATTCCTTGGATGGTTTCTTCTTGGTATCTACCATTTTTTATTCCACCTTCTTACTTCCTTGCAAAAAAATATACTACAACTTTCTAATATTTAGAATCCAATACTCTGATAGTCAAACTATACTGCCAATAGATCCGCAGTTACAACCTTGTCAATAGCTATTCATTCTATCAAGCCAAGGAGATGCAGGATGATCATTGGTGTTCCCAAAGAAATCAAAAATCACGAATACCGCGTCGGGCTTGTCACCAGTAGTGTTCGTGAACTCGTTTCATTAGGCCATCAGGTTCTGGTTGAGACCCAAGCCGGGATCGGGATCGGACTCTCGGATTCAGATTATCAAACTGCTGGCGCCACAATTATTTCGACTGCTAAAGAAGTTTTTACCAGATCAGAGATGATTGTTAAAGTAAAAGAGCCCCAGGCAGAAGAGCGAGCCATGCTCCGTGAAGGCCAGATTTTATTCACTTATCTGCATCTTGCCCCAGATTTACCACAAACTAAAGAGCTGATTGACAGCAAAGCCGTCTGTATTGCCTACGAAACCGTCACTGACGCCCATGGCCGATTACCCTTGCTGGCGCCGATGTCGGAAGTCGCCGGCCGCATGTCGATCCAGGCCGGCGCCCAGGCGTTGGAGAATTCAAGTGGCGGCCGCGGGCTGTTGTTAAGTGGCGTGCCCGGCGTCGAACCGGCGAAAGTCATCATTCTCGGCGGCGGTGTGGTCGGCTCGAACGCTGCGCGAATGGCTGTGGGGATGCGGGCGGATGTCACCATTCTCGACCGCAGCCTCGAAACCTTGCGCGCGTTGGATATCGAGTTTCAGGGCAAAGCCAAAGTGGTGTATTCAACCAAAGAGATCATTGATCGCCTGGTTCCGGAAGCCGACATTATTATCGGTGCGGTCCTGATCCCGGGTGCTGCTGCCCCAAAACTCATCACCGCAGCGCATGTGAAGCAGATGAAGCCGGGTTCTGCCTTGGTCGATGTGGCAATCGATCAGGGCGGTTGCTTCGAGACCTCCAAGCCAACCACCCATACCGAGCCGACCTATCTCGTCGATAATGTGGTGCATTATTGCGTCGCCAATATGCCCGGGGCCGTCGCCCGCACCTCTGCCTTTGCCTTAAACAACGCCACCCTGCCCTATGTCATCAAGCTGGCCGGGCAAGGGTATAAAAAAGCCTTGTTGGCCGATCCGGGGTTTCTGGCCGGGTTGAATGTGATCTACGGCAAAGTCACCTGCAAAGAGGTCGCCGAAGCCTTCAACCTGCATTATACCGACCCTGAAGTTGCCATTAGTATGCATTAATTCCTGCTGCCTTCCCTTCCCGACTCCGGCCGGGAAGCCTGCCTGATCACCGAGCTCTTTCTTTACGTCTTCAATTTACCTACAATCAGTCCTCTATATGACGAAATTCTCATTCAGCCTGGAGAAGTAATGAGTAACGTAAGACATTGTAAACTGCTCATCCTTGGTTCTGGTCCTGCCGGCTACACCGCCGCTGTCTATGCTGCCCGCGCGAATCTCAACCCGGTAATGGTGACCGGAATGCAGCAAGGCGGTCAGCTGACAACCACAACCGAAGTCGAAAACTGGCCAGGTGATGCAGAAGGCCTGACCGGACCGGCACTGATGGAGCGAATGAAAGCCCACGCCGAAAAATTCGATACCGAAATTATTTTCGACCACATTAACGAAACTGACTTCAGCCAGCGCCCGTTCCGCCTCAAAGGCGACAACGGTGAATACACCTGTGACGCCCTGATCATTGCCACCGGTGCCTCTGCCAAGTACCTGGGCATGGCATCCGAAGAAAACTTTAAAGGTCGCGGCGTCTCAGCCTGTGCGACCTGTGACGGATTCTTCTACCGCAATCAGAAAGTCGCAGTTGTCGGTGGCGGCAACACCGCGGTTGAAGAAGCCCTGTACTTGTCGAACATTGCTTCTGAAGTCCACCTGATCCACCGCCGTGATTCATTCCGCTCAGAGAAAATTCTGATCAAGCGTTTGATGGATAAAGTCGAAAACGGCAACATCATTCTTCACACCGACCGTGTGCTGGATGAAGTGCTGGGCGATGACATGGGCGTGACGTCTGTACGCATCAAAGATACCCAGTCTGACGCGACCGAAACCCTGGAAGTGATGGGTGTCTTCATCGCCATCGGCCACCAGCCGAATACCGGGATCTTCGAAGGTCAACTGGAAATGGCTAACGGTTACATCAAAGTTCAGTCCGGCACGGAAGGGAATGCAACGCAAACCAGCGTCGCTGGGATCTTCGCCGCCGGTGACGTGATGGATCATACCTACCGTCAGGCAATCACCTCTGCCGGCACGGGTTGTATGGCCGCGCTGGATGCAGAGCGTTACCTCGACGCACTCGAAGAACAATAATCACTGATTGTCCGACCGCTGCCTTCTGGCAGCGGTCGCTTTTCGCCTTCTTCATTTCTGCGCGTTGCAACTTGCAGCTCAAGATGTCTTATGGATAAACAAAAACAACGCGACTTAACCAAATGGTTAAAGTCACAAAGCAAGCTCGCCAAGCGCTGGCTGATGCTCAGCGTCGGGCTCGGGTTTCTTTCGGGATTGCTGTTAGTCGGTCAGGCTGCGCTTCTGGCTCACATTCTTCACCAGCTGATCATTGAGCATACCGACAAAGCCGAGCTGGTCGGCCACTTTATCAGCCTGATTGTCATCGTCGGCCTTCGGGCGGCCTGTAGCTGGGGTCGCGAAATATTCGGCTATCGCTGCGGGGAGCAAATCCGGCTTCATATCCGTCAGTTGATCCTGAACCGCCTGCATAAGCTGGGACCGGCCTATATCAAGGGTAAACCCGCCGGTGCCTGGGCCAGCCTGGTGCTGGAGCAGGTCGAAGAGATGCAGGACTTCTTTTCCCGCTACATTCCGCAAATGTCCATTGCCGTGCTGGTGCCGCTGATCATTCTGGTCGCCGTCTTCCCGCTCAACTGGGCTGCCGGACTGATCTTCCTGATCACCGCCCCGCTGGTGCCAATCTTCATGGCCCTAGTCGGTCTGGGTGCGGCCGATGCCAACCGACGTAACTTCAAGGCACTGCAACGTCTGTCCGGGCACTTCTATGATCGCCTGCAAGGCCTGGCGACTCTGCGCCTGTTCAATCGCACGGAAGCCGAAGCCGAGAATCTGCACGCAGCGTCCCATGTACTGCGCAAACGCACCATGGAAGTGTTGCGTCTGGCTTTCCTGTCTTCTGCCGTACTGGAGTTCTTCTCTGCCATTTCCGTCGCCCTGGTGGCGGTCTACTTTGGCTTTGCCTTCATCGGCGAACTGAACTTCGGCCATTACGGCGCACCATTGACCCTGTTCACCGGCCTGTTTGTGCTGGTACTGGCGCCGGAGTTCTATCAGCCGCTGCGCGATCTGGGGACGTTCTACCATGCCAAAGCTTCCGCGATTGGGGCAGCCGAGTCTATTGTCGAATTTCTGAACGCCGAAGCCGATGAGATGAGCAAAGGCGATACCGAGTTGCCGTCTCCGGAAACCATCCGGATCAGCGCGCGCGACTTGGAAGTGCTGAGCCCACAAGGCCAGGTCCTGGCCGGCCCACTCAGCTTTGACATCAATCCGCATGACCAGGTGGCGCTGGTCGGCCCGAGCGGCGCGGGGAAAACCAGTTTGCTCAATGCCCTGCTGGGCTTTCTGCCGTACCGCGGCAGCCTGATGATTAACGGCATTGAGCTGAACCAACTCGATCACAGTGAGTGGCGTCAGACCATCAGTTGGGTCGGCCAAAACCCGCTCCTGGTGCATGGCACCGTGCGGGACAACATCACTCTGGGCAATCCGCTCGCCACCGATGAGCATGTCACCCAAGTGGCGCAGCAAGCCTATGCGGATGAGTTTATCCGCCGTCTTGAAAAGGGCTATCAGCATCAGGTCGGTGATCGTGCCGGCGGGTTGTCCGTCGGTCAGGCCCAACGGATTGCCGTGGCGCGTGCCATGTTGCAAAACGGTGCCTTCTGGCTGTTGGATGAGCCGACGGCCAGCCTGGATGCCAATAGTGAACATCTGGTGCTGGAAAGCCTGTCGGTCGCCGTCAAAGGTCAAACGACGCTGATGGTCAGCCACCGACTGGATCAACTCACCGCCATGGACCGCGTTCTGGTGATGGAAAACGGCCTGCTGGTTCAGAACGGTCCTTTTGATGAAATTCGCCATCACGGCCTGCTGGCCGATATGCTGGCTCACACGGATAAGCGGGATCTCGATGCGTGATTTAATCCCTTACCTGAAACTCTACCGCAAGCATTGGTTCGGCCTGACGCTGGGCATGCTGCTCGGCTTGGCAACCCTGTTGTCGGCGCTCAGCCTGCTAACCCTGTCCGGCTGGTTTATTGCCGCTTCCGCCGTGGCCGGTCTGACCATTGCCCGGGAAACGTTCAACTATATGCTGCCGGGTGCCGGGGTCCGCGGCTTCTCAATGGCCCGGACGGCGGGTCGTTGGGGGGAGCGGGTCGTCAGCCACAACGCCACGTTTAAGCTGCTGGCCGATTTGCGACTGTTTTTCTTCCGCAAGCTGGCACCGCTGATCCCGGGCCGCCAGGCCAACCTGCGCGATGCCGATCTGCTCAACCGTCTGGTGGCAGACGTCGATGCGATGGATCACGTCTACCTGCGGCTGGTGAGTCCGCTGGTTATCGGGGTGATCGGCCTCGTTGCGATCACCGGATTTCTGGCCTGGTTTGATCTGACGATCGGCCTGACCCTGGGGACAATTCTGTTGGTCCTGATGTTCACCTTACCGGTCGTGTTCTACCGCCTGGGCAAAAGCAATGGTGAGTCTCTGACGTATGCCAAAGCCAACTATCGCATCAAGCTGCTGGACTGGATCCAGGGCCATGCCGAGTTGCTGCTGTTCAATGCCGAATCGCGTTATCGCCAGGCGGCACTGGCTCAGCAAGATGAGCTGCTGCTGGCACAACGGAAAATGGCCAGCCTGACCGGCCTTGCCAATGCGGTGCTCATTGCGGCGACCGGCTGGGCGCTGGTCCTGATCCTCTGGCTGGCGGCGGATGGTGTCGGGGGCAACACGCCTGATCCATTCATTGCCATGGTTGCTTTTGCCACCATGGCCAGTGTCGAGATCATGATGCCGGTCGCTGGTGCCTTCCAGTATCTCGGCCAGACCCTGACCTCCGCCCGACGCCTAAACGAAATTATCCAGGCCGAGCCGGACACGCCGTTTGATCCTAACGGTCATTCGAAGCGCGCCCGGGGTGATATCCGTCTCGACAAGGTTAGCTACACCTATTACGGCAGCGATCAACCGGTGCTGCGGGATGTCTCGCTAGAACTCAAGCAGGGTGAAAAACTGGCGCTGCTGGGACGGACCGGCTGCGGTAAATCGACGCTGCTCCAACTGCTGACCCGGAACTGGGATCCGCAGCAAGGCAGCATTAGCATTGACGGCATCGCCCTGCCAACCTGGCAGGAAAAGGCGCTGCGTGAGTCCATTACCGTCGTCAGCCAGCGCGTTGATGTGTTCAATGGTCCGCTGCGTGAAAACCTGCTGCTGGCCAAACCGGACGGCACGGACGATGAATTCAAAGCGGTGCTGAATCAGGTTGGTCTGAGTACCCTGCTGGATGGCCAGGGGCTTGACACCTGGTTGGGTGACGGGGGTCGTCAGATTTCCGGTGGTGAGCGTCGCCGGATCGGGATTGCCCGTGCCCTGCTGCACGATGCGCCGATCTTGTTGATGGATGAGCCGACCGAAGGGCTTGACCGCCGGACCGAACAGCAGATTATCAACCTACTGCTCGAGCACGCCAAAGAGAAAACCGTGCTGTTTATTACCCACCGCTTGGTGGGGCTGGAGCAAATGGATCAAATCTGCCTGATGGACGAAGGGGAGATCATCGAACGTGGCCAACATGCCACACTGCTGGCCCAAGGTGGCCGGTACGCTGAGTTATGTAAGCGGATTTAACCACGCTCATCGCACACCCACTGAAAAAGCGAAAGGCCCGGCCTTTCGCTTTTTTCATGCTTTCGGCCTTCACCGGAGGCTGCAAACCAACCGATGCCGCAGGCCCCCAGCGCCCTTGCCTCCAAAAATTCAGAACGTTTTATCGACCCGGACCCCATCGCGAAAATACAAGATTCGGATTGGATCACCGCGTTGGAACAGCATCTGCAGATCAACATCCTGGATCACATCAATCAGCCGTCCGCCTTCGGTTTGGATCAACAACTCAACCAGCTGGCTGTGCACCATGATCTGCCGAGCCTGTCTATGATGGGCCACAGAAGCGCCAGCAACAGCACCCACTGCAGTTGCCACCTCCCGCCCGGTACCGCTGCCGAACTGGCTCCCGACCAAGCCACCAATCACCCCACCAAGCAACGTCTTCCAACCATCCCGCTCGGATGCCCGTATCTCCTGCTGGGTAATGTAACGGACGGATTCAACCTCCCCAAAGACCACCTGCTCGACCGGACGCGCCTGGTTGCGCGGATACGGTGCTGCGCTCGCCAGTGAAGGAAACCAGATCAGGGGCAATAACAGTAACAATAATATTTTTCTCATCATATAATTTCCCCAGTACGTCTTTTTCTTATTTCGTCTCGTACCCTTGCGACAACAGTATTATGGCTATTTATCTACCGGAGCTGGATCCGGCAACCACACATTTTCCCGTCATTGAAACTGCACTGGATGAGCCCAACGGCTTACTGGCCTTTGGCGGTGATTTGCGACCAGAGCGCTTGGTTGCCGCATATCGCCAGGGGATTTTTCCCTGGTACTCCGAAGGTGAACCCATCTTATGGTGGAGCCCGGCACCTCGGGCGGTGTTCGTGCCGGCACAGTTTCAACCCAGTAAAAGCCTGCGTAAGTTTCTGCGCAAGTCAGGGTATCGGATCACCCTGAACCATGCCTGTCCGGAAGTGATCCGGCTGTGCGGCGACAGCCGGGGACCAGACCAAACCTGGATCACCCGCGACATGATGCAGGCTTACCAGCAATTACATCACCTCGGTTACTGCCATTCAGTTGAAGTATGGCAGGCTGATCAGCTCATCGGCGGACTGTATGGCGTCCAGGTCGGCACGGTGTTCTGCGGCGAGTCGATGTTCTCCCTAGCAGACAATGCGTCGAAAATTGCCTTATGGTTGTTTTGCGAGCATTTTACCGCCCACGGCGGCACGCTGGTTGACTGCCAAATGATGAACGATCACCTGGCCTCGCTGGGCGCGGAAGAACTCGAGCGTTCACCATTTATGCAACATTTACACACGCAAAGAGATGCCATACTCAAAGAAGGCTGTTACCAACCTCAGGTATTACATCAGATAACCTATGACCAGCTATCGTAATTTATCCCTTCGCATTGGGCTGACCCCGATCTCAAACTGTAACTATTTGCCCGAGGCACAAGAGCAGCTCGGAGTCGTGATGGATCATCACTGGTTAACTCCGGAAGGTTACGGACTATTAGTCGCTGCCGGGTACCGTCGCAGCGGCAGCGCCATCTACCGTCCGATGTGCCGCCTGTGTCAGGCGTGCACGCCTCTGCGGATTGACTGCCGGAACTTTCAGCCCTCCAAGAGCCAGAAGCGCCAGCTAAGCCAGATGAAGCAATTGCACTGGGAGTTCAAAGAGACCCTGGATGAAAACTGGTTTGTCCTGTACGAGAAATACATCCGGCTGCGCCATGCCGGCGGGAGTATGTATCCGGCCAATAAAGAGCAGTTTTTTGATTTTTGTACGGCTGCCTGGATGGATACACTTTTTTTGCACGTATATGAGCAGGATCAACTGGTCGCCGTGGCCGTCACCGATATGTTTGATGATGCCCTCAGCGCGGTGTACAGCTTCTTTGACCCGGACGCCACGCTGTCTCTGGGCACCTTGTGTGTGCTATACCAAATTCAGTACGCCCGCCAAACCGGTCGGGCTTGGCTGTACCCCGGTTATCAAATTGATGCTTGTAACGCCATGAACTATAAAGTGCGGTTTAAGCCATATCAAAAATTACGCGATGGGCACTGGGAATAGCCCATCGCCATCACGATACGCGATTTATGGGAGAAAATACCGAACAGTAGCTGACAAAGCCCGGAAGCAAGGGTAAAATTGCGGCCTAAACTTTACACTTAAACAGTTTCAAGGCATCATCCGGCCCGATCAGAAGCATGGCTGGTAGCCTAAGAGGATTCAATGGCAAAAGAAGACGTAATTGAAATGCAAGGTACTGTACTTGATACACTACCTAATACTATGTTCCGCGTTGAACTGGAGAATGGCCACGTCGTTACCGCGCACATCTCTGGCAAAATGCGTAAAAACTACATCCGTATTCTTACTGGTGATAAAGTGACTGTGGAGCTGACTCCATACGACCTGACTAAAGGCCGCATCGTCTTCCGCGCGCGTTAATCTTATAACAAGATTAAAGAATACAAATAAAACCCGGCTCAGGCCGGGTTTTATTTATTCAACGCCCGAAAAATAAACAGCCGCCTCATTGGGCGGCTGTTGTCCATCGCATATTCATGCAAATTAGCGACAAGAACAAACGGTTAGTGCGCCGGCTCCATTTCGCTGCTGAACTGAAAATCGAGCTTATCATCGATCAGGTCCACTCGGACCGAACCACCGTTGATTAAGCTGCCAAACAACAACTCATTCGCCATCGGTTTTTTCAGGTTGTCCTGAATCACTCGGGCCATCGGACGCGCGCCCATCGATTTGTCGTAGCCTTTATTGGCCAGCCATTCACGCGCCGCAGAAGAGACTTCCATGGATACACCGCGTGCATCCAATTGCGCCTGCAATTCGACAATAAACTTGTCGACCACCTGTGTGATGACAACTTTATCCAGGTGATTAAACCAGATAATGCCGTCCAGACGGTTGCGGAATTCTGGCGTGAAGACACGCTTGATCTCACCCATAGCGTCGGTGCTGTTATCCTGTTGAACCAAACCGATCGACTTACGAACCGTTTCTGTCACACCGGCATTAGTCGTCATCACCAGGATCACATTGCGGAAATCAGCTTTGCGACCGTTGTTATCAGTCAATGTCCCATTGTCCATCACCTGCAGCAGCAGATTAAACACATCCGGGTGAGCTTTCTCGATTTCATCCAGCAAGACGACCGAGTGCGGATTCTTAATCACGGCATCCGTCAGCAGGCCACCCTGGTCATATCCGACATAACCCGGAGGTGCACCAATCAGGCGACTGACCGTGTGGCGCTCCATGTATTCGGACATATCAAAACGCAGCAGCTCAATCCCCAGGGTGCGTGCCAGTTGCACCGTCACCTCGGTTTTACCAACCCCGGTCGGACCGGCAAACAGGAACGAACCCACAGGTTTATTCTCTGCACCCAGCCCGGCACGGCTCAACTTGATGGCTTCAGTCAACACATCAATGGCCGGATCCTGACCAAATACCAGCATTTTCAGCTTGCTGTCGAGTTTCTGCAACACATCCCGATCACTGGAAGATACGGATTTTTCCGGAATACGGGCCATTTTGGCGATCATCGCCTCAATATCACTGACATTAACCGTTTTCTTCCGCTTGCTGGCAGGGGCCAGACGGCAACGGGCACCGGCCTCATCAATCACATCAATGGCCTTATCCGGTAAGTGACGTTCATTGATATATTTGGCCGACAACTCAACCGCCGCACGGATCGCTTTATTGGTAAAGCGGACTTCGTGGTGCGCTTCGTATTTCGGTTTCAGACCCATCAGGATCTTGGTGGTATCATCCAGTGACGGCTCGATAATATCGATTTTCTGGAAGCGACGGGATAAGGCCCGCTCTTTATCGAAAATATTGCTGTATTCCTGATAGGTGGTCGAACCCATACAGCGGATCTTCCCGCTACTGAGCAACGGCTTAATCAGGTTGGCAGCATCCACCTGACCACCCGATGCCGCGCCGGCACCGATGATGGTGTGGATTTCATCGATAAACAGGATCGCGTGATCTTCTTTTTCCAACTGCTTCAAAATACCTTTGAAGCGTTTTTCAAAATCGCCCCGGTATTTGGTTCCGGCCAGCAACGAGCCGATATCCAGCGAATAAATCACACAGTCTTTGATGATGTCCGGTACCTGGCCTTCCACAATGCGCCAGGCCAGCCCCTCGGCAATCGCCGTTTTACCGACCCCGGCTTCCCCCACCAGCAGCGGGTTATTCTTACGGCGGCGGCACAGGACCTGAACGGTACGCTCCAACTCCAAATCACGACCAATCAGCGGGTCTATTCCCCCTGCGCGGGCCAGTTGGTTCAGGTTGATTGCAAAGTTTTCCAGCTTGTCTTCGCTGTTTTGCTCCGCACGCGCCTCATCACCACCGACATCGGAGCCGTGCAAATCATCATTGTCGCTGTCTTTGACCGTACCATGGGAAATAAAGTTAACCACATCAAGGCGGCTGATATCACTTTTCTTCAGCAGGTAGGCGGCATGTGATTCCTGCTCGCTGAAAATTGCGACCAGAACATTGGCCCCGGTCACTTCACTGCGACCAGAGGATTGGACGTGGAATACGGCACGTTGCAGCACCCGCTGAAAGCTCAGGGTTGGCTGAGTTTCCCGACTCTCATCATCGACCGGGATCAACGGCGTGGTCTGCTCAATAAAAGAGTCCAACTCTTTGCGTAACGTATCGAGATCGGCACGACAAGCAAGCAGTGCCTCTTGAGCCGCGGCATTTTCCAATAACGCCAGCAGCAAGTGCTCTACGGTCATAAATTCATGGCGCTTTTCTCGCGCCCTGGCGAATGCACCGTTCAAGCTCGCTTCAAGTTCTTTGTTTAGCATAAGGCACCTCCCCTAAATACCACTCATAATGGTGTGCCGGAAAAATTAAGCTTTTTCCATCGTACACAGTAGCGGATGTTCATGCTCCCTCGCATACATCATCACTTGTGCCACCTTCGTCTCGGCGACTTCAGCGGTAAAGGTTCCACAGATTGCTTTCCCTTCATAATGCACAGTAAGCATCAACTGTGTTGCTTTCTCCAGGTCCATGGAGAAGAACTTCTGTAACACTTCTATCACAAAATCCATCGGTGTGTAATCATCATTGTTCAGAATTACTTTATACATCGATGGCGGTTTTACCTGAGTGGCTTCCTCTTCCTGTACGTCAGACTCAGGTATAATCCATTCATATAGCTTGCTCATAGTTTCATCTTAGCCATTTGTTTACGTGCTTGCTACAACATCTTCTATACAAACCGAGTTTTTATGAAAATGTTACAATATGCACTTGACTGTCTAGCTCTTTTTACTAAAGTGTAACCTGTAGTAGATATAATCTGCATCAAATTAGCATTAGTATTCAAGTCATGATAAAACTGCCTGATACTGATGCAAAATGGAACTTGAATGCAAAGAGGGATGTATAGCATGGCAACAGGTACAGTTAAATGGTTCAATAACGCCAAAGGTTTCGGTTTCATCTGCCCGGAAGAGGGCGAAGGCGATATCTTTGCACACTATTCAACTATCCAAATGGATGGATACCGCACTCTCAAAGCTGGCCAACAAGTCAACTACACTGTTGAGACGGGTCCAAAAGGTTTCCATGCCAAAGAGATAGTCCCTGTCCAAAGCGATGCGGCGAAATAAACCCCGCCCCGCTTGATCACAGCGAATTGTAAGGTGAGCCGCGCTCACCTTTTTTTGACCGCTGCGACGGCTGCATCTTACCTCACCCGCTCTGGCACTCAATCCTGTCAGCTACCATGCAATCCGGTCTCGGCTGCCGGCCTTTTTCACGCTCTGCTTCAACGTTTCTACGCTTGATTGCAACGTCCCAGAACTTTACTGCAACGCCTCTACAATGATAAGCCAAAACGGCACAGGTGCATATCTGTCACACCATAAAGGGTGAACGCCATCGCTGCAAATTCATTCTGTCGGAAAACGCCGGGCCACAGATATAAAAAAGGCCCAGCCAGTGGCTGAGCCTTCATCTTCATTCACAACGTGAATTACTTCATTTGCTCGATCATGTCATCAGCAAACTCAGAACACTTACGTAGCGTCGCGCCATCCATCTGACGTTCGAAGTCGTAAGTCACGGTCTTGTTGCGAATCGCACCTTCCATCGCAGCGATGATCAGGTCAGCCGATTCTGTCCAACCCATGTGGCGCAACATCATTTCAGCAGACAGGATCAGAGAGCCAGGGTTTACTTTGTCCTGACCGGCATACTTAGGCGCAGTCCCGTGTGTAGCTTCGAACAACGCAACGCCGTCACCGATGTTGGCCCCCGGAGCAATACCGATACCACCAACCTGTGCCGCCAAGGCATCAGAGATATAGTCACCGTTCAGGTTCATGGTGGCAATGACATCGTACTCCGCAGGGCGCAGCAGAATTTGCTGCAGGAATGCGTCAGCGATGCTGTCTTTGATGATGATTTCTTTGCCGGTGTTCGGATTCTTCAGCGTCATCCATGGACCACCGTCCAGCAACTCTGCACCGAACTCAGCCGCCACTTCGTAACCCCAGTCTTTGAAGGCACCTTCGGTGAACTTCATGATGTTACCTTTGTGAACGATAGTCAGTGAGTCACGATCGTTGTCAATGGTGTACTGAAGCGCAGCGCGAACCAGGCGCTTCGTGCCTTCTTCAGAAATTGGCTTGATCCCGATACCGCACTGCTGAGGGAAACGGATCTTCGTGGCACCCATTTCGTCTTGCAGGAATTTGATGACTTTATCGGCTTCTGCAGTCCCGGCCTGGAACTCAACACCAGCATAGATATCTTCCGAGTTTTCACGGTAGATCACCATGTCCGTCAGTTCAGGCTGCTTCAGCGGGCTTGGTACGCCTTCAAAGTAACGGACCGGGCGGGCACAGATATACAGATCAAGCTCTTGACGCAGCGCAACGTTGAGAGAACGGATACCGCCACCGACTGGCGTCGTCAATGGACCTTTGATAGCGACTTTGTATTCACGGATAAAGTCCAGGGTCTCTTGCGGTAGCCAGGCATCTTCACCGTAAACCTGAGTTGATTTCTCACCGGTGTAGATTTCCATCCACTCAATCTTACGGTCACCGCCGTAAGCTTTCTCGACAGCCGCATCAACCACTTTGATCATTGCAGGGCTTACATCAACACCAATCCCGTCCCCTTCAATGTAAGGGATGATCGGGTGATTAGGAACGACCAGTTTACCTTCTGCATCAACAGAAATTTTTTGACCTTCAACTGGTACTACTACTTTACTATCCATTTAAATCTCCTAGCGTCCATTTGTTATCTTTTTGTAAGATGCGCGCAAATCATACTTGAAATTTTGTCGATACGCCAATCGGGTTCATTTTCGCGTATAATGGGCAGTTCAATGTCACTATCCGCACTAAGCACGCTATTTATGAAGCCAAACACCGCTGCCCGTCAACCGAAACGTGTTCAGAATGAGCGTCGGTCGTCAAGAAAACTAAATCAACCCAAACGCCCGCGCGAACCGAGGAAGATCATTTTATTTAACAAACCTTATAACGTTTTGACCCAGTTCAGCGGAGAACCGGGGGATAAAACACTGGCTGATTTCATCCCCGTCAAAGACGTTTATCCGGCAGGACGGCTGGACAAAGACAGTGAAGGATTACTGGTGTTGACCAACGACGGTATCTTGCAGGCCCGGCTGACCCAACCGAAATCCAAACAACCCAAAACTTACTGGGTCCAGGTCGAAGGAGCCCCGGACGAAGCCGATTTGGCGCTCCTTCGCCACGGGGTGGCACTTAAAGACGGCCCGACCCTACCCGCCGAGGTGGAAGTGATCGCCGCGCCAGACGTGTGGGAACGAAATCCACCGATCCGGGAGCGTAAGAACATCCCGACCACTTGGCTGGCAATTACCTTAAAAGAAGGCCGCAACCGCCAGGTGCGCCGAATGACCGCCCATATCGGCTTTCCGACCCTGCGCCTGATCCGCTATCAAATGGCCGACTGGCGCGTTGACGGCCTGGCCCCGGGCGAATGGCGCGAGGTCACCCTGACCGAGACGTCATAAGGTATCGGTCCCTGCTTGTTTGATGTGCCGGCAACTGGCCGGCACTCGCTTTCCTGTGATAATGCCCGAAAAAACACTACACATTCACGGATACATCCTTTATCATCCCGCCAAAGCAAACGTTTGCGTCATGGTTTTAACCTTCAGCAACCCATTAAAAGCGTATTTTGATTTTAGCTTTACATGCCCTGAATCAGAAAATCATCGACACCAGGGCGCGGTTTGGCTGCCTGAGGCGAAAGACGATAAAATTATTAAAGTGTGATATGGCTCTCGCTCTGTTTCGTGATGGTGCTTTCTGTTAGAATTACGCTCTTATTACTAGTAACGACTGAAGAGAAATATGTCAGATAACAGCCAGAAAAAAGTCATTGTCGGCATGTCCGGCGGCGTTGATTCCTCTGTCTCAGCTTACCTGTTGCTGCAACAGGGTTACCAGGTCGAAGGCCTGTTCATGAAAAACTGGGAAGAAGACGACACGGAAGAGTACTGCTCTGCGGCGGAAGATCTTGCTGATGCCCAAGCTGTATGTGACAAACTCGGTATCCCGCTGCATACCATCAACTTTGCCGCCGAGTACTGGGACAATGTCTTTGAGTACTTCCTTGCCGAGTACAAAGCTGGCCGTACCCCGAACCCTGACATTCTTTGTAATAAAGAAATCAAATTCAAAGCCTTCCTGGAATTTGCCGACGAGGTACTGGAAGCAGACTACATCGCGATGGGTCACTATACGCGTCGGACGTTCCCGACGGTCGAAGGCGAGCTGCCGCAAATGCTGCGCGGCCTGGACAACAACAAAGACCAGAGCTACTTCCTGTACACCCTGAGCCATGACCAAATCGCCCGCAGCCTGTTCCCGGTCGGTGAACTGGAGAAGCCGGAAGTGCGCCGCATTGCCGAAGAGCAAGGCCTGATCACTGCCAAGAAGAAAGATTCCACCGGGATCTGCTTTATCGGTGAGCGTAAGTTTACCGACTTCCTGAGCAAGTACTTACCTGCGCAGCCGGGCGACATTGTCACCGCGGACGAAGGGAAAGTCATTGGTCAGCATCAGGGCCTGATGTATCACACCCTGGGCCAGCGCAAAGGCCTGTTTATCGGCGGCCAGAAAGGCGGCAACGGCAATGAAGACGCCTGGTATGTGGTCGACAAAGATGTCGCGCGCAACCAGCTCATCGTCGGCCAGGGTAAAGATCACCCGCGCCTGAAATCTGAAGGGCTGGTCGCATCGCAGCTGCATTGGGTCGATCGCCAGCCGATCCGCGAGCCGCTTCAATGTACGGTAAAAACCCGTTACCGTCAGCAGGACATTCCATGTACCATCATCCCGATTGATGATGAAAACATCAAAGTGATTTTTGACGAGCCTCAAATTGCCGTCACGCCGGGCCAATCTGCTGTCTTCTACAGCGGCGATGTTTGCCTGGGTGGTGGTATTATTGAGCAAAGAATCTAAAGGGATAAAAGGGAGTTGTCACTCGTGGCACATAGTGTATATGACCGTACCATTGCGTTTGCCGGGATCTGCCAGGCCGTAAAACTTGTCCAGAACGTTGCCCGTGACGGTCAGTGCGACCGTGATGCACTGGAAACCTGCCTCAACAGTATCGTGGTCACTGATCCGGCCAATACCGTTGAGATTTACGGCAATGAAGCCAACCTGCGGCTTGGCCTGGAAACCCTGTCAGCCGAAATCGACAGTACGCCATCCGGCAACGAGCTGACCCGCTATCTGGTCAGTGTGATGGCGCTGGAGCGCAAACTGTCCGGGCGTCGTGACAGCATGGCGCAACTGGGGGATCGCATCGAGACCGCCAAGCGCCAGTTGGATCATTTCGAGCTGATGGAAGAGCAGATGATCAGCAATCTGGCGAGCATTTACCTCGATACCATCAGCCCGCTTGGCCCGCGAATTCAGGTCACCGGTACGCCCGCGCACCTACAACAGCCAAGCGTACAGCACAAGGTTCGGGCCCTGCTGCTGGCTGCCGTGCGCAGTGCCGTATTGTGGCGCCAGGTCGGAGGCAAACGCCGCCACTTGATTTTTGGCCGTAAACAAATGATGGAGCAGGCAAAAATATTGCTCGCCCGAAACTAAGTACATCCCAGGTGCCGCCCGGTTATCCGCGGCACCTGATACAGCCGCCGTCCATTCAGAGATGAAGCCTGACGGCGACAACAGATATTGACTAACCCCTTTTAATCAGGAGAGAGCAACATGGAACTGTCAGCATTGACTGCTGTTTCCCCGGTAGACGGCCGCTACGGAAGTAAAACAAGTGTGCTACGCAGCATCTTCAGTGAATTTGGTCTGCTGAAATACCGCACTATCGTTGAAATCCGCTGGCTACAAAAACTGGCCGCCACGGACGCTATCGTGGAAGTTCCTGCATTCAGCGCCGAAGCAAACGCCTACCTGGATCGAATTGCTGCTGAATTTAGTGAAGAAGATGCGCAACGCATTAAAACCATTGAGCGCACCACCAACCACGACGTGAAAGCGGTGGAATACTTCCTGAAAGAAAAAGTGGCCGATTTCCCTGAGCTGCACGCGGTGAATGAGTTCATCCACTTCGCCTGTACTTCAGAAGATATCAATAACCTGTCCCACGCGCTGATGCTCAATGAAGCCCGTGACACAGTCATGCTGCCGGAAGTTCGCAACGTGATTGATGCGATCAAGAACCTGGCTGCTGAATACCGCGAAGTCCCGCTGCTGTCCCGTACCCACGGCCAACCCGCATCACCTTCAACCATGGGTAAAGAAATGGCCAACGTGGCCTACCGCATGGAGCGTCAGTTCAAGCAAATCGAACAGGTTGAGATCCTGGGTAAAATCAACGGCGCCGTGGGGAACTACAACGCCCACCTGTCAGCGTATCCGGAAATCGACTGGCACCAGTTCAGCGAAGAATTCGTGACGTCTCTGGGCCTGACCTGGAACCCTTACACCACGCAGATTGAGCCGCACGACTACATTGCCGAGCTGTTTGATGCATTTGCCCGCTTCAACACCATCCTGCTGGACTTCGACCGCGACGTCTGGGGCTACATTGCGCTGGGTCACTTCAAGCAAAAAACCATTGCTGGTGAAATTGGCTCGTCCACCATGCCGCATAAAGTCAACCCAATCGACTTTGAAAACTCAGAAGGTAACCTGGGCCTGGCGAACGCTATCTTTAGCCACCTGGCACAGAAACTGCCGGTTTCTCGCTGGCAGCGTGACCTGACGGACTCAACGGTACTGCGTAACCTGGGTGTCGGTTGTGGCTACGCGATTATCGCGTACACCTCAACACTGAAAGGGATCAGCAAGTTGGAAGTAAACCAGGCCGCACTGGAAGCAGAGTTGGATAAGAACTGGGAAGTGCTGGCTGAGCCAGTGCAAACCGTGATGCGCCGCTACGGCATCGAAAAACCATACGAGAAGTTGAAAGAGCTGACCCGCGGTAAGCGTGTTGACGGTGAAGGCATGCGCCAGTTCATCGACGGCCTGGAGCTGCCAGAGCACGAGAAAGTGCGCCTGAAAGCCATGACGCCGGCGAACTACATCGGCGACGCTGTGAAGCTGACCGACAAACTGTAAGCACTCGCACACAGACCATCAAGGCCAGCACTGCTGGCCTTTTTCATATCTCCCCTTTTTAAAATCAATTTTATTTTCTTTATAATCAACAAATTGAAATAAACATATATTTTTAATGCAACTTTAAACTTGCATCAAACCACCCCCGCGATTAACATGCATTGAAAATACATGTTAATCGTTATCTTAGGTAGGTTGTATGTCTATTCACGTTAAAAGCAATATTCACTGGGTTGGTCAACGCGACTGGGAGATCCGTGACTTCCACGGAACGGAGTACAAGACGCTGAAAGGGACCAGCTACAACAGTTACCTTATCCGTGAAGGTAAAAACGTGCTGATTGACACGGTCGATCATAAATTCAGTTACGACTTCGTCCAGAAACTCGAGCAAGAGATTGACCTGAAAGAAATCGATCTGATCGTCATTAACCATGCTGAAGAGGACCACGCCGGCGCGCTATCGCTGCTGATGTCCAAGATCCCTGAAACCCCGATTTACTGTACCGAAAATGCTGTCGACTCGATTACCGGGCACCACCACCATCCTGAATGGAATTTCAATACTGTGAAAACCGGGGACAGCATAGACATCGGCAACGGCAGGTCACTCGTGTTCATCGAAACCCCAATGCTGCACTGGCCGGACAGCATGATGACCTACCTGACCGAAGATGCCGTCCTGTTCAGTAATGATGCCTTCGGCCAGCACTATTGTGACGAGCGTCTTTTCAATGATGAAGTTGAGTACAACGAGCTAATGGAGCAATGTCTGCGCTATTACTCCAACATACTGACGCCTTTTAGCCCCTTAGTTACAGCCAAGATCCACGAGGTACTGGCCTTTAACCTTCCGGTCGAGATGATTGCGACGTCCCATGGCGTGATCTGGCGTGATAACCCAGTCCAAATTATTGAAAAATACCTTGAATGGGCCGATGAATACAAGGAAGACAAAATCACTCTCTTCTATGATTCCATGTCCAACAATACCCGCATGATGGCCGATGCGATTGCCCAGGGCATTACTGAAACCGATCCCCGGGTAGCGGTGAAAATCTTCAACGTCGCTCGCCATGATAAAAACGAAATACTGGCCAATGTCTTCTGTTCCAAAGGGGTTCTAGTCGGGTCTTCAACCATGAACAACGTGATGATGCCGAAAGTTGCCGGTATGCTGGAAGAAATCACCGGCCTGCGCTTCAAAGGTAAGAAGGCCGGGGCTTTTGGTAGTTTTGGTTGGAATGGCGGCGCCGTTGATCGTATTCATGCCCGCCTCACAGATGCCGGATTCTTTACCACCGTCGGCATCAAAGTGAAATGGCGCCCGGATGGTAACGCCCTTGCAGCGTGCCGAGAGCATGGCCGAAAAATCGCACGCGAGTGGGCACTGCAGCCGATAGAAGCTCAGACAACGCCTGTCGAAGAACGTTGTGAAAGTCCGGCGCAATCCCAGCCAGCAAATCTGGCAACCCAAGCTGGTTCACCAACGAAACCAACTTGTTCCTCGGCCAACCCAACACAGAAGCAAATTTGTACGGTCTGTCAGTGGGTTTATGACCCTGAGCGAGGCGAGCCCAATCAGGACGTTATGCCCGGAACCTCATGGGAAGCTGTCCCTGACTCTTTCCTTTGCCCGGACTGCGGGATTGGTAAAAACGTCTTTGAACCATTGGCTTAGGAGGCTGGACATGGATAAGCATATCATAATTATTGGAAGCGGCTTTGCCGCTTACCAACTGGTGAAATCACTGCGAAAACTTGATAACGCAGCACCCATAACAGTCATTACTGCTGATAGTGGGGATGACTATTCCAAGCCAGAACTGAGCCATGTTTTTTCCCGCAGGCAGACAGCTGGTGATTTAATCAAACAGACGGCAGATGAATTTAGCGCATCACAACAAATCGAGCTGATGAACTACACCAAAGTTCAATCCATTGATATTGAGGCCAAAGTTGTCAAACTGCCAGATCATCAAATCAGCTACTCCAAATTGGTCCTGGCAACCGGTGCATCATCACTGGTACCGGCTTTTGAAGGCAACGCGACGGACGAGATAGCGACGCTCAACAGTTTATCTGAATATGCTAACCGGCAGGATCGTCTGGCATCCGCTAAATCCGTTGTCGTGATGGGAGCCGGGCTGATCGGCACTGAGATTGCCATGGATCTCGTCCTTGCAGGCAAACAGGTGACGCTTTGTGATCGGGCAGATAGACTGATGCCAACCCTACTGCCTTCTTTCCTTGGCGCTGAGTTGTATCAGGTCATGGTAGAACATCAGGTCGGGGTCAAACTCTCCTCAACGGTTCAGGCTGTCAACCGCCACCACCAGCAACTCATTGTTCAGTTTGACGATCAAAGCTATGTCCAAGCAGATGCCGTAATCGCAGCCATGGGCCTGAAGCCAAACATCCTGCTAGCAAGCGATGCAGGCCTGGCTGTCAATCAGGGTATTCTCGTTGATGATCAGTTGCGCACTTCCGCTCAGGATGTCTATGCCTTAGGAGACTGCGCCGAGTTTGATGGCAAAGTCAGAGCGTTCCTGCAACCGACAATGCTATCGGCGATAGCATTGGCCAAAACACTGTTGGGGACACCAACGCCGTTCAAGCTGCCAGCCAGTCTCATCAAAGCTAAAACGCCGTGGTTCCCGCTTAGTCTGTCCGGACAAACAGCAAGCGTGCGAGCACGATGGGAAGTCACCCGGGATGATGAAGGCTATATCGCCAAAGCCTTTGACAGAGAAACAGAAACACTGATTGGATTTGTCGTCAGTCACGAGCAACAAAAATCTGCGTTTCCGCTGCTGCGTCAGCTACCGGCCGAATAATTTCTTCCAGGCACTACTCCGAGGACGATAGCTACACGAAAAGGACTTCATTTGAGAGGCCACCTCAGCCTCTCTTTTTTTGCTCTTGCTCACAACGACTTCCCCATCACTCTCATCGCTGAAATGCGCTATACTCGCGGCAAACGCCTAGCAATAGTGATCTTATGTACCAACTCAGCTTCGCCTTTGATGCCTTTCTGGCGCAATACTGGCAAAAACAACCGACCATCATCAAAGGTGGTTTCCAGAACTTCATTGACCCAATCAGCCCGGACGAGCTGGCCGGTTTGGCGATGGAGGAAGAAGTCGATTCCCGCTATATCGCCAGACACGGCGAAGACTGGGATGTCCGTCATGGGCCGCTCAGTTTTGACAACATGCCGGAGGACAACTGGTCTTTCACCGTGCAGGCCGCCAACCACTGGCATGAAGGCGCCGCACGTCTGGTCGCTCCGTTTCGCCAAATGCCCGGTTGGTTGTTTGATGATTTGATGATCAGCTATTCCACCCCAGGTGGCGGCGTCGGTCCGCATATTGATCAGTACGATGTCTTTATCGTCCAGGGCTCGGGCAAACGCCGCTGGCGGGTCGGTCCGAAGAAAGAGGACTACGAGGAAGAATTCCGCCACCCTGCCCTGCGCCATATCAAGGACTTTGATCCGATCATTGATGAGATCCTCGAGCCGGGCGATATCCTTTATATACCGCCGGGTTTCCCCCATGACGGCTATGCCATCGAGACGGCAATGAGCTTTTCGGTCGGCTTCCGTTCGCCGAAAAAACAGGAGCTGCTGAGCAGTTTTGCTGATTATGTGATTGCCAATGAAATCGGGGATGTGCATTACCACAACCCCGATTTACCGGCCCGGAAAAACTATGGCGCGATCCCGGATGCTGAATTTCGCGATCTGGAAAACATGATGCGCAGCCTGCTGGATCACCCGCAGCTTTTGAAAAAGTGGATGGGGGAGCACCTGAGTGCCAGCCGCCACGAGCTGGATGTCATCACGGCCGAGCCGCCATGGCAGATCAACGAAACTTACCAGTTCCTCGAAGAAGGGGAAACGGTCAAACGCTTGGGCGGCCTGCGGGCTTTCTACTACCCGGAGCACCCGCATATTCTCTACATTAATGGTGAACGGTTTGAGCTGCCGCCGGAGTGCAGCAATGCAGCTACCTATCTGTGCGATCAGGACACCATCAGCCGCGACAGCCTGGGCAAACAGCTCGACCATCCGGCCTTTATGGCGCTCCTCACCCAGCTGATTAACTTAGGGTACTGGTACCCGGCTGAATAACCGCGGACACCATCAATACATACGCGACGGCCGCTGCGTTGACTTCACAACGTAGCGGCCATTCTCGTTTTGCCCGGAGCCTGTCCCTCGGCGACACCTCGATCCACTCGGCGAAACCTTGGCCTTCTTCTTCGCTATACCTTGAACTGTCCGGTCAGGGCCTGCTGGTGAGTCGACAAGCGGGTCAATCGCTGGCCGATATCTGCTGAGCTTTCGGCCTGATTCAGGATCCCTTCACTCAAATTGCGAATATTCACCACATTGCGGTTCACTTCGCCTGACACCGCCTGCTGCTCCTGCGCAGCATGCATGATCTGCTCGTTCATCGCCTGAATCGACTTCACGGCATCCGTGATCTGATCCAGACTCTCGACGGCCTGACTGACCTGCTGCGCGGTTTCTGTCGCCAGCTCACTGCCTTCTTCGATGGCCCCGACAACATCCTGAGTCCCCTGCTGCAACACCTCAATCACCGAGCGAATTTGACCGACCGAGTCCTGGGTACGACCGGCCAGTTGGCGTACTTCATCAGCCACCACCGCAAACCCCCGTCCCTGCTCACCGGCACGCGCCGCCTCAATGGCCGCGTTCAATGCCAGTAGATTCGTTTGCTCTGAAATTGCAGCAATGACTTGCAGGATCTGATTAATATCGTCGCTGTTACTAGCCAGTGCCCGGGCTGCCGGTACGGCATTCGCCATCCGGGACACCAACGCGGTCATCGCTTCAGCAGAGCGCTCGACCACCTGCTGGCCATCTTCAGCCGATATACCGGCCTGGCTGGCAGCCACCACTGCCGTTTCGGTATGGTGGACCACTTGCTCAGCAGTCTGAGCCATTTCTTCAGCGGCCGTCGCCACCATATCCACTTCTTTAAATTGTGCCTGGCTGCTGTCCCGGCTACTGCTGGCGACCTGGGCCGCTTCGTTGGCGGTACGACCAACCTCATCGACGGCTTTGACGACCTGACTCATAGTGTGTTGCAGTTTGTCCAGGAAACGGTTAAACCACAGCGCCAGCTCACCGACCTCATCCTGCTGAACGACCTCAAGCCGCTGCGTTAAATCGCCCTCACCGGAGGCGATGTCTTTTAGTCGTTCAGCCACCTGCTTGATTGGGGCCACCAACCGGGCGGCGGAAAACAACACCACCAGCAGTCCCACAACCGCGATGATGGCGCTGGCTGCGACCTGAACCCAGGTTGATTCTTCACGCTGTTGGGTGATTGCCGAATCCAGGGAAATCGCTTCGGCCAACACCTGGTCCGCCGGCAACTGGATCACCACCCCCCAAGAGGATTGTCCCAGGGAGACCGGAGTAAACGCCTGCAGCCATTGTTGATCACCGCTCCAGCCGACCACAGTCTGCCCCTGCGCCAGCCAGCTTGAGATCGCTTCGGGTAAGCCATCACCGCGGTTCAATTTGCTGCCCCGCCGGTTGCTGGCCTGATCCCAGGCGACAATCGTGCCCTGCTCACTGAGCAAGGAAACCTTTCCGCTGCCACCGAACATGCTCTGGTCAACCTGACTGATCACCGAATGCAGCGTATCAAGCCGGATATCAATCCCCATCACCCCGACAGCTACCTCATCAACAACCAACGGAATGGTAATGGTGCTAACCAGTTGCCCTTCTCCCCCATGGGTCGCAAATTTCGGCTCCAGAACACACGGATTAAGGCTGCTTAAGCTACAGCGATACCAGGATGCTTGCTGTGCAGTGAGAGCCGTTTCAGAAAAGACAAACTGGGCTGCATCTTCGGTGCCCGGTTTGGCCCAGTAGGATGCAAAACGCCCTTGTTCATTGGCACCGACATAGGAAGCACTGTGGTAATTGTTATCTTCGCCATCGAGCGCATCGGGTTCAAACACGGCGAAAGTGCCATAAATATTAGGAAACTCATTGGCGGCGCGGCGGAGCAGCTCATTAATCGAGCCGCGCAGTGCTTCGCTGCCGGTAAAATTCTCTTCGGCATTGTATTTGAGAAACAGCACACTCTGCGCCAGCATTTCCGCGCGATAGGTAGCTTCATCCAGATACTGCTGCACGCGGATTGCCTGACGTTCAGCTTGCGCCTGCACGACGCTCTGCGACTTCCCCCGCAACGAGGCAAATGACTGCTCGCTGACCAGCTGCTGGCTTTGCGCCGAAAAGTAAAAAGAGAGACTGGTTAACACCAGTACTGTCATCAATAGGCCGACCCCTGCCATCAGGGTAATTTTCCATTGCACCGATAATGACCGCATATCAACAATCCTTGTTTTTCTTAAATACGATGTGTGACTGAAACATGCTGTCGAACAACGTAAGAGACGCCGCGACGTTTGTATTTTGACTCCCGGTTTTGATTTCTTGCAAAGGCCCCCAATAGAAAAAAAGCGCGGCTTTTACACCGCGCTTAAAGCCTGTCACAGGCTTGAATTAATGTACGTTTAAACAGGCCACCGCATGGATGTCACCGCCTTCCAGTTGCGGTTTTTTCTCCGCACATGTTGCGGTCGCCTGCGGGCAGCGGGTCCGGAACACACACCCTGAAGGCGGGTTCATCGGCGACGGCAGCTCCCCTTCCAGCAACTGGATCTCTTTATTGCGTTCAAGGTCCGGATCCGGGATTGGCACCGCTGACATCAGCGCTTTGGTATAAGGGTGTTTCGGTTCGGCAAACAGTGCCTCTCCTTCGCCCATTTCCACCGCGTTCCCGAGATACATCACCAGAACGCGGTCGGAGATGTGTTTCACCACCGACAAGTCGTGCGCGATGAAAATCAGGCTCAGCCCCATTTCCTTCTGCAGAGATTTCAGCAGGTTCACCACCTGCGCCTGAATCGAGACATCGAGCGCTGAGACCGGCTCATCACAGATGATCAATTTCGGTTTCAGGATCAGCGCACGGGCAATCCCGATCCGCTGACACTGACCGCCGGAGAATTCGTGCGGGTAGCGGTTGATCACGTTCGGCAACAGGCCGACTTTCGTCATCATCGCCTTCACCTGCTGCTTCACATCATCGACACTCATGTTCGGATAAAAAGCCTTCAGCGGCTCGGCAATGATTTCACCAACCGTCATGCGCGGGTTCAGTGACGCCAGCGGGTCCTGGAAAATCATCTGGATCTCTTTGCGCTTTTCACGCATCGCCACCTGATCCAACTTGGTCAGATCCTGGCCCAGCCAAACAACATTGCCTTCAGTCGCTTCAACCAAACCGATCACCGCGCGGGCAAACGTCGACTTTCCACAGCCAGACTCACCCACCACGCCCAGGGTCTCACCTTCATATAAACGGATCCCGACCCCATCGACCGCTTTCAGTTTGGTCGGCTTGGTCCACGGCCAGGCCGATTTGGCGGCAATGTCAAAGTGAACTTTGAGATCCTGGATCTCTAACAACAGATTTTTTTGTGCTTCCATTACCACGTCCCCACATCAGAAAAACACGCACGTAAACGACCTTCCGCAAAGCCCAGCAGCGCAGGGGCTTCCTGCTTACACTGAGGGGTTGCCCGGTGGCAACGCTCCTGGTAAGGACAGCCTGGTGGCAGACGCAGTAAGTTCGGCGGGTTACCCGGGATCGTCGGCAGGATTTCTCCTTCAGTATCCAGGCGTGGAATCGCCTTCAACAAACCCTCTGTATACGGGTGTGACGGCTGATAGAAAATTTCGTTGATCTTGCCGTATTCCATGGTCCGACCGGCATACATCACCAGAACCTTGTCGCAGCTCCCGGCAACCACCCCCAGATCGTGGGTGATCATGATGATCGCGGTGTTGAAATCACTTTTGAGCTCGTTAAGCAGCTCCATGATCTGTGCCTGAACGGTCACATCCAGTGCCGTGGTCGGCTCATCGGCAATCAGCAGTTTCGGACGGCACAGCAATGCCATGGCAATCATCACCCGCTGGCGCATCCCGCCGGAAAATTCATGCGGGTACATGGTGATCCGCTTGCGTGCTTCTGGAATTTTCACCGCTTCCAGCATCCGGACACTTTCTTCAAACGCTTCAGACTTGCCCATGCCCTTGTGCAGCATCAGCACTTCCATCAGCTGATCGCTGACTTTCATGTACGGGTTCAGCGAGGTCATCGGATCCTGAAAGATCATCGCGATCTGCTCGGCGCGGATCTTGTTGAGCTCCCGCTCCGGCAGATTGAGAATTTCACGACCTTCAAATTTAGCACTGCCGCTAATCACGCCGTTTTTGGCCAACAGGCCCATAATCGAGAAGACGGTCTGGCTTTTGCCAGAACCGGATTCACCAACAATACCCAGGGTTTCTCCCTGCTCCAGAGAGAAGTTCAGATCATTAACCGCGGTGACGATCCCGTCTTGTGTTTTAAATTCTACGCGTAGATCTTTGACATCTAATAAGCTCATAAATACTTCCTTATAACGCCTGTCGCTGGCTGAGCCGGACGACAGCCCAGCCAGGGCAATTCCGATTCTTATCTGTCTTTTGGATCCAGTGCGTCACGCAAACCGTCACCCACATAGTTAAAGCAGAACAAAGTTACGACCATAAATGCTGCAGGGAACATCAGCTGCCAGATGGCCACTTCCATCGTTTGAGAGCCTTCTTGCAGAAGCGCGCCCCAGCTGGTCATCGGCTCCTGTACCCCAAGGCCCAGAAAGCTAAGGAAGGACTCAGTCAGGATCATTGACGGTACCAGTAGGGTTGAGTACACGGCAACAATACCTAAAACGTTTGGCACGATATGGCGGGTAATGATCCGCCAGCGGCTGACCCCGGAGACGTAGGCAGCTTCAATAAACTCTTTGCTACGCAGCGACAGGGTCTGACCCCGAACAATCCGCGCCATATCCAGCCAGGAGATCGCACCGATCGCAACGAAAATCAGCATGATGTTCCGGCCAAAGAAGGTCACCAGCACGATCACGAAGAACATGAACGGGATGGAGTACAGGATTTCCAGCACCCGCATCATCACGCGGTCAGTCCGGCCGCCAATAAAACCGGAAGTCGCGCCGTATAACGTCCCGATCACCACGGCGACCAATGCGCCCAGGATCCCAACCATCAGGGAGATCCGGCCACCAATCAGGGTCCGGGTATACAGGTCACGGCCCAGGCTGTCAGTTCCGAAAAAGTGACCTTCAGGACCGAAGCTTGGCCCCGCATGCATCGCATACCAATCGGTATCATCAAATGCATACTGGCTGAACATCGGACCAAAAATCACAGCCAGGGTGATCAAAAACAGGATCCCCAGGCTCACCATCGCCGCTTTATTGCGCATAAAACGAATACGGGCATCTTGCCACAGGCTACGGCCTTCAATTTCCAGCTGTTCAGAAAACTTCTCAACGGCCTCTACATTTTCTTTTTTTGTAAGCATCATGGTGTTGGCCCCCTAGTAACGAATTTTCGGATCAATGTACGCCAAGGCAATATCGACAAGCGCATTGAAGATAATTGTCAGGGTACCGATAAGAATCGTGATACCAAGGACCAGTGAATAATCACGGTTAAAGGCAGCGTTCACGAACAATTTGCCGATGCCAGGCAGGCCGAAGATGGTTTCGATGACTACCGAGCCGGTGATAATCCCGACGAAGGCAGGCCCCATATAGGACACCACAGGCAACAGGGCTGGTTTCAGTGCATGCTTGAGAATAATGTAGGTATAGCTCAGCCCTTTGGCGCGGGCAGTGCGGATAAAGTTACTGTTCAGTGTCTCGATCATGCTACCACGGGTGATCCGCGCAAACGTCGCAACGTACAACAGCGACATCCCGATCATCGGCAGCATCATGTATTGCAGCGAGCCGTCATTCCAGCCGCCGGCTGGCAGCCAACCGAGGTTAATCGAGAAGATATAAATCAGGACCGGCGCCAGGATAAAGGAGGGCATCACCACCCCGGCCATGGCGGTTGACATGATAGTGTAATCAAGCCAACTATTTTGCTTCAAAGCAGCAATCGTCCCGACGGTGACCCCCATGATGAGTGCAAAGATAAAGGCAAAGAAACCAATCTTGGCCGAGACCGGCAGCGCTTCGGCCACCAGTTCATTCACCGTAAAGTCTTTATATTTAAATGACGGGCCAAAATCGCCGTGGAGAATATTTCCAAGGTAGGTCGTGTATTGCTCAAATACCGGCTTATCCAGGCCGTATTTCGCCTCGATATTGGCCATCACCTCCGGCGGCAGCGGTCGGTCGCTGGAGAAAGGGTTGCCTGGCGCAAAACGCATCAGGAAAAACGAGATTGTAATCAGTACCAACAGGGTCGGTATAGCTTCAAAAATCCGTTTTGCGATGAATTTAATCATAAAATTCCACCGTGTCGTTCAGTCTGTGACAGTTAACGTTTGTTCGTAACAAATACGAATAAACAGCACTGCCCCATTCCTGGAGCAGCGCATATTAGATATCTTGCTGTTTATTTGTCAGCAATGATGTAGAGGTCTTTACTGAAGATGTTATCTTCAGGGTTGTGCTCCGGATAGCCACCCAGGTTCGGATTCACCAGACGCGCATTCACGTAGTGATAAATTGGCAGGATTGGCATGTCCTTGGCCAGGAGTGCTTCAGCTTGTTTGTAAGCCTGGGCACGATCGGCGTCAGAAGCAGCCGTAAGCGCTTTGTCCAACTGGCTGTCGTAAGACGCGCTTGTATAGCGTGGGTAGTTCTGAGAGTGACCGTCACGCATGATTGCCAGGAAGGTCGATGCTTCGTTGTAGTCACCACACCAGCCGGCACGGGACACTTCGAAGTTACCCTGACGCTTGCTGTCGAGGTAGCTCTTCCACTCTTGGTTTTCCAACACGGCGGTGACACCCAGCTGCTTTTTCCACATTGAAGCAATGGCAACCGCCACTTTCTTGTGGTTTTCACTGGTGTTGTACAGCAGGTCAAATTTCAGCGGATTGCTCGGGCCGTAACCCGCTTCTTCCAACAACGCTTTTGCTTTCGCAACACGCTCTTTCTGGGTCAGCTTGGCGTACTCAGGCGTCTCCACTTCCAGGCCATTTGTTGCCAGCGGCGTGAAGTTATATGCCGGTGTTTCCCCTTTACCCACGATGAACTTGGCAATGACATCACGATCAATCGCGTAAGACAGGGCTTTACGAACTTTCTCGTTATCAAATGGGGCTTTGGTGGTATTAAACTCGTAGTAGTAAGAACACAGGTATGGTGTGACCTTGACGTCTTCCGGATACTCTTTCACCAGACGCTTGAAGTGCTCGTTCGGCATTTCATACGTCACGTCAACCTCACCAGCCAGGAAGCGGTTCATTTCTGCAACCTGGTTTTCAATCGGCAGGTAAGTGACCTGGTTCAGCACGGTTTTGTCATTGTCCCAGTACTTGGAGTTACGCGTCAGTACGATACGCTCGTTCACTACCCACTTGTCCAGAACAAACGCGCCGTTACCGACGTAGTTTTCCGGGCTGGTCCACTTGTCACCAAACTTTTCAACCACTTTTTGGTTCACTGGCTTCATAGAAGTGTGTACGGTCATCGCCACAAAGTATGGTACCGGCTTCTCCAGCGAAACTTTCAGCGTGTGTGCATCAACCGCTTCAACACCCAGAGCGTCCGGGCTCTTCTTGCCCGAAATGATGTCCACGGCGTTTTTCATCGTGGTCATTTCCAGGTATGACGCATAAGGGGAACCGGTTTTCGGGTCGGCCAAACGCTGCCATGCATAAACAAAGTCAGCTGCCGAAACTGGATCGCCGTTTGACCATTTCGCTTCCGGGCGAAGATGGAAGATCCAGGTTTTGTTGTCTTTGGTTTCCCAGGATTTAGCGACGCCGCCAACTAGGTTACCGTTGCCGTCCTGGTTTACCAGGCCTTCCATTAGGTCACGAATGACGTTGGATTCTGGAACACCAGAGACTTTTTGCGGATCAAGAGATTCAACTTCAGTACCGTTACCGCGAACCATTTCTTGTTTTGCGGCCAGCTTGACGCCAGCTGGTACATCGGCTGCCAGGGTGGAAAAAGAGGTGGCAGCAACAGCCATACCCGCGCTTAGCATAAGCGCCTGAGTAATCTTGTTCTTATTCATGCATTAGCTCCAATACATTAATCAATACGTCCTTGACGTTCTTCAGTTGGCTGAGTCGTCAGCAGTGTCTGTCCCGTTAATCCTAAACAATACAGAGCGAACCGAAGAATTGGTCAAAACCTTATCAGGCATTGAAGCAATTTGCCACAAATTGATAACAAAAAGCGATATTATCCTCTACAGCAATCCATTACATAGTTATATCCACCACCCTTCAAATGCATGCTAGCGCTTTCTGTCATGAAACCGTCTCAATAGAGGGAAATCCGCCAAAGGTACCAAAAAAACGCAAAATACGAATAAATAATCACAGATATGAATAAACAATCAGCATAAAACACCTGTATATTTAACATTTATTAGCATAGTCAATAACACAGTTGTAAAAACATGACCTAAGGACATAAAAAAGCGCCTGTCGTCAGGCGCTTCGGTCAAACTCGGCATTACTTATTTTCACGACCTAAGTCGAAATTTGGCCGTTGCTGCCGATCTGAAGATTGATTGTTATCGATCAAATGATGCTCTCCGTCACTGTCAATCGAGACGATATGCATCTCATCTGTGTGGAGCTCTTCTAACATTTGCTTAACACGGCGGTTTGATACGCGTCTGTGCTTCATGCTCTCCTCCCCTGTCAACCATTTCCGAGAGCCCTCTGTCGAGAGACCAGTCCCGAGCTATCGGCCCTCGTTGAACGACCTGTAAAGTTGAATTCACAGAATTTACAGGATGAATGATAAATATGGCACAGAAGCATAATCCTTGCTTGAAGCACGGAATTAATAACAAAAGCGAATAAAAAAAAGGCTGATAGATTAACTTTTCACAAACCCATTTTTTATCATTTTTCAAGTATCTACCCATGCACAATGGCGCTAGTATGAACGTGTTGGAGGATGGATTCAGGTTCGCAGGATGAAGTCAGACTTCAACAATTCGTTTCCGTTCCGTTCTATTTGAGAGTTCATAATGAGACCCAGTGGTTGCAACTCGCGTCCAAGCCCTTCCCGTGTTCGCCACGGTTATGTGCCACCGGCACATAAAACCAAACGGTGATCACCGGTGTCATTAAAGCCATAAGCTTTCTACCACCAGCCTAGCCCCATCTCAGGGGCTATTTTATTGCCTGAAATCTGAACCCTTGCCGAAACGACGCTGAACGCCAGCGACAAAAAAGCCCGGCGCGTCGGCCGGGCAAAAATAAATAAGACAATGAATGTTGAGTGGCTTACCAGTATACGCGGGCACCAATGGCGTACTGGCTTTCACCGTCAGAGACTGATGGTGAAATTGTGCTGTCGCTCCCTTTATTAGAGAAGCCCAACGTTGTGCCGTCTTTATAGCCGTACTCAACATAGATACGGGACCACTTGTTGAAGTGGTAGTCGGTACCAATATAAAAGTTCTCGCCGTCGCCATCAGTATTCAACGCACCTGATGATTGCTCAACATACTCATAGCCAGCATAAGCTGTCGCATTGTCTGCCCAGCTATAGGTGGCACCCAAGCTGAACGCATCTTCCTCAATGCTCGCACCTGACGCTTTGGCTTCCAGTTCAGCATTGTAGTAAGTGAAACCGATCAACGCCGGACCGAAAGTATACTCAACAGTCCCTTCATAGTAGGTGTTTTCCAGATCTGCGTTTACATCAGTCTCTTTGGCTGGATCAGTAACTTTGTCTGTGCCAACTTTATAAGATTTATCGCGGTTTACACCACCACCGATGTGGAAGTTGAAACCGCCAACACTTGTCGTCACATAAAGCTCAGACAACTCCTGGTTGGTGTCATCTTCAGCCAGGCCGTAGTTGGCAGCCAGCAGAAAGTTTTCACCTTCAAAGGTGTATTTGATCAGTGAGTCATGACGCGCCCCCGAAAGGGTGCCATAACGCATACCTGAGCCACCGAAGAAGTAAGAATAGTCGGCACCGTAGATTTCATCCGAGATAACCCATTGGCGACCAAACGAAATCTTACCGAAATCTGTATCTACACCGGCAAAGTGCAGACGGTTTTTCATGTTGTACTCGTCCTTCGATTCCTTGAAGGCGATACCAAACTCAACCTTACCAAATACGTCCACTGTATCAGAAAGGGCATATTGAGCTTGTACACCAGCACGAGAAGAGCCAGCGTTTAGAGTCACGTCTTTGTCTTCGTATTTTTCAACTTGAGTACGTAGTTGACCGTAAAAATCAACCATCGCACCTTCGTCTTTCAGAAGTTCAACGGCACTGGCGGCATTGCTGAAAATAATGGCGGGAATTGCTACTGCTAAAAGTGTTTTTTTCATTTTTACTTACCTGTAAATTTCTGTAATTTCGACTCATCCCAAGTCGAGTTGAAACATATCAGCAACATAAACCCGCCGCAATACGATATAAAACCACAAAATTAGCATTCAACAGCATCATGAACCACATACAAACCCGCACATCATGAATAAAACCACACCAATTTTATAAATTAACAGGAATTCATGACGATTTATTCACAAAACCCGCATAGAACACCCCCTTCCATTGATAACCAAATGGAATACTAGATAACTAAAAATCACAAAAAAATATAAAAAAGACAAAAAAACACCGACCTAAAGTTGTCAATTCATCTAAAAAACGGGTCAAATATGATAAGAAATACTGCCGCGAATTAAACCCGCCTCGGTCGCATGAATGGAGGATAGATTTATTTTTTATTCACGAAATGACTTGGAGTTACGATATTAAACTCGAACTAAAACTGCGACTACAAAATTAAATAATAACTTGGAAATTAAATACAGTAATATAATTCACTATATAATTTATAATTCAGATTATTCATCTAAAACCCAAACAACGCAGAGATCAGCAGCTATCAGCGAGAAGTATGGCGTCTCGCTGTTTCAGAGAGATCCCCTAAGCGACAAATCTCTGGCAACAAATAATCAGGGTCAATCCATCTTTCGACACATCAAAAACTGTTATGTGGTGGAGGTAAAACGGTGGCACTGCGATGGGATAATGATAGTGTTCACTGTTGATTTCCCGTGAGTACGAGCAGTGACGAGAAGATAGTCGGTAGGGATAAAAGCAGGACAACCACCGACTTGTTGCCAGAATCGGGCAACAAGTCGGTTAACTCAGGTCACGAGGACTGCCAACGCTCTGCGGCCGTAGTGTCCGTTTCCCGGGCATCAACCCAGCGCGATTCAGCCGGGGTTTGCTCTTTCTTCCAGAACGGTGCCCGGGTCTTCAGGTAGTCCATGATAAATTCACACGCCTGAAATGCTGCGCCGCGATGGGCACTGGTCACACCGACAAAGACAATTTGATCGCCCAGCGCCAAATCGCCAACCCGGTGGATCACCCGGGTTTGCAACAACGGCCAACGCACTTGGGCTTGTTCAACAATTTCCGTCAATGCTTTTTCAGTCATGCCGGGATAATGTTCCAGCGACAGTCCGGTCACGTGATCCCCCTGATTGAAATCACGGACTTTACCGACAAACGTGACGACCGCACCGGCATTGTTGCCCTCTGCCAGCCTGGCGTACTCTTCGGCAACAGAGAAGTCATCAACCTGTACAGAAATCATCATCAGCCTCCGGTCACCGGCGGGAAAAACGCAACCTCGTCGCCATCGCTAAGCGCACTGTCGAGAGCACAAATGGTCTGATTCACCGCAACCAGCAATTTCCCCGGCTCCAGTGCCAGTTGCCACTTATCACCCCGGGTTGCCAGGTGCGCCCGCAATGCCTCAGCGGTCGTGAATTCAGCGGCAACATCAAGTTGTTCGACGCCCACCAGCTCTTTGACCTGAGCAAAAAAAAGTACCTTAATCATGCTTCCACCTTAAAATGTCCGGATTTACCGCCCGTTTTTTCCAGCAAACGAACCTGGCCAATTACCATGTCTTTTTGAACCGCTTTGCACATGTCATAAATGGTCAGCGCCGCCACCGAGGCAGCCGTCAGCGCTTCCATCTCCACGCCGGTTTTACCGGCCAGTTTACAACACGACTCAATCCGGACGGTATTTTCAGCCGGAATGGCTTCTAACTGCACTTCAACTTTCGACAGTAGCAGCGGATGGCACAACGGGATCAAGTCCCAGGTTTTCTTTGCAGCTTGGATCCCGGCGATCCGCGCGGTTGCGAAGACATCCCCTTTATGGTGCTGGCCCGAGACAATCAGCGCCAGCGTCTCTGGCGCCATGTGGACAAACGCTTCAGCACGAGCTTCCCGTACCGAATCCACCTTTCCGGAGACATCTACCATGTTGGCTTCGCCGGACGCGTTAATGTGTGTCAATTGTGTCATTGTTTTTCCCTTCAGATGGTCATGCAACCAAACCCGGCCTTCTCACCCCGCGACCAAAAGCCGCCTCGATCGCGATAAAGTAAGGCCCGGGGGTGTTAACCACCAATCGATGCAAGGTGAGGTGTCATGCCGGTATTGCCGTCATCCAGAAAATGACTGACCGCTTTTTCCTGCAAGCCACGTTGAATCCGCTCGATCAGCGCTGCCTGCTGATGGTCATGACTCAGCAGATCACGCAGATCGACCCCATGATCACCAAACAGGCACAGGTGCAGTTTACCGAGAGCCGAGATCCGCAGTCGGTTACAGCTCTGACAAAAATCTTTCTCATACGGCATGATCAGACCCACTTCCCCCAGGTAATCCGGGTGGAAGAAAACCTGGGCGGGGCCATCATTGTTGGCCCGGGGCTTGAGCAGCCAGCCATTGGCAATCAGATGATTTCGGATACTCACGCCGGAGACATGGTGGCGCTGGAACAGACCGTCCATTTCACCGGTTTGCATCAGCTCGATAAACCGGAGCTGAATCGGTCGGTCTTTAATCCAGTTCAGGAATTGCGGCAGTTGTTGTGAATTAAGGTCTTTCAGCAAAACCGTGTTGATTTTGACCTGCTCAAATCCGGCCGAAAAGGCTGCATCAATGCCATCCATGACCTGATGGAACAAGTTCTCGCCAGTGATCTGGAAGAACATCTTCGGATCCAGGCTATCAACACTGACATTCAAGTGCGTCAAGCCGGCCTGACGCCATTCCCGGACATGCTTGGCCATTCGGTAACCATTGGTGGTGGTCGCCACTTTGCGGATCCCGGGCTGCTCGGCAACCGTCCGGATAATGTCGGTGAAGTCCCGTCGCAATGACGGCTCCCCTCCGGTGATCCGGACTTTAGTGGTACCGCAAGACGCAAACGCACCGGTCACCCGGCGAATTTCATCCAGGGTTAGAAAAGAAGGTTTTTTTCTCTCTGCCGGTCGATAGCCGTCAGGGAGGCAGTAGGTACATTTGAAATTACAAACGTCCGTCACTGAAAGCCGCAAGTAGTAAAACTTGCGATGGTATTGATCTTCAAATTGATTCGCCACGAAACACCTTTCCAAATACGGGAGGCCGATGCATTTCTTTATCGACCCTGGTGACATAATGTCACGGCTCACGTCACCTATTGCGTCGTTCACGAGGCAACTTAGTGAATAGAGCTCGGAGTTATGGCTGCTTTGTTGAGAGTCTTTGTTGAGAGTGCGACGATTCACACGACCAACAACAAAGCGGCATAGTCTTTATAACTTATCAGAGAGTTTGACCTAATGACAATTCTCTAAAAAAGATGTCGGGTATTCTACCGATCGTCAGAAATCGCGACAATACTACTAAAGAGAAGTTATGCAAATTTTCTTACAGTTTGTGGGGGAATTATGTCCAATATCATCGAATCTGCCACTGTAAACGATATTGCGCTCTACTTGCAGCGCGAAGAAGGGCTTGATGCCCGGCACGCTCATGAAGCCGCGGAAGAAGTCATTGCCGGATTTCACGACATGATGGCCAAAGGCATCATCAAAGGCTGGTACTTCAATGAGCAAAGCCACCTGGAGTTACTCCCCAGCGACAGTGCGCTTAAAATAATTGCGAATCAAAAATGATTCGCAATTTGCAACCGTTTCACGGATGAATTTCGCAATATGAAAACGAATGCATCAGTGAAAATCAGGAATCCGGCTTAAATCAGGCGTTCTGGCCATCAGATGAAATTCCGGCATCACTATTGCAACGTCTAGCATACCAGACATCAAGAACGACAGCCGGAGCCGATTATGAAACAGTCATTACCACTACTTTTTCAAAAACGCCATGTCCTGCCCGGTGGAAGAATGCCAATTCGCATTGCACCGGGTCCGCAAATGGAAGCATTTAAAGCGGCGCTATTGTCTTCCGAAGGGTTTGGCATCTGTATGTTTGACGAAAATGAGCATGGCCATGAGTTTTTCCATATCGGCACCCGGGTGACCGTTGAAGACTTCGATACCTCGGCCATTGACGGCTCATTGATTGTGACCGTGTACGGCCACGAGAACTTCCGTATTCACGCGTTGGAGCAAAGCGAGTCCGGCGCTATCAGCGGCGAGTGTGAGCTCATTCCGCAGTGGCCGGAAGTCAAAATCCGCAATGAGCAACGTATTTTAGCTGACAAGCTCAAGCAGATGTTCAAAAAACATCCTGAACTCAATCAGTTAAACCAGAAGAAACAATTTAATAATCTCAGCTGGCTTTGTCAGCGCTGGCTGGAGATTTTACCGGTGCCTGCCAGCGAAAAGCAGATGCTGCTTAATACACCAAGCTGCATGGACACCTATGACTATCTGATGAGTATTATGCATAAGCCCCACTAAAACCGGGCTGTAGCAACCAAACACTGTCGTTGTGATAACCTTTGCCTTCTGCACATGCAGAAGGTTTTTTTTTGCTCTATATCCCGGTAAACTGTGGGCGCCCTCGCATTTCGTGATACTGGCTGCATCCTCTGACAAGGGGCTTGGCTTGCCATAGCCAAAATCGATACACTTGCCGATCCGGAATCTTTACAACGGCCTTCATGGCAATGACACAGACGACGACCAATACGAAAATAGTGGCCATTGGCGGCGGGCATGGCCTGGGCCGTGTGCTCTCAGCCCTCTCCAGCTATGGCTCTCAGGTGACCGGCATCGTCACCACGACCGATAACGGCGGGTCGACCGGCCGCATTCGCGCCTGCCAGGGCGGTATCGCCTGGGGCGATACCCGGAATTGCATCAACCAGTTAATTACCGAGCCTTCTGTCGGCTCGATGATTTTTGAATACCGTTTTCGCGGCAATGGCGAACTCAACGGCCATAACCTGGGCAACCTGATGCTGACTGCGCTGGATAACTTATCGATCCGCCCGCTGGATGCCATCACCCTGATCCGCGATATGCTCAAAGTCGACACCCAGATTGTGCCGATGTCTGAACATCCGGCCGATCTGACCGCCATGCTGAGAAACGGTGACATCATTTCCGGTGAAACCAGCGTAGATGAGCTCAATGAAGTGCCATTGCGACTCTATGTCGAGCCAGCCGTACCAGCCACCAAAGAAGCGGTTCAGGCCATTGAACAGGCTGATCTCGTCCTGCTGGGGCCCGGTAGTTTCCTGACCAGCGTGATGCCCCCGTTACTGTTGAAGGAAATCAAACAGGCACTGAAACACTGCCGTGCAAAGATTATCTTTATTACCAATCTGGATAAAGAGAAAGGACCTGCAGGTGCGATGACCCTGGAAACCATGCTGTTTTGGTGCGAACGTGCCATGGGGGGAAGAGCCGTCGATGGTGTCCTGACAGACCACCATCGAACGGAATTGGCGCCGCGTTATCAACAGATTATCGAAGCACTGGCTTCAGGTAATCACGAATGGCGCCATGACCGGGAAAAGCTAAAAGAGGCGATTGATAAGCTCATCATTGCTGGCTAGCTGCTTATACTCCAGCGCCATGCCTTGCACCATCTGCCTGAATTCCGGCAGATGGTCATGCATCCAGTCCGCCTGCCCCTGCTTCATCCGGGATTCACATTCCTGAGCCATTTCTGCCAGATCATCGGCACCGAAACTCGCCGCGCTACTTTTAATCGCGTGGCTGATTTCCCTGACCTGACTGACAGACGGTTGATCGGAAAGTTGCCTCAGATACTGTTCTAACTCATCACTGAACACTTTGAGCAACAGTGAAACGGTATCCTGACCAACTTCTTCAGCTAAGCGCTTAATGGTTGATGCGTTAATACTTGTTGTCATTTATTTCGTCTCCCTGTTACTACCAGCCCCATCCTGCCAGGTCTGCAGTTTTCGATAAATCGTTGATGGACTTACTTCCAGTAAGCCCGCAGCTCGCGGAATGTTTCCATCACACGCATCAATCGCCGCTTGAATCGCGCGTTTTTCAACAACCCACAACGGCTCAACTTCCGCACGCTCCGGGATCCGCTGCAACGCAATTTCCGCACGGCTCCCGGCGCCAGTATCGCCTTCAGGTTGCGAAATCAGACCTGAGGCCTGGTGCAACTCGGTGGGTTGTGGTGCTAAAGATGCAAATTCGGCGCCAGTTCCTGAGTGGATCGGCGGCGGCACCATTTGTAAGGTCACTTCTTCACCGGAATTGAGCACCACGATATTGCGGATCACGTTCTGCAACTCACGGACATTCCCGGGCCAAGTGTAACGCTGAAACAAATCAATCACTTCTGCTGAGAAGCGAGAGAACTGTTTATGCTCTTCAACAGACATTAAAGCCAGCAACGCATGGGCGATTTCGATCACATCCTCACCGCGCTCACGCAGCGGCGGCAAGGTCACCGGAATCACATGCAATCGGTAATACAAATCTTCCCGGAAACGCCCTTCCTGAACTTCCACCCAGGGATTGCGATTGGTCGCACAGACAAACCGGACATCAACCTTGCTGGTTTTAGACGAGCCGACTTTCTGATACGTACCGGTTTGTATAAAGCGAAGCAATTTGCTTTGCAAATCCAAATCCATCTCACAAAGCTCATCCAGAAAGAGCGTCCCGTAATTGGCTAACTCAACAGCGCCCTTACGCTCTGTCGACGCACCGGTGAACGCACCTTTCACATGTCCGAACAATTCGCTTTCAATCAACTCTTTCGGGATGGCCGCACAATTGAGCGCCACAAAAGGCTGACTGCTTCTCGGGCTTGCCGCATGAACCGCTTCAGCACAGACTTCTTTCCCGGTCCCGCTCTCACCGGTAATAAACACGGTCGCCTTACTGGACGCCGCCGACTCAATGACCCGGTAAACCGCCTGCATCGGCAGGCTGTTGCCAATGAAGCCTTGGTATTGTGCACTGCCCTGACCCGGTTGCGTCGTATCCGTCGCATCGGATTCACCAGCACGCAAAGCGTTATTCACTGTGATCCGCAATCGGTCCGCTTCACAGGGCTTGATCAGAAAATCCTGCGCCCCGTGCCGCATCGCCTCCACCGCAACATCAATCGAGCCATGCGCGGTCATGATCACGACCGGAATGTTACCGTAATCGCGACGTACAGATTCCAGCACCGCCATCCCGGTCATATCCGGCAAACGCAAATCAAGCAGGATCAAATCCGGCGTCGCGGCTTTCATCGCATTGAGGGCTTCCGCCCCGGTCCCGACAATATTGACCGATAAGCCGAGAGGATTCAGGTAAGATTTGTACAAGGCCGCAACTGACGCGGTATCTTCGACCATTAAGACTTGTCGCTGTGTAGACTTGCTCTCCATTGCCCCTCCAACCCCTATTCCCTAAAGTAATTGTAATCAATAGGGAAAAAACGTGTTATTACAAATTCCAGTTTTTCTATTTTGCCACAATGAATTGCATAATGATTTGCAAATTGCAAAAAAACGCGTCGGATCCGCAAGCGACGTCCACAAATTGCTCCGGGAAAGCCATAAAAAAGTACAATGACGCATGACAAAAAAGTTGGCACGCAGTCTGCATTATCTATTTCGACTCTTTCCTGAGAGTCAACCTAGCCAACTGACGTTGTTTGTGGAATTTTTTCACTTAAACAATGATGCCAACCGAAGTAATTGCGGTTGGCTTTTTTTTATCTACAGTTCACAGGCAGCGTCGAGCAAGTTAACTATTGACGATAAACTGCTCTCGCATGGTCTGGATCTTATCCCGAATTTCCGCAGCCTTCTCAAACTCCAGATTCTGGGCCAAATCATACATTTCAGACTCAAGCTTCTGAATTTCCAACTCCAGTTGCTGCGGTGAAAGCGTGGTATAGGTTCCTTTCTTCTCCGCGACCTGATGCAACTGCGCCGCTTTGTTCATTCGGCGCTTACCGGGTTTACCAAGCTCCAGAATATCCGCCACCGCTTTATTGAGCGCCTGCGGCACAATGCCACGCTCTTCATTATACGCTCGCTGCTTTTCACGACGCCGATTGGTTTCATTGATTGCCCGCTCCATCGATCCGGTGATCCGGTCCGCATAGAGGATCGCTCTCCCTTCCAGGTTTCGCGCCGCCCGGCCAATCGTCTGGATCAGCGACCGTTCCGAGCGCAGGAATCCTTCTTTATCGGCATCGAGAATGGCGACCAGAGATACTTCCGGCATATCCAACCCTTCTCGCAACAGGTTGATCCCCACCAGGACATCAAATTCACCCAAGCGTAAATCGCGGATGATTTCGACCCGCTCGACCGTATCAATATCCGAGTGCAGGTAACGCACTTTCACCCCGTGCTCATCAAGGTATTCCGTCAAATCCTCGGCCATGCGCTTGGTCAGGGTGGTCACCAATACGCGTTCGCCCTTGGCTTCACGGATTCTGATTTCCGAAAGCAAATCATCAACCTGGGTTGCCACCGGACGCACTTCAATTTCAGGATCCAGCAAGCCGGTTGGCCGTACCACCTGCTCGGCAATCTCTCCGCCGGATTTCTCTACCTCGTAATTGCCCGGGGTTGCCGAGACATACAAGGTCTGCGGTGCCAGTGCTTCAAACTCTTCAAATTTCAGTGGCCGGTTATCCAGTGCCGACGGCAAACGAAATCCGTATTCCACCAGGTTTTCTTTCCGCGAGCGATCGCCCCGGTACATGGCTCCGATCTGAGACACAGTGACATGGGACTCGTCAATAATCAGCAGCCCGTCCGGTGGCAGGTAATCAAACAGGGTCGGTGGCGGCTCGCCTTCCGCCCGTCCGCTGAGATAACGGGAGTAGTTTTCAATCCCGGAGCAGAACCCGAGTTCATTCATCATTTCGATATCAAACTGGGTCCGCTGGGCAATCCGCTGCTCTTCCACCAATTTGTTATTATCCATCAGTTGCTTGCGGCGACTCGCCAGTTCAACTTTGATGTGTTCCACCGCTTCAAGGATCCGCTCACGCGGAGTCACATAGTGCGTTTTCGGATAAATGGTTGCCCGCGGGATATCTTTTTGCAAAATCGCCCCGGTGAGCGGGTCGAACATACTGATGCAATCGACCTCCTCGTCGAACAACTCAATCCGAACCGCATCTTTTTCTGATTCCGCCGGGAAGATATCAATCACTTCCCCACGAACCCGGAAGGTGCCGCGCTCAAACGCCAGATCATTGCGGGTATATTGCAGCTCCGCCAACCGCCGCAGAATATCGCGTTGATCCAACAGATCACCGCGGCGGACGTGCAACATCATTTTGAGGTAGGAGTCCGGATCCCCCAGGCCGTAAATCGCCGACACCGACGCAATAATGATCACGTCCCGACGCTCCATCAGCGCTTTGGTGGCAGACAGGCGCATCTGTTCGATATGGGCATTCACCGAGGCATCTTTCTCGATAAAGGTATCGGTAGTCGGTACGTACGCTTCCGGCTGATAATAGTCATAGTAAGAAACGAAATACTCAACCGCATTGTTCGGAAAGAACTCTTTCATCTCCCCGTAGAGCTGTGCCGCCAAGGTTTTATTCGGCGCCAGTATCAAGGTCGGACGGTTCGCCTGCGCAATGACATTGGCGACGGTAAAGGTTTTACCGGAGCCGGTTACGCCCAACAGGGTCTGATGCGCCAAGCCGGCATCCAGTCCTTCAAGCAAATGATTGATTGCCGTCGGCTGATCGCCGGAAGGCGAAAAGCGGGAAGACAGTTCGAACACTTTATCCATGCGTAATTTCCGTCAATATCCAGGGGGAAGTACTCTGTGATCCTTCATTGTCCTACCCTCTCGACACTTGTCAATAAGCGCTCAGATTTCAGCCGCAAGAACAACACATCCAGTACAGATGCTATTCACACCGACTGCCCGCATGCATAAAAAAATACCAAAAACTCAATATCGGGGATTGATCCAACCTTGTGATAAGCGTATTATCACCGCCCACGAACACGATCATCCTGTTCGGCTATACTTCAAAGCTGTTCTTCAGCAACCGAAATATCCCTTTTCCCCATTTTTTTGTTTCCGGGATCATCCACAGCTTTTCCATACTTTGATGAAAATCAATTCACAATATCAAATACACGTCTCAAAAATTAAAGCTTTTACTCTAACTAGTTCATATCCATTGCGAATTTGCTGCTTATCTCACCAGATAACAACCGTTTAGTCCCCCAGCTTTCTTTAGAGCAATTATTCACCACATCGGGACATTCCTATCCGTCTTACAGTTTTCCAAGCAGACATCAACATAGTTATCCACAGTTTTCGTGGATAACTTCATTGAAGCCTTGCAATCACAGGCCTCGATAAAATCAAGCAATTTTTTCAGGCAATTTCGAAATTCTGTTTTGCACCACAAAACTCGCAACGACACTAGAACACTGCTATGTGGTCGCCGCTGACTTGAGACATGTGCAACACCGGATACATCACCAGCAAGCTCAATTGTCAGCGAATCACCTGCCAATCAGCGGGATTGATACCGTGTTGACAGCGGAAAGACAGATGGCTAGTATGGCGCTTCATAGCAATTCCCCCTTAGTTCAGTCGGTAGAACGGCGGACTGTTAATCCGTATGTCGCTGGCGGGAGGCCGCCCCGTCCAAGTCCAGCAGGGGGAGCCACTTTCAAGAAAGCCTCGTCAACAGACGAGGTTTTTTTATACCCGTTGTTCACGCTATGCGCGAAATGTCGCCAAGCCAAATACGTATCTCTTGCTCGTGACGTTTCACTGCCCAGACATACAAATGAGAATCATTATCACATCATTTATCCCTATCGCAGCGCAAAAGTCCTTGCATTGATTGGTGAAAAGCACATCAAACTTGAAAAACCCTGCTTCAGAGGAGTTGTTATAGGGTACACAAAGGAAGATAATATACGGATCTCTAGCATTGATAATTAAGACGGTATGACTGAATACCTACTACTCCTCGTAGGGACAGTGTTGGTTAACAACTTCGTCCTGGTGAAGTTTTTAGGCCTCTGCCCGTTTATGGGCGTGTCTAAAAAACTGGAAACTGCAATCGGCATGGGCCTGGCAACCACGTTTGTCCTGACCCTGGCTTCTGTCTGCGCCTACCTGGTTGAAGCCTATATTCTCGAACCGCTGGGTATTCAGTACCTGCGCACCCTCAGCTTTATTCTGGTCATCGCGGTCGTGGTGCAATTTACCGAAATGGTCGTGCATAAAACCAGCCCGACCCTGTACCGTCTGCTGGGGATCTTCCTGCCGCTGATCACCACCAACTGTGCGGTATTGGGGGTTGCGCTACTGAATATTAATGAGCGCCATAACTTCATTGAATCGGTGATTTACGGATTTGGCGCTGCCGTCGGTTTCTCACTGGTTCTGGTCCTCTTTGCATCGATGCGCGAGCGAATCGCCGCAGCTGATGTTCCGACTCCTTTTAAAGGCGCCTCCATCGCGATGATCACCGCTGGCCTGATGTCTCTGGCCTTCCTCGGCTTTACTGGATTGGTGAAATTGTAAGATGAGTGGAATTTTAATTGCTGTCATTGCGATCGCAGTGCTTGCTGCGATTTTTGGGTTAGTCCTGGGCTTTGCTTCCATTCGCTTCAAAGTCGAAGCCGATCCGATCGTCGAACAAATTGATGCCATCCTGCCGCAAACCCAGTGTGGCCAATGTGGCTACCCGGGTTGCCGCCCGTACGCCGAAGCCATTGCCAATGGCGACGACATCAACAAGTGTCCGCCGGGTGGCCAACAGGCCATTGAAAAACTGGCCGACCTGATGGGCGTTGACGTTCAGGAGTCTGCTCACGATGAAGAGAAAGGCCTGAAAAAAGTTGCCTTTATTCACGAAGATATGTGTATCGGCTGTACCAAGTGTATTCAGGCCTGTCCGGTCGACGCCATTGTCGGCGGCACCAAGGCACTGCATACCGTCATTAAAGACGAATGTACCGGCTGCGACCTGTGTGTTGCACCTTGCCCAACCGACTGTATTGAGATGGTGCCGGTTGAATCGACGCCCGAAAGCTGGAAGTGGGATCTCGACCAAATCCCGGTGGTCAATATTCCAACGGATGCAACAGTCAACAAGGTAAGGTAACCATGCTGTCAATTATCGAACAAATTAAACAAGGCCAGCTATGGGACTTTCCGGGGGGCATTCATCCGCCGGAGCAGAAAACCCTGTCGAATCGCACCCCAATTGCCGAAGCCAAGCTGCCACCCAAACTGGTTCTGCCTTTAAAGCAACACCTGGGCGCAATCGGTGATGTGCTGGTCTCGGTCGGTGACACCGTCAAAAAAGGTCAGATGCTGACCCATACCGATGTCGCGTTGAGCGTGCCGATCCACGCCCCGACTTCCGGCACCATAGTCGCCATTGAACAACACACCATCGCCCACCCTTCCGGCCTCTCCGATCGCTGTATTGTGATTAAACCCGATGGTGAAGAGACCTGGCTGGCCAGAACACCGGTCGCCAATTACCACGATGCCGCCCCGGCGGATCTGATTGATCACATCCGCCTGCACGGCATTGCCGGAATGGGCGGCGCGGGCTTCCCTGCCGGTCGTAAACTCCAGAGCGGCTTGGGCAAAACCGATATTCTGATCATCAATGCTGCCGAGTGTGAGCCTTATATTACTGCCGATGATCGCCTGATGCAGGACTGTGCCCACGAAGTGATCGAGGGGATCCGGATCCTGCAGCATATTCTGCAACCTAAGCTCACCGTGATTGGCATTGAGGATAACAAGCCAGAAGCCATCACCGCGCTGCAACACCAGCTCACCGTGCATGACCAAATCGTGATCCGGGTGATCCCGACCAAGTACCCCTCGGGCGGCGAAAAGCAGTTGATCAAAGTGCTGACCGGAAAAGAAGTCCCCTCCAAAGGTATCCCGGCAGACATTGGTATTATGATGCATAACGTGGGGACCACCCATGCGATCAAGCGCGCCGTCATTGATGGCGAGCCCCTGATCCAACGCGTCGTCACGGTCACCGGGCAAACCGTCAAGCAACCGGGCAATACCTGGGCGCTTTTGGGGACGCCAGTACAATTTCTGCTTGAACGCTTTGGTTTTCAGGCCGATAAAAAACTGTCGCGTGTGATTATGGGCGGCCCGATGATGGGCTTCACCCTGCCACACACCGCCGTGCCGGTGACCAAAATCTCCAACTGTATCTTGGCGCCGACACGCAAAGAAATCTCACCGGCAAATCAGGAAATGGCTTGTATTCGCTGCACGGCTTGTGCAGAAGCCTGCCCGGTTTCGCTGCTACCGCAGCAACTGCAATGGTATGCCAAGGATGAAGATTTCGAAAAATGTGAAGAATACAACCTGTTTGACTGTATTGAGTGCGGGGCATGTGCGTACGTCTGCCCGAGTGAAATTCCGCTGGTGCACTATTACCGCCAGGCCAAAGCTGAAATACGTCACCGCAAACAAGATGAAATCAATGCCGAGCGCGCGAAACTGCGCTTTGAAGCGAAGAACGCCCGTTTAGAGCGTGATAAGCAAGAGCGCGAGAATCGCTTTAAGAAAGCGGCCGACGACCGACGCAAAGAAATGAAATCCACGGGCGGTGATGATGCCGTCGCAGCGGCCATTGCCCGAGTGAAGGCCAAACAAGCAGCTGCTGCGACTGATGCAACCGCAGAGAAAAAGCCAGCGGTTGCAGCAGCCATTGCTCGTGCCAAAGCCAAGCAAGCCGCAGCCCAGGCCGCGCAATCCGACAACGCCGAAGCGTTACCGGATAACACCGAAATGGCCAAGTTGCGTGAAGAGCGCAAACGTCAGGCCCGTGAGCGAAAAGCCGCGAAGCTGGCAACGGAGGACGTAGCCCCGGATTCAGAGACGCCAGCAAGCTCCGGCGATGCCAAGAAAGACGCCGTCGCTGCTGCGATTGCCCGAGCTAAAGCCCGCAAAGCTGCCCAGCAAAGCGATACAGACCAAACTGAGGAGTCCGTCGAGGATCCGAAGAAAGCCGCCGTTGCCGCTGCCATTGCCCGCGCCAAAGCGCGCAAAGCAGCCCAACAGGCTGAGTCTGCAACGCCTGAAAAAGCTGAAGCTGAACAGACAGATGCCAAGCCAGCCGACGCGCCAGCAGAAGATCCGAAAAAAGCCGCTGTGGCCGCTGCCATTGCACGCGCAAAAGCCCGCAAAGCAGCCCAACAGGCTGAATCTGCAACGCCTGAAACAGCTGACACAGAGCAGGCAGATGCCGAGCCAGCCGACGCGCCTGCCGAAGATCCGAAAAAAGCCGCCGTTGCTGCTGCCATTGCCCGCGCGAAAGCCCGTAAAGCGGCCCAACAGGCTGAATCTGTAGCGTCAGAACAAGCTGACACTGAGCAGGCGGATACCGAGCCAGCCGACGCGCCTGCAGAAGATCCGAAGAAAGCCGCTGTTGCTGCTGCCATTGCCCGCGCAAAAGCCCGCAAAGCAGCCCAACAGGCTGAATCTGTAGCGTCAGAACAAGCTGACACTGAGCAAGCAGATGCCGAGCCAGCTAACGCGCCTGTTGAGGATCCGAAGAAAGCCGCGGTTGCTGCTGCCATTGCCCGCGCAAAAGCCCGCAAAGCAGCCCAACAGGCTGAATCTGCTGCACCAGAAAAAGCTGACACAGAGCAGGCAGATGCCGAGGCTGCCGACGCGCCTGTTGAGGATCCGAAGAAAGCCGCCGTTGCGGCCGCCATTGCCCGTGCCAAAGCACGAAAAGCGGCCAGAGAAGCCGAACAGGCCGGAAAAGATGCACCACAGAATCATGAGGAAAACTAATCGTGGCTTTTAACATTGCCAGTTCACCGCATACCCATAGTCGCCGCAGTACCCGTGACATTATGCGGACAGTCATTCTTTGCACGGCTTTGGGCGTTGCTGCCCAATGGTTTTTCTTTGGCTGGGGTGTCCTGATCCAGGTCTTGCTCGCGTCACTGGTCGCGGTTGGCGCGGAAGCCGCCATCCTCAAGCTACGCCGCCGTCCCATCATGCCTTACCTGCGAGACAACAGTGCCCTGCTGACCGGGGTATTACTCGGCATTTCGATTCCGCCGTTGTCCCCCTGGTGGCTGACCGTGATTGGCGTGGTCTTTGCGATTGTGATCGCCAAACATTTATACGGCGGGCTGGGTCAAAACCTGTTTAACCCGGCGATGGTGGCCTATGTCGTGCTGCTGATCTCCTTCCCGGTCCAGATGACGACCTGGTTGCCGCCATCTTCGTTGATCGCGCACCCCGTCACACTGCCCGACAGCGCGCTCGCAATTTTTACCGGTTTCACTCAGGATGGTTTCAGCGTCCACCAACTGCGAATGTCGATTGATGGTGTGACCATGGCCACGCCACTGGATACGCTGAAAACCTCCCTGACCACAGGTCACACAACCACAGAAATCCTAGCCGGCCCGGAGTTCGGCACCATTGCCGGTGTTGGCTGGGAGTGGATTAACCTGGGTTTCCTGATCGGCGGATTGGTGATGCTTAAAATGCGTATCATCCAGTGGCACGTTCCGGCCGGCATGCTGGGCGCGCTGTTTGTCGCCAGTACCCTGGCCTTTATCGTACACCCGGACGGGACGGCCTCTCCAATTATGCACCTGTTCTCAGGCGCGACCATGCTGGGGGCATTTTTCATCGCCACCGATCCGGTGTCTGCGTCCACCACCCCCAAAGGGCGGATCATTTTCGGTGCGCTGATTGGCCTGCTGGTCTTTTTCATTCGTACCTGGGGCGGCTATCCGGATGGCGTCGCGTTTGCGGTCCTGCTGGCCAATATGTGCGTCCCCCTGATCGACTACTACACCCGTCCCCGGACCTACGGCCATTCATAGGAGTCAGCATGCTCAAAGCAATGAAAAAAAACAGCGGCGTGCTGGCCACGTTCGCTTTACTCTCCACCCTTCTGGTTTCGGTGACTTACTTACTCACGGCGGACCGGATCCAGGCCCAGCAACAAAAAGATTTGCTGAAGGTACTGAACCAGGTGATCCCGGCCGACAGCCATGATAACGAGCTGTCCCAAAGCTGTACGCTGATCACCAGCGCGCAATATTTAGGCACTGACGAGCCGATGCCGGCGTACCTGGCGACAAAGGACAATGAAATTTCCGGCGTGGCCATCGAAGCCATCGCGCCCGACGGTTACAATGGTGCGATTAAACTGATTGTCGGCCTCGACAAGGCGGGAACAGTTACTGGGGTCCGGGTGTTAAACCATAATGAAACCCCAGGGCTGGGTGATAAAATTGATACCCGGATCACGAACTGGATTGACGGTTTTACCGGCAAAAAGCTGCAAGGCGAGAAGGATCCGAACTGGGCCGTGCGCAAAGATGGCGGCAACTTCGATCAGTTTACCGGGGCGACCATTACTCCCCGAGCCGTTGTCGGCGCGGTGAAACATGTCTCCCTCTATTACCAACGCCACCAGCAGCAACTGTTTAATCAACCGCTGAACTGCCAGGATAAAGCATGAGTACGAATAAAGAACTGATGACAAATGGCCTGTGGCACAATAACCCGGCCATCGTTCAACTGCTGGGCCTTTGTCCCCTGCTGGCCGTCTCGGCGACCGTCACCAATGCGCTGGGTCTGGGGCTGGCCTCAACTATGGTGCTTATCGGCTCGAACCTGATCGTGTCACTGGTCCGGCAGTGGATCCCGTCCGAGGTCCGGATCCCGGTGTTTGTGATGATCATCGCCGCACTGGTGACGTGTGTACAATTACTGATGAACGCCTTCACCTACGGCCTGTACCAGTCACTCGGAATTTTCATCCCGCTGATTGTGACCAACTGTATCATCATCGGCCGGGCAGAATCGTTTGCCTCTAAAAATGCGCCGCTGCCGGCGGTGCTGGATGGATTGTGGATGGGCATGGGCCTGACTTCGGCGCTGGTCGTGCTGGGGGCAATGCGCGAAATTCTGGGGAACGGGACCCTGTTTGATGGCGCAGATCGCCTGCTGGGTGATTGGGCGGCAGTGCTGCGGATTGAAATCTTCAGCTTTGACAGCAGTTTTCTGCTGGCGATGTTGCCACCCGGTGCCTTTATCGGGGTCGGTTTTATCATCGCGCTGAAAAATGTCATCGATAAACAGCGTGAGAAGAAATCCGCCGCAGCGGAAACGAAACCACAAATCGAACGGGTACGGATCACTTCGGCGAATTAACATCGGTACACGTTCAACCATCATATAAAAGTAACCCCGCCGCTTGCTGTTTGAGCCGTCCGGAACGGCGCTGGCCCTACACCAGAAAAGAGCAAGCAACGGGTATCCGCCGCGAGGCGTCAGGAAGTTAACATGAACAATGAAAAACGCGTTCAAATCCTTGAACGCCTGAGAGCAGAGAATCCGCATCCGGAAACGGAACTGAACTGGAGCACGCCTTTTGAGTTGCTCATTGCCGTCTTGTTGTCCGCGCAGGCCACCGATGTCAGCGTCAACAAAGCCACGGACAAGCTCTACCCAGTGGCCAATACCCCGCAAGCCATGTACGACTTAGGCGTTGATGGTATCAAGGAGTATATCAAGACCATCGGTCTGTTTAACTCCAAAGCCGAAAATGTCATCAAGACCTGTAAAATTTTGCTGGAGCAGCATGGCGGTGAAGTACCGGAGAACCGCGAAGCGCTGGAAGCCCTGCCGGGCGTCGGCCGGAAAACTGCCAATGTCGTCCTCAATACGGCTTTTGGCTGGCCGACGATTGCCGTCGATACCCATATTTTCCGGGTATCCAACCGTACCAAGTTTGCCATGGGCAAAAATGTGGATCAGGTTGAGCAAAAGTTGCTGAAGGTCGTCCCGAAAGAGTTCAAGGTTGATGTCCATCACTGGCTGATCTTACACGGCCGTTATACCTGCGTTGCCCGCAAACCACGCTGCGGCAGCTGCATTATTGAAGATCTTTGTGAGTACAAAGACAAAGTCTATCCGGACGAGTGATCGACGATCGCTCGCCAAACACAACAAATCACTACCCGATTGGAGGGACTATGGCTAACGGACGCATTCTTCACACCATGTTACGTGTCGGCGATCTGGATCGCGCAATTGAGTTCTACACCGACGTCATGGGCATGAAGCTGCTTCGCAAACACGATAACGAAGCCTACAAGTACACCCTGGCCTTTGTCGGCTACAGTGATGAATCCGAAGGGGCGGTCATCGAACTGACCTACAACTGGGGCACTACCGAGTACGATATGGGCAATGCTTTCGGCCACATTGCTATCGGTGTGGAAGATATCTACGCCACTTGTGATGCGATTAAAGCCGCCGGCGGAAATATCACACGTGAGCCGGGCCCGGTCAAAGGCGGCACAACCCACATCGCCTTTGTGAAGGATCCGGATGGCTATCAAATTGAGCTGATCCAACGCGGGTAACCTCCCGCCCGATAACGCCACTCAAAATCAAACCGGACTGTGGAAACCAGTCCGGCTTTTTCATCAAACCTATTTTTCGTGAACCCTGTTTTTCATCAATCCAGCGGGTTCATGAGCACAGCTAGCCACACGAGACCGTTGAGTACAGCGCGTTATTCATCATCCACAGGACTGAAGTATTCGGTCACCGTCGCCCGAAATTCGTTGTCTTGAGTCGGGTCATTAAACTCAATGGAATAATACGGCATCTCACGCTCTTTCAACTTTTCGGCAATCAGCAACTCCAGGTTCTCAACACTCACCGTACTGGACACTTCATAGGTATCAGCGCGATTGAGCCCCATTTCTTCTGCCTGCTCTTCGGTGATCAACTGTGATGACACCTGCTCCGACAACTTCGCTTCAACCTGCGCCGCATCGCTGCTGACAATCGTATCTTCGTCCGCGACCACAACCCCGGCACCGAGCGTCAGTACCCACAGAAGATTTACCCACAGAAGCTTTTTCATAACCACCGCCTTGTTATTCTTGGCTATGCCCAACAGTATTGGCTACACCCACGAATTCACATAAAAGCGTTCTTCACGTGAAAGCATGGATGAGGCATAACTTACTTTAGCTCGTTTCGGCGTGACCTCTGCTCCAGAAATAAGAATTCAAATTAGTCGTACAAAAACCATGGTTGATAATGATATTGATTCTCATTAATATCATTAAAAAACCAAGAGAGAACGATCATGTCATTTACTTTTCCGGACCTTCCATACGCATACACTGCGCTGGAACCCTATATCGATGCTAAAACGATGGAGATCCACCACAGCCGCCACCATAAAACTTATTTCGATAAGTTCATGACGGCGATTGCCGGAACCGAGCTGGAACAATGCTCCCTGCATGAAATCTTTGCCCGGGTGTCCCACCTGCCCCCTGCCGTTCGCAACCACGGTGGCGGCTATTTCAACCACAACCTGTACTGGCAATGTATGTCTCCCGATGGCGGCGGTCAGCCCGGCGGCCTGCTTGCCGAAGCGATCAACTGCCATTTCGGCAGTTTTGACGACTTCAAAGCAGCCTTTTCCGAATCAGCCGCCACCCATTTCGGCTCGGGTTTTATCTGGCTGTCCGTCAATGAAGGCCGACTGGAGATTTCATCGACCAGCAACCAGGACAATCCGCTGATGGATGTTGTCGCACAACGTGGCGAACCGATTCTCGCACTGGATGTCTGGGAACATGCCTATTACATCAGTTACCAGAACAAGCGTCCGGAGTACATTGACGCCTGGTGGCATGTTGTCGACTGGCAGCAGGTTGAAATGCATTATCTTGAGGCATTACAAGGGTAATCAGGAAGGAACAGAGACCTATGGACGTATCACGCTGGGAGCGACATACCTTACTGGCAACAGAGGCAGAAAGAGAGCAACGGCCGATGATGTCCGTGATCCACTATCAATTGGCCTTGGCAGAGTCTCAGCAACTCGAGCCGATCCACGGCACCCGTGATGAGTTGGAAGATTTACTGACAATTAAAGTAATTTCCTGCCACAACCTTGCCGCGTTCTGGCGCCGGGCCGGAGACAACGAGTATGAACTCAAGTACCTCCAACTGGCCTCCGAGCAGGTGATGGCGTTGATCCCCCAGTGTCCGCGCAAAACGTGCGATGCGTTTATCGATAGCCTGGGCTGCTGCCGTTCGGCCCTGATTGAGTTTTTGAAACGTCACCCGAACCCGGCGGTGGCCAAGCAAGTCGAACATATCAACCTCAGCAACCAGTGTGAGCTCATCGCCAAGTTCCGGTTACACTAGGCCAAGAGTCTGTCATAACAAAACACCGCGAGCCACTGACATGGCTCGCGGTGTTCTGAGACTGAAGCACCAGGGCGCATAATCGGTATCAGCTATTTCTGCCTGATACTATATTCGGTCACCAGCGCCTGATAAATGTCCCGATCGCGCTGCGGCATAAAATAAACCACCGCGTAGTGGGTGCTGCTCCCCTGTGCGACGCGCTGGCGAATACGCGCATCCAACGCCGCCAGCCCCGAAGTATCCTCAATAAAGTAATAACCCTTTTGCTGCAAATCCATCGATGCCGCTTGAGCACGGCTGACTTGCTGTTGCTGTACCAAACCTTGCTGTACCATGCCTTGCTGTGCCGCGCCCTGCGAAAGCTGGCCATTGCTACCCTGCGCCATCGCCGATCCGCTCAACCCAATCACCAGCGCCATCATGTAGAAACACATCCACCCTTTCATCGTCGCCTGTCCTCTTGCCACATCCACTTCCTTTGAATGTAGCGTCGTGACAGACAAGCAATGCCCCAGTCCTAAGACAATCGGGGGACTGAAATCGCGACGTTAGATAATGGTACGCCCCAAAGAGATCACCACCCGGCGGTTTTTGTTGCGGCCAATCGGCGTTTCATTGTCAGCAATCGGGCGCCGCTTACCGTAGGCCTCCACCTGGATCCGGTTTTTCGGCAACCCCATTTCCATAAAATAGGTTTCCAGCTTCTTGGCCCGGCGCTCAGACAGCGCCTGATTGACATTTTTACCGCCTTGAGAGTCGGTATACGTTGCCACCAGCACCAGATCGACATCATCGCTGTAGCGGACAAAATCAGCGATCTGCGCCAGACGCTGCCGCGAGGCTTTGTTCAGCTCATCACTGTCTTTGTCGTAATGCAACACAGTAAATGCGATGTCTTCAAAGCTGTAAGGCAACAGGTTGTCCAGGCACTGGCTGAACTGCTGATAGGTCGTCTGAAAAGACACCGCAGACAAGCCCACTTCAATGCGCTTATCCCGATGCTGCCAGTCCGGATAGCTCAGGGTCGGATAACGCCCGCTTTCCAACTCGGCCAACATCGCCCAGGCCATCTGGCCACCGATGTAGCCATCAAATTGCTTAAAAAAGGTAATCTTGGTAATTGGTTCAGCAGCATCGCCCGGCATCCAACGCGGCGGCATCGACACCAGGCTGACGTTCCGGGTTTCCCCCATCGGCCGACGCATTTTCAGCTCAAAGTCGAGGTTAATTTTCTTGCTTGCCCGGGAAATAAACTGCGCTTCCCCGTAATTAGGGATCGCGTGCAACATCCGGCACTCCAGCGGCGTATCCACAGCCACCTTCCAACTGGACTGAGCCGGCGTGGCCACATATTGTTTGACGGCCCAGGTCGGGGCGCACCACAGCGCGCCCAAAAGGGCAGCCAGACAGAAGGACGTTGTGTTGTTAACCATGTTTCCGTTATCCGCTCAATCACAGTGCTGACTATTGTATCGGATCCTTGCGAAAAATCTTTATCCTGACTGCGAAATTACCCACGGATGCCCTTACTCCGGCGAGCGCGCCAAGTCATTCAATGGGTTCGATAAAGCGGCCGGGACACCGGAATTAGGTTTAGCTCCGTACCTGAATCTGACATAATGCCTCCTTTATTTTTCGAGCCGACTTACAGACCAACCGCCCTGTTATGAGCCAAGACAACGAATTGAACACCCTGAAAAGTCGCTTTCGCGGCTACTTCCCTGTCGTCATTGACGTCGAAACCGCAGGCTTTAATGCCCAAACAGACGCACTGCTTGAGATCTGCGCGGTCACTTTGCAGATGGATGAAGACGGTTGGTTAAAACCAGCAACAACCCTGCATTATCATGTCGCGCCTTTTGAAGGTGCCGTGATCCACAAAGAGGCGCTGGAATTTAACGGGATCCGCGACCCGTTCAGCCCGCTCCGAGGCGCCGTCTCTGAAGCAGAGGCGCTGAAAGAGATCTACAAACAAATTCGCAAAGAGCAGAAAGCGACCGGCTGTTCACGCGCCATCATGGTGGCGCACAACGCCAACTTTGATCACAGCTTCGTGATGGCCGCCTCTGAACGGGCAAAACTAAAACGCAATCCGTTCCATCCGTTTGCGACTTTCGACACGGCTGCACTTAGTGGCGTAGCCCTCGGCCAGACCGTTCTGGCCAAAGCTTGTGCGACGGCCGGTATTCCTTTTGATAACCGAGAAGCACACTCCGCGCTCTACGATACCGAACGGACCGCCGAGTTATTTTGTGAGATTGTTAACAAATGGAAGAAATTAGGCGGCTGGCCGATTATGGCCTCTCAAACAGAAGAAAACAGCACGTCTTAAAAATCAAACATCCTCAAACTCATCAGACCTCTTACAAGCCCAGTCCGGCTGGGCTTTTAGAGTTCACTTTTCAAACAATCGACCAATTTAAAACACACGTTTTAAACATAATCTTATTGAATCTTCATTAATTGGCCATTTTTAACAAAAACAACGTGTTACAATGGGTTAACATTTCGCCATTTCCTCCTTATACTGCCAAGTACTGTTTCATACTCTGTCAGATTGATTCAGTCACGGGTGCAAAACGCAGCTTAACAGGTCAATGTAACCTCCATATCACATCCTGATTTCAGGTTGACCTGCCTGCAATATCGCCTCCGGCACACCCGCGCTGAGATCACTGAGGTTTGTTGAAACCGTTACTCATCAAGTTTTTTTTCCTTCACGGAATGAAGAACAAGAAGCAAAGCATCAGAGAGGCAAAAATTATAATGTCCAAAAAAATCTCATTGACAGCCGTTGCCGTCACCGCTGCACTATTCTCCCTGAATACTCAGGCAGCCGGTTTCCAGGTCAACGAACACTCCGCATCTGGTCTTGGTCGGGCCTTTGCCGGTGAAACTGCGATTGCCGATAATGCGTCTGTATTGGCCCGCAACCCTGCTGCCATGGCTCGTTTTGAACGTGCCGAAGTGTCCGGCAGCTTGTCATTCATCGACCCATCCATCGACATTGCTTCTAAAGGCAGCCACAACGCCCCGGTTCAAACCTATGAAGATGTCGCACCGTTTGCCATCGTTCCGGCAGGTTTCTTTATCCAGCCAATCAACGACCAGTTCGCCTGGGGTGTCGGCGTATTCGCGAACTACGGCTTTGCCACTGAGTATCCTGATGGTGCTTTTTTCGGAGCGCTCGCCGGGAATACCGATCTGATCACCGTCAACTTTAACCCGAACGTCTCCTGGCGCATTAACGACAACTTTAGTGTTGGCGGTGGTGTCTCTCTGGTTTATGCCGATGCCGTGCTGACCCGCCATTTTGGTAGCCTCAACCCAGCCAACCCAAGCCAGGAACTGCTGAAACTTGAAGGCGATACCTGGGAATGGGGCTGGAATGTCGGTGCCTTGTGGGAACTCAACGACGATCACCGTTTTGGTCTGAGCTATCGCTCCCAGGTCGATCTGGAGTTTGCCGGTGACTTTACCGACTACAGCGGTACAGGTGTCGCCGGTTCCACCATTGCCGCTCCGAAGAAAGTAGGTGGCGACTTGACGGTTGTTCTGCCGGCCATTGCCGAGTTTGGCGGCTTCCACCAGTTGAACAACCAGTGGGCCCTTCACTACGGCGTACAGTGGACACAATGGAGCAAATTTGAAGAACTGAAGGCAACCAGTAACGACTGTGTGAACGGCGTTTGCCTGCTGAAAGAAGAAGAGTTTGACGATAACTTCCGCTACTCCATCGGCGCAACCTATACCCTCAGCCAGGCCTGGATCCTGCGCGCTGGCTTTGCCTTTGATGAGCAAGCGGGCAAATCAACCCTGAGTATTCCGGATACCGACCGTTACTGGTATTCCGCTGGTTTAACTTACAACTACAGCGATGATATGACCTTTGATTTCGGCCTGACCTACCTCTATGGCCAGAGCAGCGATTTCAACGAGAAATACGTCGACGGCCGCGAATATGCGTTCAGTGGTGAGAACGATGCGATTCTGAGTGCTGCTCAGATGAATTACCGTTTCTAAGCCCAGTCAGGCCAGTAAGAACAAGAATTTAACAAGGAATACCGCATGAATAAGAAACTCCTGGCGCTACTGATCGGTGCCAACCTCGCGCTTTACGGCTGTGATGACACCAAAATTTCCGGTGAGCCGACGGTTGATCCAGCGATTGAGCGCAGCCTGCAAGCAGAAACGAAGATTGCATTTGATTTGTTGGCCGAAGAGCCAACGCTCATCCTGCCGACCTTTATCGCCATGGACAGCACCGATGGTACCCTGGGTTTAGAAAGCAGCAGTGAAACCGGCTCGTTGATGGATCCGAAAGTGGCCATGGGTAAAACCGATGGCTGGAGTACCACGCAACCGATCTCTATCTCTTTTACCGGGGCTGAGCTCGACCCGAACACCGCCGCCAGCGCATTTTTCCTGATTAAGTCTGACAGTCCGACAACAACAAAGTCTGTCTCTGCCAAGCAGGTTCTCTCCCAAGCAGATGGTGATTTCGTCGTCAGTGTTCAGGGCGATACCCTGAATGTCATTCTGATCAAGCCGCTAGATCCGAAATCAGACTACATGTTTGCCTTAACGGACGATTTGAAAGATAAAAACGGGAACAGTGTCGGGATGTCGCAGTCGTACGCGTACCTGAAAGCAGACACCCCGACACCAAGCCAAAAGCTGGATAAGGCACAAGCTTATACCCATCAAATCGAAGCCGCTTTTGCTGCGCAAGGCATCGATAAAGACAAGATCATCTACTCCAGCTGGTTTACCACCGCATCCGTCGGGGATGTCTTATTCGCCACCAAAGGCGCGATTGCCTCCGCGCTGAGTGCCATCAAACAAGGCGGCACAGCTAACGCGGTCTGGCAAGGCAGCGCGAACCCGAATGATGTTGATACGACCGGCCTGTTTACACTCAACACACCAGCAGAGGTTACCGCTATACTCCCGGAACCATATAAATCTGCGCTGGGTAGCAAAGGAATGAAAACTTATAAGGGCATCCTCAAACTCCCTTATTTTCTGGAATCCTCAGTGACTGATGAGAAATGGAAAAAGACGCCTTGGCAAAGCGGCATGCCGAGCCTGGCGAAGATCTCAAATGTCCTGAATAACGGTACTGATGCTGATAAAGCCGCGGTGATGGCAAAGCTCACCGAATGGGGAATTACTTCGGAAGATCTGGCGAAAGTCAGCTCTGATCAGGCAACTCAGTTGAAGGTGATGACAGCTTTGATCGGCAAGACCCTGTATCTGGCCGACGGAACCCAGTTAGACCCTGCGCGTGAGATCACCCGCTACAGCCCGATCCCACAGCTGAAATCCGTAGAAGAGATCAACTACCTGCTGGTAATGCCGGATCTGGCCAATTGCGCCGGTGTCACAACGGGTGTTCCGGTAAACATCTACCAGCATGGTATCACGGCGTATAAAGAGACCCTGCTGGCCCTGGCGCCTGAGGCGATCAACAACAACTGTCAGGCAATCATTGCCATTGACCATCCGCTACATGGTGAACGTCGGCTTTCAGATGGGACGATTACTGATGAAGATAACCCGGATGTGTTCATGAACCTCTCCTACCTGACGGTCGGCCGTGACAACTTCCGCCAATCCGTCTCGGATGCCATGGGCCTGCGTGCTTCTCTGGGGATGATATTTGCACGAAACCAAGCTGGTGACCCGTCTGTCGGTACACCACTGAATATGCTGTCTCCTGTGAATGGCGCCAGTGTCGGCGTCGGTTATGTGGGCCACTCGCTCGGCGCCCTGACCGGCATTGGCTATGCAGCAACCATCAGTAAACCCATCGCGGATGAAGCCACTGAACAAGCGCTGTTTAAAGTCAACCGCGCCCAGTTTGCTAATCCAGGTGCCGGTATTCCGTATCTGCTGATGAACTCCGAACGCTTTGGTGGCGTAGTCAAAGACAAACTGCTTACAGCTGCCAGCGAGAAGTACGTTGCATATAAAGCCAAAGCCTGCCCAGGGCTCGATGGCCCAACTTGCTTCAGTAATTTCTACGCTATGCTGGGCGAGTCAGACAAAGCGAAAGTGAACAGTGACTTGAGCTCCTTTGCCTATGCCGCACAAACGGTACTGGATACGGTCGATCCGATGAACCACATTGGCACAGTGCTAACAACAACACCATCTTATCTGACCATGGTTCTTGGCGATACCGTGATTCCGAACGGTCTGGATGCCAAACAGCATTCACCATACTCACCGTTTGGCGGGACGTTACCGCTCATTTACAGCGGCTACAACCAGGTCACCACAACGGTCGCTAATGCTGAACGTGAAGCGGTGATCTTTACCAGCGGCGACCACGGCTCGCTGCTCGATCCAGCCACTGATGCGGGTGTAACAGGTCACATGCAAGGTCAGACATATCACTTTATCAACGCAGGCAGCGTGACCATTACTGCTGGCGCGCCGATCACGACTGTGCCAAAGCCGTAATACAAACCTAGTCCAAAAGAAAAACCAAAAGGCTAGCCACCCGGCTAGCCTTTCTTTTATCTCTGAACGAATCGAATTTACATCGACCCGACTCTCAGTGCTGAGCCCTTACAGATCGTTGGTATGCTCAGATAAGTAACGGGCCACACCCAGCGGAGACGCGTCCATCCCCTGCTTACCTTTCTCCCACTGCGCCGGACACACGTCGCCGTGTTCTTCATGATGCTGAAGAGCATCAACCATCAGCAGCATTTCATCAATATTGCGACCCAGCGGCAAATCGTTGACAATCTGGTAGCGGACCACACCGTCGTTATCAACCAAGAATGAACCCCGAAAAGCAACGCCCGCTTCCGGGAGCTCAACATCATAGGCCTGGCAAATTTCGTGCTTGGTATCCGCCACCAGCGGATACTGCACCGGACCGATGCCGCCATCTTCGACCGGGGTATTACGCCAGGCATGATGGGTAAACTGAGAATCAATCGACACCCCGATCACTTCGACCCCTTTGGCCTGGAAATCGGCAAAACGTTTATCAAACGCGATCAGCTCTGACGGGCAGACGAAGGTAAAATCCAGCGGATAAAAAAACAGCACGGCCGCTTTGCCCTGAATATGCTGCTTGAGGTTAAACTGCTCGACGATTTCTCCATTGCCCAACACAGCAGCAGCGGTAAAGTCCGGGGCGGGACGTCCTACAAGTACGCTCATGATCATCTCCACGTAGACATCCCCGCTGACTGTGAGTGACGGGTATGCCGTTGAATCGACGCCGACCGACGGCAGGCGCTTACCTTGATCTTCACCGCTCAGTATAGACAGGGCTTGGTGGTAAGGGGACATGCCCCCAAAAAATAAAAAACTGATCGAAATAAAAAAACTGATCGAGTTCAAATTTTTCTCGACATACCGGAAAAATTCAGCAAACTGGAACGTTTCGGGAAAAACCGCTAAAAATAACAAAATACAGTTTTCCCCATGACATAAACACAACGATGGATCTAAGTTTTATGAACCCAGTAGTCATCTCCGTGTGCGTCATGCTTGTCCTTGCATTAATGCGGGTCAACGTCGTCGTCGCACTCACCTTCAGCGCCATTTTAGGCGGCCTTTTAGGCGGCCTGTCGCTCGCCGATACCGTGTCTGCTTTTGAAAGCGGTTTGGGCGGCGGCGCAACTACAGCCCTCAGCTACGCCATGCTCGGGACCTTTGCCGTTGCGATTTCCCGCTCCGGGATCACCGATGTCTTGGCCCAAAAAGTCATTAAACGAATTAGCGGTCATGAAAATGCTGCCGCTGCCACCGGCGTAAAGTATTCTGTTCTCACCATTTTAGTGCTGCTAGCCATCTCTTCTCAGAATGCCATCCCGGTCCATATCGCCTTTATTCCGATCGTGATCCCGCCGCTGCTTCATGTGTTCGCTAAGTTAAAGCTTGACCGACGCCTGATTGCCTGTGTGCTGACTTTTGGCCTGGTCACACCATATATGGTCTTACCGGTTGGCTTTGGCGGGATTTTCCTCAACAATATTCTGCTCAAGAACCTGCATGACAACGGACTGGATGTCAGTGCCGGCCAAGTGCCTTATGCCATGATCCTGCCGGCACTAGGTATGGTCTTCGGTCTATTGCTGGCGGTGTTCTTCAGCTACCGCAAGCCACGCGAATACTCGGAAGAGAAAATTCTGGCGACCGAACCGGAGCATACCCAAATCAATATGCAGCATGTTTATATCGCTGTGGCCGCGATTATCGCCGCCCTGGGCGCGCAGCTTTACAGCGGCTCGATGATCATCGGCGGTCTGATCGGCTTTATGGTGTTTACCTTTGGCGGCGTGATCAAATGGAAAGAAACCCACGATGTCTTCACCAAAGGGGTTCATATGATGGCGATGATCGGCTTCATTATGATTGCCGCTGCCGGATTCGCCTCGGTGATGAAATCGACCGGCGGTGTAGAAACCCTGGTCAGCTCACTGGCCGATGCCATTGGTGATAACAAGCCAATGGCGGCGTTGTTGATGCTGGTGGTTGGCCTGCTGGTCACCATGGGGATCGGCTCCTCCTTCTCGACCATTCCAATCCTGGCCACTATCTATGTTCCACTCTGCCTGGCCTTTGGTTTCTCGCCGCTGGCAACCGTCGCGCTGGTGGGTACGGCAGCGGCACTGGGTGATGCCGGCTCACCTGCATCTGACTCAACCCTGGGCCCGACAGCCGGCCTGAATGCCGACGGTCAGCACGAACACGTGTGGGAGACTGTTGTCCCGACCTTTATTCACTATAACCTGCCGTTAATCGCTTTCGGCTGGCTGGCTGCCATGGTTCTGTAAACCGGCACGGTTCACCGAATATAAAAAAGACCGCAACTGCGGTCTTTTTTTATGATGAAGCATAACCAGTCGGCTTATTCAGCAGCACCGTCACGGCGCTCAGCCGCTTCTTTGATCAACGGTTGCAGCTCACCTTTCTGGAACATTTCCAGAATGATGTCACAACCGCCAATCAGCTCACCTTCCACCCACAGTTGTGGGAATGTCGGCCATTGCGCGTAGGCAGGAAGTTCTGCGCGGATATCCGGGTTTTGCAGAATATCGACATAAGCAAACTTCTCACCGCATGCCATCAGCGCCTGAGATGCCTGAGATGAAAAACCACAGCTTGGCAGTTTTGGTGAACCTTTCATGTACAACAGAATTGGGTTTTCAGCGATCTGTTGTTTAATCTTGTCGATGGTTTCCATAGCTTCCTCTTACGACACTTCATTTAGTTTCAAACCAATCATTCTACTTGGTCATGCTCAGGAAAAAAACGCCTAATATCTATATGGATATTATAAATACATCTTTGCCACCGGTCGAATGCGCCCGTGACCGAGCCAGTTTTGCAGAATATTTCTCTGATCCCCGCAGCAGAACTCAACCAGAGCTGCTATTTTTAGAGATAGGGCTTTTAATAAAGTAAAAACTTGCTAAAATACTTTTCACCATCACATGAGGCAATACTCTGAGACGCAATGTTCTTGAGATGCTGTGCTCTTGAGGGACTATGTTCTTGAGAAACAACGTTCTTGAGGAGCAATCAGCCTGAACGATTGGCTTCATGTGGCTGAGAAAAATCAGTTTCAAACAGAAATAGTTTCAAACAATAAAGGTAGGCATGAAGTCTACTGGAAGCAATGTCGGCGGGGCCTGGCCCCACAACCCAAAATGGAGAACCGAGCAATGGCATTTGAACTACCAGCGCTACCCTACGCAATCAACGCACTTGAGCCACACATCTCTCAGGAAACTCTGGAATACCACCACGGTAAGCACCACAACACTTACGTTGTAAAGCTGAACGGCCTGATTGAAGGGACTGAGCTAGAAAGCAAGTCTCTGGAAGAGATCATCAAGACTTCAACTGGCGGCGTATTCAACAATGCTGCTCAAATCTGGAACCACACGTTCTACTGGCACTGCCTGAGCCCGAACGGTGGCGGCGAGCCAACAGGTGAAGTTGCTGACGCGATTGTAAAAGCTTTCGGCTCTTTCGAAGATTTCAAAGCGAAGTTCACTGACGCTGCAATCAACAACTTCGGTTCTTCTTGGACTTGGCTGGTGAAGAAAGCTGACGGCTCTCTGGACATCGTCAACACCTCTAACGCAGGTACACCACTGACAGAAGCCGGTGTCACTCCACTGCTGACCGTTGACCTGTGGGAACACGCTTACTACATCGATTACCGCAACCTGCGCCCAGACTACATGAACGCATTCTGGGCCCTGGTGAACTGGGAATTCGTTGCCAAGAACCTGGCAGCTTAATTCGTCTCTATTCTGACGAATACAAAAACGCCTGCATAAATGCAGGCGTTTTTTATGGCCCATATTCCAGGGCCATCGAATCGGCGCAATTACACCGATAAATTCATGCTCATCAATGCTTTTCTGCCAAGATGATCCGCAGTGTCCGGCGCAGCGGCTCGGCAGCACCCCACAACAGCTGGTCACCGACCGTAAAGGCGTTCAGGAAGTCATCTCCCATCGCCAGCTTACGCAGGCGGCCAACCGGTACAGACAAGGTTCCGGTCACTTTCGTTGGGCTCAGTTCCTGCATCGTGATATCACGCTCATTCGGGATCACTTTCACCCAGTCGTTATGCGCGGCCAGCATTTCTTCGATTTCGTCCAGTGGCACATTTTTCTTCAGTTTCAGCGTCAGTGCCTGACTGTGACAACGCATCGCGCCGATCCGCACACAGGTGCCGTCAATGGCGATCGGCTGACTTTCCAGACCCAGGATCTTGTTGGTCTCAACCCCGCCTTTCCACTCTTCCTTGCTTTGGCCATTGTCACGCTTCACATCAATCCAAGGGATCAACGAGCCTGCCAGTGGCACACCAAATTCTTGTGCCGGGAAGTCCGCAGAACGCATCACATCCGCTACTTTGCGATCAATATCCAGAATTGAGGTTGCCGGGTTGGCCAGCTCACTGGAAACCGCATCGTTGATCACGCCCATCTGGCTGATCAGCTCCCGCATATTTTTCGCCCCGGCGCCGGATGCTGCCTGGTAGGTCTGCGACGTCATCCACTCGACCAGACCTTCCTGGAACAAGCCGCCCATAGCCATCAGCATCAGGCTGACCGTACAGTTACCGCCGGTGAAGGTGTTGGTGCCACGATGGATCCCTTGTTGAATTTGCTCAAGGTTAACCGGATCCAGCGTAATGATGGAATCCTGATGCATACGCAAAGTCGACGCCGCGTCAATCCAGTAACCTTTCCAGCCAGCCTGACGCAGGGCCGGATAAACTTTCTCGGTGTAACTGCCACCCTGACAGGTAATCACCGCATCGAGCTTTTTCAGGCTATCGATGTCAAAGGCATCCTGTAACATGCCGGCATCTTTGCCGAAGTTTGGTGCCGGGATCCCCACTTGCGAGGTCGAAAAGAAGACCGGCTCAATGACATCGAAATCGCGCTCTTCAACCATACGCTGCATCAGCACGGAACCGACCATGCCACGCCAGCCAACTAAACCTACTTTCATCATTTCACTACACTCCGTCCATGTTCAAAATGGTGTCGCCTCGCGACCATAATTATCTGCCCACTTCGCCAAGCTCAGATAGTTATACCCACAGGCGTAACCCTCATCTATAGAGGTTTCAGTCATGAAATACAAGAGGAACCCGTCCGGGTAGCGTAAAATCCATCTGATTCTCGCGCCTGAAGGCCGGCCTGATTTACCTGCCGCCCCCCGCTTCAAGCTGAGGTCACGATAACATGTTTCGTGGGCCAGAACCCACGTAAACTTTCATGCCACCCACGCAGAACGATAAAATATCAACCATATTGACCAGTTCTTGAAAAAAACAGCCCAAACACCAGAAATAACACCTTATAAAAACCACCCGGAAAAACAACCGAGTTCAAAATACCATGACCACAATAACGACCAGGATAATTCACCAAACAATACAAAAAACATCTCAAACCAGAAACATTTTATAGCAAAACAAACCACACCAATCACCCACTCGAAAACAACAAGAAAACACAAACAAAACACACTGGAAACCTTAAATTAACCAAAAAATAAAAAGTTAAGGTGTTTTTTTCCTTTAAATTTCGCACTGGTTGGATGAGGTCACATAAAAGTGCAATATTTATCGCACTGCATCATTCATTCGGATAGAGTAGCGCGACTTCATGACACGTTCCCTCATGGAAGGCTCCATCGATCTAACAATGATTTCTCATGGTTATCATGGATGCGAACTCAGGGTCTTTTCGGACTCACTGACTCGAACGAACAAGGTTAGAACTATGAACAAACAGAGTGTGAAACTACCTTCGCTAATGCAGGTCGTTGTCGCGTTAGGTATCTTTCTTGCGCTGGCATTTTCTTTCACGGCAAAACTCGATTTACCGATCCAACTGGCCCTCTACATCGGCTGGTTTGTCATTATGGCACTCGGCATCAAGCTGGGACATGACTACAAATCTCTGGAGCAGGCTGCGACCAAAGGGATCTCAAACGGCTTGGGGGCCGTCCTGATCCTGCTGGCTGTCGGTGCCCTGGTCGGTACCTGGATTGCCGGCGGTATTGTCCCAACCATCATTTACTATGGCCTCAAAGCCATTCACCCTTCAATCTTCCTGCTGGCAACCATGATCATCTGTTCGCTGACGGCACTGGCAACCGGGACTTCCTGGGGCGCCGCGGGTACCGCCGGGATCGCGATGATGGGCATTGGCCAGGGATTAGGGATCCCGGCGCCGATGACGGCCGGTGCCGTGCTGTCGGGCTGTTACTTCGGGGATAAGATGTCACCACTCTCTGATTCGGTGATCCTGGCTTCTTCCATGTCAAACGTCGAAATCATGGAGCACATCAAAGGCATGCTGCCGATTGCGCTGATCAGTTATGTGATCACCGGGATCATGTTCACCGGTGTGGGCTTCCACTATGCCGGCAATGTTGATATGTCCCAGGTTGAAAGCGTGATTGCCGCCATGGATCAGCAATTTGTCATTTCGCCGTTCTCTTTTGCCCCTGTGGTCATTGTGCTGGCACTGCTGGCCATGCGCCTGCCATCGTTCCCGGTGATTTCCCTCGGTTCGCTGCTGGGGATCGTCTGGGCGGTCATGATCCAGGATATGGACCCGCTGATGGCATTCAACACCGCCTGGGCGCCGTTCTCCATCAGCTCCGGAGTCGACTTCATTGACGCGATCCTCAACCGTGGCGGCATGTCATCAATGCTGGGCTCCGTGGCTGTGATCGTGTTTGGTTTGGGCTTTGGTGGCTTACTCGATAAAGTGGGTGTGCTGCAAACTATCGCCAAGCTATTCGAAAAACGCGTCAACTCGGCAGGTAGCCTGTCGGTCTCGACCATTGCCACCGCTTTCCTCGGCAACGTGTTCGGCTCGGCGATGTACGTCTCCCTGATCCTGACACCAAAAATCTGTGCCAAGAACTATGACCGTCTGGGGTTCCAACGCAAGAACCTGTCGCGTAACGCCGAGTTCGGCGGCACCCTGACATCCGGCATGGTGCCGTGGAGTGATAACGGGATCTACATGGCCAGTATTCTGGGTGTGGCGACGTTCTCTTACGCCCCGTTCATGTGGTTGAGCTTCGTCTGTATTCTGGTCACGATCATCTCATCTTACATGGGCTGGTTCGTCGACCGCTGCCCGCCGTCCGTGGTGGAAGCATCTGAAGAGTCCGACCCAACGCAGCCAGGTACAGCGCAACAGACCGCGTAAGCGACTTGGCCTCGGTCTTCTATCGGATCAAGTCGACTGACAGCAGTCACTCTGACAAAAAAAGCGCCTTCGGGCGCTTTTTTATGCTTTAGTCTTCATGGTTAGGTTCGACAGGCAGACAAACCCAGAACACCCCCCGAACACAATCTGATCGCTATTCACGCTTATCGGTATTCGTTGTCCACAAGACCGATCACCTGGGCGGTCATCGCCTGTTGGGCTGGCTTGGGCTGCTCTCTTTGATACTGCTTGATAAATTTCGCCCGCACCGTATCCAGATGCCGTTGTGTTTCGTGATTCACGACTTTTCTGTACTGCCTTTCTGTTTTACACACGCTCATAGCCAACCTTGATCGATGTCCTTATAAGTGCAGCTCACGCTTATCACGCGCCGCTCTATCACTTTACCCACAATTGCATAATCAAACTGTATGATCGCCTCTGCCGACGGTTAAGCGGCAGCGCCAAAACGAGAGAAGCATATCTTTGCTTTTAAGGTGACTCAACTCCTTTGACAGGATTCTGACAATCCAAAAAGCATATCTTATAAAGGTCGGAGCTGTGGTCAGCGATGTGTTCTGCAAACAGAACTGTCGGAAGCAGTATCCTTTGACGCCCTAACGGCTCGTTTTCAATGGATTATTCCCTGACCGGACCATCGACGACAAAGGGTGAAGCCGGTAGCGCAGGGCCCGAAAGGGATGGCGCCAGAAAAAACGCGGCATGGACCAGCGCAGCACATGGCTGAACTGCAAACGTCTGGCCGAAGAGAAACACTGCCGCTGGCAGTGCAGACAATGTGGCTTGCCGGACGCTGACGGGCAACGGGACATACGCGCCGTCACATAAACAGCAAGTTCCTGACACGCCGGACAGGTTACTGCACCACGATGCAGGATCTGGCAATACCAGCGGATCAGGACTTTCACGGTGTTCAGTTCACGCTGCTTTTGAACTGCGCCGGGATTTGAAACGTTCATAGGGGCGGTATTATCCTGATCCGCCCCGGCAAACATTTGATAAAGATCAAACCGGGCTCATCAAATGCCGCAGCTTGCCCTGACCAATCCGTCAATCACATCAATCATTATCGGTCGATAACCGGCGCTGCAGCTGATCTTTCAGGTTTGGCGGCGTGCCTTTAATGGTCAGCGTATCAGTGTCTGCATCATAGAAAATCCGCTCTCCCAGCAACATACTGTCGAAGTTAATCGTCAAACCGCCACCTGAACCAACGAACTTGGTCAGTTTACGCATGGTAGTTCGATCCGCCGGAAAGCTCTCTTCCAGTGCATATCCCTGGTTCGAAGCAAACTGATAGAAGTCTGTGCCATCCTCGGCCGCAGGCAGCTCACCGGACAGCTCTTTGACCGTCACTTCATCCCCGGCCTGAAGCTGGCTGTTGCAGTAGTCGTATACTTGCTTGCGGTACTGTTGCTTTTCTTCTTTGTCGAGCCGCGAGTCGGCGCAGAAATCTTCCACCGCTTGCATGAGTACCTGGTTCTGGACTTTGGCATCCATGCCCACTTCGGCCTGTAGGAAATCGAGGAAGAAATCCGCAATTTTTCGACCAACCCGGCCTTTGATGAACGTCAGATAACGGTTCGATTCGGCATCCGTCTCCCAGGACGACAGGTCAATCCGCGCCACAATATCCATCTTGCTGACATCGAGATAATCCGTGGCACTGATATCCAGCTGCTCAGTCACTTTCATGCTGTGACAAGTCGGTAGCAAGCCAATCAACAGGTAGTCTGTCGCCAGTGACTGATACTCCGCCAGCACCAGCGTTCCGGCTTCGGCAAACGGGTATTTACTCAACTCTGCCTGCAGTTTGTTGGCCGACTGGTTCGAAAACGTCAGGAAATCCAGCTCGCCGCTGCGCACCTGTTTCAGCCAGTGGCAGAATTCACTGTCTTCGGCGAAATGGGCAAAGCCCTTCGCCCCTTTACTGCTGTATACCCGATGCAGCTCGGCAACCAACTCTTCTGTAGAAGTGTCGTTATTAAGCGGTTGTTTTCTGAGATGAACGTCAAGCTCATCCTGCTCATTTTTTGTCAACTGGTGAAGAATGACATTGGAAAGCGTTAGGCTCATAATGGAAATATTTCAGTAAATCTAAAGTGTAGGTTATTATAAGTCGCTTTCTTTATAACTTTAAACAAGACTTCCTATGCCAATTACTTCAAAATACTCGAATAAAAAAGTTGAACAAATCATTGATGACGTGTTCGATGTACTAGAGAAGCATGAAGCTTCTGCCGAGCTGGCACTGATGATCATGGGCAACATTTCGACCAACATCATCAATGCCGACGTGCCGGCTGCCCAACGGAAAGCCATTGCTGAGAAATTCTCGCAAGCGCTGCTTTCCTCCATCAAGGAAGATTAAGCTTGTTGTTCGGCATCGCACATCAGACTGGGAATTTCTGACATCTATGGTCACCAGCGGTAACAATTATAAAGACAAAGTGTCCCAGCTGATTGGCTGGGGTCATTGGTTCAGCTTTTTCAATATCATCGCCGCCATGCTGCTCGGCACCCGGTATATTGAACACTCTGAATGGCCGGAAACCCTTCTCGGACAACTGTATCTCGGACTGAGCTGGGTTGGCCATTTCGGGTTCCTGGTCTTTGGCTTTTACATTCTGATCCTGTTTCCGGCCAGTTTTCTGATCCCGTCTCAGCGCCTGATGCGGCTGTTTGCCGTGTTGGTCGGTACCGTTGGCCTCACCGCCCTGCTGCTGGATACCCATGCCTACGAGACGCTTGAGCTGCACTTAAGCCCGCTCGTCTGGGATCTGCTGCTCAGTGGTGAAAAAACGGAACTGAATGCCCGTTGGCAATACCTGTTTATTGCGGTGCCAGCCATTTTCCTGATGCAACTGGTGCTGGCAGAGTGGATTTGGCGCAAACTCAGAAAGCTGACCCGAAAGCATGTCGGGGTACCGATTGCCATGGTTTTCGGTCTGTGCTTCCTGAGCAGCCACCTGATTTATATCTGGGCCGATGCTAACCTCTATCGCCCGGTGACGGCACAGCGCTCCAATTTCCCACTCTCCTATCCGATGACAGCCAAAAGCTTCATGGAGAAACATGGCTGGCTGGATCGCCAGGAATACACCCGCCGTCAGGCAGCACAGGGCATCGAGGAAAGCGCGCATATTCGCTATCCGATGAGTGTGCTGAAGTTTGATGATCTGGGGACCCGGCAAAATGTCCTGCTGATCATGGTCGACAGCCTGCGTAGCGATATGGTTGCGCCGGAAACCATGCCGTATTTATCGGCATTTGCCCGGCAAAACCTGAATTTCAGCAATCACTATAGTGCCGACAACACCAATGACGGCGGCGTATTCGGCCTGTTCTACGGGCTGCCGGGCAGTTACATCAACAGCATCCGTTCGGAGCAAACCTCACCGGTCCTGCTCGATACCCTGCAAAAGCGGGGCTATCAGTTCGGCCTGTTCAGCGGCAGCGGCTTTGAAGAAACCATCTATCCGGATGCCGTATTCAGTAACCGGCTCATGCCTGATGGCGCAACGGCGGTTCATAGCGACGAACAGGCGATTACAGCGTGGAAAGGCTGGCTTGCACAGCAGCAGCGCAGAACCCCTTGGTTCAGCTACCTTGAGCTGACTTCGGTGGAAAGTTTTGAAGAGGGGGGGGACTATATTCCGAAGTTTACCCCGTCACTCGGCAATATGCAGATGAACCCGGCGGATGCCGATACCAATGTGCTGCTGAAGAACAGCTATCGCAATGCGGCCTACCATATTGACGAGCTGCTGATGGATATTTTCAGCCAGTTGGTTGAGCAGAATGTGCTGGGCGACACCATCGTGATCGTAACCGCCAACCATGGCAGTGAGTTCAACGAAACCGGTAGCAACACTTGGGGGGCCGGCAGCAACTACAGCCAGTTCCAGCTGAAAGTGCCGATGATTATTCACTGGCCGGGGATAGTCCCGGAGAGCGTGACCCGAGCGACCAGCCATCTGGATCTGGTGCCAACCCTGATGGAATCGTTGCTGAATACGACCACGCCTTCCGCCCAATACAGCAGCGGCATCAGCCTGTTTGATCAGGATGCCAGCCGACGCTGGGTACTGGCCGGAGATGACCGCAGCATTGTGGTCCTGCAAAAAAACACCACCACCGTGGTCGATAAATACGGGAATTACCGGGTTTATAACCAGGACTACCAACTGCAAAGTGAAGGCAAGCCGAAGCTGTCGACCCTGATGCAGGTCATGCATGAGCTCAAACGCTTCTATCAGCCGGAGCCCTAATCAATCCGCTCAAGGCAACCCTCGGGTTGCCTTTATTTTGTCGACGCTTAATTGCTGCTCAAAAATACGACGAATTGTCAGCGTAGCACTGCTCAAAACCATCCTGCCAGCCATGAGCATACTTGGGATCGCCAGCCAGGCGTTCCGGATCCTGCCGGAAACCGTCAAGATAGGTTTTTGCCTCCAGTTTCCGGCTGCTGCACCCATCCTGATACCCATCCAAGTAGTTCCGGGTAAACCCGAGCTCCACTAAACGTTCATGTCGCGTTTCGGCACAACCAGCCAGGAGAACCACCAGGATCAACCGTAAAACCACCGGGAACCTCCCCCGGCACTGACGCACATCCCCCTCCATTTCAGCCTCCGGCAATCACAAAATCCCACCACATAAAATTAGCCTTCCCTATCCGGCAGCCCTGTCTTACTTATGAAACTTTTGCGTCAATCATCCCGCATCTCCTCAGCCAGGATCCCGGCCCGGCGACTTGCTATACTGAGAGCCGCGACAAAACAGACAAGCAATCGCTATTCATTAACGATACCTTTATGGCAAACGACAGATTTATGCCAAACGACAGATTTATGGCAAAACATGTCCTCATTACCGGTGCCAACCGCGGCGTCGGGCTGGCGCTGGTCGATGTCTACCTGGCCGATGGCTGGCAGGTCTATGCCTGCTGTCGACTGCCGGGGCAGGCAGCTGCGCTGCAACAACGCCGACAAGCCCATCCGGCCCTGACCCTGTTGGCGCTGGATGTCACCGATCACGCAGCAATCACGGCGCTGAGCCGCCAACTGGCCGATGTTTCGCTGGATTTGCTGATTAACAATGCCGGTTACTACGGGCCGAAGGGATACGGGTTCGGCAATACGGATGCGGATGAATGGCGTCAGGTCCTGGAGGTCAACACAATCGCGCCGCTCAAGTTGGCCGAGGCTTTCTATCCTCAGCTCAGCCGCTCGCAACCCGGGAACATTGCCTGCATCTCATCGAAAGTCGGCAGTATGACGGAAAACACCAGCGGTGGCGGTTATATTTATCGCTCGTCAAAAGCGGCGCTGAACTCGGTGGTCAAGAGCCTGTCCAACGACTTGCTGCCGCAGGGGATCAAGACGGTTGCGCTGCACCCCGGCTGGGTGCAAACAGAAATGGGCGGGCCGAATGCGATAATATCTGCACCTGAATCGGCGCTGGGGCTGAAAAATGTCATTGATCACCTAAGCCCGGAGCAAAGCGGCGGTTTTTATAATTACGATGGCTCGGTGATCCCGTGGTAATTGCCGGCATCGAACAGAAGGCGTGATGTACCGGCTCAATTGAGGCTTTGCAGGTCTCTGGCGCACATCAAAAACGTAGTGAAATTGACGCGAATTTAAGCACAATAAACGAACCTCGGAAATTGTATTCAATTTACCGACATCACCAGCCCTGTCAGATATAACCCCACGCCAAATGAAGCATGTGCCATCAGGCTGCGCACTCTGGCAGTATTGGGCTGGGGTGTTTTTGAGGCCGCAATTCCCGCCCCCATGCAAGGCTGCATCAGGAAAAACGGTGCGACGACCGTTGCGACACCAATCATCAATGCCGGAAGCAAGGTGGGAGATGCTAACCAGATCTCCCCCCAACCCAGCAACAAAATCCCCGCGAAGGCGATACCAATCAGATAGTGAGCTGTCCAACCGATGATCGCTTCACCTTTAACCACAGGTGCCTGCACAATACTGTCGTGGGCGAATTGCCCCGTCTGAAAATGCCCAATCCAGCGGCCAACCATGGCGTAATTCAGAGATGGGATCTGGAAACAGACTTTCAGAAACAAGGCCCATAAATCCATGACCAGGGTTGCACCAATGCCCAGTGCGACGACGCGTAATATAAAATCGGGTTCCATGTTGGGTTCTCTCCTTACTGTTGGTGTGTCGCCCATGATGTGATTCACTCAATAAATGCAGTGAATGCGGCAGCGAGGGTATCAATAAATCGATGATACTCTATAATTCAATAAATTAATTGAATGATGAGGCAGTTAAACTTCTATGTCAACAATAAACAAACAGTATCATATGCATTCCGAATTGGCTGAGCTTGCACGGCCGTTGGGTAATGCTCATCGACTCATCTTGTTGGAGCACATCGCTCAAGGGGAAAAGCCCGTTGAGAAACTGGCTGAGCTTGCAGATCTGACTGTAGCCAATACTTCTCAACATCTGCAGCAGTTAAAAAGGAATGGCTATGTTCAGACACGCCGTGAAGGGAAACATGTGTTTTATCGTCTTAGTGATGGACCTGTCGTGGAACTCCTGATAGCACTGCGTCAATTTGCGGAGTTTCATCATTCAGAGATCAGGATGCTGGTTCAAGGCACCTTACATCATCAGCAGGGTGTGGAAGCGATTTCGCGGGAAGAGCTGTTAGTGCGTATACAGGAAAACAGTGTGACCTTGCTGGATGTTCGCCCCGAAGAAGAATTTGAGCAGGGCCATCTACCCGGGGCAATCAACATACCGTTTGGTGAGCTTGAGGCGCGTCTCTCTGAGCTGCCGAAAGAGCAAGAAATTGTCGCTTATTGTCGCGGCCCCTATTGTTCTTTATCCATTACAGCCGTCACTACGCTTCAGGAAAAAGGTTTATCGGCCCGCCGTTTAAACATTGGTGTCCCAGAATGGAAAGCTGCAGGTTACCCGGTTCGATGAGTGTATCAGTCTTTCGATTGGCGTGACTTTGCATAAAGCCATCGCCCCGCTCAGGGCGATGGGCTGCCACGGTTCTGAATTGTCCGAGCTTTCCTGTTAAGGCCTGTGACTCCATCATTTGATCCATTTTCATGTTGACAGTTATGAAATCACACCCATACACTATACATCATTCAATAAATCAATTGAATGATGTATTGATATATACACATGTTGATGGAGCAATGCCAACAGACTTTTGTTGGCGCTGATCATGGCCGTTATTAAGGAATAGAAAGTGCAGACAAGAACGAACGATACAAAGCCAAATTTTAAGCTTGCATTCACCTTGCTTGCAGTGGTGCAGGCAACACTGATTTTCACCATTGTGATGATAGGTATTCCTTTACCGACAATTGGTGTGGCGTTTGGGATCAACGAAGCTGATTTACTTCTGGTCAGTACCGCATACGGTTTATCTTTCAGCGGACTCCTGCTATTTGGCGGGCGCTTAACAGACAAGTTTGGCGGCAGAGTTCTCTTGATTATCGGATTATGTGTATTCGGTTTAGCGTCTGTCGGTGCAGCCTTGTCTTTCCATTTTTCAGGGATGGTCATGATGCGATTTCTGCAAGGTGCAGGGGCCGCGATGACAGCACCGGCAGCAATCGCTGTCCTCCGGAGTTTGTTTCCTCAGCCTGATGATTTCTCACGTGCCATGGCAACTTGGGGAGGCGTCTCCGTTTTAGGGGGCGGGGTTGGTTTTCTCGCATCCGGTGTGGTGACGACATGGGTTTCATGGCGTTGGATGTTTATCGTCCCAGTGCTGGTTTCATTGATTGGTTTGGCTGCAGTCGCATGGTTATTACCGAAAGGGGATAAGCCAATGATGTCGAACCAACCTGGACTTGATCCGCTCGGTGCCTTGCTTGCAACATTGGGGATTGCCCTTTGCAGTTATGGACTGATTGCCAGCGGTGATTTTGCTTGGTCATCTCCAAGGGTGTATGGGCCTTTGTGCGTTGGTATTAGCCTGCTCAGCATTTTTTTATTGGTGGAAAGACATGCCAAAGCGCCTTTATTGCCACCTGGTTTTGTTCGAGAGCCAAACCGCATCGTCGGCTTGATCGGCATCCTATTGGCCTCGGCCAGTATGGGATTGGTCACTTTCTTGCTGTCTTTGTTCCTTCAAGTCCAGCAAAACTGGACGCCACTTGAAACTGCGGGGGCATTCATTCCCTACACCTTGACGCTGCTACTCATGAATCGTGCTGCCGGCGGTATTGTCAGCCGTTTGGGGCCGTTGAAAGTGACCATTTTGGGTTTATTGATCGGTTCTATTGGGCTGGCCTTGTTATCAGGCATTCACCTTCAGGTCACATACATTTCAGGATTGCTGCCTGGGATCGTTGCACTGACAATCGGCACATCAATGATGTTTGCGGGCTCAGCGGTCTTGTCGACAATGAATGTGCCTCAGCAACAAGCTGGCTTAGCTGGTGGAGTGATGAATACAGCCATGGAGTTGGGCCCGACATTTGGTTTGGCGTCACTCATGGCTGTTGCCGGTTTTGCACCGAGTGTTGTCAGTGGCTATAGCCTGGCTTTCGGGACAGCAGCAGGGGTTTATCTGTTTGCTGCGGGGCTGGCATGGTTTCTGACATGCCACAAACCTCACCAAATGGAAACAGTCGGGGCCGGTAACACGGAGTCATAGACACGGCACATCCATTTTTAAGTTTCCCCACGAGCAATTTTGCAGCGCTGATTCAACAAGGTGATTAAAGGCATCTGTATCCACCAGTTGCCTTTTCATCGCATTCCTCGACTGTATTTATCTCCTGTTAGCATACCACCGCTTTCCCGTCCCCTGGTGATGCCCCACCGCCCACCCAGCAGGCATTTTTCGTGTCTGTATTTGACGCAACTGATTGAAAATTCGGTTATCTGTTGTGTATTGAGTCGCAAATCGGTGAACACGGCCAGCCAGATCCCCAGATTCACCGGCGAACATCTGGCTTTCTGTCATCAAATGACAACAATAGAGTCTGAATGTTTTTTAACCGGACGATCAGCCTTGACCACCCGCACGCAGCTCGACAGCTTTTACCAACGGATCCTGATCCAGTGGGGCAAAGCCCACGGGTTACGTCCGCGATGCGAGCTGACCTGCCGCAATCTCCATGACAGCTTTGGGGCGATCCGAGTCCGGCTGATGATTTGGGCCCCCTCCGGTTGGCAACTGCTGCTGGAAATGATTGAAGGCGATATTCAGTACCATTTCCCCCCCATCCCCCTCAGTGATGATCAACCAAAGCCTGGAGGACAGCCCCTCTATCACGCGCACGGCACATCCGGGCCCTCTTTGATCACACCAGATGAACACGGGCAATCCTTTCACCTAACAATTCCGCTGGAGCGGCAAGGACGCCAGATCGGAACCTTGACCATTGATTTTCCTGAACGGCCCCAAACGGAGGACCAGGTCTTTTTGGGGCTTGCCACACTGCTGGCCGCAGAAGTTGATTCCGGATTACTCAGTGAAGATGTTCAGCATGAACACGATAGTCGAAAAACGGCGGAGAAAGAGCTGGAAATCAGCCAGCAAGAAACCTTACAGCTGCAAGCACAGCTACAGGCACTGCATGATATTTCCTTTAAACTCTGGCGGGCAACATCCAGCGACGACTTGCTGTTTACCGCGGTTGATGAAGCAAAAAAACACCTGCATGTGGATCGCATGGCGATTTTTCTGTTCCGGGAGCACAACCGCATGCAAGGCACCTACGGCACCGACCTTCACGGCCGCACCGTGAATGAGAGCTACTTTGAGTGCGAAATTCCGGATCTGTGGTTTACCAACATGACCCAGGATCGCACCAAAAGCGAATACCTGGCCTTTGAAAACAACACACCGCTCTACCATGACTTAAAGCAGGTCGGATACGGCTGGAGCGGGTTTATATCCCTATGGGACGGTGATACGCCCATCGGCTGGATTGCCTGTGATAACCTGCTCACCGGGATGCCGCTACGCAGCTACCACCAGCAAATCCTAAAACAGTTCGGTTTTATTGTGTCCCAGCACCTGGTCCGACGGCAGGCCGAAGAAAAACTCACCCTACTGAACAAAGAACTCGAACGCCGGGTCTCAGAACGGACGGCCGAGCTGGAGCGGGTCAACCGAAAGCTCAAAACCATGTCCCGGCTGGATCCGCTCACCTCAGTTTACAACCGGCGGGTCTTTGACGAAAGGTTCCATGAAGAATGGCGCCGGGCCGAACGCCATCAGCTGCCACTGTCCCTGTTGATCGTCGATGTGGATCACTTTAAAGCCTACAACGACAGCTACGGCCATGCCGCCGGAGATCAATGCCTGAAAATGATTGCCAATACCCTGGCCGGACTGGAAAAACGCGCCGGGGCGCTGTTCGCCCGCTACGGCGGTGAAGAGTTTGTTCTCCTGTTACCCGGCCAGGACTGTGCGGCAGCCCGGTTCGCGGCAAAACGGGCGATTAAGGCCATTCAGAAACTACAATTGCCCCGCACTGACCTGAACCCCGAGCAGTTTGGAATTGTGACCGTCAGCATCGGCGGCAGCACGCTGGTGCCCACCCTGGACAGCTCGCCGGAAACCCTGTTTAAGCAGGCCGATGTCGCACTCTATGAAGCGAAATCCTGCGGCCGGAACCAATATATGGCGTACGCATCAAGCTGAACCGCTTTGCTGCCAACCCGTGCTATGACGATTTCGGCTTGCGCGCACGTCCCCGCGCAGCAGAGGGCGCCCCGGCTTTGCGACGGCCGCCACTTTTACCGAATCCTTTTCTCTTTCCGCCTTTGGCCGGTTCCGGCGATTTCAACGCACGCAGGCTCGGAGGGACATCACTGTCACGCACTTGTGCCATCATGTGCAGCAACCGCTCCTGCAGCGCGGTCATAAAGGGCTGATAAGCACATTTCTTGTCAGCCATATCCTGCAGCTGGTGCTCCCAATGAGCGGTCATATCCGGATATGTCGCCTCATCCGGCAAAGCATAGATCAGCCCCCGCCCTGCTTCGGTGGCATGAATACTCTTGCCCTGACGAACCAGGAGCTGGCGCTTAAACAGAATATCCAAGATCCCGGCCCGGGTTGCTTCCGTTCCCAGCCCGTCTGTGTCGCGCAAGATTTTCTTCAGTGACGGGTCTGACACAAACCGCGCGATCCCGGTCATCGCCTGCAGCAGCGTCGCCTCGGTAAACGGCTTCGGTGGCTCAGTCATCTTGTCTTTGATCTCCCCTTCCCGGCAGGTCAGGACCGTCCCTTGCTCTAACGGCGGTACTTTATCGGCCAGCGCCTGCTCATCCTCGGCGTCCTCACGGCCCAGCAACGCCCGCCAGCCGGCACTTTTCAGCTGCCGCCCTTTGGCAATGAATACCCCGCCGGCAATCGCAAACACCAGCTTGGCTTCACTGTAAATCGCCGCCGGATAGAACTGCATCAGGTACTGGCGGGCGATCAATTGATAGATGTCTTGCTCACGTCCACTGAGCGCCGCGCTGTTGACTGATTTCGGCGTTGGGATAATCGCGTGGTGCGCATCGACTTTTTTATCATTCCACGCCTTGGATTTCAGGGACAGATCCGCACCGGTGACCGCTTCCGCCAGCTTGGGCGCACTGTTGCTGATCGCCTGGCAGACCTCCCCGGCCTGGGCAAAATGCTCCTTGGGCAAATAACGACAGTCGGAGCGGGGATACGTGATCGCTTTGTGCTTTTCATACAACGACTGGCAAGTGGCGAGCACATCCGCGGCGCTCATCCCGAATCGCTTGGCCGCGTCAATTTGCAGCGCCGACAACGAATACGGCAGGGGTGCTGACTGGCGGGACTCTTTGCGCTCCGCCTCCGTCACTTGGGCGGGTTGGCCCTGGATCCGATTCGCGACGTTCTCACATAACTTGCGGTTCAGGACCCGTCCGTCTTCATCCTGCCAGGGTTTGCAGGCTTCGCTGGGCTGCCAGCGCGCCCGAATATCACTGCCCTGATATGGGATCAGGGCAGTCACTTCGTAATAGGGTTTGGGGACAAAATTGGCAATGTCATCATCACGCCGGGTCACTAAGCCAAGCACCGGGGTCTGCACGCGACCAACCGACAGCACACCGCGATACCCCCCTTGCTGCCCCAGCAGGGTATACGCCCGGGTCATGTTCATCCCATATAGCCAATCGGCACGAGAGCGTGCCAGGGCCGAAACCGACAGCGGAATAAAGTCCCGGTTCTCGCGCATTTTTCCCAGCGCCCGCTTGACTGCGGCCGGGTTCAGGTCGGAGATCAACAGCCGCTTCATCCCGGCCTTTTTCGCCGCCGACAGTTTGACATGATCGATCACTTCATCCACCAGCAACTGACCTTCCCGATCCGGGTCGCCGGCGTGCACGACTTCACTGGCTTGCTTGACCAACTTCCGCACCACACTGAGCTGCTGCCGGGCAGATTTCCGCGGGGTCAGCTGCCATTGCTGCGGAATAATCGGCAAATCGGCCAGATTCCACTTCTTGTATTTTTCATCGTAGGCATCCGGTTCGACCTGCTCCAGAAGATGGCCGATACACCAAGTCACGATGTCACCATTGCCGACTTCAATATAGCCGTTATTGTTTTTATGAGGGCGAGGTAAGACAGCCGCGATAGCGCGGCCCAGGCTTGGTTTTTCAGCAATATAAAGACGAGTCATAGCAATCGTAAGTTCATTGGCTCTGACCCGCACTATAGAGAAAACCGGTTTTTATCACAAGAAAACACTGGATATAAATACAGATATCGGGATCGACAATCAGAGGCAAACGGCATTACCCGGGAAATTCACCCATCAGTGCCCCAATAAAAAAGGAAGCCGCATAATGCAGCTTCCCTGAGTATTTTCTTACGGCTGATCCGTTGAATCGGCTCGCCACTGTCGTTTACAGATACTCAACGAAATCGTTCAGCTCACGCTCGACCATTTTGGCTTCACGGCAACCCGGGGTACCGAGATACAGGAAACCGACAATCAAGTCATCACCCGTCACCCCCAGCGCTTCGCGAACCACTGCATGATAAGCCCATTTCCCGGTACGCCAGAATCCGGAGAAACCTTGCGCCACCGCGGCCATCTGCATCGCCTGGACCGCACATCCGGCTGACAAATGCTGCTCCACCACCGGCACTTTTTCATGTTCGGTCACTTTTGCAACCACAGTGATCACCATCGGCGCCCGGAACGGGGCTTTACCGGCTTTTTCAATCACCGCGTCATCGGCGCCGTCTGCTTTCGCCGCCTCAACCAGAATATCTGCCAGCTTTTGCAAGCCTTCGCCTTCAGAGACAATAAAACGCCAGGGCGTGAGTGCCGCATGATCCGGCGCGCGCAAACCGGAACGGAAAATATTCTCCAGCGCTTCGCCCTGCGGTGCCGGCTCCATCAGCTTTGGCAGTGAACGACGGTTTAACAGTAACGAGAGAGCATCCATAACAATACCTTGTGAAAAATATCTTGATGAAAATAGTTATTGTTCTAACAGTACCATAAAACCGTGCCGAGAAAACCACAGGGGCGCCAAGATCGGCGCCCCTGTGTTTCCCAACGATTGCTGTGTTCGTTACAACTGAGCGACCAGCTCAACGCCCTGACGGATCACCCGCTTGGCGTCCACTTCACCAGCCACATCCGCACCGCCGATCACATGGACCGGGATCGCCATCGCTTTGAGTTGTGTTGACAATTCCTCAACCGAGTGCTGACCGGCACAAATCACAATATGATCGACATCCAGCACCCGTTGCTGGCCCTCGACCGTGATGTGCAGACCCTGATCATCAATCTTGTCATAACTGACCCCGGCCAGCAGCTCTACGCCCCGTTTCTCCAACACCCGGCGGTGGATCCACCCTGTGGTTCTGCCCGGCCCTTTGCCGACTTTCCCCGGACGACGCTGCATCAGCCACACCTGGCGCTGACTGACGTACGCATCATGAGGATATAACCCACCCGCGTGATCAATCGACTTGTCGACCCCCCAGTCTTTCAGCCAGCTATCGAGATCCTGATGCTCCGGCTCGGTCAGCATCGTCGATACATCGACGCCGATCCCCCCGGCCCCAATCACGGCCACTTTCTGCCCCAGCGGCACCTGCTCGCGGATCAGGGTCTGGTAGTCAATCACTTTTTCATGCTCGATGCCCGGAATATCCGGCAGCCGCGGTGCTACCCCGGTAGCGACAATCACTTCGTCATAGCCTTTCAGTTCTTCCGCCGTAATGCGGTGACCCAGCTTCACATTGACCCCGGTTTGCTCCAGGCGCCGGGAGAAATAGCGAATTGTTTCCTTAAACTCTTCTTTCCCCGGGATTTGCATCGCCAGATTAAACTGTCCGCCGACATGATCGTTTTTCTCGAACAAATCCACCTGGAACCCCCGCTCTGCCGCCGCGACGGCACTGGCCATGCCGGCCGGACCGGCGCCGACAATCGCCAATCGGCGGGATGTCGCAGCCGGCGTCAGGACCAGTTCGGTCTCATAACACGCCTGAGGATTCACCAGACAACTGGCCCGTTTATTGATAAATACATGATCCAGGCACGCCTGGTTACAGCCGATACAGGTATTGATATCCGCGGCCCGGTTCTGCTGCGCTTTGACGACAAATTCCGGGTCAGCCAGAAACGGCCGCGCCATCGATACCATGTCAGCCTGGTTGGACGCCAGGATCCCTTCCGCCACATCCGGGGTGTTGATCCGGTTACAGGTCACCAGCGGAATGTTCACTTCATTTTTCAGCTTTTCAGTCACCCAGGCAAACGCGGCGCGTGGCACTTGGGTGGCAATGGTCGGGATCCGGGCTTCATGCCAGCCAATCCCGGTATTGAGAATGGTCACCCCGGCCGCTTCTAAAGCTTTGGCCAACTGCACCACTTCTTCGTGGGTGCTGCCCTGTTCGACCAGATCCAGCATCGACAGGCGGAAAATAATGATGAAATCCCGCCCGACCCGTTGGCGTACGGCTTTGGTCAGTTCAATCGGAAACCGGATCCGGTTCTCATAGCTGCCGCCCCACTCATCATAGCGGTGGTTGCTACGCTTACAGATGAACTGGTTGATCAGATAGCCTTCTGAGCCCATCAATTCCACACCGTCATAGCCGGCTTCGCGTGCCAGCTCGGCACTGCGGGCAAATGCGTCGATTGTCTTGTGGATCTGACGGGGGCTCATTTTACTGGGCGTGAATTTGGAAATCGGCGCGCGGATCGCCGAGGCGCTCACGGCAAAAGGGTGCATGGCATAGCGACCGGCGTGCAGCAGTTGCAGGGCAATTTTACCGCCTTCATCATGCACGGCATCAGTAATAACCCGGTGCGCCCGAGCGGCACGGCCCGAGCTGAATTCAGCACTGAATGGATGCAAACGACCCCGGAAGTTGGGTGAGAAGCCACCGGTGACAATCAGCCCGACACCGCCCTTGGCCCGTGCGGCATAGAATGCAGAAAGTTTCTTGAAGCCGTCACGTGACTCTTCAAGGCCAGTGTGCATTGACCCCATCAATACACGGTTACGCAGCTGGGTAAATCCCAGATCCAGCGGCGCCAACAAATGCGGGTAAGATTTATCGTCCATGGCTTCCATTCTTTTGTTGTTATGGTCTGACCAGTATATTCAGCGATTGAACGATTTTCAAACACTTGTTTTACAAATTCTCAACATGTCACACTTTCGATGCTGCATCGACTGCACCACTGATTGCCCGTCGCTTTTTCTTCCGCCCGGATTGCTCAATCCTTATACACTTATGAGAGGCACCTATCTCAGGGATAAATACTGTAATTCCTTGTTTACTAAGTTAGGATAGACAGATCACCGTTTGCATCATCAGGAATCTTCATGAAAGTGATATTCAAAGGAATCGGAAAACTGTTCCGCGCCCTGTGGCGGCTGATCAGTTTCACCCGCCAACTGATCCTCAATCTGCTGTTTTTGGCCTTTGCCGGCCTGCTGATCTTCGCGTTCTACCCAAGCGAAGAAAAACCGACGCTGCCTGAAAAAGCAGCCCTGGTGCTGGATCTCTCCGGGCCGATCGTCGAACACCGGGCTCACACCAGTCCAATTGACGAATTTGCCGGCAGCGCCCTGGGTCAGCCGCCGGTTCAGGAAAACGTACTGTTTGATATTGTCGACAGCATCCGGGCGGCCTCGACCGACAACCACATTACCGGCCTGGTCCTCAATCTTCAGGACATGTCAGAGACCAACCTGACGAAACTGCGTTACATTGCCAAAGCGATCCAGGAGTTCAAACAGGCCGGGAAACCGGTGTATGCCGTGGGTGACAGCTATAAACAGAGCCAGTATTACCTGTCGAGCTATGCTGACAAGGTGTTTATGTCTCCCGATGGCGCCGTGTTGCTGACCGGTTACGGCAGTTACTCGCTGTACTACAAAAGCCTGCTGGAAAAGCTGGACGTGAATACCCATGTGTTCCGGGTCGGCACTTACAAATCTTTTGTTGAACCCTATACCCGCGACAGCATGTCTGATGAAGCCCGGGAAGCCAATACCGCCTGGCTCAACCAACTCTGGGATGCTTACACCCGCGATGTGGCCAACAACCGCAATATCGACCCATCGATGCTCACCCCTGAGCTGGACGATCTGATCACCCGTCTGGAAGCCGTCGGCGGCGACTTTGCCAAACTGAGCCTGGAGATGGGCTTGATTGATGAGCTGGTCAACCGGCCGGTGCTGAACCAGAAACTGATTGATCAGTTCGGCAAGGATGACGATGATCACTTTAACCAGATCAGCTATTACGACTATCTGGGCACCGTCGATAACCGCGATCTGCCGAGCAAAAACAAAGTGGCCGTGGTCGTCGCCAGTGGCGCCATTGTTGACGGCCAGCAGCATCAAGGCACCATCGGTGGTGATTCAACGGCTGCTCTGCTGCGGGAAGCGCGCCTGGATGACAACATTAAAGCGGTGATCCTGCGGGTGGACAGCCCGGGCGGCAGCGCCTTTGCCTCGGAAGTGATCCGCAGCGAAGTCGATGCACTCAAACTGGCCGGCAAGCCGGTCGTGGCTTCCATGTCCAGCCTGGCAGCTTCCGGCGGATACTGGATCTCGTCCAGCGCCAGCAAGATCCTGGCCCAGCCGACCACGATCACCGGCTCAATCGGTATTTTTGCAATTCTGACCACCTTTGAAGACGGCCTCAAGAATATGGGGATCCACAGCGACGGTGTCGGCACCACCCCATTCTCCGGGGTCGGTATCACCCGCGAGCTGCCGGAAGGCGTGGCCAAAATATTCCAACTGGGCATTGAGCACGGTTATCAGCGCTTTATTGGTCTGGTCAGCAAGTACCGTGATATGTCGCTGGCCGAAGCCGATCACATTGCCCAAGGCCGGGTCTGGACCGGACAAGACGCCCTGCGCCTGGGTCTGGTCGATCAGCTCGGGGATTTTGATGACGCTGTACTCACGGCAGCAGAGCTGGCCAAACTCGACAGCTATGAGCTGCGTTGGATGGAAGAGCCGCTGAGCCCGGCCGAGCAACTGCTGAAGGAGTTCACCTCGGAAGCACAGTCGCACATGGCTCAGGCCGTGTTCGGTCAGTTACCAGCCGCACTACAGCCGGTCACCCGGCAGGTGGTGTCGGATTTCACCGCGCTGAACAACTTTAACGACCCGAAAGGCCATTACGCCTTCTGTCTGAACTGTACCAATATTCAATAGTACACACAGCCCGGCACCCGCCGGGCTTTTTTCTTTATGTTCAAGGCCTATAACCGTATATAATGCGGCCACCAATACGCTATGTCTGTACCTGAATTATGGAAAGAAAACACATTTACATTGCTTACACCGGCGGCACTATCGGTATGCAGAAGTCTGATCACGGTTACATCCCGGTCGCAGGCTTTATGCAAAAGCAACTGGAAAGCATGCCAGAGTTCCATCGTCCGGAAATGCCGAAGTTCACGATCCACGAGTACGCGCCTCTGATTGACTCGTCGGACATGACGCCATCGGACTGGCAGCGCATCGCAGACGATATCAAAGCAAACTACGACGACTACGACGGTTTCGTCATTCTTCATGGTACGGACACCATGGCGTATACCGCATCAGCGCTGTCGTTTATGTTTGAGAACCTGGACAAGCCCGTCATCGTGACCGGTTCACAGATCCCACTGGCTGAGCTACGCTCGGACGGTCAGAGCAACCTGCTCAATGCCCTGCACATCGCGGCCAACTACCCGATCAATGAAGTGACGGTCTTTTTCAATAACCAGCTGATCCGCGGTAACCGCAGCACCAAAGCACATGCTGACGGTTTCGGCGCGTTCATCTCCCCAAACCTGCCGCCGCTGCTGGAAGCCGGGATCAATATTCAGCTCAACAATGTAGAACTGAATAAACAGCCGGAAGGACCGTTCAAAGTCCACAACATCACGCCGCAACCGATCGGGGTGATCACCATGTATCCGGGGATCTCTCCGGAAGTGATCCGCAATACCCTACGCCAGCCGGTCAATGCGATGATCCTGCTGACCTTCGGCGTCGGTAACGCACCGCAGAATGCGGATCTGCTGGCCCAGTTGAAAGAAGCCAGCGATCGTGGCGTGGTTGTGGTCAACCTGACCCAGTGCCTGTCCGGCAAGGTCAACATGGGCGGGTATGCCACTGGTTGTGCATTGGCGGATGCCGGTGTACTCAGCGGCTACGATATGACCCCGGAAGCGGCACTGGCCAAACTACACTTCCTGCTAAGCCAGGATCTGCCGAATGAAACTGTTCGCAACCTGATGCAAGAGGATCTGCGTGGCGAGCTGAGCCACTAAGCAGCTTAACCACTTAGCTAACGCATCTGGCAAGCGCCAGTCGACAGATACAAAAAAGCAGCGAGAGCCAATCCCGCTGCTTTTTTTCAATCTCGATTCCAGCACTGAAACCCGGGATCAGTCCCGAATTTGTCGCACCCGGAATGTCCGGCCTTTCATCTTCCCTTTTTCCAGTTTTTTCAGGGCCCGCCGGGCAACATCCCGCTGCACAGCAACATAAGCACACTGATCAAAGACATTGATTTTTCCGACCTCGCTGCCCTGGATCCCCTGCTCGCCGGTCAACGCCCCCAGAATATCGCCCGGTCGAACTTTCTGCTTCTTCCCGCCCGCGATTTGCAAAGTGATCATCGCTGGCTGCACACTCGGCTCCGTCAACAAGTGGGATGATGGCAACGCCTCGCCTTCAATCGGCTGCTCCAGGTAGTCTTCCAGCAAAGCAACTTTGTAGTGCTCTTTATCACTGAACAGTGAACAGGCAATGCCCTTGCTGCCCGCACGGCCGGTCCGGCCAATGCGGTGGACATGAACCTCAACATCCCGCGCCAGATGATAGTTGATCACCGCATCCAAGGCATCAATATCTAACCCACGGGCTGCAACGTCGGTCGCCACCAGCACCGAGGCGCTCTTGTTGGCAAAACGCACCAGGGTCTGATCACGCTCACGCTGCTCCAGATCCCCGTGCAGCGCCAGTGCGCTGAAACCATAAGCATTCAGCTCATCGGCCACATCCTGTACTTCGCGCTTGGTATTACAGAATATCACCGCCGATTCGGGGCGATGGCACGCCAGCAACAGCCGCACGGCCATCATCCGGTCATCATTGCTGTCGACCTTGAAGAAGTGCTGCCGGATGCTGTGCTGATCATGGGTCGAAGCCACTTTGACCGTCACCGGATTCTCAAGAATCCGGCTGGCAATGGCCTGGATCTGAGCCGGGTAAGTCGCGCTAAACAGCAAGCCCTGACGACGCGCAGGAGCAGCATCGATAATCACATCCAAGCTGTCCTGGAACCCCATTTCCAGCATCCGGTCCGCCTCATCCAGCACCAGCAGATTCAGATGATCCAGATTGAGATAGCCTTTGCGGACATGCTCTTCCACCCGGCCCGGTGTTCCGACAATAATATGCGCGCCATGCTCCAAAGAGCCAATCTGCGGACCAAATGGCATCCCGCCGCACAGCGTCAGCACTTTGATATTATGAATCGCCCGCGCTAACCGGCGGATTTCCTTGGCCACCTGATCGGCCAGCTCACGGGTCGGACACAGCACCAGCGATTGTACCCGAAAGCGTTTAACATCCAGATGCTCCAACACCCCAAGCCCAAACGCCGCGGTTTTACCGGAGCCGGTTTTCCCCTGAGCAATCACATCTTTGCCCGCCAGAATATGCGGCAGGCTTTGCGCCTGAATCGGGGTCATGGTGTCATACCCCAACGAAGCGAGGTTGCTCAGCAGATCCGGTTTCAGATCCAAGGTGGAAAAATCAGTCTGGCTCACAGGCAGTATCCTTTATGGCGCCGCGCTCGATGGCGGAAAACAAGCTTTGCGCTTTTACGCAAATTGAAGGGCAGCGACACTACCAGCCTTTGGTGAAAAAAGATACATCTTCGAGGGTGACCCACCCTCTTTTTGTCCATTCACATGGTGAAAACACCAAGACAGCGACAACTGCGTCACGACTGTCCAATAGCATCCGCAAATCTCTTTCCCCGGCATCCTCCCTCAATACATCCGTCCCGATGGCGGCACTTACATCGCGAAGCGGCACCCATTGTTGCCAGAGCCAACTACACTTTCACTATTCATGGTCACAACAGGCACGCAAGCTTTATGATTCTTCACGGCTCTTCCATCTCTCCCTTTGTCCGAAAAATTATGCTCGCGCTCGCCTATAAAGGGCTCCCTTATGAGCTCCAACCCCTGAATCCGTACCTGGAGAAAGAACTGGCGCTCAAACGCCACCCCCTCGGGAAGGTCCCGGTACTGGAGCACGACGGGGTTTCCGTCATCGACTCCACCGTGATTGCCCACTATCTGGATGATCTCTGCCCGGTGCCGCCCCTCTATCCCGGCTCCGCTCAGGCCCGGGCGAAAATACGCTGGCTCGAAGAATATGCCGATACCCGGCTGACCTCACTGATCGGCGGTGTACTGTTTTACCAAAAAATCATGCGGGGCAAGATGCTGAATAAGGAAGTCGATGAGGACGCCATCGAACAGTGTCTGACCCACCACCTGCCGCAGGCACTGCGCTATCTGGAAGAGCAATTGCCCGAATCCGGCTATGTGACGCCGCAGCTTTCCATGGCGGAAATCAGTTTATGGAGTGTTTGTCGCAGTGGTTGGATGGCGGGGCTGAGGCTGAGCCAGTACCCGCGGTTGCAGGTATATCTGGCAGCCATTGAACAAGAGCCATGGGTGGCAAATTTGATGGGCGAGGAAGACCATGAGCTCCGCAGCTTTTATTGCGAGCCCATGATTTATCACAATCACCTCAGCTGATCAGAGCTGATCGTGCTCAAAGCGGGCAATGTCATTCGGCGCCGGGGTCTCATCAATCCCGAAATCGCGCTTCAGCTCCGCCTTCGACTTAAACATAATATCGCCACCGGCAGCGACTGACATATGCTCCGCCTCAGTGTTATGACGGGACTGGTAAATCATCATCGCCTGCATCGCCGCATCCCGCTGCTCCGGGGTCAGCGGTGTGCCGTCAGGCCATTTACCAATTTCAACTGCGGTCGAAATCCGTTGAAAGACTTCCGGGGTCATTGCTTGTAGTAATTGTTCGAGTTCCATTTGCAGGCTTCCTGTCCAATGGCTAAAATGCCACCAGACTCTTGCTGATTCGATAAGACAGGCAGGCAGTAATACCAATTTCGCCCCTTGGCGCCAACTAACAATCGCGAATTTGTTTCTTCGATCACAATGTAGACGCTCCGACGACGGGCATGACGTGCTAAGGCACGTATGCAATCGGGTAAGATTAATCGCAGCCCGGATCCGGTCGCCTTTTCATTGAACATGGTGCATCTGGTGATACGCGTCGGATGCCGAGAGAAACCAATATTGTATGCTCTTCACCGAGCAACATGGAACCCTGACGCAATCAATTTCTTATGATGAAGAACCGAGTCTTGACGACAACGCAACGACTATACCTTTCAGTCGCCTGCCTGACCCTGCTGGGCGGGTGTTTTGATCGACATCGCTCAACCGACAGTTTGTGTCAGGATCATCCTGAAATTTGCGCCAATACCAATCTCAACGATGGCCAGTGCCGGCTACAACGGACCCAGTTGATCTGGCAGCGCTATGATGTGCTGCAAAATCCAACCGATGAAGAGCAGTTTAAAGAGCTGAAATTTACTTACGCTTATCAGAAATGCCTGGAATACGCCGCCCGAATTGAACCGACCGAGCTGAAAGAGCGCAAGACAATGCGAACCCGGGCGCTGATCCACAGCTATGAGGATATTCGTCGGCTGTCCGAAGCCCTGGCTGACTCGACCGATCCGCAAATCATTTATTACCGCTGGAGCCAGGGTGACAAGCGTGCCCTGCGTCAATTCCTACAACTGGAAGGAACCCCAGCACTTGAAACGCCGGAGTTACAACTGGCGCTGGCCACCTTCTATACCGAAGTCGATAAAGAAAAAACCATTCAGCTACTGAAGCACGCCCTGGAGCTCCATACCGGTGAGCAGCCGATTCAACCGGAGATCATCCAATCGCTCGCGACATTATCCCACCAGACCGAGTCCGCCACGGAAGCTTATTTATGGGCCAAAATCGGCACTGATCTCGGCGCATCCGTCGCCAGCCAGGAAAAGCTGAACAACTTCTATCCGATGACTGACGAAGAGCGCCAACGTTTGGACGAGAAAGCGCTGCAAGTCGCCAAATCAATTCGTCGCGGCAAGTTCCGCGCCGAACTGGTCCAGTAAATAAGCCAAACGGGTCCAATTAACAGGCTCTGCCTGATCCGAAGTCCCAATCAGGGGCTTATTCCCCCTCAGATGATTCACCGTTAAAAATGAGGGACACGGAGTTCACACAGTAACGCTCACCTGTCGTCGGCGGCCCGTCGGGAAACACATGCCCGAGGTGGCTGTCGCATTCGGCACAACGAATTTCAATCCGGTGCATGCCATGGCTGTGATCTTCCAGATAACGGATCGCCTCAGGGCGGATCGGCGCATCAAAACTCGGCCAGCCGCAACCCGAATCAAATTTGTGCTCAGAACTGAACAAGGCCGCTTCACAGCAGGTGCAGTGGTATCGCCCGGTTTCACGGTTATGGAGCAACGTTCCGGAGAACGGTGGTTCGGTCCCACGCTCCCGACAAATATGGTACTGCTCAGCAGTTAGCTTATCACGCCAATAAGTGTCTGATTTATCTGACATCTAACGTCTTACCTTTTTTATTTCTGTCTGTCATCCCAGCAAATGAAGTTGCCAATGTCCGAAACTGTGGCACATACTTTTTGCTCGAAAGGTTTTTACATTTATTCACCTCATTTAAGCATATTTTCGTGCGTGGAGGGGGTGATATTAAAAGTTAGCAACAGCAATGGTGGATATTTATACATACCTTGTATGAATATTCATCGTTGTAGAAGGAATGTAAAAAAAATCCGAACTTTTTTTTGACCTCACGCAATTTAAGTTCGTTTTTGGCTTGCAGGGTCTCTCAAGATTCTGTAATTTTACTACCAGTTATCTTTCATTAGAAATTAAGTTGTGGAGCAACTGTAATGACTATCAAAGTAGGTATTAACGGTTTTGGCCGTATTGGACGTTTCGTATTCCGCGCTGCTCAAGAGCGTAACGACATCGAAGTTGTGGGCATCAACGACCTGATCGACGTTGAATACATGGCTTATATGCTGAAATACGATTCAACGCACGGTCGCTTCAACGGCACTGTTGAAGTTGAAGGTGGTAACCTGATCGTCAACGGTAAAACTGTACGTGTAACCGCTGAGCGTAACCCGACTGAACTGAAGTGGGACGAAATCGGTGTTGACGTTGTCGCTGAAGCAACTGGTATCTTCCTGACTGACGAAACTGCACGTCAGCACATCACTGCTGGTGCGAAGAAAGTTGTTCTGACTGGCCCATCTAAAGACGCAACACCAATGTTCGTGATGGGTGTAAACCATCAGTCTTACGCTGGCCAAGACATCGTTTCTAACGCGTCTTGTACCACTAACTGTCTGGCACCAATCGCTAAAGTCCTGAACGACAAGTTCGGCATTGAGTCTGGTCTGATGACAACTGTTCACGCAACGACTGCAACTCAGAAAACTGTTGACGGTCCTTCTGCGAAAGACTGGCGTGGTGGCCGTGGTGCTTCTCAGAACATCATCCCATCTTCAACTGGTGCAGCGAAAGCTGTCGGCGTTGTGCTTCCAGAACTGAACGGCAAGCTGACTGGTATGGCTTTCCGCGTCCCAACTGCGAACGTTTCTGTGGTTGACCTGACTGTAAACCTGAAAGAAGGCGCATCTTACGAAGCTATCTGTGCAGCGATGAAAGAAGCTTCTGAAGGCGAGCTGAAAGGCGTTCTGGGTTACACTGAAGATGCAGTTGTTTCTCAAGACTTCATCGGTGAAGTTCAAACTTCTGTATTCGATGCTAAAGCGGGTATCGCCCTGACCGACAAATTCGTGAAAGTTGTATCTTGGTACGACAACGAAATCGGTTACTCAAACAAGGTCCTGGACCTGATTGCACACATCTCTAAGTAATTCTGATTGAGATAGTGAATAAAAGGCAGCGTAAAGCTGCCTTTTTTGTATCTGATTCGCCCATTCGGTGACCAATCCAAACTAAAATTTGCGTCCAAGATGTCAAACACAGCAATAAAATTAACAAATATTTTTGAAATATTACTGATATTTTTTAATTAAAATTAAGTTTGTCATTTATTGGTGCTAACTTTCAAAACGTTCAATAACCCGTCAATAAGCTGCGACTTTGCTTCTGATCACGAGTAAGGAAGAATTCGATGGATTTACGTAACCTTTCAACAATTTCAGTATTATCCGATGCAATCACCGTGTGCGACTACCAAGGCATAAAGCTCCTGCGAATCCAACATCCGCAGGCTGAAGCCGGCATTTCCCTGCACGGTGGTCATTTGGTTTGGTACAAACCGGCTGGGGAATCCGCTGTGATCTGGCTGAGCGAGAAAGCGGAATTTGATCCTCAAAAAGCCATTCGCGGGGGGATCCCTGTGTGCTGGCCCTGGTTCGGTAAAGCGGCCACACCATCCCACGGCTTTGCCCGGCTCAGCGACTGGGCTCTCAAAGAACATCGCGAAAACGACCATGGGGTGATCATCAGTCTGACCCTCAAAGCCGACGAAACCACCCAGGCGCTCTGGCCACACCAATTCTGCACTGAACTGACATTTGAAATCGGCCGTGAATTGCACGTTAGCCTGACCTCGACCAATACCGATACCCATGCCTGGTCGTTCAGCGGCGCCCTGCATACCTATTTCACGGTGGGTGATATCCGGGAAACAAGCATCACCGGCATGGGTCAGACCTACCTCGACAGCACCCAAGACGACATTACTTGTGACGGTGAAGCCGTTTTGCAATTCAGCGGAGAGACCGATCGCGTCTATACCTCACCGGAAAGCCCGGTGGTGATCCACGACGCCCGTAACCAGCGCCAGATCCAGGTCAGAAATCAGGGACATGATTGCGCCGTTATTTGGAACCCATGGCAGGCGCTCTCCACCAGCATGGCTGACATGGCGGATAACAGCTTCGAAACTATGGTCTGCGTCGAATCCACAATCCATGAATCCCCGATTGAACTGGTACCAGGTGCCTGCCATACCCTCAGTACGCACATCAAAGTTCATCGCGATTAACCCCGATACCACTGACATTGTCATCCATGGCCTGCTGTTTGCACGTCCGTCTGCGATGTAACCAAGCGGCTGGCTGGGGCCGTCATCCGGGCAACCAGCAGCTCAAGCCTGCATCTGCACGTTGGCTTCAATCAGGACCCAACCATTCCCATCGGGATCATTAAAGGTTGCAAACCGCCCTCCGACGAGGGTGACAATATCAGACAGCGTCACCCCCCGACGGCTTAGCTCTTGGTGTGTTTTCTGGATGTCATCAGTCTGAACCACTAAGCCCTGGACCGAGCCTGCCGCCATCCCGCCAAAGGGTTTGACCAGGCTGATCGTCGTTTCTGCCCCTTTCGGCGCCAGTTGGATCCAGCGCTGATGGTTTTCGCCGTGGTGATCTCGGATCAGCTCAAATCCCAAGGCATCCCGATAAAACCACAGGGCCTGTCGCTGATCCGAAACCGGAATCGATACCGTATCCACCCGTGAAATCGCCATTGAATTGCTCCCCCAGCACTGCTTACAGATCTAGCTTAATCCAGCACAGCTGACTTGTGCCCGAAATCCTCCCGGGATCGCATTTTTTTGACATCCTAACCCCACGGCACCACGCACAATTTATTCGACACGCTTGGCAAAATACCCGGCAATTTGAAGAGATATCGCCCTATTCGCCACAGGTTCCGGCAAAAAGCGATCTCCAACCAAAGAAAATCCAAGTAATGAGATTTTCACACGATGCAACCCATTACACTCAGCGAATCAGCCTGTCACCTCAAGTTTAAAACTGATCTTGCGCTAATAATTCCACCCCCACCAAACAGTTACATTTAAGCAACAATACCACCCCCTTTTTTTCAAGAATTCCCCTTGCGCATCCCGATTTATAGGAGGATAGTAGAAGTGTGTTCAATAATTGACCGCCGCGTCAGCTCAACATGAAAGGGAAATTTAGTTTATAAACCAACAACTCAGTGAAGCAATTTGATCAGTTAGGACTAGTCTTAACATTGAGGGATGTGAAAGTTATTTGTTTTCGTCCTTTCTAATTGATTGAAGAACGATTCAGGGGGCATACCATGAGTATTTTTGACCACTATCGTCAACGCTATGAAGAAAGCAAGGATGAAGAGCTTTCATTGCAGGAATTCCTTGAGATCTGTCGGAACGACCGCAGTGCCTATGTCAATGCTGCTGAACGTTTGCTGATGGCTATCGGCGAACCCGAAATGATTGACACCGCTCAGGACCCGCGCTTGAGCCGAATTTTCTCTAACCGCGTAATTTCTCGCTATAAAACCTTCGAAGATTTCTATGGCATGGAAGATGCAATTGAACAAATCGTCTCCTACCTGAAACACGCCGCGCAAGGTCTGGAAGAGCGGAAACAAATCCTCTACCTGCTGGGTCCAGTCGGTGGTGGTAAATCCTCTCTGGCCGAGAAACTAAAAAGCCTGATGCAAAAAGTACCGGTCTATGTCCTCACGGCGAATGGCGAGCGCAGCCCGGTGAACGATCACCCGTTCTGTCTGTTTGACAAACACGAAGACGGGGATCTGCTGAGCAAAGAATACGGTATTCCACAGCGCTATCTGAACAACATTATGTCGCCTTGGGCTGCCAAACGCCTGCATGAATTCGGCGGCGATATTACCAAGTTCAAAGTGGTCAAAGTCCGCCCATCAATTCTTGACCAGGTCGGGATTGCCAAAACCGAACCGGGCGATGAAAACAACCAGGACATCTCTTCGCTGGTTGGTAAAGTCGACATCCGCCAACTGGAGCATTTTGCCCAGGATGACCCGGATGCCTACAGCTACTCCGGTGCCTTGTGTAAAGCCAACCAGGGCCTGATGGAGTTCGTCGAGATGTTCAAGGCACCGCTGAAAGTACTGCACCCCTTACTGACGGCGACCCAGGAAGGCAACTATAACGGGACCGAAGGCCTGTCTGCTCTGCCTTTCGACGGCATTATTCTGGCCCACTCCAATGAATCGGAATGGCAGACCTTCCGCAACAACAAGAACAACGAGGCCTTCCTCGACCGGGTTTATATCGTCAAAGTGCCTTACTGTCTGCGGGTGTCCGAAGAGATTAAAATCTACGAGAAGCTGCTGCAAAACAGTGAACTGTCTGCGGCACCATGCTCCCCGAGCACCTTGGGTATCCTGGCTCGGTTCACGGTGCTGTCACGTCTGAAAGAGCCTGAAAACTCAAGCATTTATTCGAAAATGCGGGTGTATGACGGTGAAACGCTGAAAGATACCGATCCGAAAGCCAAATCGTACCAGGAATACCGCGATTATGCCGGTGTGGACGAAGGGATGGCCGGTCTGTCAACCCGATTCGCCTTCAAGATCCTGTCCCGGGTCTTCAACTTCGATCACTCCGAAGTGGCGGCTAACCCGGTGCACCTGTTCTATGTGCTGGAGCAGCAAATTGAACGTGAGCAGTTCCCGCAGGATTTGGCCGAGAAGTACCTGGAGCACCTGAAAGGCTATCTGATCCCGAAATACGTCGAGTTTATCGGCAAAGAGATCCAAACCGCATATCTCGAGTCGTACTCTGAGTACGGTCAGAATATCTTTGACCGCTACGTCAGCTATGCGGACTTCTGGATCCAGGATCAGGAATACCGTGATCCGGAAACCGGGCAACTGTTTGACCGGTCCGCCCTGAACAACGAGCTGGAAAAAATCGAGAAACCAGCCGGGATCAGCAACCCGAAAGACTTCCGAAACGAGATTGTCAACTTCGTACTGCGTGCCCGTGCCAGCAATGCGGGTAAAAATCCGAACTGGACCAGCTACGAGAAGCTGCGCACTGTGATCGAGAAGAAAATGTTCTCCAACACAGAAGAGCTGCTGCCAGTGATCTCCTTTAATGCCAAAACGTCCACCGAAGAGCAGAAGAAACATGACGACTTCGTGGCTCGGATGATGGAAAAAGGCTATACCCGCAAGCAGGTTCGCCTGCTGTCCGAATGGTATCTGCGTGTCCGTAAATCATCATAACGGCCACAGCAGAATGGGATGAAGAAGGGGGGAGCTTATGGGGCACTTTATCGACCGAAGGCTCAACGGTAAGAACAAAAGCACAGTGAACCGCCAACGTTTCCTGCGCCGCCATAAACAGCAAATCAAAGAGTCGATTGCTGATGCGGTCAACAAGCGCTCGATCACTGATGTGGAAAGCGGGGAAGATATTACCATTCCTTCCCGGGATATCCGCGAGCCCAGCTTTCACCAAGGACGGGGTGGACAACGGGAAGTTGTCCACCCGGGGAATGACCAGTTCAGTCCCGGCGATCGTATTGAGCGCCCCCAAGGCGGGGCGGGTCAAGGCGGGGCCGGTGAAGGACAGGCCAGTCCCGACGGTGAAGGACAGGATGAGTTTGTGTTTCAAATCTCCAAAGACGAATACCTGGATCTGCTGTTTGAAGATCTGGAGTTGCCGAATTTGGAGAAAAACCAGCTCAATAAAATTGTGGAGTGGAAAACTTTCCGCTCCGGGTTCAAATCGACCGGTGTTCCGGCCAATATTGCCATTATCAAATCACTTCAGAACTCGTTGGCCCGGCGTACGGCGATGACCGCCGCCAAGCGACGCCAGTTACGGGAGCTGGAGCAAGCGCTTGACCACCTGATGACCACCGAGCCGGCGCAGCCGCTTGAAGAAGATCGGGTGAAAAAAGAAATCCTGGTATTGCGCGAGAAAATCAGTCGTGTGCCGTTCATCGATACCTTCGATTTACGGTACAAAAACTACGAGCGCCGGCCGCAACCAACCAGCCAGGCAGTAATGTTTTGTCTGATGGACGTCTCCGGCTCAATGGATCAGGCCACCAAAGATATGGCCAAACGCTTTTATATTTTGTTGTACCTGTTCCTCAACCGGACCTATAAAAACGTGGACGTGGTGTTTATTCGTCACCACACCCAGGCCAAAGAGGTTGATGAGCATGAGTTCTTCTACTCGCAGGAAACCGGGGGCACCATTGTTTCCAGCGCCTTGCGACTGATGGACGAGATCATCAAGAAACGCTATTCACCGGCTGAGTGGAACATCTATGCCGCGCAGGCCTCAGACGGCGATAACTGGGCTGATGATTCTCCGGGTTGCCGTGAGCTGCTGGACAAGCATATTCTGCCGCTCAGCCGCTACTACGCCTACATCGAGATCACCCGCCGGGCGCATCAGACCCTGTGGCGGGAGTACGAAGCCCTGCAGGCCGGCCATGGCAACTTTGCGATGCAGAACATAAGGAGTGTGGAAGACATCTTCCCGGTATTCCGGGAGCTATTTAAAAAGCAAGTTAGTTAGATGTCAGCAAGCGCTATAGGGGAGTGTGTTATGGTTACAACCACTAAGTCAAAAACACTCAGTGACGGTCCGGATTGGACGTTTGACCTGCTTGAGCAGTATCACACGGAAATTAAACGCGTCGCCGATTTTTATCGTCTCGACGCTTATCCAAACCAAATCGAGATCATCACTGCCGAGCAAATGATGGATGCCTATTCCAGTATCGGGATGCCCATCAACTACCATCACTGGTCTTTCGGTAAACGCTTTATTGAAACCGAGCGCGGATACAAGCACGGCCAAATGGGTCTGGCCTATGAGATTGTGATCAACTCCGACCCCTGTATCGCTTACCTGATGGAAGAAAATACCATCACCATGCAGGCATTGGTCATGGCCCATGCCTGCTATGGCCATAACTCGTTTTTCAAAGGCAACTACCTGTTTAAAGCCTGGACCGATGCCAGCTCCATCATTGATTACCTGCTGTTTGCCCGCAAATACATCACCGAGTGCGAGGAAAAGTACGGGGTGGATGATGTCGAGAAGCTGCTGGACTCCTGCCACGCCCTGATGAACTACGGGGTCGACCGCTACAAACGACCGCAAAAAATCTCACTGGTTGAGGAGAAAGCCCGCCAGAAAGCCCGTGAAGATTATTTGCAGACCCAGGTAAATGCGCTGTGGCGCACGATTCCGGTTCATGAAGAGAAAGAAAACAAAACGGAAGAGTACCGCTTCCCGGAAGAGCCGCAGGAAAATATCCTGTACTTTATTGAAAAGCACGCTCCGTTACTGGAGCCCTGGCAGCGGGAGCTGGTCCGGATCGTGCGGAAGATCAGCCAGTACTTCTATCCGCAGAAACAAACCCAGGTGATGAACGAAGGCTGGGCTACCTTCTGGCACTACACCATTCTCAACCACCTGTACGATGAGGGCCTGGTCACCGATCGCTTCATCATTGAGTTTTTACACAGCCACACCAATGTGGTGGCGCAACCGGACTATAACAGCCCCTACTACAGCGGCATCAACCCGTATGCGCTGGGCTTTGCCATGTTCCAGGATATTCGCCGGATCTGCGAAAACCCAACGGAGGAAGATAAATACTGGTTCCCGGATATTGCCGGCTCCGGCTGGCTGGAGACCGTGCACTTTGCGATGGAGAACTTCAAGGACGAGAGCTTTATCAGCCAGTACCTGTCGCCGAAAGTGATGCGGGACTTTAAGTTTTTCGCGGTCGAAGATGATGATCGACACAACTATGTCGAAGTCAGCGCGATCCATAATGAGGAAGGCTACCGGGCTATTCGGGAAAAATTGTCATCTCAGTACAACCTGAGCAACAACGAACCCAATATCCAGGTGTGGAATGTGGCACTGAAGGGGGATCGCTCCCTGACGTTGCGCTATGTGCCGCACAATCGGATCCCGCTGGCCGACAGCCATGCAGAAGTGCTCAAGCATTTATACCGCTTGTGGGGATTTGATGTGGTCCTGGAGGAAGAATTGCCGGACGGCAGAACCCAGATCCTCAGTACCTGCCCGAACCGCAGCAGCCAGTACAGCGCCGATATCTGATCCCGGACCATCTGGTGCCGGATAAACTAAAGGAGATGCCTCGGCATCTCCTTTCTTCTACACGTCCTATCAGGTTATCTGCGGCAATTATTGCTCTTCTTCAACCAGATAGCGAGCAATTTCAAGGCGGTTGCTGTACCAAATCGCCCCACTCTCACGACCGTACTTCTTGATTCGCTCGCCCACCAGCTCAGGCTGGTTGTTATCGCACAGCGCCTTCATATCCCGGTAGAAAGCCAAAGCCAATTCGCAGGCTTCTTTCGACATGAAGTAGTAACCACCAACACGGGTATAGATTTTTCGCAAGCCGTTAATCGTCAACACGTACAACGTGTTGCCAGACTTCGCCGCCATCCCCTGGAACATCCGGTAATCATAGTAGTTAAACGCCCGGGCACGGCAAATTGCTTCGCACAGCTCCGGCTGCTCTTTGCCATACTTGTCGGTGATTTTCTTCACTTCCTGCATCAGCTGCTCTTGCTCTTCGCTTGCTTCAGCGTACGCAGCAAAGCTGTCGACCGCCAGCAAAGATTCACAAGCGTTAATCACTTTGTCCAACAGCTGACTGGCTTCTTCCCGGTTCCCTTTCACCGCATAGCGCATATAAACGCTGCTGATGTCGGTTCGGGCTGACAGCAGATCTTCCAAAACGCCCTGCACATCCTGACCATCCAACGTGATCAGGGTATCCAGAATGCTCAGGCCCGAAGTATCCATATAGTTATTCACACGGGTTGGTTTCCCGTGCTGAATAGTCAGCCAACCATCACGGGCGAGGCGTTGCAGCACCTCACGCAGCGTGGTCCGCGTGACACCGATCAACTCCGACAATTCACGCTCTGCCGGTAAAATGGAACCTTGCGGGAAGTGATTATTCCAGATACTTTCAATGATATATTTCTCAGCAAACGTTGCTGGGCTATCCGCCTTTATAACCATCTGATTATTTATCCAATTGCTTCTTGCTTAATATTTATTAACTCATCATACCACTAGTTAAGCCAATGAAGAAACTTTGAGGCACTTGTAAACGCGATGTTTGACGTTGCTCTGATAAATTTGACTATGCTCAATGTTTCCTTTGAATTGTAAGAAAATATTTCAGTTCATGGTAATCTAGCCACGTTTTGCTGTCGTTTAGTGACGAGTTTTCAATTAATACAAGATGCCCACTTTTCGCCCCTTGACTGATCTAGATCAAAAGGTAGAGTGAGCACGATTTTAACGGGAGCTGAACGGATGCTGCTGCCTGCTTTAAGTGAAACACTCTGATCGTCAAGGCTTTTCACTTAAAGGGTCTCTAAAGAACAATCGCCGATGATATGGCCGACTTTCAGACAGCAAGGGCAAGATAGCGTCCGGTTCAATCTAATGTCGCACATATTTATGCATTTATAATAAGAGACCGACCACCATGGCTATTTCGTTAGGGAACGCCTTTATCAAGAATTTTTTGGGTAAGGCCCCCGACTGGTACAAACTGGCAATCGTTGCCTTTCTGATCATCAACCCGATCGTCTTTTTCCTCATCGATCCCTTTGTCGCCGGCTGGCTGTTGGTAGTCGAGTTTATCTTTACCCTGGCCATGGCTCTCAAGTGCTATCCCCTGCAACCTGGTGGATTGCTGGCCATTGAAGCCGTTGCCATCGGGATGACCAGCCCGGAGCAGGTCAAACACGAATTGGTCGCGAACATTGAGGTGCTGTTGCTGCTGATCTTCATGGTCGCCGGCATCTACTTCATGAAGCAGCTGCTGCTGTTCATGTTCACCAAAATCCTGATCAGCATTCGCTCGAAGACCTTGCTTTCGCTGTCCTTTGTTGTCATGGCCGCGTTTCTGTCCGCTTTCCTGGATGCCTTGACCGTCATCGCGGTGGTGATCAGCGTCACCATTGGTTTCTACAGCATTTACCACAAGGTTGCTTCCGGCCGTGAACCCCATGCCAGCCACGACCACACGACCGACCAGCATATCCGCGAAGTCAGTCGGAACGACCTGGAAAACTACCGGGCCTTCCTGCGCAGCCTGCTGATGCATGCCGGGATCGGGACCGCGCTGGGTGGCGTCATGACCATGGTCGGCGAACCACAGAACCTGATCATTGCCGATCAGGCCGGCTGGCTGTTCGGCGAATTTATCCTTCGCATGGCTCCTATCACCGTACCAGTCTTTATCTGTGGTGTGATCACCACAGTACTGGTCGAGAAATTCCAAATCTGCGGCTATGGCGCCAAACTGCCGGAAAACGTTCGTAAAATCCTGGTTGATTTCGATAACGAAGAGCGTAAAAACCGGACCAATCTGGATTATGCCAAGCTGGCGATTCAGGTCGTGATTGCGGTCTGGCTGATTGTCGGACTGGCCATGCACCTGGCCGCGGTTGGTTTGATCGGCCTGACGGTCATCATCCTGGCAACCTCATTTACCGGGATCACCGAAGAGCATGCCCTGGGTAAGGCATTCGAAGAAGCCCTACCGTTTACAGCCCTGTTGGCGGTGTTCTTCTCCATCGTCGCAGTAATCATTGACCAGAAGCTGTTTGCGCCCATCATTCATATGGTGCTGAGCCTGGAAGGCAACGCACAGATGACCATGTTCTACATTGCCAACGGCCTGCTGTCGATGGTGTCTGACAACGTGTTTGTCGGTACGGTTTACATCAACGAAGTAAAATCAGCCCTGCTCGAAGGTGCCATCACCCGCGACCAGTTCGATATGCTGGCGGTTGCCATCAACACCGGTACCAACCTGCCTTCGGTTGCGACCCCGAATGGTCAGGCTGCTTTCCTGTTCGCCTTGACCTCGGCGCTGGCGCCGTTGATCCGTCTCTCTTACGGCCGGATGGTCTACATGGCGCTGCCGTATACGCTGGTCCTGTCCATGGTCGGCCTGGCCGGAATTGAGTTTATGCTGGTGCCAATGACCGACTGGTTCTATGACATGGGTTGGCTGACACAACACGCCGCGGAAGCTGTATCACATATTGCTCCGGTCTCTGGACATTAAGGGAATCTTTCGTAAAGATAAGTGTCGGATTAAACGATTCAAGGCCCTGATTCATCAGGGCCTTCTTTTAATACCTTCGCGTGAATCAGGCCACCCGCCAATCGGTGTGCAACACGCGGGTATAACCTTGAGCGAGAATATTCGATGCAATTTCTGAATTCATTTTCCAAAAGTCGCCTCTCCTGGGGACTACTGCTGCTGTTTGTCATCTTCTTTGAAGCCTGCGCACTGTTCTTTCAGCATGTCATGAAGCTTGATCCGTGCGTCATGTGCATTTATGAACGGGTTGCCATGCTAGGTGTCGGACTCGCTGCCCTGATCGGTTTGATCGCCCCGCAGAACCTCGTCTTCCGTTGGCTCGGACTGGCTGGCTGGGGCGCCAGTGCCTACTGGGGTTTATCGCTGGCCAATGAACATGTCGGTTACCAGTTCAACCCGTCCCCATTTGCCACCTGCGATCTGTTCGTCCGTTTTCCGGAATGGGCGCCGCTGAACCAATGGGTGCCGTGGATGTTTGAAGCCACCGGGGATTGCAGCAAAGTTGTCTGGACGTTTCTGGGCCAGTCGATGCCGCAGTGGCTGGTGATTATTTTCGCCGCCAATCTGATCGCCCTGGCGGTGATTGTGCTTGCCCAGTTTTTCAACAAGAAAACCGCTTAATCATCCCAACAAATCCGGTCGACGAGATTTTGTCGCGACCCAAGATCAAAACGGCGCCCCTGAGTTCAGGGGCGCCGTTTTTCATCCTCGCGGGATCCATCACAACAAACATCAACGCTTAGCGATGCAGCAGCGCTTCAACAATCGGTAAATCAGCCGGACACAAGGCGTATTCGGCCATCTCACCGGCCTGAACCCAAACCGCATCCTGATGGCTGTGCAGCTTGAGCTCTCCGGCCTGCCAGTGGCTTAAATAGCCTTTCAGGTGGATCACCTTGTCGCCATAATCAAACACGCTGTCAGCCAGCCAACACCCCGTTCGGGTGGTAATGGCCAGCTCTTCAAACAACTCCCGTTCCAAGGCCTGCTCCGGCGTCTCACCCTGTTCGACTTTCCCACCCGGAAACTCCCACAGATTCGCCTGGCTTGCATCAACCGGGCGCTGAGCCAGTAGGTACTGCCCGGCTTTTTCAATCACCCCGGCCACAACCAGGATCTCGGTTTTTCCGTCCGCTCGGCTCATGACTGGCCGCAGCACTGTTTGAATTTTTTACCGCTCCCGCACGGGCAGGCATCATTCCGGCCGACGCTTTTATACGGGTTGACGGCCTGCGCACCACCGCCTTGTTGCAACTCATCGGCGGCCATCACGACCTCATTGAGCATCAAGCCGAGTTGCGGGTACAGGGCCTGCGGCGCCGGCATTCCTTCGACGCCCGCTTCCTGCATTTGTGCCAGGGTCGCTTCTTCGTCGACCAGCAGCATGCAAGTGGTCAGCAGTGCCGACAACATCCGCATCGTCCCGTCAGAAACCGGCTGCTCGGCCCAGTTTGGTTCAATAGAGGGCCATACCGACAGAAAACCCTCGGCAAAATAGCGCAGTTCGTCCGTCACCCCGGTATCCGCCTGCCAACATACGGCTTGCGGCAATTGATACTCACCCGCTTTCATTCGGCAATACTGTAACTCGAAATGGGCCAGCAGCGCTTTCTTCTGTGCTTCCGGCAACAACACCGGTGCTTCTTCGACCACGCCTCCGGTGATCAGCACCGGCAGCCAGACATCCGGCTCCGTCGGCTTTGGGTTCGCGTTCGCGGCAAGTAGTGCGCCTTCAATAAAGGAAGCCGGCATGCCTTCCCAGTCCGCAGGTAATGTTACTAATTCTGTCATCATCATCCGATTCATTCGGCTATCTTGAGTAAGCACAAATTATACACGGAAGCGCCAGTAGCAACAGCCTTGCTCCCCTTCGCCGCGGCACTGGCAGCAAGAGGCAAAAACGTGAGGCAGCGCGACATATTCCCTGTTGAATTTTCATGCAGTTATCGGCAAAAATGAAGCAGTTATCCGCATCAGGACGCTGCTATGCCGTACGAAACCATACCACATGGAGCAAAGCCACATAGAGCAATGCCACATGGAGCAACACCACACGGAGTGATTCCTTACGGACAAGCCAACGCGATGATTGCCGGTGCCAGCGGACTCGTTGGCGATGAGCTGTTGCATCAACTGCTGGCCAATGACCAGTTCAGGAAAATCTACGCCCTTTCCCGGCGTCAGTTGCCATTTCACAGTAAAAAACTGACCCAGATAATCCACCCCGAACTTCGGGTCACCGAATGGGACGCTGCCGATCCGGTGCCAACTGTCGGGTTTATCTGCCTCGGGACCACCAAAAAACAAGCCGGCAGTCGCCAGGCACTGGAGGCTGTCGATGTTGACTTAGTGAAGGCCGTCGCGACCACAATGCAAATGCTCGGCGTCAAGCACCTGGTGGTGATCTCCAGCTTATTTGCCTGCCCATGGTCGCCGTCACACTATTTACGCTGCAAAGGAAAGATGGAAAAAGCTCTGCGGCGTATGGGGTTCCAGCACTGTGTATTTGTCCGTCCCGGCCCGCTGCAAGGGGAGCGGCCTGTGCCGCGTCAAGACGAGCAACTGGTACAATGGCTGTTCAACGCAATTCAACCGCTCGCTATCGGACCGCTCGCCCATCTGCGCCCGATCCCCGCTGAGCAGGTCGCTGCAGCCATGATGAATTTATCCCTGCTGGTGCTGGACAACCGGACCTTGCCCCCCGTCACGATCACAGGCGGTAAACACCTGGTCACTGCGGCCCAGCCTCTCCGTGCGGACTAGGTGACAAGCCCGGGTTTACGCACTACAATCTCGCCCCTTATCCCAGACGATACGGTGCGACAAGCAATGCGAGTAATTTTAGGCCCGATGGAAGGTGTACTGGATCACCTGATGCGGGAGATGCTGACGGAAATCAATGACTACGACCTCTGCGTCACCGAATTCGTCCGGGTGATCGATCAACTGTTACCGGATCGGGTCTTTTACCGTTTATGTCCCGAGCTGAAGCAAGGCGGTAAAACGGCGTCCGGGACCCCGGTGCGCGTCCAGTTACTCGGCCAGGATCCGCACTGGATGGCTGAAAACGCCCGCCGCGCGATTGAACTGGGCTCCCCCGGGATTGATATTAACTTCGGCTGCCCGGCAAAATCCGTCAACAAGAGCCGGGGCGGCGCTGTATTGCTGCAAGACCCGGCGCTGATGCATCAGATCGTCAAGGCCGTTCGCGAGGCCGTCGATCCCCGCTTCCCGGTGACCGCCAAAGTGCGTCTCGGCTGGGACTGTCCAAGCCATTGCTTTGAAATTGCCGATGCCGTGATCCAGGCCCGTGCTGATGAACTCACCGTTCATGCCCGCACCAAAACCGACGGCTACAAGGCCGATGCCATCAAATGGGATTACATCCGCCAACTCAAAGCCAAAACCCCGATTTCCATCGTCGCCAACGGCGAAGTCTGGAACCATCAAAACGGTCAGGACTGCATGGCCGTCACTCAGGCCGATGCCCTGATGCTGTGTCGCGGCGCCCTGAATCTGCCGAACTTGTGCAACGTCGTGAAACACAATGCCCCGCATATGTCTTGGGCCGAAGTACTTACCATGCTGCTGCGCTATTCAGAATACGAAATCAAAGGTGACAAAGGTCTGTATTACCCGAACCGGGTCAAACAGTGGTTCGCCTATCTGCGCCATGAGTACCCGCAAGCCAAAGCGCTGTTTGCCGATATCCGCCGCCATAATAAAGCCGCGCCGATTGTCGACATCTTACTGGCGGCACAACGCCAGTTAGCAGCCTGATAACGGGCACTTTCCCAGACAATACATTTCGTTGAATACGAAAAGCCCCAGCTTGGCTGGGGCTCAGAACCGGAATTATCGGCCGGGGTGATTCAGAATGTGGTCTTATCATTACATCTGATTAAGACCCATTATAATCAATAAGTTAGAATAACCCACTTAGCTAAGTGGCGACAAAGTGTCTACACTCCATCGCCTTTTTCACTTACCCCCACAAACCATGTGACAGCAAGGCGCGATTGTTGCGGCTGATTTTCATCGCCTCATCAATGAATTTCTCCAGCATCTCCTGTTGGATTTGCAGCCGGCCCCGGAGCGCCAGATACTCGTTTTCATCGACCAGCATCAGCCCCCGCTCTTTTGCCTCGGCGACCAGATTGATCACATCCGGGCTCGCTTTGGCGCGCTCGGCTTCGAGATCTCGTCGTAATACGGAACGGGCCAATGCGGCGACGAACTCATTCTCGCGGGTCCAGTTCTGGGAGTTGAATACGTGGCTATAGTGGATGCGGACTTGTTCGGTGCTGACGCCCCGGAGCTGGGCAATTTCGTAAATCAGATCGTTGAGTGGGATGTTGTGGTTGGGTTTGTAATCTAAGGCTGGGGCTTGTTGCATGGGTCGCGGATGGTTCTGCTGAAACTGATTATCGAAAGCCCGGATCACTTGAAGGTGGAATTTGGCGCTAATCCACATGGCGTAAGCATAGACAAGTTCTTTGCAGACCCATGTGCCTTGATTTTTTCCACCTTGATACTTGGCAAAGTGCGAATTCGCACTTTGGGTCATATCACCGTTCCTCAGATCTGAGGAACGGTGAATTTCTTCAATTAATTCTTTGGTGGTGTTTAGTCGAATAAAGTTGGCTGGCTGATGGCATTTCTTGCCACCACTAGCTTTGTGTAAGTCATTAAGTGAGTAAAGCCCGTCAAGAATACGAACTTCTTTGGATAGGATAGTGAGATTAGCCATGATGGCCTCCTTACATTTTTTTCGAAAAGACCCACAAGCCGAGTGGGTGTCGGGAGGTTCGAAACGGCTGTAAGCACCGCGGACTTATTTCCCCGAAGGGTCTTGTATTCGTCGCCCTCCCGACGTCATTCTGACTAAAAACCCGGCAGGGCCGAATTTCAGATATACGAAGGGTACGCACTACGCCAAATTACAGGCATAAAAAATCCAACGCTAACGGGGTTGGTGTATTCCGCTTACAAGAGGTTTCGACGCCTCATACGCTAGGCTAAGCATATCAACTACCTTTGTCAATACTTATCAATAAGACTCTATACGCCTTTTTCTTTATCTTAGGTGTGGTGCTTTAACCCACCATGTCGTATTATCGATAGGGAAGTATCAATACAATCGTGTAACTAAGAAGAGAGAATCATGCCTCGCAACTATACCGACCAATCAAAAATTGACTATGATTTCGGCTGGTTGAACGAAGAAGCGAAAAACCGTGCCAAATACAATGAGATCTGCCGTGCAGAATCTCAGGATATTACACAGCAGGTGAAAATTCCATTTCCACCGACGTATCGCTTGGTTCGTGTTGCTCTGGAAGGTGATGGATTTCAAGTAGCCCTTCTTTGCGATGCAACGGAAGAGATAGTCTACTACATTAAGTGCCGAGTATGGGGTGATGTTGTACTTGACGCCAAGCCTGTGACTCAAGTGTTGCTATGGCGTTCCCCTTTGATTCAACACATTGCAGCAACGCAAGGTATAGCTGCAAATATTTTCCGCAATTATTTGTTGGAAGAGTACAACATTATTGCAAGCGATAGCTGTCAAACTCGTGAAGGCCGCGACTTTTGGGTTCGTCAACTAGGCTATGCTATTGCTTTCGAAGAGTTTGTTTATCGTTTCCACCGCATTGAATGCACGCTTGAGAGGATTACTGACGCTCGGGCTATTGCTAGCAATTCGTGTAACCTGTGGGGAGATGACGAAGACTACCAAAATGTTCTCGCTATCATTTCTAAAACAGAGATCACGTTAGACTAATAACCGAAAAACCGGTTTTCCTTACAAGCAAGTTCTCTACTTCACGCCCACTCAAACTATCGAGTGGGCGTGAAACTAATTGAAATTCTGATCTTTACACCAAATCACCACAACCCAATAAATATCAAATACTTAGACGCTACCACTTCAACCCAATGAGATCATCACGGGATCATTGAGATCGTGACGAAATCTATTCCCGCCCCTGTGATATCAAGCACTTACCTGTACATGCATCCATGTTTTTATGTTAGGAAATTTCAGAAAACCTGAAATAATTTCATTTTTTGAAATTTTGAAAAACGCGCTGTAAGCCATTCTGAGGGGCTTTTAACCTCTGAATACCCCGCGTCAGCTAAGGCTTCTAGCGTTAAACCCTGTGGTTGGCTGGCAGGCGAATTTCGCGAAATAGAATTTCGTAAAAAACCAGATCGCAAAGCTCGCAGGCGGGGAGGAGGAGTGCGGATTTCGTCACCTGGGTGCGTGATTCCGTGGCTGTAGGTACAGGGTTGTAAGTAGGCAACAAAAAAGCGCCCGGTGTGGGCGCTTGGTGGCGATTGCGTGGGTGTTGTTGCTGGTTAGGTGACTTTGTAGCTGCCAGCTGAGCTGCCACCGCTGACATTGACCGCGGCGTTCTGGGTGATTTCATCCACGACGGCATTGGCTATGGCTTCTGCCATTTTACCCGCCATCGCAAACTCTCCTTCAAGCACAAAGCCCTGGGCTTTTAGTTCATTTTCCAACTTCTGTTTCAATGATACTTTGCTTAATGCCATCTTACTTTCCTGCAAATACGGTGGTTGATACATCCACATGCGGCTTACCCATAAACGGGCAAATACTTGCGCCGGTGCAGACGCCCTTGCCGCCATTCATCTTAATGGTGTCGGCGTCTTCGGTGATGTTCTTTGCGGCTATGCTGAGGTCTTTCTTTACGGTCAACTTGGCCTGGCCTTCGATGGTTTCGATTCTGTCTTGCAGAACGGTGATCTCTTCACTCTGCTTCACCATGACTTTGCGCATCTCTTCAATGACTGCGGTGTAGTTATTGGCGTTCACGTTGCGGTCGATACAGTTCAGCGTGGCGTTTTTGTCGGTTGTGCTTTCAAAGTTGCCATCCTGATCGACTAGGTGGTAAACCCCTTTGCGTTGTTGGTATCGGCTTTCGCCTGCTTTGATAGCCGGTAGCTTCCAGCCCAGCGGCAGCACGGTGCGGATGAAGGGCTTGTCTGGCTGGCCGAACATGAACCCCATTTCGACGATACTGCCAATGGCCGGCGGTTCTAACCGCCCTGCATGGTCACCGGCGCCCGGCAGCGGCAAGGGAACGGCTTGCAGTGGCGGCTTGTCTTCATATGGCATGCCCTTTTCGTCGAGCAGCTGCACATCAACGGCATAGTGCGGATAGAACCGATCAGACAAATCGCCTTCTTCCGGCAGCTCGGGTAACGCGGTGACCTTGCCCCAACGCGGCAGGTGCCAGCGTCCGGTCAGCTCCGGGAACAGGCGAAAGATAATGCGCTTGATGGCTTTTACGTCCATGTGATTTTCACCTCCGTTCCTGTGAATTCGACGCCGGACAGGCGGATACCATTCACCACGACGCCCGGCCTGATTTTGGGCACCGCCGGGATGGTGACAGATTTGTTGGCGCTGTGTTTGGTCATGAGCTGGTTTGGGATAATCACCGGCTTATCGGCCCAGTGTGAGTCGGCCCAGCTGCCGACATAAATCTGACCGTTGCCCTGCTGTTGCCAGAACAGATCATCAATACTGAATGCCTGGCCCAGTTCGTCCATCACCCGGTAACCGTTGCCGTCGCTGTAGAAACACGGGATCGCGCTTTTGCTGTAGGCTTTGTCCGGCACCACAAACTGCAGTCCGGTTTTGTTGGTGACTTCGCTGAGCAGCTGCATCAAGGTGGGATGGAGGATGAAAACGTTCAGGGGATAAAACAGCCCGGCGGCCAGCTCCCGGCAAAACAGGGATGACCAACCACTTTCAACTGGGGTCACCCGCTCTACGTAGCCGAGGAACACCCGGTTGATGGCATCGCCCCAACCCAAATCAATGGCGATGAGGGTATTGGGTTCCGGATTGGCTTTGACCTTCACCGTACATCGGCCCGGCGTATTCTCGCTGAACGTGATGCGGTGACTTTCAGATTGGGTTTTGTCTTTGCCGAGGTACACCCGGCAGAGGAATTTCGCGTTTATTGCCATCGCATTACGCCAAGGTGTTTTCGATGTAGGTGAAAAATTTCATCGTCCAGCCCAGCTCCTTCTCTTCTCCAGGCGGCACGTTCTCAGCAACCGCCACCTCAACCGGTGTTTCTACGCCCTGCACTTTTTGCTGAGCGGCAGGTTTATCCGGCTGGCGCTGTTCGACCCGCTCCGGCACCGATAGATGTTCAATCAGCTCGAACGAGACGGCCCACTGGCGTAGTGAATCCTGCTCATCAGACCTAATCGCGCCCTGAAACTTCACCTGACGGATTTTCAGCGCTTCGGCGGTATTGTTACTAATCCGGTAAATCTGGCGGGCACCGTTATCCTGTGCCTCCGCCATGCTGAATAAGTCGGTGAGCAGCGTTTTCTGCGCAAACGGGATCACGCCTTTCACCGTGAGGATTTTGCCTTTGCTGCCCGTTTCCGCTTGGTCAGTCGCCGAAGTCTGGCCGGACATGTCCTTTCCGGCCAGTTGCTGGCGAACGCTAATGCGCAGGGCTTTGAGGGCGAGCTGGGTGCCGTTAAGGGTTAGCATATATCTTTATGCCTCCAACACCGCATCAAATGATCGTGATTGCTCAACAGCTGAACCATCTGACATACATAAGAATGTAATAACTCCTCTATCGGGAACAGTGACATCCTTACTTCCTTTCAAGACCAACAACGATGAATTCTTGAATGTGGTATTCCCGTTATACGCCCGGAAAATAACTAACTTCGATTCTGAATCTGTATTTTCCAAATCATCAATAATTGTTGGTGTAGGCTGCTTTATGTTCACCATACTAAATCGCCTTACATCAACTTTATTGGTTGAATAATCCAAAGTTAGCACTCTTGGCACCGTCTCGCTGACCACACCTGATCCATCTCCATTTATATCCTCGATGTTTTTCAAGTGGGTATTTGATTGACCGATACCACCGGAAAGTAAGAACTTACCGCGACGCACATAGTTATCGTGCGTTTTAACATCAATGGTTCCATCTTCAACCTCAATACCGTACTTGTCACCGTCAGGAATCGGAGTTGTTCCATAATAACGCTCATTACGTCCTGGATAATGGGTTTCAACATCATGTAGTTTTATACGTCCTGAACCCGCTTTAATAATAACCCCGCCTAGACTTGGCCTAATTACATTCTCATCGTGAATAATTGACTGACTAAAATAATCCCCAGCAATTGGTAGACCATCAATAACAACAGCATAGCAAGGCTTTCTCTGCCCTGGCCAAGCGTATTGGTTGTCATGAAGAATCAATCGAGTTCCATCAATAAGCAAAAGAGCTTCTTCACCGGACTCGAAGAACTTATTATCTGCGATATTCGCCCAAGTATATTTTTTGAGGATAATATTGTGCTTTTTAGTCTGATTTCCAATGTGGTGACCAGGGAAGAACTGCACTTGGCTATGGCATGTAAATCCATCAATTGTATCAATATCAACATGCGAGATTAACGCTGTACCTTCAGTGGACGGGATCAGCGTAATATCAGCCATCGTGAACGATATGTTGTTATCTTCTGAGTTTTCACCCTTGATGAAATGGTTCACATTTCGATAAGCACCACCAAATTTTATTCGCCTGACCGGTTGTCCCCAATCTGGCCCCAATTCCGCTGAGTGATGTATAGCATGATGTACAACATTGTATCCATCACCATCAATGACACATTTACCTTTTGAGCAATAGTGATACTTCACAGCTGATTTTGTATTGTCTTCGGTTTTCATTGACAGATGGATATCAAAATCCATATCAAAATCATGCGTTACAAGATAAGCTGAATGGCGGATCAATAACTCACCATCATACGTTCCCGAACCTCGCAAAGTGGCTTTTGTCTTTTCTAAGAGCACCTCACCAAAAGAGTAATCTTTATCACCAAAATCGTAATGCTTGCCGTTGCCACCAAAATTGAGGGCAGCTCTGATTCTAGCTGCATTGTCTTCTGGCATTCGTGTACTATTTACACCCCAAGCTTTAATATGTATTACATCATCAAATTGAAGAACCCACTTTCTTCCAGATTGATCTACAAAATACCCACCATTATCTGTATCACCTGGCGTTCCTGTGCCAGATAGAAAATATTCAAAGCTGACTCCGTCACCTTCTTGATCATAACCAAGCGTCTTCAAACTCTTGGCTGATGAGGGAATATTTAAATTAATCGCCTGAGTGAATGAAGGTACTAGATACTGAGTATTTTTAACTACCCAATCACGACTTGCACTCTCACCCTCTGGCCGCAAATCACTAACACTCCCATCCCCCATCACCTGGGCGATTTTGCAGACGAAATGCGGGGTTGCCGGGGTGGTTGCGGTGTCCTGGTAGTCGTCGAGTTCGTCGGCGGAGACCACGAAGTTGTATTTGGTTTCCCATTGGCCGGTTGGGGTGCCTTCGCGCCAGGCGTCGAGGTAGATGTAGGCAGGCTTTTCGAGCACCTGGATGGAACTGTTGTATTCCATGCTGACGCGGTTGCCGGAGACATAACCGGCACCGGCCTGAATCTTGAAGGATCCCGACTGCGGGGTGACCAGGAAACCGTCGGCGATGAACCAGTCTTTGCCGTTCTGGTCGATAATGGCCTGCGCAGCGTCGTTGTCCATTTTCGCCAGGCGCTGAGTTGAATCGTATTGCCAAGTTGAGGCGTCTACGGTGATATTTGTGATCTCGGCAATGTCCTTATATTCAAGCGACATCGAGCGCACCAGGGTGTTACCAGCAATGCCGGGACGGTTCTCGTTCTTCGGGGTCAGCGTGTGGTGGTCAATGGCGAGCAACACATCATGCTCTTCGTTATAGGCGCCGGTCCAGTTGAATTCAAATGGCCCCTCAGCACTGGTGAGCGTTGTTGAATAGATCACCACGTTCGGCCCGAGGCGGCCCCGGCGCTCTACCGCTTTTTCAAACACCACGTACTCTGTGGGCACACCGTCTTCCGGTTGAGGAAAATCAGCTCGGTTGGGGATATTGGCAAAAATCAGCTTATCCACTTTGAACGGGCTTTCTTCAGCATTCACTTGCGCCAAAAAGTTGCGTCCAGCTGTTGTGAGAATTTTGGTTTCCGTGGTGTTCGCCATGTCTGTTCCTCAGCCTTTAATTTTTGCTACGTAATACTCGCACTCAAGGTTGCTGACTTTCGGCAACCCCGGCACATTGATTCGGGTGGTGATCATGCTTGTTTCGTACTCGCACTCTAAGCTGCTTACCTTCGGCAGCCCGGGCACATTAATTCGGGTGGTAATCTTGCTCGTTTCATAGCTGGCTTCGACGGCCTGGCACTTGGCCGCAATTGGCAGCTCGATATACGTGGTGTACTGGTAACGACGGCAGGTGCGGCCATATTGTCGGATCACCGTATCCAGCAGGTCTGGCACTTCGGTCAGGTCGCCGTCGCGGATTTGCAGGCTGATGACGTCCCAATCAACATCTTTCAGCCGCTCATCCTGCGCGATATGCGGATAGCCCAGTTTGTCGAACATCTCCTCCCAGCCTGCCTTGCTGCCACCTTCACTGGCGAAGCTGTAGGCATGAGCGACCCGGATGCGATAGATGTCTTCCGGCTCCTCGCCTAGCCGCGTGACATCCCGCTGCCATGCCATCAAATCGACAATGCCCAGCGGGGCCGTCAGCGGGTCGTGTTGTTGTAGCGGCATCTTCAGCGCCGCTTCTACGTGGCCCCAGTAGTTGTGCAGCGCCCGGGCGAACTTCGCCAGTTCGCCCCGGCCCATCCAGTACTTGAACTTAATCTCAGGCAACTTCAAGGGTCACCTCAAGCGTGTTCAGGCGCGGGATCGTCAGTTCGTTGATGATATCCGCTTGCCCAAACTCCAGTGATGCGATGCTCGGGAACTGGGCGTGCAGCTCCTGCCCCAGCTTGGAGAAGCTAAACCGGGAAATCGGGTTGGTGCGAGTTGGCTTGTAATCCAGATTTTCGCGGAACGCCGCGCGGATAAAGTGCTCCGTGTCCGCTTTCAGTTGCGCCCGTTCTTCCTGCGTCAGCGACGGCTTCGGCCACAGCTTCATAGTCACGTTGTGGTCAACATCCGGCATTGCCATCACCAGCAGGTCATCACCGTGGCCGTGCTGGCCGTTGTCGCGGATGTGAGCGTTCAACATGTCGATCATCTCAACCGAGGGCTCACCGGTATCAAGCAGGATCAGCGCGTTCGCCGTGCCCGGCCCGCGCGGGGCGTCATGCTGGAAATAGATGTTGTCATCCTGAATACCGGCTTTCTGCATCAGCAGGCTGCGGTAGGCTGCATCGATATGCCATTTCGCCACTGCGCTCCACTGGTTCCGCACCCGAAGGCGCAGCTCGTCGTCGCTTTCTTCGTCTGCCCCGGCTTCGATCAGCCAGTCATCGGTATTGGTTGCCAACGCAATGCCCGGCACTGACTGCGGCAGAATGTGGTAGTAACCACCGCCCAGGTTAAATCCAGCACCGGCCTCCTCTGCTTCTACCGCGGCCAGTACGCTGGTTTCATCTTCCGGCAAGGTGGTGTCTTCGGTGACGCGCACACGGTAGATTTTGCCGTTAATGGCTTCGGTCTGAATCCAGGTGCCCTGCGGGATGATCAGCGCCGGGCCTTTGACCGCCGCACGCTGAAACGCAATCAGCCCCTTTGTCTTACTGGCGGCCTTGCGCTCAACCCGGCATGCCCACGCCAGCAGGTCGAGATACTTATCTTTCGCAGTGGCCAGAAACATGTTCGGCAGGATGTATTTCACCAACAGCACGTTAATCAGCCAGGTGGTGCAGGTGGTCACCGCAGCTTCAATCACTCGCCAGAACGGAGAAAATCGACTGTCGTTGTTAATCACCGAGCCCTCGTTCTCCATTTCCGCTTTCAGTACCGATTTCCAACCGTCTTTGTCCGTCGGGATCCCGGCATCTTTCACAATCTGCTCGTAGTCAGGTTTTGGGATGTCAGCCACGGTTAATCTCCACATCGACGGTCAGGTTCAGTTCGCCAAAATCAATGGTTTTAGCGAGCACGTAAATCACGCCTTCTTTGGGCTCTTCCAGCCGGATGGTGCCCGGCACCAGGCGGGTGTCTTCTTCAACCAGCAGCTCAAGCTGGGTGCGGATGTCGGCTTTTTTCGACGGGCTACGCTCGGCAACCAGCTCGACGGCCAGGTTGCTTTCGATGATGGCGTGCTTGATGTCCTGGGCGATCACGGCCCGGTCCTGAATCATCACCGGGTTTCGGCCTGCATCCAGCACCACGTCGCCGTCTTCGATCAGCATGTCTTGGTAGAGGTAGGTCATCCTGCAGCAAACTCCAGTTCTTCGGCCAAGTCCTGCGGGCTGCTCATACTTGCCGGATAGATAGCAATGCCGCCGTAATGGGTTTGGTTTCCGGCATAATTGGCGATGCTCTTGGCGGCCCCGCCCGGCTGTACCTGTACTGATGGCCGCGCTTTCTGCACCACGTCGATTTTGGTCAGGTTCTCGACCTCATCCCCGCCGAGGCCCGGGATCCAATCAACCAGGCCTTTCACAGTGTCCCAAATGCCGGACAGCATGGAGTGGAACCACTCGAACACACTGCCGAAGATGTTTCTCATTTGGTCGGCCATATCGAAAAGAAATTGAAAACCACTGGTGTCAGTAAAACCGGACATTGCCCATTGCCAGCCGGCACTGATTAACTGGAAAAACTTCTGGAACGGCAACGCGATGATCTGAAGCGCTCCTTCCAGAATCTGGAACCAGGTGGTATCCCCGAAGCTGGCCTTCAAGTCGTCCCAGTAATAAATCAGGGCGCCAACAGCCGTGACCGCTGCGGCCACTCCGGCAACAATCAGGAAGATCGGGTTTGTCAGGAGCGCCGCAGTAAATTTCAGGGCAGCCATGGTGCCTCGCCCCATAGCGCCGATAAACGAAACCATTCCGGTTGCAGCCATATTCAAAAGAGCAACCGTCGCGCTGGCGATGGCTTTGGTTAATCCCCACATTCCGATGACAGCCATGCGCAGCAATGCCCACGTCGCACTAGCTACAGCTTTTGTCAGCCCCCACAACCCAACGGCGGTCATTCGCAACAAGGCCCACGTTGCATTGGCCACTGCTTTCGTTAAACCCCACAACCCGGTTGCGGACATCTTCACCAACCACCATGTCGCCTTAATTGTTGCTGGTATGAGTTTCAGCAAGGCATTGAAGATGAACTTCAAAACACTAAAGGTTGCTTTGGTAATAGCACTAACTAGGCCCCAACAGGACTTAGCGAGCAAAGCCATGGTCGCCCAAGCTACTGAAAGCGCTCCACTCAGCATGGTAATCACGCCGCCTACGGCCACTAAACCGAGTAATCCCATGGCAGCATAGCCAATATGTTTGGTGATGTTTGGAAATAGTTGAGTCCAGGTAACAATCTCTTGCGCCCCATCAGACATCATTTCAACCACAGGCATCAGAGCAGGCAGTAAAGCCGAACCTATCGCAGCCTGGATGGCAAAAATCCCCTGTTCCAGCCTTTCCCACTGGTCCGTCATCGTTTTCGCCATATCATTTGCAGGCCCCAAGCCTTTCACTTTTCCTATCGCTTCATAGCCAGTCTGAAATTGCTCAACATCATCAACCATCTTTCCTAGCATCAACGCGCCATCACCGAGACCGGCCTCATCCAATATTTTTATAGCCTTGGCGTCACCGAACCGATTAAACAAGTGCACAACATTATCCAGGATCTGCTGCATTGGCAGCATCTCCCCGGCAGTATCGGTGAACTGAATCCCCAGCTTCTCTTGGGCTCCGTGCATACCTTCCAAGAAATTAGTCAACTGGGTATTCGCATCCCCCTCGCTCATGTACTGACTAAGAAATCCGAAAGTTGCTAATTGCTCGTGCACGCTCATCCCCATGGATGAAGCAAGCGAATGCTGGCCATCAATCATCCCTTCTAACGCGTCCATTCCGACGCCATAAACGCGCTTCATCTCAGCGGTCATTCCTGCAATTTGAGCTGCCCAAGCATCTTTCCCCATAGCATCGGCCTGCTTCTGATAGTTCCCATACAGGTTTTTCATATACCTGTTCACTGTTTCAGCATCCGACTTCATCGCCATGGCCAAGGTTGCAGAGCTATTTGTCACACTCGCCAATACAGCACCGGGCATATCCCCCATTGCATTCTTGACACCCTCAGCGTGAGCGATCACATCAACTGCCGACTGACCATACTGCGCAGAGAAGTTCAAAGCCGTCTTGGTCAATTCACGTAGCCCCTCATCGGCCACACCCAACGCCTTCACTTCACCCAGTGCCCGGTCCATCTCAATCGCTGGCATCAGCGCTTGCTGCAAAGCAAATCCAGCCCCAGCAACACCCACCGCACCAGCGGCCATCGAATGGGCTCCGGCACGGTAGGTTTGGGTCACATCGTTCAGCTGGCGCTTGATGTTCCCGAGTGGTTTAGAGATTTGGTCGACCAGGCCGACTTGAAATTTCAGGGCATCAGGTAACACGGTATTCCCTATTTGTGGCTAAAGGCTTTGGCAACACCGTTCGCAGTCACGGCGGCCATGTTGTTCCAGTACTCTCTTTCCAGCCAAATGGCACGGGCTAAATCAGCCGGTTCATCAGTCGCGTTCGGTAGCCATTTGCGCCGCCACGCCAGCATTTTGTCTAAATCGTTATGCTCCAGCGCAGCGACCAGGCCATTTATTTTTTTACTTTGATTTCCATTTGCGGCGTGAACTCAGCCAAAACAACCGAGGTAATTTGCACAGCCGCACCAGCGTTTGATTTGGTGATTTCACGCAGGGGCTCTTTGGATTCATCGGTCACCACGCTGAACAAAAAGTTATTCGCTGGCGCAACTTTGTTATCCGGCAACAGCTCGTTCATGTAGTCGTTATAAGCCGCTTCAGTCGGCTCGAATTGCAGCTCTTTGCCAGCGATTTCCAGGGTGATGATTTTTTGCTGTGTCATACCGTTTCTCTCTCTTTTTCAAGTTTGCTTTCCAGGCGATCGAACCGCCCGTTCATTGAATTTTTGATATCGTCTACGGCTTCCCGTAGCTCGTGTTTGGTAGCGTATTTCTCTGCTACATCTGCCCGCTGATTCGCAATCGCTAACTCATTTTTATGGGTGCGCTGCTCCAGCTCCCGGGTGGTTGATGCGGATTTCTCGGCGCGAGTGAACACAAACCCGATCAGCGTTAACAGGAATCCGGCCAGTACCAGCAACACGTGCCAATCTTCCATCTAGCCCCCTTGCAACTTCAGCTGTTTGCCCTTGTCCATGCTGCCCTTGCTGCTGCCGAGCCAAAAGGCAATCGCAGTACCGAAGGCACCCAGCACGGTGCCGGTGATCATAATCAGCACCTGGGCGTATTCTTGCGCCGGCTCACCGAAGAACAAGGCCGCAAACATGCCAGTGACCATCACGCACAACAGCAGCGCCAAAAGGCTGGGCATCCAGTGGTCTTTATGCTGCTCTCGGGCATGCTGGGTGTCTTTCAGCCGGGCTTGTTGTTCCGCCACTTTCAGCTTGCCGTCTTCAATGGCCAGGCGTTTCAATTCAAGCTCATGCTCACTTTCCAACTTGCGGAGCTTGTAGAGTGCTTCGGTGTCGGTCACCAGGGCGTGTTCAATCGCTTCCGGCGTATTCTGCACACCCAGAGCCGACGCCACCATGCTGCCCACAGCACCGCCAGCCGGGCCGCCCAACAGGGTTCCCACCAATGGGGCTGCGTCACCAATCAGAGATTTCACTTGTTCCCACATGTCGTTCAGTCCTTTTGAATTGTCAGTCGCGCAGTCTCGCCGCCCAGCTCAGCCATCAGGTTGTTGAATGCGGCGGTTGAGTTCACCACGGCCCATTCATTACCCACCTGGCCGAAATCCACGCCCGGCGCCAAACATCCCTGCAGCTCAGAAACACGGTTGGCCTTATGGATCAGGATGTGCGTTCGAATGCTTGGTCCGTACCGGGTCACGCCCAGGGTTTCCCCCTCAAGGGCATAGCACTCGCCAAACTTCTGGCTTTTGTGCGGGTACAGGGTATATGTCCCTTCTGGCACGCAAGATTTCCCCGGTCGATTGTTCAGGAACGGACGTTCCACCATGCAACACACCTGGCTGCCATCTGCGCGGTGCAGCGTGGAAAATGTCCCGTGCGGGAAGTAACGGCGTTTCAATAGGTAATGCTTCACAACTTCCCCTTCTCGGCTAGTTGTTGGCAGGGCGTGCAGTACCGGCAGCCCGGTACTTGCTCGCGGCGTTTTTGCGGGATTTCGTCTCCGCATTCAGCGCAGTCTGTTTCGCTGTAAGCCCCGTTCGCCTTCGCTGCGGCCGAGGCTGCCAGCTGGTTAGCCAGCGCCACTTTTCGGAATTGGGCTTCGATACGGCAGCCTTGGTCGATAACATCGCTCATCCAGCCCCCTATTGAACCAAGCCTTCGGTTTCATCCGGGCGGAGATAAGGCGTGCCATTGATGTGCACGAAATCCGGGCTGGTGACATCAAAGCCAATTTTGTGAACCATGGCGCTGCCGCCGTTGGCATCAATATCCAACAGGTCGGAGATTTTCAGCCGACAGCCAAACGCCTCAACTTTCAGCTCATCTTTGTCAGTTTTGCCATAGAACAACCCGTCAAATGCAGGTAGCCCACGCCAGGCGCCAAACTGCTGTGCGGCCTTCGAGATAATATTGAATTGCTGAGTGGTGACTTCGATTTCACCGCTGGCTTCAACGTCACCGTCGACGTAACCATCCGGCACACCCCCGGTTTTATTCACTGCCGAGTTATCAGTAATCGACAATGAAACCTTGTTGGCCTTGAGTTTGAAATCACCCAGGGTGAAATGCATGTTCTTGCCAGATAAGCGCATAGATTAAGCCTCCGAATCCGCTGGGTTTGACAGGTCGAGTGCGATATTCACTTCAATGTGTTTCGGGCAGTTGTGCGGCCGAACCATCAGGGCAATCTGCACTTTCGTTTTGGTCGGCCAGGTGATCAGCACGTCTTCATCACGCGGCGGCATGATTTCACCGGGGAACGTCAGGCCACCGATTTCCGTGGTCTTACTCATGTTCCGCATATCTGTGCGGAAGTAGGTCCGGTTTTGCTCGATACTGGCCGGTGTCGAGTTGAGCAGCCGGTTACCCACGCGCTGAATCGCTTTAATCCGTACCCGGCGGTTGAGCTTATGCACCGGGCGAACGTATTCGAGGACCTGGTAATCGCCGCCTTTGGCTTCGAGCGTGGTGGCGTCGGTCCAGTAGATCCCTTCAAAATCGGCATACCATTGCGGCAGCGAGTAACGGGCGTTCGCCAGGGTTTCAATGGTGGACATTTCCAACGGCTTATCGGTGTTATCAACCGGCATGTCACCCAGCCCCAGCACGTTGCCGGTTGCTACCCGCATCGGGGTGTCGGCCACGGTGACGCTGCGGTCGCACAGGCGGCCGCCCAGCACGCCCACGTTGTTACCGTTCAACTGTGGGACCGGCGTAACCATGTTTGCGGCGACATCTTTCACCAATTCCAGCATGGCCGCTTCATAATCCGCCCAGCTTTGGTTCAGCCCGGCTTCAGTCGGGTCAATGCCCGGGCAAGCGGCAAGGAAGAACACCCAACGGCCCAGCTTGCTGGTTAGCTCGGTGGCTTTGGCCTGCATGGCCGCGAATTGGGCCTTGTCGGTCACCACATCAACGATGGCAATGCCTTCGAATGAGTCGGTGCGGTTGGCGATATCAACCGCCTCTTCCCAGCTGGCGCCATCCGCCAGGCCGAACATCGCCGCCGTCCAGTTCTGTTTCCCGTTCAGCTGTGCGGCGCGAACGTTAATACCCAGAGCATCATCGGCAACCACATCGTCCAGGTCGGTTGCGGCATTGATGCGGGTGACTTTGCCCTGTAACCCGATTTCATCGGTGCGGCCAATGTAGAGCAAATGCCGCTCAATCTCGGGGATACCGCCCTGCCCCAGATTCAAGTTGTTGACGCCTACCTTTCCGGTTGCCATTGGTTATTTCCTTCTTTTCATATGCTGGGCTTTTACTTTCCAGCCGTAATTAATACCCTGGAAGGCTCTTTCCCAAGCTTTTCTGAACCTTGCTTCCGAAGCTCCTAAGAACTCTCTTGCCGGCAGCTTAATTTCCCAACTGTTTTTGCTTGTACCGAGTTGTCCTGACTTTCTCAGTGCGTGAAATGCGTACTGCACCTCTTTTGCTGAGAGGTTTTGCACCATCCATTTAACGGTTGGGACACGCATTTTCCCTTTGGCTGCTTTGGGGTTCATGCGACTAGCATGAACTTTGAACCCAAAAGCCTTGAGCATCTTGGCTTCCTTTCTTGAGCAACCGGCGCTCTTGCTCCGACGGATGTGCAATCGGGATCTTTTATCTACTTTGCGCTTGTGTCCGTCGTTATGGACGCGGGCAACCACACCACCGTGACTTCGGTGATAATTGCCTCTGGCAAAAGCCACAATGGCCCTGTTTTCGTCCGATTCATTGCTCACCACAACCAGATGCTTAAGGCCGCGAAGCATTTTCCCTTTGCCGCGCTTTCTTGGTGCCCAAGGGCGACCTGCAGGTGTTTTCTGCTGAGTAATGTTCCTCTTCGATTCCTGCCGGATACTGGCTGCGACCCGGTACAACAAACGTTTTCGCTTTTGGCGAGGTAGAGCGAGCAGATCCAACGCCTTCATAAGCTTCTTAGCTGAGGACTGCTCTACCTTTACTTCCATTAGTAAGCTTCCATATCCGAACCATTGACCGAAGCGTACTCAGCCACCCAAATTTCATACGGGGCCAACTTAAACCGCTGGCCCTGCCAGAGAATCGGGCCGCTTTCGTCTTCAACCACCATGAGCGACTCCAGAAACTCAATTTCCATTGTCATGATCACGGTATCTTCAGACTCCGGCTCAACATCAAAGCTGGGGTCGTCCAGCTCGTAGTCCGTGCGCGATTCGTCGTTATCCATCAACCAGGCCATCACGCCAGCCATCACGGTTGCCGGATCAACCTGCTTGAAGGGGAAACGTTCAAAGCTGAACTGGGCGGTGTATTCAATTTGCCCAATATCAAACCCCTGTCCTTTATCTTCCGGCACCAGGTGAAGCTGAACATCTTCCATCCATACATCAATGGAGTGATGAATCTGATGTGGCAGCATCGCTTTGATGTACTGGGTGAGTGCCTGAAGCTTGAATCCTGCTTCTGCCTGGCTGCGATTTTCAGTCATATCAAAGTCACCGTTGATCGATTCAATCCGCACATGTTCCGGATAATTCGCTGGCTTTCTGCCAGTAATTCGCTTCTGGTTTCCGCGCTACGTTCTGCCAGATTGTTGCCTGCGTTCCGTTGGTGAACCGTGGCAAAGTCCGGCAGCAAATCAGCTTTCGCCCTGGCAAACACAGCCCTTTCGTACTGAATCACCACCGCGTTTTTACCGCCGATTGAAGGTGATGAAGTCAGCTCACTGGCAGACTGCACACCGCCTTCCTGGTACTTCAGCTTCTGGTCACTCAGCTGTCGATTGACTTCAGCAATGGCAGCAACCAAGGCGTAGGCAATGTTTTCATCATCCTGATCAGCCGGTGTTCCCCGGCGTCGCTCAAAATCTCCGGCGTTAATGTCTGGCCAGAAACCGTCGTTGTTAATCACGGTGTCTTGGTAGCCGGTTGATGCGTTGGGTGAAAACATCACTGCCCTCTCAATAAATGCGCCTCTGCCCACTGGGTCGACGGTATCGGATGAGCCAATTGGCTTTCCTTACCTCGCCAGCCGAGGCGCGACGGGTAGGGAGACTTACAAATTCTTCCCGGTTTCCAGCGCACTCAGGCGCATGTCGATTTTGTTGATCATGGTGTTTACGCCGACTTTGCTGTGATAGGCATGTGCCTGCTGAAGCAGCGCTTTAGCCTGTTCCAGTTTTTCCTTACTGGCGATGGCCGACGGCAGCGGTTTCCCTTCGTCGTCACGCAGCAGGAAGTAGCCGGCGAACTTGTACCACTTGGCGTTCACTTCTTCGTGCAGCCGCCAGTCGTTACGGATTTTCTCGAACACCTGGCTGAAGTACGGCTCAATGCTCTGGCCCCGTTCGGCTTGTACCTGGGCCCAGTCCATCACCTGATCGGCACAGAAGGTCGGCCAGTCACGCCGGAGAAAGTCCGGGGTCGGCAGGCCCAAATCAATCGCCTTGAAACACCAGTCAATCGCCGTGCTCAGGTCGCCGATATCGAACAGCCATACAATCAGGGTGCTGAAAATCGTGTTTTCGTACCTTTCACCGGCAGCCAGATAGGCTTCGGCCTGCGCCTTGTATTTCGGGATCAGCACATTGCGTTTGTGGTCGGTTCGATCAGCTCGGGCATTGAACTGCGAGCGCATTTGCTGCCGGTCTTCTTCAAACTCAATCAGCTTGATGTGCAGGCTGTCGGTGTTGACCGCTTCAGCCTGCGGGGTTTCCCCCGCTTGCTGCTTGGCAAGGATCGCATCACGTTGTCGTTTTAACGGACTCACCATGTGCTATCCCCTTATGCCGCCGGGGCCGGGTCAGCAATCGTGACGTCTTCAATCGCGGCGAACTTGTTCATGTTGCCGACGGCATACCCTTCCATGCGGATATGGTTGCTCTCGAAGCGCATCCGATCGCTGTTGTTTTCCTGCTTACGCCACTGGGTGCCCGTCTGCGTCAGGATCTGCAGGTTCTTCAGGTTAGTGACCCAAATTGACTTTTTCGGGAAGAATGGCGGTTTATAGGCTTGTTTCCCGGCAATGGTTTTTGCCAGTGCCTGTGCCGCTTTGTGCTCGGTTGGCGTTTGCGCAGCTTCCAGCAGTCGGTGCTGCTCGGCGGCCACCAATTCTGAACCCACAATCACAACCAGATCAGGGTCTTCCTGGTGCTCCGGCGCAATCGTGGTGTTGATCAGGTCTTGCACCAGAGAATCAAGGTTTTTGAACGAATCGGCAGTAGCACCGGTCGGGTCAAGCGTGGCGGCAGGCAGTACCTGTTCGGCTTGCTTTTCTTTCACGATAGTCAGCCAGCCTTTGTTCACGTCCTGCCCCAGCGGGTTAGCGACAGGGTTTGTCACGGCGGCTGCCGATGTACCGTTGAAGCCAACCCGGATCATGTCCAGCGCGAAGCGACGGGCAATGGCATTTTGCATCAGTTTGAGCCATTCGCCTTTCTGACCGGAGTTTGCCCACTGGGTCATGGTTTCCCACTGGATGTGCGCACCAGAATCGGTTTTGGTCAGCTCGTAGGTGTTACCACTCTGGCCTACTTCAACACTGAAACGGCCATCTGCTGATCGGCCCGTTGACAGGCCATCGTTACCAACATCAACCACCTGGCCTTTAATTTGTTGTACCGGCAACAGTGAAATCATCCCCAGGAAGGCATGAGACTGCATGATTGCCTGGCGCAGCTTGGTTTCCATTGGTGCAGTGATGTTAAACATCTTTTCACCGGTTGGTGCGCCAGCAGCGGTTAATGTCGCGGCAGTGAATTCCTGGAGGTATCCCGTTGAAATAGCGTTAAGCATTAAAACACCTCCATTGTGTCGCTGCCTGTGCCTGAGTTATCCGGGGTTTGGCCTGTGGCTTCCTGCTTCAGCTCGTTGAACTGGGTTTCCAGGCTTCCCAGTTTTTCGGCCAGTGGTTTCAGCTGATCGGCTAATACCTGGCTGAAGTCTTTGGCGCCAGGATCACCCTGTTCGCCAGCTTCATGTTTACCTTCCGGCTTACCCTCTGTCGTTTCTTCGGTGCCCTGTTCAGAGAAGGTTTGAACCTTCTTCTCAAGGGCTGCCAGCTGGTCGCTGAACGGTTTTAATTGCTCAGACAGCGCAGCAGTGAGTTGTTCTGGAGTCACATCGGTGTCCTCTGATTCTGGTTCGGTTTGTGTTTCTGGTGCGGGGTTACCAGATTGGAAATGACTAAAAAGCGTTGTGATGGCTTGCATCAGGGCGTTGGGCTGACATTCAGCGAAGTCCAGCTCTTCAAGCTGATCGCACTCAATGGCCTTGACCTTGCCGTTCTGCTCTGAAAACTCAAGCCGCGATGTACCTGTAGATGCAGGAGAGTCAGTCACCGCCAGTCCTCTCAGGTAACAGCGGCCTTCGCCTTTGTAATCCGGGTTAATTTCAATGGAGGTGAAAAGCTTCTGCCCAAGCTTGTTGGCTGCCAGCAGGTATTGATTAGGCTTAATCTTTGCAAACAAGCGCATTTTCCCGTCCAGCTCTTCAGCCTTAACTGCTTCAACCGTTCCCCAGTTGTCACCAAAACCACCGAATCGAAAATGCTCCGGCCAGATCATGGCGGTGTACTCCTGGGTTGAATACTGCTCGGCCATTTCCTTAAACCACTGACGCAGTAGTTTGCGGCCATCAACCGTGGCACCTTCAGTCGCTACAATTTTCCAATCACTGGTTTTGCTCATAAGCCTTACATTTCCGACCCAAAAGTTGTCAGTTACATATCAGTCACCGCAAAGATTACGCCTTTGAGAGCAGCGAATCATGCACCTGAATTCCTGAAAATTCGGATATGCGCCGTATCCGAATTCATCAGAATTTAAGTGCGTCATTTGAGTTATCCAGGCGCGTATGATTGCGGCATGGCATACTCTCCCGAAGTAAGACAAGCCGCGAAAACGCTGTATTTGAAGGCGTGGACGCCGAAGGAAATCGCTGCTGAACTTGGCCTGACGAATGAGCGCATCGTTTATTACTGGGCCGATAAGTACAGCTGGCGGGATATGTTGCGCGAGTTCACCGTTGATGAAGCGATCGCAACCCGAATTCAAACCCTGCTTGATACCCCCGACCCGTCAGCGGGACAGCTGGACATGCTCGACCGGCTGATCAAGCACCACACCAACCTGAAGAAGCTGCGCGCCCAGGAGAAGACCAAACAGGAAGCCGCAGCGAATTCCGGCGGCAACGACTCACATTCCCAGAAGCATGATCAAGCTGCTGGGAACAGCCGCAGCAATAACAAGAAGCGGAAAGGGAAAGGCAAGAAAAACGACATCAGCGAGATCACCGCCGACCACTTCAAAGAATGGCACGCCTCGCTGTTCAAGTATCAACTGGTGATGCGTGAGAACCTCAAGCAGCGGATTCGGAACATTCTGAAATCACGCCAGATTGGGGCCACTTATTATTTCAGTGGCGAAGCCCTGGAAGATGCCATTCTCACCGGCGACAACCAAATATTTCTGTCGGCGTCCCGCGCCCAGGCGGAGGTCTTCCGCAGCTACATCATCGCCATCGCGAAAGAGTTTCTGGATATCGAACTCACCGGGAACCCGATCATCCTTTCCAACGGTGCCGAGTTGCGCTTTCTGTCGACCAACAGCAAAACCGCGCAGAGTTACCACGGCCACGTTTACGTGGATGAGTACTTCTGGATCCCCAAGTTCGACGAGCTGAACAAGCTGGCTTCGGCCATGGCAACCCACAAGAAGTGGCGGAAAACCTACTTCAGCACCCCGTCGGCCAAAACGCACCAGGCGTATCCGTTCTGGACCGGCGACAGCTGGAAGAAAGGCAAAGAAAGCCGGGAAAAACTCGAGTTTCCGTCGTTCGAGGAATACCGCGACGGCGGCCGACTCTGCCCGGATCGCCAGTGGCGTTATGTGGTCACCATTGAAGACGCCGCCAACGGTGGCTGTGACCTGTTCGATATTGATGAACTGCGCGACGAATACAGCGACGACGACTTCAATAACCTGTTCATGTGTGTGTTTGTGGATGGCTCGCAGTCTGTCTTCAAGTTCAGCCACATGGAACGCTGCATGGTGGAGACGGCCCACTGGCAGGACTTCAAGCCGGGCACGCCGCGGCCATTCGAAAACCGCGAGGTCTGGCTCGGTTACGACCCATCCCGCACCCGCGACAACGCCTGTCTGGTTGTGGTTGCTCCGCCCATCGTGGCTCCGGAAAAATTCCGGATACTGGAGAAACACTACTGGCGCGGGCTCAACTTTCAGTACCAGGCCGAACAGATCAACAAGGTGTTCGAACGCTACAACGTGACTTACATCGGCATTGACGTCACCGGGGTTGGTGCCGGTGTTTGGGATTTGATTAGCGCAGCGCACCCACGGGAAGCGGTCGCCATCCACTACAACCCGGAGAGTAAAACCCGGATGGTGCTGAAAATGGTCGACGTGGTTGAAGCCAACCGGCTGCAATACGACGCCGAACACAAGGACATTTCCATGGCATTCATGGCTATTAAGCGCGTGACCACCAAAAGCGGCAACGCCATCACCTACAAAGCCGAACGCAGTGAACTGACCGGACACGCCGACTCATTCTGGGCCACGGCTCATGCGGTTATCAACGAACCGCTCAACCACACCAAACAACGCAAATCGACATGGGCGACAGCAGCATGACAGAAACACAATCCCCGGACCTGAAAGCCGACACTGAAACGAACACGGAAGCTGAGAAGCCGGCGGCATCCTGCTTTAGCTTCGACAACCATGCCGAACCGGTTGATTCCGGTCGCTGGCTCACCGATTACAATGAGCTGTTCTACAACGACATGGACGACTACTGGGAGCCGCCCATTTCCCCCAACGGCCTGGCGCAAATTGCCCGGGCCAATGCGTATCACGGCAGTGCGCTGATCGCCCGTGCCAACTATGTGACCGGGCGCTTTGTCTCTGGCGGCGGGATGCGCAAGCGCCTGGTGCAAGGCTATTGCCGGGATTACTTCACCTTTGGTCATGCCGCACTACTGAAAATTCGGGATCACTTCCGCCGGGTGGTTCGCCTGGAGCCCATTTCGGCGATGTACGTGCGCCGCCGTAAGAACGGCAAGTGGGTGTTCCTGCAGCGGGATAACCAGTTCAAAATTTATAACGAGAACGACATCATCTGGCTGGCCCAGTACGACCCGCAGCAGCAAATTTATGGGATCCCGGATTACCTCGGCAGCATTCAGAGCAGCATGTTGAATGAAGATGCCACCCTGTTCCGGCGTCGGTACTACAAGAACGGCGCGCACATGGGGTTCATCTTCTACGCCACCGACCCGAACCTGAGCCCGGAAGATGAAGACATGATGAAGAAAACCATCGCCAGCAGCAAAGGCGTGGGTAACTTCCGCTCAATGTTCGTGAACATCCCGAACGGGGATGAGAAAGGGATTCAACTGATTCCGGTGGGCGACATTGCCACCAAGGACGAGTTCGAGCGGATCAAAAACATCACCGCCCAGGACATTCTGGTCGGCCACCGGTTTCCCCCCGGAAAAGGCGGCATGGTGCCGCAAGGGGCTGCCAACTTTGGCGACCCGGAGAAAGTGGGCCGAGAGTATGCGCGGGACGAGATTATCCCGGTGTGCGAGCTGATTATGGATGAAGTGAACAACGACCCGGAAGTGCCTCGGGGGCTGCATTTGAAGTTTAATGTGGAGTTGGATAAGGCCGAAAAATCCGCATAAAAAAACACCCCATTGTGGGGTGTTTTTATCGTGCAGATTAGGTTAGCCGCAAGCTTGCATCAGTTCTGGCTCACTTCCTGCGGCTTCGGCTTCCTTTCGCGCTTCTTCCGCAGCCATTTCCTTCAGAATCATTTTCATTTCTGAATCAGCAAATCGTTTCAGGATTTGCTTAATCAACGGCTGGTAGCCGATTCCTCTAATCTGAGCGATATTTTTCAAGTCATCTAGCAGACCTTTCTGCAAACGAATTGAAATCATTTGTAACTCTAAGCTGTCATCAACCAGTGATGGCTCGATTGTCACTTTTTCCACAAATTTTTCGTCACGGCCTAACTGACCGCTTTCCCATGCTTCGATGGTGCTATCGATCTTTTTAGGTTTAGTGCTCATGCGTTAGTTCTCCATAGCCACCTCTTTTGGGTGACATTATCCACAGTCAGTGGTTTTGAGTGATGTCTTCTTATTTTTATTATGCGTACTTGTTATAAATCCGAATTTCATCGGCATTGGCTGGGTAAGCTGTACGGATGACAAATTTCCCTTCATCTTTGAAGAAGATAAATGCAATTTTCAACTTCTTACCGTAATCAGTCTCAGCCACAAACCAAAGAGTAGGCGGATCACTCTGGTGCTCTTCTCTTTGGTCTTTCAAAAAATCTTTTTCGCGGTTAGCGAAACACTCTCTGATCTCACTTTCAGTTACATCATGCTTTGTTGCTAACTTTCGTTCCACACTTGGAGAAATGACTAGCTTCATCCTGCCTTCCTAGCCTAATATTTGTTGTTATTGGTGATTATTTGTTCTTATTTGAGCTTATTGATACTACATGTTCAGTATATACAGGTTGTATATACAGATTCAAGATCGACCACTTAAAAGATGATCTGAGTCTTAAACCTTTGACACTGTACAAAAACACAGCCCTCAATTACTATTGATCTGGTCAGTCAACAGGTTAGGTCAGTTATGCGAGTGCTTTGTAAATGCGGGGCTCGCGCTATTATCAGTCGCAGCGACGTTACGGATGATTGCGCGAATTTGTTCTGCTCATGTTCGGACCCGGAATGCGGTCACACCTTTGTCAGCCCGCTGGGCTATAAACATTCCCTCGTACATTCGAAGCTATTAAATTCAAGTCCAAAAGCGGCGGCTACGGTTCCTCTTGTGAACGGTAGCCGTGTTTCATGTGGGTGTGGTGAACGGGCGGTGATTACCAAAACGAACCGGCTGTCGAACGACTGCGCCGATTTATACTACCAGTGCAAGAACCCGGCGTGTGGCCATAAGTTCGTGATGTCGCTGTATTACAGCCATAGCCTGAGCCCTTCATCAAAAACCACCGACGACCTGGCCGTTGCGCTGGTTAAGGCGCTATCGCCAAACCAACGCCAGCATCTGGCCCAGCAAATCTCCCTGTTTTAATTCCTGATTGTTCCGGCTCCGAGGCAGCGCACTGCTGCCTTTCATGATCGGAGACCAACCCCATCAAGAACATTGAAATCTCGTTGTTTTCGGCGTGGTTACCGCACGTATCCTGCGACGCCGCACACTGGATAAATGCGCGCACTTTTTGGTGAAACTCTGACATCTTGCCTCCTGACCAGCTGGCGATACTGTATATAAACACAGTAGTTTTAATCATATCAACATATTGTTTTTATTACACGTCGCTATGGTGCGTTTTATCACACAAGTTTCTTATTGTTTGGGGCAAACCTACAGGATGCTGCGAGACAGGTATGTGATCAGGCTCTTATCGACCTTTGTACTACTCTTAAATGGCATATTTGGTGCAGTAATAAATCATATTTGACGTATAGATTTGATGCCAATGCCTAGAAAACCTAACAAACCAGACCCTATCGTGTTGTTTTTGGTCACGATTCGGGTGCAGAAAAAGCTGACACAAAGTGCCGTTGCGAACCAGTGCCATGGCATTTCGCTCAGCACTTTGCGACGAATTGAGCAAGGCAAGACGGATATGACCCTTTCTCAATACCGGGCTTTGTGCCAATTGTACGGGCTGACGTCGCTGGATGTGTCGCTGGGCGAAATGCGGCACCGGCACACGTCGGCGGGCGATATTGCGGCCACCGCCCGGCTGTTGCCAAAGCGGGTTCGGGAAAGCTTTGTCGATTTGATGGTGACGGTGGCCGAGGAGTTACAAAGCAGGGATGCCGGTTAACCCGGCATCGGCTTCAATGGTTGTCAGTCTCTCCCTTAACTTTGATACCAAACACCACCCAACCGGGCTTCTGCTCATAGTTCGTGACGTAAGTGATTTCGACTTCAAGCTCGCTCCAGGTGTAATTTTCTCCTGTCCACTCCCGAAGCGTTGCCGTATCACCGGCATTAAAGTCTCGGTCATTGTTACGAATCTCAAACGTTTTAGTCCCGTCACACACAGGTTCAAAGTACTGCGGAAGAATTTTCAGTTCATGATGCATCGAATTTTTTCCTTCTAATCTACGTCGTCACATTCAACAAACAGTTCGCCGTCTTCCAGCGCTTCCTCGCATACGGCATCAACGAAACGGCCAAAGTGCGAATCACCAGCGCCGTCGTTCAGCTTGGCGGCAAAATGTGACAGCATGGCCTGACGATCAGTAACGGTTCCGGTTACGTTGGTTGTAACTCCCATTTCAAAGGCGTTCTCAATATATTCAGCCGGGATTTCAACAATTAGCCGGTCATCTTTTACGGTAGTTTTTAACTGTTCCATCGATTATTTCCTTCAGTTAGATTCCATTTCCAGTGTCATCGGGCGATTGTTGCCGTGGTTCTCGATCAGGGTTTCCAGTTGAATCCGGGCCTGCATTCGGCCAATTTCCAGCCCTTTGAAATAGCCTGCGTCTGCAGGTCGCTGCTTTGCCAGCCTCCGGGCTTCCTTTTCATCGTCCTTCAGCTCAATGCAAAGTGCGCGCAGTTCGGTGATGAGTGCTGGCATGGCTGAAACCTCCCCGCGATCCCGATTTTCCCGGCACTGCTCTTTGATGGCCTTCAGGGCCAAACCGTCGAAACACATGGTGTTCTCCTTATGCCGCAATTTCATTGAGTTGGTTGCTGCCGATATTCGCTTCTACCAAAGCCTGGGCCACTGGCGGACACACAGCATTGCCACAACGGGCGACCTGGCTGGCCTTGGATAGTTTTTTACCGGTGCTGCTGTGCGAAATTTGATAGCCCTCGGGGAACCCCTGGGCCGCAAAAAGTTCATGTGGCTCTAGCATCCGCATACCGATATCGACAATCTGATAGTCTTCGCCGAGGATAGTCACCAGGCCAAAACGGTGCTTTGTGGTAATGGTCTGCACAGGCTCATTCATCGCATGGCCATAGTTGGTGCCGTAGTACTTGATGAGGAACGCACGCAGTTCGCCAATGTGGTTTCCGCCAGCTGAAATGGTGTGAACCGGCTCATCAGTACCATGCCCGATATTCGAACCGCGCAACTTAATCATGCTGCTGGTAACCACAGCAAAATGCCCACCCTTTACCTGGGCGCAAATAGTTCTCAGCGGCTCGTCAGCTGGCATGTTCCTCTGGCTGCTTGCGTTCGCATGTTCAGTAATGAATGGGATGTTGGCCGCTTCGGGCACCACAAACGGGTTTTCTGCTTCAACAACGAATTTCTGGATCCCTTTGGCAATACGCTTCATGGTGTTTTCAGCCAATGGTCGCTTACGGCCAAAGATGGATTTCACAGGGATAGACCAGTCGATGATATCGGCTGCGGTTCGGTACGGCTGCAGGCCGCTGCCTTCCGGGCCATGTGTTGGTTCCGGCCACTGGATTGGCGCGCCGTCATTCCGCGCAATCATGAAGAAGCGCTTGCGGGTTGTTGGGGCACCATAGTCACAGGCTGAAAGCGTTCTGAATTCCACCTCGTAACCCAAACCACTTTCTATCATGTGGTATGGAAAGTGGTCGCCAAGAGCGTCATAAATTTCCGGCCAGGCAGGGTGTTCAGGGTTTAAGCCGGTTGTCAGCACCTTGATGAACGCATCAAAGGTTTCACCACTTCTCTCCGGGCACGGCTTGAATTTACCTGGCGAAACCTCAACACACGGCCCCCAGGACATGAACTCTTCGACGTTCTCCAGCATCAGTATTCTGACAGGAACGAGCGCGGCCCACCGAATAGTGACCCAAGCCAGTCCGCGGATGTTTTTGTCGACGGGGCGACCACCTTTGGCCTTTGAGAAGTGTTTGCAGTCAGGAGAAAACCAGGCCAAACCAACCGGGCGGCCAGCGCAAGCCTCCACAGGATCGACATCCCAGACCGACTCGCAATAATGCTTTGTTTCAGGGTGATTCATTTTGTGCATATCAATTGCGGGAGGATCATGGTTAATCGCGACATCAACATGCCGATTAAGGCCCATTTCCATTCCTGTGGAAGCACCGCCACCGCCTGCAAAGTTATCGACAACAATTTCACCAGGTAAAAGCATGCTCTCTCCTTAGATAAGTGGGTAGCCGTCGTCTTCCCAATCCGGTTCCGGGATCGGGGACAGCTGGGGTTGTTGGTGAGTGGTGCTGGTTTCAGCCGGCGCTGCTGTTTCCATGTCTTCTGGCCAGCCTTCAAAGTTGAGCCAGTTCAGATCATCGGGCTCATGTTCAAACTCGATCAGCCGCATTGGTCGGCGGTTGCCGTTTTCGTCGAGTTCGCCACCGCGTAACTTGATGCTGCGGCCATCGCCAACCGCGACATTGCCGCCGCGCAGCAGTACATCAAAGGTACGGTCTTCTATTCCGGCCGGAACGGCGTCGCCAAGGGCTCGAATATCGACAATTCTCGATACTGCGTCCTCTAACGTCCCTTTCTCAGAGACGGGATCGGACTGCGTACAGTTATTGACAGAACTCCGAGAGGCAGCGGAGCTGCCAGAAAGAGCAAGAGCCCCCGCTTCGGCTTCTTCGGTCAACTCGGATTTCTTCATAATCGTCCAGGTGCGAAGACGGGTTTTGACGACTTCACCTGCAGCCTGGAATCCCTGAATTTTGCTGACGGCTTCACCGTAGGGTGAACCGTAAGGCGTGACTTCATAGACGTTGCGGATCAGCAGTGATTCACGGGCAACAAACGGGCCGCCCTGCCCCATGACGTAGCCCTGCCAGTTTCCGGCATCCGCTGATTGCATGGTCTCTGAAATGCTGCCGTCATGGTTTTGCACTTTCGGCTGATAGCCATTGCCGATGCGGGTTAACAGGGCTTTGCCGCTCATTCTGTTGGCGGGTAAGCGAGGGCCGTGTAGATCGGCGGTCATGTCTTCATAAATACGATTCAGCTCTTTACGGGTGAGCTGCATGCAGTAATCCATGAACTTGGCTTTATCCAAGTTGGCGTAGCGGCGCAGCTCCCGGTATGTGGTGACCGGTGCGCCACCGAAGAACTGAAACTGGCGGATGTTCCAGCGGCTTTTCCAGGCGGTCACATGCTTGGCTGTTTCCTTGATGTCTTCGCCGGTTTCATCGTCCTTTTCGCCATCCATGGCATAGCCGTCGATGTTCTTGGAGATGTATTTGGCGATATAGCCTGTGGCGCTGCCCAGCTCCGGATCGATGTATTTCACGTCGCAGCGCGGACGGTAGTCCAGCGGCCCGACGTATTCATGATTTTTGGTCTTTCGTGGCAGCAGTTCTGCACGGTCTTCGGCAATGGCGTAGTCGATAAAGATTTCGCGGGCGGCCGCGACATCCTCTTCTTTCAGCCACAACAGAATGTGCCAATGTGGCGTGCCGTCGTGGTGTGGCTCGGCGGTACGGATCCCGAACCAGCGAATACCGTCCCGGTCTAATTTGGCGCGAATTCGTGCCCAGGTGTTATTCAGGTTTGCCTGTGCCCGGCGCGGGCTGGCACCGTTCCAGTGCGGGATGAATCCGCCCTTTTTGTATGAGTTGTGGTATTTGGCCGGAGTGGTCAGGGTCAGGAATAACCCGGACAGGCCCATGGCATCGGCGATGTCTTCAAAGCCACGGGTGCGGGTCATCAGCTCATGACGACGGATTGCCGGGTTCGCCACGCTTTTCAGCACCATGTCTTTCATTTCCGCTTCTTCGCCGGTTTCCTCGTCGAAGAGCACCATGTTTTCGATGGCTTCCCAGTTACGCTTCTGCTGGGCTTGGTACTCGTTCAGGCAGTCGAACGAGCAATAGGCGCTGGCACGTTTTGACACCTGCCCCATAGCAATGGCGAGATGTTCCCGCATGATGTTGCGGGATTTGACCAGGCGGCGCAGCCACCACTTTTCGCATTGCAGCTGCAATAAACCACATTCAGCATCTTCCGGCTGAATGCGCTTTTTCTTTACCGGCGGGCGAATACCAAACTGCCAGCCTAAAACGGCCACTTGCTGGTAAGCATCAATAATTCTGACAGGATATGGCTGGCTTTCGTCGAGATTATCGCTCAGCTCTTTCACCTTGGTTTTCATGATGCGGGAGATCAGAAAAGCCATTTCCTTCAGCTCATCCCGTTCCAGCTCTGCGAGTATCTGGTTATTGGCTCGCTTCGGCTTTACGGCTTCCAGATTCAGCGAATACTGGCCGAATGGTTGCTCATCATCAAAGTCAGATTGATCAGCGTTGTCGCTCATCGATTTGACCTTGTTCCAGGTTGGCAGGCGGTTATATTGCTCCATCACCAGACGGATTCGGCGCTGAAGCTCACCGCCCATGCGTTCACGTAGGAAGGTATTGGCATCGCTGCGCCCTTTGCTGTTGAAAATGGACACGTAGCGCTTGCCGAAATAGCGGGCAAGGTAATCCGGCAGGCCCGCAAAAAACTGACGACGCCATGCATGGTCTGCCGGGTTCACTTCATAGAGCTTGCGCTCGGTTACCGTCATGCCCTCCGGTTCGCGATCGAATGATTGCGACTCTGGCGAGACTTCGACAATCTTTGGCAGTTGCGGAAAAACGTGCATTTCCCCCCAAGCCTGACAAGCTCGGGAGGCTGCACGTTTTTGCGCCGTGGTGAAGGTTGAAAGGCTCATACGAAACACATTCCTGTGTCGCAGAATTGATCAAAAATATCTACTTGCTTAGGCTTTGATGTGAAGATTACCTCACCAATTGGCACACCTGATTTATGTAGATAGAGCCAATCAAAACCGGCTTGTAACTGCTTTTCGAACTTGCAGGCTTGCTCAAAATCTTCAGGCACGTTTTCACGCATCCAAACCCATTCATCATCGTGTCGGTTAGGACACATCCAACATGCCGAACGCGGAGGTTCAGGCAAGCCAAAATCTTTCACGATTTGAATAGCCTGCTCACGAAGAATTTCTGCTTCAAAGAGAGGGTATCTTTTCTGCCATTTCCCAGCTGGGTATTTCACTCGACTTCTCTCGTCAAATGACATACCAATCCAGAAGTCCACACCCCGTTTAGTTAGCTCTCTCTCACCAAACCTATTGTTCAGGTACTTCCGAATTGGTTCGACTTTCCAGTGTGATGAACAATATCCAGGTTGCTTTCCAAGATCTCCTTTCGGTGTTCTCCCATTATATTCAGTAAAAAAACCAGGCAGCACTGCGTCATCATCAGAGGCCAGAGTGATGTCATTCTTTACCCAGTCAGATTTTTTAATTACGACATACTCAAGCCCAATTTCATCACACAGCGGCTTTACATACTTTTCGTGATACTCAAAAACATTGCTGGCTTCGCGTTCAGTATCCGCCATTACTATCAAATCTGGCTTTGGCAAAGCTCCGAGATAAATAAGTACGACCATACAAACTGACTGAGTACCACCTCCACTCGAAACCACCTGCAATCGACGGTTATTAGGTACAAAGTTACGTCTTAACTGGATGCTCATAGCTCCGCAAACTCCTGTGTGTCGCAAATGAGGAAACCGCCTGTGTTCTGGCCTTTCACCAGCACACCGTTTTTGGTATGGGTGCAGTCCAGCAGTTCGCAGGCATTTGAAATGGCTTGGTCGCGGGATTCGAATTCTCCCAATTGGAGGTTCATCACCTCCTGGGTGTTCGCGTTGCGGGAAATACCGCCATCCGCGCAGAGGTATACAGCGAGGTAGTTCATGCCTGCACCCCCGCCTTGTCTTTGGCTTCGGCGATCAGCGCCAGCAGTTTGTCTTCGAGTTCCAGGAGTTGTTGTAGCGGAGTAGCGTTGTCTTCAAACCGATTCCGATTGAGCGAGAAATCAACACGAAAAAATGGCGCGATCTCAATATCTACATATTCTTCGGTTATTGGGTAAACATACACACAGAACCCATTTACATGCGGTGAGTATTGGGTGTGAATATGAATAATTTCATGATTGTCGATAGACAGTTCCGTGATGCCCAGGATCACGTCCCGGCACTTGCGTTCACGGGCTTCATCCAGCATTTCAACAGCTGTTTTTTTTGCAGTATCCATGGTCTTCTCCCTACCATTTGGACGAAAAAAAGCCCCCTGTTACAGGGGCAAGGTGATGGAACGGTGGTTAATGGAAAATGTGTGGTTTCAGGTGTTGCAGGTTGCCGACTGAGTTTTCAAACCGGCGGGTGATGGCGGTCAGCTCCAGCAAACCCTTGCGGAGTTGCTGGAGTTCCTGATCGTTGAAATCGTTGAAGTGGCGGCTGAAATCATGAGGTGACAGGCCAGCGGCGATACAAACCATGCCCCGCTGTTTCTGGCTGAGGGACTCATACGCCAATTTCACCTGACTGCGTGCGTGTTTGGCTTTGAACAGGGCTTTGGCATCGGCAAGATGATCGGCTCCGGTTTTCACCTGAACATTGGCATTCACCGCGTCGACATCGGCGCGGCTTTTCGGGGTGCTGATCACCGGCACCAGATGCGGGGTTTTACGCGCATGCTGCTGGCGTGCTTGCTGAAGTTTCTCTGCTGTGTTTGCCATGGTGCTCTCTCCTTATGCCAATCCGGGTAGCGGCATGCCGCTGGTGACAAAATCGACGCCTGCGGATACAAGCGGCTGCATGCCAGCGCTGCGGTTTTCCAGATCACTGATGAGTAAAACGAGGTTGCGAACGCTGCTGTGTGCGCGTTCCAGGTATTCGTTGCGCTTGGAGCGGGGCAAACGGATGTCGCCGCCGTTTTCCAGCGCCAGCCGGGAGATTTCCCCGGCGTGAACTGAGTTTTCCAGCGCTCGCTGAATCAGGCTGCGCTGCTCGCCTTCGGCCGGCACTTTGGCGCCAACCATGCCGAGGCTGAACAAAAGGCTATTGGCGATGCAGTAGTTGCCGCTGACTTTGCTGATTTTCACCAGCTCTACCGCGGTGAGCTTGTGCCGCTCGTTACCCGGGTTCAGCTTGTTGCGCAGGATTACCGGGTTCATGCCAATCTGCTTTGCGATTTGCGTCATGTTTTCTGAATTCGCAAATGCACAGCAAGACTCGTCAAATGCCTTTTGTTCGACCTCACGAAATCCGAACGTTGAGTCGTTTGCGTCCATGGATAAACTCATTTAAGAAACAAAGGGACAAAAATCACAGCAAACGCAACCACATGTAGCCACATTGGGCACTTTTCCGGGTGGTTAGGTTTGCTGCTCCCTACCCCGTGCAGTCGCGATTTCGTCGTAACTGGCACGGGGTTTGATTTTGATGAGGTAGGGTTCGCGGGGCTCATACCTTCTGCTCCGCACAGTGCTCAGCGACCTTCACCATGTTGATGAGTACCGAACCGCGTTCACCCTTTTTCGGAAGGATTGGGATATCACCGGCAGCAATGGCGCGATCGAGGGAAGATGAAGACCAGCCAGTACGTCTAAGGAACTCTTTTCTCGTGCAAAAAGGTGCGTCGACCGCTATTTGAAGACTTGCCATAAGTGATATCCTATCTAGTTGAGACGCTTATTGATGTTCTTTGAGAAGAAATGACGACATCAATTGCTTTGTATGGCGAGATTATTGATCTCATTTGGCGAACTTTCAAGATAAAAAACCAGACTTTAATCACAAATGTCTGCGTTGATTGTTTTGTTTGAGCATCGTAAATGAGTCCAAATTTAACTCAACTGACTAACTGAGATGACGCAAATGAGCACAATCAAAGCTAAAGTACCCGCATTTGAGTATTTGAAGGGAAAGGAATTCACGGAAAAACTCAAAGAAGTAACAAACTGCGCTACTTACGACCTGCTTGCCGATTATTTTGGTGTACCAAGATCTACGTTCTTTACTTGGCACACTCACAACCGCACAGGCTTTGAGCTGATCATTCGTGAACACCTTAAGTCAGGCGCTTCAGTAAGATACTTAGCTTTAGGGGAAGGGAAGCCTTTCGAAGACAAAGCAGCCCCTGCTGAAGGGCTGCAAACCTACCGTCTGGTTGACGGTGCGTTGATTGAAGCTGGCAGGGTCTCGTTGGATCTGAGCACACTGGACCGATTCGGCCTAAAGCCATCAATCACCAAAGTGATTGAAGATGATTCAGGGATTTACTACTTAAACACTGAATCAGTTGATCCAGTAGCTGGCGATTACCTCATTGATATCGACGGACGCCTATCGATCAACTATCTACAGCGCTTACCGGGCAAGAAGTTAGCAATTGCGTTTGGGAACTCAACCATTGAAGTGTCAGAGGAAGACATCAAAGTGGTTGGCCGTGTGGCTATGGAGATGAGGAAGAAATGATGTCTCATAGCTCACATATATACCCCATGCCACATTGCAACACGTTTAACACAGCTAGTTTTCAGTTAAAATCTAGCTTTTGTTAAAGGCTAGGAGGCTGCATGGAGCTGCAAAAAGAAGTCATTTGTACTTATCTTTGCCAACGTCAAAAGTTATCGATTCAACGACTTTTTAACCCAAAGTTAATCGTTAACAAACATGATGAGCCAACTCATATTCAAGGGTGGTGCGCTGTCAACGCTGCCCCTAGAACTCTTCGAGTAGATCGCATTTTAGATATCCATGATTCTTTGGAGGCAGCAAGAGATTTTTTTGCGGAAACCAGAGATGGGTTAAAGGCCAATGGAATTGAATTTAAAGCGCCTCAACCTACACGCCTATCCAGCCCTGACACAATGGACGTTTGCTTTACTGGATTTTCTAAAAGCGATAAATCAGAATTAACAACTATAGCGACAGAAAAGAGCATGTTGGTGCGTCAAAGTGTAACTAAACACCTCAATATTCTATGCTATGGCAGCAACGCCGGCCCTAAAAAGCTAGAGAAAGCTCTTGAACAAGGTGTAATGATACTCAATCGTCAACAATTTGAAGAATTAGCTGAAACTGGTGAAATCCCGGAGGAAATATAAATGACTAGTATTGAGAAAACCGATATCTCTGAGGTTTCATCATCTGATGGATACGAAATAAAGTTAGACATGAATGTTCTCAACCATTTGGGAATGAGTTTATATTCTAATACACCCGCAGTGTTAACAGAAATAATATCTAATGCTTGGGATGCTGACGCTGATGAGGTTTCCATTCAGCTAAAATCAAAAGGTGAAAATAATGTTTGTGAGGTTATCATTGAGGATGATGGCCATGGTATGTCTGAGTCAGATATCAAAAATAAATTTTTAAAAGTTGGATATGCCAGGCGAAAAGATAATCGCGAGCTAAGTGATCACAAGAACCGACAAGTTATGGGTAGGAAAGGCATTGGGAAACTTGCTATGTTTTCCCTTGCTAACAAGATTCAGGTTACTTCTAAATCAGAATATTCTTCAGCGATCTCTTTTGAAATTGATGTAGAACAACTTATTCATAACATTGATAAAGGCGAAGCATACGAAGCAAAGAAAGTCGATTTACCTTTTGACAAAGATAAAGGAACTGTTATCAAACTACTTGACCTCAAGAAGTCAATTGATAAAACAGAAAGTTACTTAAGAAAACGGCTGGCTAGGCGCTTTAGTGTCATTGGGGAAAGTCACAATTTTAAAGTCAAAGTTAATGATACTTACATTAGCACTCATGATAGAAACTACCTCAGTGAACTGCAATTTCTGTGGGAAATTGGATCTACTGATAAAAAAAGAAAAAATGCATGTAAAAAATTGAAAGAATCTGAAGTTCTAGATGGTGAAATAGAGTTTCAGGGTGCTACATATGATGTCAGAGGATATATTGGTAGCGTTAAAACTCCGAGCGTTTTAAAAGATGATATAGAAATATCCAATAATACAATTACAGTCATGGCAAATGGCAGAGTTTTTGATGAGGATATTTTACCTGAATTTGGAAGTGCCAAGCACTTTACAAATTATCTGGTTGGTGAATTAGTTATAGACTTCCTGGACGACAATAACCACCCTGATATGGCAACATCATCTCGCCAAAAACTGCAACAAAACGATCCAAGATATCCCGTTATCAAAGAGTTTTTCAAGAAGACGTTGAATGATATTAGCTCTCAATGGGATGTTTGGAGAGCTCTTCATGGAACTAAAGAAGAAGAAGATAAAAACCCAGCTCTTAAATCGTGGTTAACTGGTTTAACTTCTCGAGAGCAAAAGGCTGCTAGAGATGTAATTGGGAAAGTAAGCACAATGAGTTTTTCCGGTTCCAAGTCCGAGCAGCAAGAATCAAAGAAAACCATCCTCAAAAACACTATATTGGGGTTTGAGAAGCTTCGAGTTAAAGGGAATATCAATCAACTTGAAAAGATTTCATCTCTAAATTCAGAGGCATTCCATAGTATTTTTACTTCAATAGATGATATTGAATCTAGCATGTTTTATGAGATTACATCTCAACGTTTAAGTGTAATAGAAAAATTCGGTAAGCTCACTGACAACAACCAGCGTGAGTTAGAAAGAACAGTACAAAATTACTTATTTGATCACTTGTGGCTTCTAGATCCATCATGGGAAAGGGTCACAGGAGAGAGTGTTATAGAGCAAACACTAACAAATGAACTAAAGAGCCTGGATCCAAGCGCAGAGTCTGGTGCAAGAGTTGATATAGCCTACAAAACAATTTCTGGGAAGCATGTTATTATTGAAATGAAGCGGCCAACTCCTGCCTCTCAACTACCAAAATTTGAGCGTCTTTTTGAGCAGGGAGAGAAATATATTCAAGCAACTCAGGAGTGGTATTACCAACATCCAGACAGTTGTCCTGGTGGTCATGGCAACGTACCAGAGATAGAAATAATTTTTCTATTGGGGGCCAATTATGACTTGCCTCAGTTCAGGTTTGATATGTATAGAAATAGATTGAAAGCTATGAATGGGAAAGTTATGACATACGGTGACTTAATTATTCAATCAACACAAGCATATGATGAATACTTACAGAAAAGAAAAGATGTTAAAAAAATTCAAGATCTTATAGATGAGTTATAATAAAAAAGCGCCATTAGGCGCTTTTTTTATCAATTTCTCTGAGGTGTTTTAGAATGCTTTCACCGACTATTTCACCTAATCTAACAGGGACAGCATTACCAATCATTTTAGCAACTGGTCGCATCTCAAACTTCACACCCTGTGGCCAGAAGTCATAATCATCAGGGAAGGACTGGAGCAAAGCGGCCTCACGAAGTGTGATTGCCCTATTTTGTTCAGGGTGACCAAATCGACCATTCCCAAAACCAATGCATTGAGTTGTAATCGTTGAGCCTACTTTATCCCAGCTCATGCGCCCATAAACAGCTGAGTATGAACTACCAGACGACTTCTTGTGACAGTTTGCTACAAGTTCTTCAGGCCAGTCCTGCCATGTACCGCCAGGCCTAGATGCTTTAATCCTTGCCATATTCAAAGGTGACATTCTTGCAGCCCTGTGTAACCTATCATCAGGGTGCACTTCGCCAGCATTTACTGAAGGTAAATGTCCTATGGCTTCTTTTAATGTCACATGACTTTGCTTTGAGTGTGTTGGCTCAATTAGTTTAATCTCTCCAAGCCTTGATGCAAGTAACACGAGTCTAGATCTTGATTGTGGCATCCCGTAATCAGGACAATAAACAACTTTAAATGAAATGCTATAGCCTAACTCTATCAGTTCATCAACGAATTCATTAAATACACGCTGATTAACCAAGCGAGGAACATTCTCCATAGTTACAATTTCAGGCCGAACTGTCGCTACATGGTTACCAAATACTTTTAGTAAGTTCCAACGCTCATCCTTTTCATTCTCTTCCTTACTTTTTTTATTGTATGAGGAAAATGGTTGGCATGGAGCACAGCCGGCTAATACCCGTACTTCAGCACCTTGATAGTAATGTTCAAATTCCTCAACGGTGATATCTGTTACACTCTTTTGTAGAAAAACAGCACGATTATTTTTTTCATACGCATAGCGACATGATGCTTCTATATCATAGCCAGCAACAACATTAATACCTGCCTTTTGCAGGCCATGAGTAAGCCCCCCTGCCCCACAAAATAAGTCAACCGCTTTAATCACTTAGAGTTTCCCACAATCTATAATGAAAGTGATTCTATCAGAGGTTTCCAAAAACATCGATGTCGAATCGTATAAAATTCAACCAGTCACGCGCACTTTTTACTAAGCCCCTGTAATCATTCTGTTTCTATACAGCTTGCCTATCATCCAAAGAGCAACTATCTTGCTAAATTCATCGGTAGAACATAGTGTTATGTCAGTTCGAAATTTAAAAGACGGCAGCAAGAAACCCTGGCTCTGCGACTGTTATCCCAACGGTCGCAATGGCAACCGGGTACGCAAGCGCTTCGCTACCAAGGGCGAGGCGCTTGCCTATGAAAAGTATCTGCTGAAAGAGACGGAAGACAAGCCCTGGCTGGGCGATAAGCCCGAACGCCGGAGCCTACTGGATATGATTCACCTGTGGCACCGTCGCCACGGCCAAGCACTGGCCCACGCAAAGTACACCCTGCGTAAACTGGAAGTGATGGCCCATGGTATGGGCGACCCTATCTACACCCAGTTCACCGCCAAAATGTTTACGGAATACCGGGAAAAACGCCTGGCCGGGGAAATCCCGGATTTGAATCACCGCAAGGTGGCGGTGTCACTGCGTACCTGTAACAACGAGCAAGATTTGCTGAATGCGGTGATTGTTGAACTCATCCGGATGGAAGAGTGGAAAGGCCCGAACCCGTTAACCACGGTCCGCCAGTTCAAATTGCATGAACAGGAAATGGACTTTCTGACAACGGATGAGATTAGGGAGTTACTGGTTCAGGCCAAGAGCAAGAACGCTCATCGGGATATGCTAAAGGTGATCAAAATTAGCCTGGCCACCGGCGCCCGCTTTCAGGAAGTTGCCAGTTTAACCGGCGCTCACCTCAGCAAGTTCAAGATCACGTTCACCAAAACCAAGGGCAAGAAAAACCGAACGGTGCCGATCAGCCCGGAGCTGTATCAGGAAATCTACAAGGAAGGTTCTGAGCCGCTATTCAGCATCGGCTATTCAACGGCGTATCGGTTCATCGTCAAGCATGTGCCCCGGCTGGAAGGCCAGTCGTTCCACGTGCTGCGCCACACTTTCGCCAGCCACTTCATGATGAACGGCGGCAACATCATCGTCTTGCAGCGAATCCTGGGTCACAGCGACATCAAGCAAACAATGCGCTATGCTCACTTTGCCCCCGATCACCTCGAAGATGCAGTCACAAAAAATCCCCTATCCCGGCTCTAATCTGTCGACACAAAAATGACTACAAAGTGTCTACAGATTTTCCTGATATAGAGGATTATTGATGAGTATTGATAAAGTCGCTACGGTTAAACCCTTGAAAACCCTTGTGCGGCCTAGCCTCGCAATGGGTGATTCAGAATGTGGTCTTCCCAGTCGATCACATCAATCTCGTACACCACTTTATTGCGCACGGACTCATCGGCTTTATGCATCGCTTCTTTCGAGCCGGTTAACAGCGGATGCCACTCAGGCAGGGACTTGCCTTCTGCCAGCAGACGATAGGCGCAGGTTTCCGGCAGCCAGACAAACTCATCAATTCGTTCACGCGTCAGCTTCAGGCACTCTTCACCAGACGCAAAACGGTTCGGGTAATCTTTGCAAGAGCAGGTTTGATCATCAAGCAGACTACAGGCGACGTTGGTGTAGTAGATTTCATCCGTCTCATCATCGATCAACTTATGCAGGCAGCACTTGCCGCAGCCATCGCACAAAGACTCCCATTCCTGATCCGTCATTTCTTTCAGATCTTTCTCTTGCCAAAAATGTACCATAACACCCGCCTTGTCTTGATTGCTCCCCCTGGCCAGATTCACCAAGGAGGCGGTTTTATAGCCGCCACACCAGCAAAGTGCAAGCCTTTCCTTGGGATCCCGCCAGATAAATCAATGCAATAAGAGTCATTCTTATTTACTGGCCTCCTCGGGAATAATTTTTGATCCCAACGTGGAAAAGTGATAGCGTTCGCCCCCGTTTCATTGAGGTTGCTATAGAGTATAGGTGGGTTATGGAGTGTCGATTAGGTTGTGGGGCTTGTTGTATCGCGCCGAGCATTTCGACGCCAATTCCGGGAATGCCAACAGGCAAACCTGCCGGTGTCCGTTGTATTCAGCTGAATGAAAAAAACCTGTGCAAGCTGTTTGGTCAACCAGAACGCCCCGCAGTTTGCCATCAGTTCAAGCCGTGTCCGGATCTATGCGGCAGTACCAACCAGCAGGCGCTGACCAATATTACCGAGTTGGAAAACATGACCTGAGGGCCATGTTTTCCGTTTGTGTTCAATGACCCGGTTCAGTGACTGGCTTTAAGCAACTTCAACTTTCCCGGTCAGGATCCGCAGTGCCGATTTCGCATGCTCGACCGCCTGATGGCCGGAATACGTCAGATAGCCACCGTCTTCATTTGTCACCAACCCTTTGTTAAACAACCGTTTGGCTGCTGCAATCACCGTCGGCGAAGCGTCATGATGGACCTTCAACCCTTCCCGGTCGCTATGCATCGGAAACTTCACAAGCAGGTTCATTTCATCAACCAATTCTGGGGTATACGACATAGTCACCTCATTCATTATTGCGTATGACTTAATACTAGCGGCTCCGGCCAGGAAAAGTAGGAAGGCAGATCATTTCAGGTGCACATAACGCCGCAAAAAAGCGATCTGTTTCAAAGAACTGAAAATAAAAGAAAACCGCTCCTGGGAGCGGTTTTCTGTTCGTAGGTGACTCTATCCCTTAGGACAAGCGTTAAGCTTGGATCCCGACAATCAGCCAAGGCGCGTTCGGAGCACGCAGATCGCGCTCCAGGTGCCAGACATCCGTGATCTCTTCCTCTACGTCCTCGTGACGATCTTTGTAGCGACCAGAGAACTTGACGCTCAGTTGCGCCACATTGGCGTCGTAGTCGGCACGAACCAGTTCCGCATCAACATACATCACTTCAGTATGTTGCTCCCCAGTCAGCTTGGCACGCTCAGCAGCCAGATCTTCCATCAGCGCCGGGCTGACGTACTCGCGGATCGTTTCCAGCTCATTGTGGTTCCATGCGCCTTGAACCGTACGGTAGTGTTCACGGGCACCGTTCAGGAAAGCATGCATGTCAAAGCCCGGAGGCAGGTTGAACGGCACATCGCTGTCAGTTGACGTGTAAGCCGGCTGAGACGAGAAACCGCCCTGCTGCGCTTCCGGCGCGGCTTGACGGTACTGATGCTGCGAATTACCGGCGTATGCTTCTTGATGGCCCATCGGCGTACGCTTCGCGCCGCGCATGGTTTTGAACAGTTTAAAGATCACAAATGCGATCAGACCGAAAATCAGGATATCCATGAACTGGATCCCTTCAAACGCACCGCCAAAGAACGCCGCCAGCAGGCCACCGGCCAGCAAGCCGCCCAGCAGACCGCCCATCAGGCCCTTCTTGCTGGATTTACCAGCCGTGGGTTGTTGCTGTTTCAGCGTGTCCGTTTGTTGTTGTTTTTGTTGTGCCGGGGCCGTTTTATGAGTCTTACCAAACGACTTACCACCGCCAAATTTCTTTGCATACGCATCCGTCGGGGCCATGAATGAGACCGTCAGGATCAATGCAAAAATCGTGAAAAAGCGTTTCATTGAAATGCATACCTTTGCCAATTAGATAATTTGCATCCTAACGCTAACCTCCCGAATGTCAACTTAACCAACCGGGCAAATTGTTACGAACATTTAACTGCGTCGTTTCTGAAATAATAATGACCAAATCCACCGTTGAGTTCAACGACAAGCCGCTGATTTCAATACATTCCATTTCGGTAGACTGCCAAGGAAACATTTACTGTCATCCCCGCTTGCGACTATCCTTTAGATCACTTCAGTCACAGGTAGAAGATAATGCAAGATACTCACAGCAAACTGATTGGCTATTTATTGTGGATTTTTGGTTTTACCGGCGCCCACCGCTTCTATTACGGTAAACCGGTGACCGGGACGATTTGGTTTCTGACGCTGGGCCTGCTTGGCATTGGCTGGCTCATTGACCTGTTTTTAATTCCGTCGATGGATCGCGAAGCCGATCTGCGCTTTCAAAGCGGGGATATCGACTACACGGTCGCCTGGTTGCTGCTGACATTTCTCGGCGTGTTCGGTATCCACCGGATGTATATGGGCAAGTGGCTGACCGGGATCCTTTACTTCCTGACGCTGGGCTTTTGCCTGATTGGCGTGCTGGTTGATTTCTGGACACTCAACGACCAGATTTCCATCCGCAACAGCGAAAACGCCGGTCGCAACCCTGCGTAAGGCCACAGCCTTTACCAGGCGCTCCGACCGGGTCACGGTACGGGATATGACAGAAGTCACATCCCCTTCAGCTCTCCCGGCCCGGTCCGGGTTTCAGCTTGACCCCCGAAAGAGGGAGCCACTAGAATATTGAACATCGTTCTATACTATTTTTGCTGCCCGTCAGCAGCGTATCCCCTTTTGCTTACTCTGGGACCGCTCGTGGTCTGTACTCATATTACAATTATCAGAGTAAGGCACTTTAGCTTAAGAGAAATGATTCGATGGCAAGACGAAACGACCATACTCGCGAAGAGTTGGTAAGTATGACACTGGAGCAAGTCAAAAACTTTCTCGACCAACAACCACACCACGAACTGAGTCTGCGCAAGATCGCCGCCATGATCGGCTATGTTCCCAGCACCCTGGTCAATGTGTTCGGCAACTATAACCTGTTGTTGCTCCATGCCGTGGCTCAAACCCTGGATGAACTGTTTGCGGAGGCCGCCGCCGAAATGCAGCATGTCTCCGCGCCAGAAGACGCCCTGCGCCGGCTCGCCTATTGCTATCTCGATTTCGCCCAGCGCCATCCGTACCGCTGGCAATTGATTTTCCAGCATACGATGAATGGTGAAGAGCTGCCGGAATGGCAAGCGGAGCGGATTAATAGCATGACCGGCATGCTCGAAGCCCTGATCCGCCAGATCACTCCGAACAAATCCGATGCGGCGATCCTTGAGGTCAGCCGGGTCTTGTGGGCCGGCGTTCACGGCATCACCCTCCTGAGTGTGGACGATAAACTCTTTACCGCCATACCGGTCGATGGCAAAGCCTTGATCGATAACCTGATCGATACTTATCTTCATGCCTGGCAGGCAGAGGCCTAAACGGAGACAGACATGAACAGCAAGCCCCAAACACGCCTGTTGACCCAGCGACGCTTTCTTCCCTATTTTCTGACCCAGGCTTTCGGGGCGTTCAACGATAATGTCTACAAGAATGTACTGCTGATCCTGATCGCGTTTGCGGCGCCTGGCGCCCTGCCGGTTGATTCTGATTTGGTGATCAACCTGGCGGCCGGGTTATTTATCCTGCCGTTTTTCCTGTTCTCAGCGTCCGCCGGGGTACTGGCCGACAAATACGACAAGGCGCTGATCATGCGCAAAGTCAAATTCGCCGAAATTGTGATTATGTCGTTGGCGGCCGTCGCCTTTATCACCGAAAGCTACACCGCACTGCTGATCCTGCTGTTTCTGATGGGGACGCAATCGGCTTTCTTCGGCCCAGCGAAATACGCGCTGCTGCCGCAGCACCTGAAAAAAGAAGAGCTGGTTTCCGGCAACGCCCTGGTCGAAACCGGGACATTTCTGGCCATCCTGATCGGCACGCTGCTGGCAGGGATCATTGCCAATCAACCGCATGCCCATACCATTGCCGCGGTCAGTGTGGTCGCGTTTGCCATCATCGGCTATACCAGCTCACGCTGGATCCCGGATGCGCCGCCCAGTAAACCGGACAGCCACTTTCACTGGCACCCGGTGCGCCAAACCCGCCATACGCTGTCGATCGCCCGGCGCAATAAGACCATTTTTCAGTGTGTGCTCGGGATCAGCTGGTTCTGGTTCTTAGGGGCCAGTTATCTCACCCAGTTTCCGAATTTTGCCAAGCTTCACCTTGGCGGGAACGCCGCCTCGGTTTCATTCCTGCTCACCCTGTTTTCGGTCGGGATTGCGATCGGCTCCCTGCTGTGTGATCGCCTCTCAGGTCATCGCATCGAACCGGGGATCGTCCCGCTCGGCAGCCTGGGGATCACCTTGTTCGGTGCCGATTTGATGTTTGCCACCCCGGCAATAATCCCTGTTACCGACTCCATTACAGCATTTATCACCCAACCGGAGCTGTGGCGGGTCTTCTTCTCACTCACCATGCTCGGCGTCTCCGGCGGAATTTTTATCGTCCCCCTCTACGCCATGATGCAAAGCCGGGCCAAAGAAGATGAACGGGCCCAGATTATTGCCGCCAATAACATCTGGAATGCCATTTTTATGGTCACCAGCGCCATTACGGCGATTGTCTTCCTGTCGGTGCTCGGCTTGTCGATCCCGCAGTTTTTCCTGTTCCTGTCGGTGGTGAACCTAGTGGTGATGCTGTACATCTACACCCAGGCGCCGGATTTTTTCTGGCGCTTTATGGTCTGGCTGGTCAGCCACACCCTGTACCGGGTACGCCATAAGGATCTGCGCCATATCCCGGCCAAGGGTGGTGCGCTGATCGTCTGTAACCATGTCAGCTACATGGACGCGCTGTTACTGGCCGGTGCCTGTCCCCGTCCGATCCGTTTTCTGATGGATAAAGATATCTACAACATGCCGTTCATCAAGAGCTTCTGCTCGGCGTGTAAAGTGATCCCAATTGATGCGACGGACCGTCGTTCCGTAATGAAAGCTTTTACCCATGTTAATCGTTATCTGGAACAAGGTGATGTGGTCTGTGTGTTCCCGGAAGGACAACTGACCTATGACGGCGAAATCGGTCCCTTTATGCGTGGCATCGATCTGATCATCAAACGCGCGCAGGTGCCGGTGATCCCGGTCGCATTGCAAGGGTTGTGGGGGAGCTATTTCAGCCGGGAAGGCGGACGGGCACTGTTGAAACTACCGAAGCGATTCTGGTCCCGGGTCCATATAGTCGCCGGGCCGCCGGTTGAAGCCGCGCACGCCAACAGCGCGATGCTGAGGGAACAAATTCTGGCGCTACGGGGCGAGCACCGCTAGCGGCCTCTGGAGGAACCAGAACAATCACCGAACCGGAACCAGAACCACGACCGAGCCAGCGCCCTCATCACGCTGGCTCCATCACAACACAAGCATCACAGCTTGGTACACCTCCGGACAAACCACCTTAGTCAAGGGGTTGATGAGCCAACCAATCCGCCAGTTTTCGCCGGGATATTTTGATCCCGCCGCCCGATAAATGCTCCGGCAACTTCAGATAATGGACCGGACGGCGAAACGCCGTCACCTGCGCCGCCATATATGCTTTTAACGCTTGTGTGAAAGGTTCGCTCAGCGGGGTCGTTGCGGTTTTCGTCTGAATCAGGGCCACTGGACGCTGCCCGTATTCCGGATCGGCGATCGGCAGCACGATAGCCTGCGTCACCTCGGGGTGGGCCAACAGGACCTGCTCGATCGATTCCGGCTGCACATTCTCGCCACCGGAGATAAACATGTTGTCTGCACGCCCGTGGATCACCAGCTCCCCGGCCTCCCAGTGAGCCAAATCTTTGGTGGCAAACCACGCCTGTGCCGACAACGGCTCAATGTGCCGCTGGCGATAATAGCCCAGCGCCAGGGTCTCGCCACGCACATAAATTTCGCCATCCCGAATAGTTAGCTCCCGGTGTGGCAGCAACATACCAACCCCAGCGCGTCCGTCGGCCCGTTTGGCCGTTACTGTCGAGGCCATCTCCGTCATCCCGTAGCCACACCAGCAGCGGATCCCGGCTTGTTCCGCCTGCTCGGTCAGGCTGACCGGGATCATCGCCCCGCCGAGCAAGACTTCCTTCAGCGCAAACTCCGGCAGCGCAAATCCCGGGGTCGCTGTCTCGGAGGCAGAATCTGAACGTCCGTCAACACATTCATCCGGATGTGCAGCCAGCAGCCGCTGAAGCTGGGTCGGCACCAGAGACGCGTGCGTCACCTGCAACAGCGCCCGGTTCAGGGTACCCGCATCTGCGACCCTGAGCCGGGCGCCGCGATACAACCAACGCCAGAGGATCGCCATACCGGAGATGTGAAACAGCGGCAGCGACAACAGCCAGCAATCATCGGTTTGATAATCCATTTGGGTCAGCAAGCCCTGCGCGCTGGCCAGATGCGTCCGGGCAGCATGCACCACGGCTTTGGGAGCGCCGGTTGAGCCCGAGGTCAGAGTCAGGGTCAGCGGCCGCTCCGGCTGCCAGTCAATGTCAATCGGCAACGCCGCGTCGCTTGTACGAAGTTCAATGGCTGAATAACGCGCTGAAATCTCAGAGATCGGCGCAGGCGTCCAGAGAAAATCGCAATCGAGACGGCGCAGTTGCGCCGCCAGCTCCGGCGGGCTGCTTTTCGGGTTCAACCCCACCGAGCGGGCCCCGACGCGCATGACCGCCAACAGCAGCCACACCAGTTGGATCGAATTCGGGGCAACAATCGCCACCAGATGATCCGGTTTGACGCCCTGCGCTACCAAGCCAGCGGCATAGCGTTCAACCTCTCGGGCCACATCGTCCCAGTTCCACCAGCGCTCCCCCTCAGTCAGGGCAAGCGCATCCGGCTGCGCCGCCGCCCAATGTTGCCAGGGCCAGGTGGCAAACTTAGCGGCTGCTAGTGCTGCTGCCATACCACCTCAAGCGAAGACAAGGGTGTGATCGGCAACGGACACTCCGGCCACGGGGTTTCTAACTGAGCCAGGAACAACTGCATGGTATCCAATCCCGGTACCACCTCAGGGGTTTGCCAGGCTGCAAGCCGGGCCAGTTGGTTCAACCCGAGGCTCGATTCCAGACTTGAGCTGATCACCGGGATCAGCCCCACTTCCCGCGATGCCGCGACCAGCTCCAGACAACGCTGCACCGAGCCGACCAGCGTTGGTTTAATCACAATCGCCACCACGCCCGGCTCGGCTTTCACCGTGAATCCCGGCTCGCGCACGGTTTCATCCCAGGCAATCGCAATGCCGGTCTCCTCGGCAAACGCCAGGCTTTCTGCTGGTGTACGGCAGGGCTCTTCCAAAAAGGCGATCCCGGCCCGGTGTTGCGGCGCGACGTACTTGGCAAACTGGCGCGCTTTGAGCGGGGTCCACTGCCGGTTGGCATCCAGGCGCAGACGAATCCCGGGGATCGCTTCAATAAACATATTGGCGATCATCCCGTCGCGCACCGCCTCGTACATACCGACTTTCATTTTGGCCACCGGCTGACCCGAATGTTGGCTCAAGCGCTCCACCAGCTCATCCGGATCGCCCGAGCACAGCGGAGCAACCTGATAATTCCCTTCCGTCGGTAAATCACCCGTCAGCTCCAGCAGCGCCATACTGAGACCAAACGCCACGGAAGGAAACGCGCCGGATAGATCCCATGAACCGTCGGCCTGCCATTGGGCCAACAGGGCCTGGGCCTGCTCACCGGCTTCCGTCAACGACTCGGCACTGAACTCCGGCAAGGGAGCGATTTCGCCATAGCCAACACGGTCCCCGTCCCTGAGTTCAACCACCCAGCCTTCGCGGGTTGCCAGACGCTGGGAGCGCAGAATCACCCCCGAGTCCATCGGTAACTGATATTGATAAAGTGTCGCGTGACGTGTCATATTTTTCTTCTACTGAATTGAGTTTAAAAACTGCTGCAAGACCGTGAAAAATGCATCCGGCCGCTCGACGTGTACATTGTGTCCGGCCCCCGAAATCACGCTGACGTCCAGCGCGCTCGCCTCGGCCAGTGCCCGGAACTTGATATCCTTGTCCCCGCAGAGATAGTGGATCGGCAAATCCAGCGCCGCCAAACCGGGCAGTAACATCGGCTGGTTCGCCAGCGACGTTGCCCGCAGCATCTGCGCAATCCCCGGACCAAACAGATCCTTGCGCTTGCGGATCAATTGCTGTTGTTGCACCGCATCGAGCGAAGCAAAAACCGGCTGCCGATACCAGTCTTTCAGCACCGACTCAGGTGGCTCGGCCATAAAGCGCTGCGCCCAATGTTCGTCATTGGCCTGACGCACCTCTCGTTGTGACTCAGGTAAGCCAAAATGACCGCCTTCAAGCACCAACCCGGCCAATGTTGGTCCGTTCGACGGACGTGGCTGACAGGCGTGATACATCGCCAGCCGCGCGCCCATCGAATAACCAATCAGGACATAATGTCGGATTTCTCGCTGGCGCAAGGTCTCGATGATTTGCCGGTTGGCGTCCTCAAAACCCGCGGCGGTGATCTCCCGACTATGACCGTGACCAGGCAGGTCGATGGTCAGACACGGATACGCCGAGCACTGTTGGATCACCGCCGCCCAATCCCGGCCGGTGCCGAGCAGGCCATGGAGAAATACCAAGACCGGCGGGGATGACGGGCTGTGCTCCGCGCGATCCCCCACATGGCCAAACACTTCAGAGTAAAGGGGCATTTTTGACCTTCGCAAACAGGGCTTTCAGCTGCTCCCCGCTTTGCCCCGGTGGCGTTTTTACTTCGATCAGCGTGGCTCCGGGACGACTGAGTCCCTGACGACAAGCCAACGCCGCTGCTTCCAGCGTGGCCGGACATTGATATGCCAAACCAAACATCGCGGCGGCATGGTCAAACGCCAGTCCATGAGACATCCGGTACAACGGCTCCCGCTGCTGGTCCGGAACCGGCAACAAATCAAAAATGCCGCCGCCATCATTATTGGTCACGATGACCACCACCGGCTGCTCACTGCGGCCCAGCAGCGCCAGGGAGTTCAGGTCGTACAGCAACGAGGTATCCCCCAATGCACACAGCAATGGGGTCTGTCTTGCGCGCTGGACCCCGGCCGCGGTGGCAATCAGACCATCAATGCCCGAGGCCCCGCGATTGGCAAACACCGCGGTATCGGGCAACTGACCGCACATATCCAGCAGCCGGACAATCAGGCTATTGCCCAGAAACAGTTCGGTGTCCGGCGTCAGCCAGCCCGGCAGGTGCATCGCCAGCGTGACTTCATCCAGCGTATCTGCACGTTCGGCCAGTTGACGAAAATAGGCTTTTGAGGCCTGTGCTAGCGACGCGGCCCAGCCGTGATAAGGGGATTCATAAATCTGCTGCGCAGCGGCTTCGGCCCAGGCTTTCACGTCCGCGACAATCCGTCGGCTGCGACGGTGCGCGGGGTCCAGCCGTTCGGTCAGCGGATCCACCAGCCAGTATTGTTGCCACTGGCGGGCAGCAATGACCCCCAGTAGCCGTTTTGACACCAGCCGGGCACCAAACTGGACAATCACCTCAGCCTGATTGAGATACCGGCGACAGGCGTCATTTTGCAGCCACGCATCATAGCCCGCCCAGTCACTGGAGCCGCCGGACTGAGGATCGGCCAACAACGGCCAGCCCAGTCGCTCAGCCAGCGCTTTGACCGCACCCAGCTCCCCCGGTGCCAGCCGACCGGCAACAATCACGCCCTTCTGGGCCACCAACGTTGACCAGAATGCCGGTTCAACCCACACCGCACCACTGTCGGCACGCTGGAACCGGGTATAGGGCTGGGTATCTTCCTGCCAACTCCCCAGTGCGGCCAGGTACGCAGTAAAGTTACCGCCTTCGCCATACAAGGGCTCCGGATAGTGACAATTGAAATGAACCGCGCCGCCCCGCTGAAATTGCTGGAACATTGCGGCATCAACGGTCGTCAGCAACCAGCTCGGACAGATATCCAGGCTGGGTGACGGAATATCATGGCAGGCCGTAACATGGTCGGAAAAGATCCCCACCTGCCGGATCGCCTGATTCGCACCGCACTGGATCAGCTCCGGGGGCCGGTCTGAGGTTAGCAGCACCAGCTTCTCGCCGGTCAGACCGGCTTCAGCGACTGCCGGTAACAGGTTCGCGACGGCCGTTCCGGAGGTGACGATGACCGCCACCGGAGCCTGAGTTGCTTTCGCCAACCCCAGCGCCATAAACCCGAGCCCGCGCTCATCAAAATGGGTGTGAAGCATCAGCCGGGGATGATGGTCGGCCGCCAGAGTCAACGGCGTCGAGCGCGAGCCCGGTGCAATACAGACATGCGCCACCCCAAGGCGGGACAATTCTTCGAGCATCAGCTGCGCCCAAAGCCGGTTCAACCCGGCTCGGTGATCAGTCGTGGCATCAGGTTGTAATGCCGGTGTCGTTTGATCAATGTTCATGCCGTATGACGCTCCCGGTGTGGTTCACGGGTTGAAGACTCACCCGGGGTTCCGGGTGCTGTGCTCTCCGCCCCAAGCAGGTGGCTGAGGGTCTCGGTTTTCCGCTCCAGCTCCTGCCACTCACTGGCCGCGGTTGAGCCGGGCACAATACCGGCGCCGGCAAACAGGTGTAATTCATCGCCCTCCAGCAAGGCACTTCGGATTGCGACACAAAATTCACTCTGCGCACATCCGATATAACCGACCGCCCCGCTGTACCAACCGCGGGCAAACGGCTCATGGGCCGCAATAAAGGCCAGGGCTTCATCCCTTGGCAGACCGGCAATGGCTGCCGTCGGCTGCAGGGTGTCGAGCAGCGCCGCACTGGTCACCTCAGCATTCAGTACGCCGGAGATTGCCCGTTTGAGGTGCTGAACCTGCCGCAACCGAACCAGCGTCGGCGTCTCGGCCACATCCAGCGTCGCGCCACAGGCAGCCAGTCGCTGGACGATATCATCCACCACCAGCTGGTTTTCATAGCGGTTTTTGCCGTCTTCCAGCAACCACTGCGCCAGCCGGTAATCTTCCGCTTCGTTCTGGCCCCGAGCGATCGTTCCGGCCAGGGCTTCAGTGCGGCAATGCGCTTCCTGGCGCAGAAACAGCCGCTCCGGCGTCGAGCCGACGAAACCGTGCCGGGCATCCTGGGCCATCATAAAATGAAAGCTGTGGTGATTTTTTTGGCGACTGGCCTGAAGCAACTGGGCCGGAGAGATGCTGCCATCCAGCGACAAGGTTGTCCGACGGGCCAGCACCACCTTATCCAGCGCACTGGTTTCAATGGCATGCAGGGCATCATCCAGCATCATTGACCACTGGTCGAAATCCGGGCTGTCGGTCCGCTGACGGATCCCGCTCCGAATTGCCGGAACCCGTGCAACAGACGGCACCAATCGCCGCAACTGTTGCACAGTCCCGGCCTTGTCCGCCGGATCCAGGTTGGCTGCCAGCTGCCAGCCCTGATGGGTCTGGATCAGCTCCATCACCGGCAGGAAAAAGAAAGCAGACTGGCAGTAACGGTTACGCGGCGTGAGTCCGTCGAATGAACGTCCGCCCCACACCCGCTGTTGGCCGTCAATTGACTGCTCCGCCAGCGCCGGATCGGAAAAAGTCTCAAGCTGACCCAACGCCACCACAGTTTCCTGCGTGTCACGCGCTTGCCAGAAGAATTTCGGAAAAATAGGTTGCGAGTCCATCCAGCCGATCATATCGGCATGGGCCGGCCAGCAGAGCGGCACGCTGACCCGGCGTGTCGATGGACCGGCACCTTGAATCAATTCTACGAGAGATGTAATGGCAGTTTGTATTCCGGTCAAAAAAACCTCACTCAACGCTCTGTCAGTCACGGCATATCTAAAGCGATTATAGAGAGGCAACTCACTTTGGATATTGTTCCAGCTCAATATTGGCCAATACTTTAACCACATAATATATGTGCCATTAGCGGACGCCAAATGCAATTTGACTAATATGTTTCCGATTGCAGGAGCCATCTCCTTCACCGCACTCGGCTGCCAGCAGAGAATCATGCCAGTAAAAAAAGAACTTAATTATATATTCCCCTTTTTTTCATTATTTTTTCCTGCCGACCCTTTATTTATCACAATTCCTTAGTGTAATTTGTTGTCATTAGATAACAATTCGCGCAGGAAAACCGCAATGCACAACATCGGGATGTCATCCAAGTTAAATAACGTTTGCTACGACATACGGGGGCCGGTCCTGAAACAGGCCAAGCGTATGGAAGAAGAAGGGCATAAAATCCTGAAACTCAACATCGGAAACCCGGCCCCGTTCGGTTTCGATGCCCCGGATGAGATCCTGGTCGACGTGATCCGCAATTTGCCGACCTCACAAGGCTACAGCGACTCCAAAGGCATATACTCGGCCCGCAAGGCCGTGGTGCAGCACTACCAGAAACGCGGATTGCTGGATATGGATGTTGAAGACGTCTACATCGGCAACGGGGTGTCCGAGCTGATCATGATCGCGATGCAGGCGCTGCTGAACAATGGTGATGAAATTCTGGTCCCGGCGCCGGACTATCCGCTGTGGACTGCGGCCGTATCGCTCTCCGGCGGAAACGCGGTGCACTATACCTGTGACGAAGAGGCCGACTGGTATCCGGATCTGGACGATATCCGCAGCAAAATCACGCCCAATACCCGCGGGATAGTGCTGATCAACCCGAACAACCCGACCGGCGCCGTGTACAGCCGGGATTTTTTGCTGGAAGTGGTTGAAATTGCCAGACAAAATAAACTGATTATTTTCGCCGATGAGATTTACGACAAGATCCTGTACGAAGGCGCGCAGCACCACTCCATCGCGCCGTTGGCCGAAGATGTCTTCTGTGTCACCTTCAACGGCCTGTCCAAGTCTTACCGGGTGTGTGGCTTCCGCGCCGGCTGGATGATCCTGTCCGGACCACGCCATCTGGCCAAGGGCTATATCGAAGCCCTGGAGATGCTCTCATCCATGCGCCTGTGTGCCAATGTACCGATGCAGCACGCCATTCAGACGGCACTGGGCGGCTACCAGAGTATTAATGAGTTGATCCTGCCCGGCGGACGATTGCTGGAGCAGCGGGACAAAGCCTATGACATGCTGACGGCGATCCCCGGGGTTTCCTGCGTGAAGCCGAAAGGGGCGCTGTACCTGTTCCCGAAACTGGATCAGAAGAAATTCAATATTGTTGATGATGAACGCATGGTGCTGGATTTCCTGCAACAGGAGAAAGTCCTGGTGGTGCATGGCACTGGTTTTAACTGGAAACAACCGGATCACTTCCGGATTGTTACCCTGCCCCGGATTGATGATCTTGAAATGGCCATCAGCCGACTGGAGCGGTTCCTCCATAACTACCGCCAGTAACCCGTTCTCGCCCCGGCACACCACCGGGGCTTTTCTTTATTTTTCTGTTACCTTAATAATCCTGAACTGAATCCGGCGTTATCTTCCCTGAACGGATACGCAAGACGGGACATTGCGCCTGCCGCTTGAAGTCGTTTGGGTATATCCTAAAAACACGCCTGACCGCTGAGTTGTACACATATGAAACAAAGTCATTTTTTTGCCCACCTGGCCCGAATGAAGCTGATCCAGCGCTGGCCGCTGATGCGGTGCGTATCGAGTGAAAATATTTCTGAGCACAGTCTGCAGGTTGCCTTTGTCGCCCACGCACTGGCACTGATCAAAAACCGCAAGTTCGGCGGCAACGTCAACCCAGAGCGCATTGCCCTGCTCGGCATGTTTCATGACACCAGTGAAGTGCTGACCGGCGACATGCCCACCCCAATCAAGTATTTCAACCCGGCGATTGCCGAGGAATACAAAAAGATTGAGCTGGCCGCAGAGCAAAAGCTTCTGTCCATGCTACCGGAAGAGTTTCAGGATGATTATGCACCGCTGCTCGACAGCGAACGAATTGATCAGGCAGACTACGCCATTGTAAAACAAGCAGATACATTATGTGCTTACCTCAAGTGCCTTGAGGAGCTCAATGCCGGCAACCATGAATTTACCCAGGCCCGAAAACGTCTCGAGGACACCCTGGCTGCCCGAGAAAGTCCTGAAATGACCTATTTCCTGGCAACCTTTGCCGACAGTTTTAACCTGACGTTGGACGATATCAGTTAATGAAGGAATATCAGCACCATCCCGAGTGGGAAAGCCGTATCAGCAACGAGCAGAAAATGCGGCGCAATGATCACCGCTCACCTTTCCAGCGTGATCGCGCGCGGATTTTACACTCCGCCGCGTTTCGCCGCCTGCAAGCGAAAACCCAGGTCCATGGTGCCGGCCACCACGATTTCTACCGCACCCGGCTGACGCACTCGCTGGAGGCCTCCCAAATCGGAACCGGCATCGTGGCCCAGCTGAAAATCAAGCAACCCGATTTCAAAAGCCTGCTGCCGTCCACCAGCCTGATGGAGAGCCTGTGCCTGGCCCATGACATCGGCCATCCACCGTTCGGCCACGGTGGTGAAGTGGCGCTGAACTATATGATGCGTGAGCACGGCGGGTTTGAAGGCAATGCCCAGACATTCCGCATCGTCACCCTGCTTGAGCCGTACACCGAACACTTCGGGATGAACCTCTCCCGCCGCACCCTGCTTGGTCTGCTGAAATATCCGGCGCTGATCAGCACCACCCGGGCGCAGGAGCAACCTCCGGAAGTCAGCCAGTTCCGCCATCTGCGCGCCAAAGACTGGCATCCGGCCAAAGGCATCTACAACGATGATCACGCCACACTTGACTGGGTGCTGGCCCTGCTGTCGGATCATGACCGCCAACTGTTCAGCCAGATGCGCCAGCCGCGCAACCACCCGACTGACCAGTTAAAGACCCGGTTTAAATCGCTCGATTGCTCCATCATGGAGCTGGCCGACGATATCGCTTATGGTGTCCATGATCTGGAAGATGCGATCGTCATGGGGATTGTGACCCGCGAGCAATGGCATGAAGCGGCGGCCAGCCAGTTGGCCGAAAGCGGTGAACCCTGGCTGGAAACCCATATCGGCCACCTCAGTGAACAACTGTTCGGGAGCCACTATGAGCGTAAAGATGCCATCGGCGCTTTGGTCAATGCCCTGCTCACCGCGATCCATATTGCCCCGTCGATTCAAAATGGCGTCGACAGCTTTGCAGAGCCGTTGTTGCAGTGGAATGCTTTCCTTTCTGAGCCCATGGAGCGGGTCCTCACCATCCTCAAGCACTTCGTCAGCGAATATGTGGTGAAAAAGCCGGAGATCCAGTTACTGGAATACAAAGGCCAGCAACTGGTGATGGCGCTGTTCGATACCTTCGCAGCCGACCCCGAGCGCCTGCTGCCGACCGATACCCGCACCCGCTGGATGGCTGCCGCTGATCGGGGGGACAACGCCCACCGCGTCATTGCCGATTATATTTCCAGCATGACCGATGGCTACGCCCAGCGGCTGTACAGCACCTTATTCCACCCCAGCGCCGCGGTCGGGTTCAACCATGAGGGACAAGGGTTTTAACTTACCCTCTCAATCAGCGAGCAGGCGTCCGGCAAACCCCGGCGCTGTGCTCGCTAGAAGCCTGCTCATGTGACTTACACCCGTTCGTTTCTCTCGCGCCAGAATCGTTTCTCTCGCACCAAAATCACTTTACTCGCACCAGTTCGCCTCACTCGCATCGCCTTATTCGCAGTAGTTGCGCTCAAACACCCCAGGCGGCATATGGCGGATCTGATCGTCAATCATCTGCTCAAACGCCTCGAGCAGCGGGTGGAACTTGCCTTCACCTTCCAGCGCTGTCAGAGCCAGATAACCAGCCTCAACCGTGGAGACGCCCTGCGCTTTGGGCGATTTTCGGATCCGGTAGTTCCCCTGCTCCACGTTATCCAGCGTAACCGTTGGTAGCGCCTGCAAATTTTTCGACAACTGCCAGATCTTATAAGCTTTCTTCCAGGTGCCATCGAGCAGGATCAATGTCCGGTGCCGGGAGCCGGATTGGGACTCACCCGCCAGCCGGGAGATCGGTATGGCTGTCTCTCCCGGATAAACCAGATAGGCATCCCGCTCCCGTTGCGCCAGCAACGCATTCAGTTCCGAATGTTCTGAGAAGTCCTCCCCCACCCAAAGCCGGGCATTGGGGAGCGACAGAGTCAGGATCCGTGCCGTTCCGATTGCCCGCTTCACCTCAGAAGGGTGTTGTAATATCCACAGTTCAGTTTTAGCATCAAGAACTTGGATCCAACGGCAGATGCAGGCCTTTTTCGCCTTACCACACTGCTCACAATATCGGCTCATCGAGGTAACCTTGTCTCTTCGTATTTATCTATCGCTCGCCGCCCTGTTGCTGGCCCTCACCCAATGGCCGCAGTTCCAGCTCTGGCTGGCCTGGGATCGCCAGGCGATTGTTCACGGCGAAATCTGGCGGATCCTAACAGGAAACCTCACCCATACCAATTGGCCGCACATGATCATGAACACCCTGGCGCTGGCTATCATCAGTTTTATTTTCCGGGCGCATATTCGCCTCAAGCCCTACACCGGGCTGTTACTGGGATTATCCGTCCTGGTCGGGCTCGCCATTCTGGCCAGTGAAATTCGCTGGTATGCCGGTTTGTCCGGGGTCCTCCACGGTGTATTTGCCTGGGGTGCGGTCAAAGATATCCAGACCCGGCAACAAGGCGGGTGGCTGCTCTTACTTGGCCTGGGAGGAAAGATCGGCTGGGAGCAGATCGCTGGTGGCTCTGCCAGCTCTGAAGCACTGATTGGCGCCCGGGTTGCCACAGAAGCCCATTTAGCCGGCGCACTGGCTGGAGTGGTGATCGCCGTGAGCTGTATCGCCTGGCAGGGTTCCCGGAAACGACACGACGTATAGCCGGCAACATCTGAAGCCAACGCGACAGCAGCGGGCTCACTCGCCAAACTATCTGCGATCAAATCAATCTCGGATCCAACGATTGTCTATCTAGACCATCTTCTGGCTAGACACTCTCTGACTGAACCCTGCTCTGGTTAAACCATTTGTGTTCAAAAAAAGAAGCCCGGCGGTGCAGGTACACCCCGGGCTATGATCACCATCTTACTTGCCCATCCTCAACGGGTCCGGATCCGGGCCTTAGCCCAACTTACAATTGAATCCGACCGCGGTTTTTCTCAACCGTCGCCGTTCCAATGCCGTTGACCTTGGTTAAGTCCTCCACCTCGGTAAAGTTCCCGTGTGCTTCGCGATAGGCAATGATCTTCGCCGCCTTATCCGGACCGACCCCAATCAGCAGGGTATCGAGCTCTTCCGCATTGGCAGTATTGATATTGACTGTAATCGCGATCCCTTCATGGGGATCCTGTTCGGCCAGGGCAGCAAATGGGGACAGACAAAGTGTCAAAGCAAGCATCAGGCTGTGTATCAGTTTTTTCATTTCAAACCTCGTCTATTTGATTTCAAAAGAACTGATCCGCAGATTAATCCCTCTGGCCACAGAGACGCGCTGAAAATGACAGGCAGACGCCGAAAAAACGACGGGCCGCACAATGGCGGCCCGTCAAGTAATCACTCGATTACAATTAGTTTTCAACTGCATCCAAAGTTGGATAGCTGACATCAGCGGTATCACGCAACACTTCCAGGGTCGCCATGATATCGCGCTGCGCGTTCATCTGCTCAACCTGGCCAGCCAGTTGGCTATCAGTTGCTATCGGCGCGACATTCGCTTCAACGACCGCATCCAGTGCGATGATCATCACGTTGCCCTGCGCATCACGTGTCATACCGTAAACGGGCTGATCGGCTTCCGGCTTTGCCAGGCCAAAGGCAACACGAGACAGCATCGGATTTGCGCCGGTACGCTCAATCGTTTGTGCGTCACTAAAGCTCAGATCTTCCTGTGCCAGAATGCCGGTATTACCCTCACGCAGTGCAGCAATCACGGTATCCGCTTTATCCTGCGCAGCCTGCTCACCTTTTTGGGTCGCCAGCTGCTGACGCGCCGTCTCTGCCACCTCTTCAAACGGCAACAGGGTCTCTTCACGCGCGTCATCCACCCGGACAACCACTACATGCTCAGGACCGACTTCAATCACTTCTGAGTTCAGACCATCCTCACGCACTTCAGGACTATCCAGCGCCTGCAGGACTAAAGGATTCGCCAGAATCCCCGGTGCTTCATCATGGGCAAAGAAGTCTGTGTGACGCACTTCAGCATCGACAGCCTTCGCAGCATCATCCAGAGAATCCGGCATTTCGAAAGCCGTTTCCGCCAGTTGGGTTTGCAGATCGTAGAACGCTTCAGCAGCCCCCTGCTCGCGCAGATCAGCCAGGATCTCTTCGCGAACTTCAGCAAACGGCTTCACTTCTGAGGTCTTCACATCATCCAGTTTGATGATATGGAAACCAAAGGACGATTGAACCAGCTCGGAAATCTCACCCGGGCTCAGGGCAAACGCAGCATTTTCAAACGCCGGATCCATCACCCCGCGCTCGAACCAGTCCAGCTGGCCGCCATCTTGACCGCTGAAGGTATCATCAGACGCAGTTTTCGCCAGCTCAGCAAAATCATCCCCCTGCTTCAGCTGTGCCAGCAGGGCTTCCGCTTTCGCCTTCGCTTCTTCGCTGTCACCCTGGATCAGGATATGGCTTGCTTTACGCTGTTCCGCCGTCGCATATTTATTGCGGTGCTCATCGTAGTAAGTTTTCGCCTCAGCTTCAGACACGTTCAGCGTTTCTTTCAACCTCTGGCCGGACAATTCGATGTAAGCCACCTTCACTTGCGCCGGGCGGGTAAATTGCATCGGGTTCTGCTCGTAATACGCTTTGACTTCCTCGTCCGTGATTTCGACACGTTTTTCGAAATCAGCCAAGTCCAGGGTCAGGGAGCGTACCACACGCTGTTGCTGCTCCAGTTTGGTCAGGGCAGTCAGCTCATAGTCCAGGGCAAAGTCACTGCTCTGCAGCGCACCCAATAGTTGCTGGCGCAGCATATCAGTACGGATTGTCTCTGCGAAGCGATCCGGGGTGTACCCGGCACGGCGCAGCAGGCTGTTATACAGTTCGTTGTCAAACTGGCCTTCACGCTGGAACTCCGGCATCGTCACGATTGCCTTGCGAACCTGCTCGTCGCTGATCCGCATGCCCAGCGTATTCGCACGCTCTTCAATCAGCACATCGTTGACCAGACGGTCAAGCACACTGCGACGGAACTGCTGGACATAAGCCGGATCACCCATCAGGGTATTGAAGTAATCGCCCAACTGCGACTGCATCCGGTTACGTTCATTCTGATAAGCCTGCTCGAACTCACGCTGGCTGATATTCCGGTCATCAATTTTCGCGGCAACCGGCTCACCACTACCGGCAAGATAGCCACCGACACCGGCAAAAATAAAAGAAAAAATAATCAGGCCAAGAATGATCTTAACCCAAATGCTGCTAGCGCCTTCGCGCATACGCTCCATCATAGTCTGCCGTATCTCCTGCTTAATTCGATCGGGCACGGGGTTGTGAAGAATGCTTTAGGTCCCGGAAACCAGGTCCAGACACAACAAATATCACACAGTTTCAAAGTAAAAAAAGCGCATCAACCTGATGCGCCTTCGTTTGCATGCCAGGGTGACACAAGGTGTGACAACCGACATCGATCATTGTTCAATCCTAACAGCGCTAAAATAGCGACAGTTAGTTTACAGAATCTTTCAGCGCTTTACCTGCTTTAAAGCCAGGAACCTTAGCTGCTGAAATCTGGATCTCTTCCCCGGTTTGCGGGTTACGACCGGTGCGCGCTGCACGCTCGCGAACGGAGAAAGTACCAAAGCCGACCAATGCAACCTGCTCACCCGCTTTCAGCGAGTCAGACACTGCGTCAATGAAGGCATCCAGCGCACGGCCAGCAGACGCTTTGGAAATATCTGCATTTTCAGCGATTTTATCAACTAACTGAGTTTTGTTCACGATTTCATCCCCTCTATGAACCTTGTCCGTTATCCACGGTGACCATCACTTGTCAGGTACGGACAAAAAAAGATATCAGGCCTAAGTATATCAGTACCGAACACCTGAGATACGGGTAAGTATTGATATTATTGGGCTCACAGCCAAATCAGACCTAACTTATAGCGATACAAAAAAACGCTGACAAGGCTTTTCGCGCTTGAAAGCGTTTTTTCATGAGTTAACTTTGCTGCATGTCACTGTTTTGCGCGTTGACCAGCTCAATGCCTGTCGGGTTGTTCTGCAGTGCAACCGTGAGGACCTCATCAATCCAGCGAACCGGACGCACTTCCAGATCAGCAATCACGTTATCCGGGATCTCTTCCAGATCACGTTCGTTCTCTTTCGGGATCAGGACCGTTTTGATGCCGCCGCGATGCGCCGCCAGCAATTTCTCTTTCAGGCCGCCAATCGGTAACACTTCACCACGCAGGGTGATCTCACCCGTCATCGCCACATCCCCGCGGACCGGATTACCGGTCAGGCTGGACACCAGCGCGGTACACATGGCAATCCCGGCACTTGGACCGTCTTTCGGCGTTGCCCCTTCCGGAACGTGTACGTGGATATCCCGTTTCTCGTAGAAGTCTTTGTCGACGCCCAAACGCTCAGCACGGCTGCGGACCACCGTCATCGCAGCCTGAATCGATTCCTGCATCACATCACCCAACGAGCCGGTATAGGTCAACTTGCCCTTGCCCGGCATGGATTCTGTTTCAATCGTCAGCAGATCGCCGCCCACTTCGGTCCATGCCAGTCCAGTAACCTGACCCACACGGTTGCTCTCTTCCGCCTTGCCGTAATCGAAGCGTTGCACACCCAGATAATCCTTCAGATTCACCTGGCTGATAGACACTTTTTTGGTTTCCGGATTGAGCAAGATCTCTTTCACCGCTTTGCGGCACAGCTTGGAGATTTCTCGCTCCAGGCTCCGCACACCTGCCTCGCGGGTGTAGTAGCGGATAATCCCGATCAACGCCGAGTCGTCGACCTCAATCTCACCCAGCTTGAGGCCATTCCGCTTGATTTGTTTCTCAAGCAGGTGACGCTTGGCAATGTTGAGCTTCTCATCTTCGGTGTAGCCCGACAAACGAATCACTTCCATCCGATCCAGCAACGGACCCGGAATATTCATCGAGTTTGAAGTCGCCACGAACATGACATCTGACAGATCGTAATCCACTTCCAGATAATGATCGTTAAAGGCGTTGTTCTGCTCCGGATCCAGCACTTCCAGCAGCGCCGAGGCCGGATCGCCGCGCATATCGGACGACATTTTGTCGATTTCATCCAGCAGGAACAGCGGGTTCTTCACCCCGACTTTGGCCATCTTCTGGATCAGCTTGCCCGGCATTGAGCCGATATAGGTCCGGCGGTGTCCCCGGATCTCAGCTTCGTCACGCACGCCACCCAAGGCCATGCGGACATACTGCCGACCAGTTGCCGCAGCAATCGACTGTCCCAGCGAGGTTTTACCGACCCCCGGTGGACCCACCAGGCACAGGATCGGACCTTTCAGCTTATTGATCCGGCTCTGAACAGCTAAGTACTCCAGAATCCGCTCTTTGACGCGCTCCAGACCATAATGGTCGGCGTTGAGCACTTCCTCGGCCTTGGCCAGGTTTTTCTTCACTTTCGAACGCTTGTACCAAGGTACACTCAGCATCCAGTCGATATAACCGCGCACCACGGTGGCTTCAGCGGACATCGGCGACATCATCTTCAGCTTCTGCAGCTCTTGCTCGGTTTTTTCCCGTGCCTCAGCCGGCATCTTGGATTCGTCGATCTTTTTCTTCAGCGATTCGAATTCGTCCGGCGCGTCATCCAGCTCACCCAGCTCTTTCTGAATGGCTTTCATCTGCTCATTGAGATAATACTCGCGCTGGCTTTTTTCCATCTGCTTTTTCACGCGGCCGCGAATGCGTTTCTCGACCTGCAGCAGATCAATCTCGGATTCCATCATCGCCATCAGGAACTCAAGCCGTTCCGTGATCTCGATAATTTCTAAGACTTTTTGCTTGTCCGCCAATTTCAACGGCATGTGGGCCGCGATGGTGTCTGCCAGGCGGGCTGCTTCGTCAATACCATTGAGGGACGTCAGCACTTCCGGCGGGATCTTTTTGTTCAGTTTGATAAAGCCTTCAAACTGATTGATCGCGGTACGAACCAGAACTTCCTGCTCACGCTCGTCCATCTCCTGGGTCACCAGAAATTCAGCGTCGGCGACGAAGAATTCATCATCGCGCAGGTTATTGACCTTGGCGCGCTGCTGACCTTCTACCAACACTTTCACGGTGCCGTCAGGCAGCTTCAGCAACTGAAGAATCGTGGCAACTGTACCGACACTGTACAGATCTTCAATCGCAGGCTCATCGGTTGCCGCTTCTTTCTGGGCAACCAGCAGGATCTGCTTATTGTCATCCATTGCCGATTCCAGGCAACGAATAGATTTATCCCGGCCTACAAACAATGGAATGACCATATGAGGGTAGACCACCACATCACGCAGTGGCAGAACGGGGATCTCAAGGCGTTCCGAACGCTCCAGGTTCATATTCTTCTCTCTTCCGTTCAATCTCTTTAACTGAGTATATGGGGGTAAAGCGGCAAGATTCAACGGGGTAAGTAGCAGAAAATAAAAAAGGAGGCCAAAGCCTCCTTTTTTTCAGCATTATGAACAGTTATTCACCAATCACTCAGCGCCAGCTGCTTGATTTTCGGTGTTTTCGTAGATCAGCAACGGCTCAGACTCACCCTTGATCACGGACTCGTCAATCACCACTTTGCTCACCCCTTCCGCAGAAGGCAGTTCATACATGGTATCGAGCAGGACTGCTTCCACAATGGAGCGCAGGCCCCGGGCACCGGTTTTACGCTCCATCGCCTTACGGGCAATCGCAACCAGTGCATCATCGCGGAATTCCAGCTCAACGTTCTCAAGCTCCAGCAGCGCTGCGTATTGCTTGGTCAGCGCATTCTTCGGCTCACGCAGAATCTGAACCAACGCTTGCTCATCCAGCTCGTTGAGGATGGCGGTCACCGGCAGACGACCAATGAACTCTGGGATCAGGCCGTATTTAACCAGATCTTCCGGTTCCACCTTCTCGAACAGATCGCTCAGGGTACGGGATTCGTCTTTCGAGCGAACTTCCGCCCCGAAGCCGATACCGCTGCCGGTCGCAACACGCTGCTCAACCACTTTATCCAGGCCGGCAAACGCACCGCCACAGATAAACAGAATCTTTGAGGTGTCCACTTGCAGGAATTCCTGCTGCGGATGCTTACGGCCACCTTGTGGCGGAACCGAAGCCACCGTCCCTTCAATCAGTTTCAGCAAGGCCTGCTGAACCCCTTCGCCCGAAACGTCACGGGTAATGGATGGGTTATCTGATTTACGGGAAATCTTATCGATTTCATCGATATAGACAATACCACGTTCAGCTTTGGCGACATCATAGTCACACTTCTGAAGCAGTTTCTGAATGATATTTTCAACGTCTTCACCCACGTAACCGGCTTCGGTCAGGGTGGTGGCATCGGCCATAGTAAATGGCACATCCAGCATGCGGGCCAGGGTCTCTGCCAGCAGTGTTTTACCACTCCCGGTCGGGCCAATCAGCAGAATGTTACTCTTGCCCAGCTCTACCCCGTCACTGGTGGTATCGCCGTTACGCAGACGTTTATAGTGGTTGTACACCGCAACAGCCAGGACTTTTTTAGCATGGTCCTGCCCAATCACGTAATCATCCAGGTTCGCACGAATTTCCTGTGGTGTCGGAAGTTCGCTGCCATCACGCTTAGGCATCACTTCTTTGATTTCTTCGCGAATAATGTCGTTACATAAATCGACACATTCATCGCAAATATAAACCGAAGGGCCTGCAATCAGCTTGCGAACTTCATGTTGACTCTTACCGCAGAAAGAGCAGTACAGCAGTTTTCCACTACCACTCTCTTTTCGCTTATCTGTCATTCGCTAACCTCTTTTCGGGTTTCACCCCATCATTGCCTTGTTTTGAGTGTATAACAACTCTTGCCATTTTGCTCCGTCACCCGAAAATCCAAGGTGACAGAACAAAAACAATGACATTAGTCACGCTTACTCAAAACAGCATCGACCAGACCATATTCGACAGCTTGCTCAGCCGACATAAAGTTATCACGGTCTGTATCGCGTTCAATAATCTCCAGCGGCTGACCCGTATGCTCTGCAAGCAAATTATTCAGCCTCTGTTTGATCGTCAGAATTTCTTGCGCATGGATCTGAATATCAGATGCCTGGCCCTGGAAACCGCCCAGCGGTTGGTGAATCATCACCCGGGAGTTCGGCAGACAGAAACGCTTGCCCGGTGCACCACCTGCCAGCAGGAAGGCACCCATGGAGCAGGCCTGACCCATACAGAACGTACTCACGTTCGGCTTGATGTGCTGCATGGTGTCATAAATTGACATCCCGGCAGTCACCGAGCCACCCGGAGAGTTAATGTACAGAAAAATATCTTTGTCTGGGTTTTCAGACTCAAGGAATAAAAGCTGCGCAACCACTAGGTTGGCCATCTGATCTTCAACCTGACCGGTCAGAAAAATCACACGCTCTTTTAGCAGTCGGGAATAGATGTCGTAAGAACGCTCACCACGAGAAGTCTGCTCGACCACCATAGGTACCAGCGCGTTCATAATTGGCGACATGGCGTTGTTGTCTTGGTAGCTCATAACGTTTTTTCCCTAAAATAAATGGCCCGAATGAAATTACTCTCACACGGACCATTGTTAGCAGAAGATTTGAAACAAAGTCAAATCTCTACAGTAATTTCAGCAAATTAAACCGCAGGCTGTTGCTGGTTCATCAGCTCGTTGAAGCTCACTTCTTTTTCAGAAACCTGAGCTTTGGCCAGCAGTGCGTCAATGGCTTGCTCTTCCAGAGCAACGTTGCGCATGTTGTTCATCATCTGCTCGTTTTGCTCGTAGTAAGCAACAACTTCAGCTGGATCTTCGTACGCAGAAGCCATCTCAGTGATCAGCGCTTTCACACGCTCGTCATCAGCTTTCAGCTCTTCAGACTTGATCACTTCGCCCAGCAGCAGACCAACAACAACGCGGCGCTTCGCTTGCTCTTCGAACAGCTCACGTGGCAGCTCAGGTGCGTTTTGCGCATCACCGCCGAAACGTTGTGTTGCTTGCTGACGCAGCACGTTGATTTCCTGGTCGATCAGAGCAGCAGGAACCGTGATGTCGTTCTGCTCAACCAGACCGTTCAGAACTTGATCTTTGATGCGAGTTTTCACTGCTTGCTTCAGCTCACGCTCCATGTTCTTACGCACTTCAGCTTTCAGACCGTCAACGCTGCCGTCTTCAACACCGAACTTAGCAACAAACTCTTCAGTCAGCTCTGGCAGTTCCTGAGCTTCAACTTTGTGCAGTTTGATGGCGAAAGAAGCCGCTTTACCTTTCAGGTTCTCAGCGTGGTATTCTTCTGGGAAAGTCACTTCAACCGTGAACTCGTCGCCCGCTTTCTTACCTACGATACCGTCTTCGAAACCTGGGATCATGCGGCCCTGGCCCATCGCCAGTGCAAAACCTTCCGCTTTACCGCCTTCGAACTCTTCACCGTCGATAGAGCCAGTGAAGTCGATGGTTACGCGGCTGTCTGCGGCTGCAGCTTCTTCAACTTCTTTCCAAGTTGCCTGTTGCTTGCGCAGGGTATCCAGCATCGCATCAACGTCTTCGTCTTTCACTTCAACTGCTGGTTTTTCAACGGCGATTTTATCCAGGCCAGCCAGTTCGACTTCTGGGAATACTTCGAAAGATGCTTTGAAAACCAGGTCCTTGCCTTCAGCGATTTCTACTGGCGTGAAGGTTGGTGCGCCGGCTGGGTTGATTTTCTCTTTCACGATTGCTTCGATGTAGTGACGCTGCATCACTTCACCCAGGATGTCTTGACGTACAGATGCGCCAAACATACGAGCAACCATTTTCAGCGGAGCTTTACCCGGACGGAAACCATCGAAACGACGATTCTTAGCAATTTTCTTCAGTTCAGCAGTCACAGCATCTTCAATGTTTGCAGCTGGTACTGTGATAGTGAGTTGGCGTTCTAGACCTTCAGTGGTTTCAACGGTAACTTGCATTTTATTTAACCTCAAAACTTACTCAGTATTCTCTGAGTGATGTTGCCGATCAGTTGAACTGACGGTGGCATCCTTTCGTGTTATGGCAGGCGACCTCGCCAACACCATAACGCCTTAATTCTGATAGTTCCTGTAACTCCAGGTCAATTGGCCACTGAGCCAGAAACTAAAAACGCGGTATTATAGCGATCCTGCGCCCTGTCGTCGAGACAGCGTCTCTTCAGAAAAGTACGTCATCATCAAACCTTTCACACAAGATAGGGGCAAAAAATCCATTTACAAGGGAAAAACCCAAAAAAAACGCGCATCGTTACGAATTTTTGACCATGAGCTGAATTCTTCGGCTTTTTTCACAGCCGATTGATGGTTTTTACTGCATCCACAGCGTCAGGCGTGTGCCACTGACCTGACCCGGCAAGGGGTATCGGGTTTGATCGTGTCGCCCTCGGAATCCGTATCTGTATCATCATTCACTCATCGGCCAATAAAATGAAATTCATGATTGCCGGCGGTTCTGGTGGCGGATCGCATTCTGCGCATCATCAGCACGCTGACCCCGGCGCAATCCGGCCGTGTCTTTCACTGGGACGGCAGTGAACTGCCGTGGTAGCCACTCACAGTGTCGCTTGCAGCGCCAGCCAATAACGCGGACTCTCCAACTCCAGCCTGGCCGCATCCATACACCGCTGGGCAACCTGCGCCGGCGTCACCCGTTGGGTACTCCGGCTAAGGTGATCCAGCATCGTGAACTCGCCCCATTTGTCAGCCAGCCGCCTTAAGTGATGCTGAAGATCGGCCAGGGCTGCGCGCTGCGCCGGGGTGGTCAGTGTCTGCCTGGCCAGCTCACACCAGCGAACCTGCAGTTTTCGCTGGGTGAGAAAGATCCAGTGGCCAAAGATATAAAACGGCTGATTCAATGCTTTCACCTGTGCCATGCCCTCAAGATAATGGTTGACGGCGGCCATACCGGCATCGTTCTGGCCCGTGGTCAGGTAAGCCACATTCTCGACGACATCCTGGCGGATCTCGGCCATGGACAGGTGCGGTGACGGCACCCCGACCCGCTTCACCTGGTAACAGTTAAACACCCCTTTCAGGTTCAGCATCCCGTCAAAGCAGGCACTGACGTCCTGCATCGCCACCGGGTCGTCCTGGACATCCTGATCGCTGAGCAGGAACCGATTCTGAGCCGGGCCATACTGGGTCAAAAAGACGATGTGCTCATAGCCACGGATCAATTGATATTGATATCTCGACGGAATGTACCCCATATCAAAATCACACAACACCGGACACTGACGGCTGAACCGGTCACCGATGTACTCAAGCAGCGCGGCAAACTCGGTAAAAGGGATCACCTCAATGTCAAGCCCGCACCGCTCACGCAGCAAATCAGCCATTTTCCCGTCGACATGACGAGCATGAACATCCAGATACGGCCCCGTCTGGTCGCGGAAAAACTCAAACCGGGCAAACCGGGTTTCGGGGTGGATCAACGCCGGGTGCGAATGGTGATCCGGCCGAAAAGAGAAGTTGTGCTCGGCGAATAGTTTGGCAATGGATGGCACCGGCGCCTCAATCGAGGCCAACGTGTACAGGCCGAAGATGAAACAATTCGGTGGCGATTCCAGGCTGTTCGGATCAAAAGCAAAACGGGATTGCGCCAGCCGCGCCAAATCCGTCGGAGCAACATTGATTTCGGTGTGCATATCTATCCTCAGAAAATTCGGTAACCGCCATCCACAGTGATGACATCGCCGGTGTGGTAACGACTCTCCTCAGACATCAGATACACCGCCAACGGGGCAATCTCTTCCGGCGTGGCCCAGCGGCCCAGCGGGATCCGCAGTCGACGGATTGACTCATACTGACGGCGATCCGCCAGCACATCCCGGTTCATCTCCGTTTCCACCCAGCCGGGTAAGACACTGTTCACCGTAATCGCTGAGGCAGCCAGCTCTAACGCCAGGGAGCGACACAGCGAGGTAATAGCCGCCTTCCCCGCGCCATAGTCCGCAAAGCCTGCCGTCCCTTTAACCGCGGACAAACTCGAAATCGCCATCAAGCGCCCCCCTTTCCCCTGACGGCACAAATGCTTCGCCGCATGCTGCAACGTTGCAAACGTGCCGTGCAGGTTGGCCCCGACATGCGCCTGCCACGCATCCCAATCCATGTCGCAGACTGCCTGCCCGCTGCCGCGGCTGCCGGCATTGGCGACACAACCATACAGTGTCCCTTGCCAGGCCAGTGCCGATTCAAACAGCGCCGCGACCGACTCGGGGGAAGTGATATCACATGGCACCAGCCGAACCCGCTCCGGCGCCGCGGCAAACACTGCCAGCACATCCGGATATTTCGCTGGCTTGCGGGCCGTGATCACCACATTCGCCCCCTGCCCATGGAGCGCCCTGGCAATCGCCAGCCCAATTCCCCGGCAGCTGCCGGTCACCACAATGGTTTTTCCTGTTAAATCGAACATCACGTCCCTTCTCTAGCTCGTAGCACTTTCATAGTGACGAATTGCCCGGCGCCAACACAGCCGTGTCAGCGCCAGCAGCAGCACGGGGGCGGCGATCCCCCAGGCCAGCTCCCCACCGGACAACCGATCCAACACAAACAGCGGCGACCAGTTGGTCACCAGGAAAATCGGGATCACCGCCGTGCCGGCCAGCTGCACCGGCCTGAGGTGGATCCGATGCGGCAGATTATTGAAATCCCACATCGCCCAGTAAAACGCCTGCAAGGCGGAGATATTTTTAAACTTGAACGCCAGCATCAGCGGCAGGACGAAAATGGCGTACATAGTCACCACGCCCAGCAGCAAATAGCCGATGAACCCGAACAGATTGACAGCCGACAACGCAATGGCTGACGCTTGCCAGCCGTACACAATGAGCCCCAGCCCGGCAATCACATTCGGCAGGGTGATCCAGGTATCGACATGCCGGAGAGTGGCCATAAACTGGGAGGACACCGGCTTGGTCAGCAACACATCGAAATCACCGTTCCTGATTTGCTGATCAAAACCAATGATGTTGAATTGCAACATACTGACGAAAAAAACCGTCATCAGCATATAGGTGCCGATAAACAGATAAATACTGCTGGGCGGCAATCCCGCAATATGCACCCCGGTATCATGGACGATATAGGCATAGAGCAACTTCACCCCCAAATATCCCAACTCGACCATCACATTCAGGGCAATGTTGACGCGATACTCCAACTGGCGCATCGCATTGACCTTAAGTAAAAAAAGATAGATGTTCAGGTGCTTGATCAGTTCACGTCCCATCCTCATCCCCCGAGTGCAATAAAGTGTTTGCAACCCCGGTTCCAAACCAGGCGTGACAAGCTAAACAGCCAGATAATCCAGGCGCTCTGGATCGCCAGTCCGATCATCAACTCGCTGCCGGTGACCCGCCCCAACACCACTTCAATCGGAAAAAAAACCACATACTGGAACGGCAGATAGCGAAGCACGGCCATGCCCGTCTCACCAAACACCGTGAGCGGAAACACACCGCCGGACAGCACCAGGCCGACGATCCGAATCGACTCGAATACGCCCCACACTTCCTGCATCCAGAAAGCCACCAGCCCAATAAGGTAGAAGAGGAAAAACTGAATGAAGAACGCACCGCACAAGACACACAGCATCCGGACATAGTCAGACAAACTCACCGCCATCTGGAGCCAGTGATTGAGCAGCACCGCGCATCCCCCGATCAGCAACAGGGTCGCCGCAAAATAGCCCAGGTTCTGCCCCACAAATGCCGCTAACCGGTAGGCCGAATACGACAAGGGCTGGGTCAGAAAGCGATTGAGCCCCCCTTCCTTGATATCCGTCGCCACCTCATACTCAAACCCGGTTCGCAGCGCCTGACTGACCAGCGCCGCAAACAAGGCATAGGCCATCATTTCCTCATAACGATAGCCGTACACTTGCTCGGCCTGGGTGTAAGTGAAAATGGCATGCCAGAACATCACTTGCAGCAGCAACGGAAACCCCGCCGCGAACACGCTGATCAGATAGTTCAGCCGGTAAGCCAGCGACATTTGCAATCCCATCTGGCTGACAAACAGATACTTCCTCATGCCGGAACCTTTTGCGCCAGATACAGGCTTTCCAGACAATGCTCCAGCGGCGGCTCTTTGATCTTGATATCCGCCACATCCGCCTGCGCCAAAACCCGGGCCAGGATGGTTTGAGACTGCGCTTTGCTGATCTCAACCACAATCTCATTCCGATCCGATTCAATGATCCGGCCATACTGGGCAAACGCCTGTTTTTCGATGGGCGTATGGCTGTAAACATGCAGGTGACGCTTGGCACCGACCACATCCCCGAGTGCCTCGAGACTACCGTCATAAACCAGTTGCCCGCCGCTGATCACAATCCCGCGCTGACACAAGGTGGCAATGTCGACCATGTTATGGCTGGTCAGCAACATGGTGGTTCGCTTCTCTTCGGCCAGGGTTTTCAAAAACGCCAGGATTGCGCGCTGTGATAAGAAATCCAGCCCCAGCGTCGGCTCATCGAGAAAAATCACCTCCGGCTGATGCAGCAGCGCAGCGATCAGCTCGAGCTTCATCCGTTCTCCCAGCGAGAGGCGTCGCACCTGGATTTCCAGCAAATGCCGGACGTTGAGAATGTCACTCAGTTCCCCCAACGTTTGCTGAAACGCGCGATCCTCAATTTCATAGATACGTTTATTGAGCTCAAAGCTGTCGATCGCCGGGAGATCCGGCCACAATTGCTGCTTCTGGCCCATGATGATCGAGAACTTGCGCTTGAACGCTTTTTCACGCGCCCAAGGCACGTACCCCATCACCCTGGCGTGCCCGGTGCTGGGATGCAGAATGCCGGACAGCATTTTCATGGTGGTGGTTTTTCCGGCCCCGTTCGGCCCGATAAACGCGACAATTTCGCCTTGTTCGATCTCAAAGGACAAATCACGCACCACCTGCTTGCTGAGCTGCTCCCGCCCCCACAGGTTTTTGAGCGACGCCATCAGTCCGGATTGCTTACGATAGTAGAAGAATTCCTTGCCCAGCTGGTGCGCGGAGATATAAGCCATACCGGTCACCTTTTATTCGGGTCTGCATAATAGCGAGCGCAGGAGCCGCAGATGGGAAACAACCCGCCCTGGCGCAGCAACTGATGGCGGAAATTTCTCATATGGCCGCCGTTCCAGATCTCGGACACACTCTGCTCATAGATATTGCCGAGCGGGACATCATAGAAGGTATGGCACGGCGTAATGTCGCCATTCGACGCCACTTCCATGTAGATCCAGGGGAAAAAACACTTGTCACGTTGATCCGCCATGTCCGCGTACTGTTTGGTAAAATATGCCCGGTAATTCTCGCTGGCAATGGTTTTGGGGTAGCACACAAAGTAAATGCCGCGCTTTTTACACGCCTGCTCCACCCAGCGGATCTGGGCCTGAATGGCTTCGAAGTCCATCATTTCAAATTTGCGCGGATCATCCTGCATCCCGGCGGCACAAGGTGTTTCCTCAACCCCGAATAAACGGCGGAACAGCTGACGATGCTGGTCATGCTCATGCGCCGTCGCATACGTCTGAAATTCAATACTGATGTGATCCACCATGTCCAAATCCAGACAGTTTTCAAAGAATCCCTGAATATAAAGGTGGGTCAGCGGCGTCACGATAAAGGTATAGCCGATCTTCGGCTCTTTCAGCCCCTTGCGCTCGCGCAGCTCAAACAGGGTTGCGACCCCTTCCTGCACGTTGCGATACACATTTTCACCGCGCTGGGCGTCATTAATCTCCTCCGGACCGTCCAGCGACACCCACAACCGGTTCGGCGGGGTCTCAACCAACATCTCCGCCTTACGCTTTAAAAAGGTGCCATTGGTCGGCACATCCACCCGGGCACCGCCCTGACGGATCCGGCCGACGACATCCTCAAACCACGGATACATCATGGGCTCACCGCCAAACAGGGCAAAGTAGGGTTTGACCGGTAGGCATTCATCGATGACCCGCAGCACGGCATCTTTATCCAGCCGGGAGATTTTCCGCCCGTGATAGGCACCGTTTTCTCCCCACTCGTAACACATTTTGCAACGCAGGTTGCAGGCATCCGTGAGCTGGAGGGTGACCCAGACCGGCAGTTTATTTTGTAAGATATTTGTATTCGACATCACGCTTCCTTTCCTGATTGGCTCAGCCGGTGCTGTAAAGTAAGGTGCACTTGGCACAGACGGGCATCAGCCCACAATGCAGCTGTTTGCGAAAAGCCTGGTACGCCGCGCTGTGCCAGACTTCCCGCACCGGCAGCAACTGCAGATTCCCAACCTCCAGCTCGGGAAAAAACTTGCATGAGGTGACATCCCCGTTGGGTAGGACATCAAGCCGGTTGCGAATCGCACTACAAAACGTTTTGTTTTCAGCGGGTTTGGTGCTGCCAGCGACAAAGTCAGGGACTTCGTGGGGTTCAAGATTAGGATGAAAACGCACCCGGCAATCCCAGGTTTGAGCACTGATACGAGCGATATCATCAAGCAGCGCGGGGATGTTGCTGTCGCTTAAATGGTAGGTATAACCGTGCCAGCTGTATTCCTGGATCCCGGCCAGCCTCGCCTGCTTCCAGGGCAGTTGCTCCCCGACCCATTGATCCATCTGCTCGGCAACCTGAGACGGGATATACCAGGGAAACACCAGGTACACACTGTCGATGCCCAAATCGGAAAAGTGGCGGACAAACTCAAACAGCTTGCCGACCGTGCTGTCGCTGATCGTCAGGCACAGCGACACTTTACCGGCAAACGCCTGGCGTTGGCGCTGCTCCAACAAGGTGCGGATAATGTGCTCCACCCGCCGAAATACCCCTTTGCCGCGGATCGCATCATTTTCGGCCTCCAGACCATCCAGGCTAATGAGCAGCGCCAGCCGCTCATCAATCCGGGAGAGTTGTGCCAGGTGCTTTTCAATCAGCAGCCCATTGGTGCAAATGGTGACCCACCTCGGATGCTCGACGAAGCGATCCATCAGAGCTTCCATCTGCTTGTACATCAGCGGCTCACCACCCCAGAGATAAAACGGTGCCTGGGTCGATTCTGTGGCCCGCAGCAGTTTGTCGATGATCGCCAGATCAACTTCCTGCGAGCGGACATCTCGCTCCATTTGGTGGTGATACCCTTCATCATTCCACTCAAAGCAGTGCTGACAGCGCAGGTTACACTGGTTATTCATCTTCACCCCAACCTGGTGCGGCATCTCAGCCGCCCAGTCTGCCCGCTGTCGCAGCCCCCGCTGGGTGGACGAAATCTGCTTCACCCTCGCCTTCAGCCGGGCAAAACTGTGTTCATCCAACTTCTGTTGCGTCTTCGTTTGCATATTTCTCTCCGTAAACAGACCGATTGCCGCGCATCGCCAGCAACGCCTGATGGCAACGATAGAGTGGCGCCTGAGCAAAGCCCTGGGCTTTCCAGTCATCAAAGCTCAGCGCGAAACCGCGTGAGATCCAGGCCCGGCCATTGGCCGCCTCGTAGTCGCCGAATGGTGGCAACAACACGAGCGGCGTCGCAGTTGCCATACTGTCGATCAGGCTTGCTCCGCCGGGCTTGGTGATCAACGCCCGACAACGGGATAACAGCTGCTGAAAAGGTGGCTCGTCCGGACACCGTGCGTTTATGGCTCGACTCTGCTCACCAGTCCTTGTTTCCGTCTGACCGAGCAGCGTCTGCGCAGGATACTGCCCTCCGGCAACGCAGCCGTGCTGCCAGGGGAGCCAGTCCGGCTCAGTCAACAGCTGCCAGTTTTCGGCATCGGCATCGGCATCGGCATCGGCAAGCGAGGATTGACCCAGCAACAAGGTATAGCGCGAACGCAGCATGGCGATACATGCATCGAGATCCCCGATGTCCCAGCCACCACCATGCACCGCGACCCGTGACTCCCGTTGGGCCCAGTCCACCACAGGTGGCGGCGGCACCAGAAACTGCTCGTCGCCCTCGGCAAGCAAGTGATGGTGTTTAAGACCACCAATCTCGCCGGGCTGCCAGGAGAGAGACGTCGTTACATCCACATGTACCCCATGGTAAACCGGTTGGTTTTCTCCCGTTGTTCGCGCACCTTGCGCCGCCTGAAGCTCGGAAATGAATGACAGCCAGAACCCACTGAAGAGAAACACGTGCTCCGGCGGACAATGCTGCCATTGCGCCTTGAATGCTTGCCATTTGTCAGCATCAATCGCCTTGCGGATCGATCCCGGACTGTGGCTCAACCAACGTTGGGTCAGCAACGCCGTGCGCAAGCTCCGCCGGCATTGCGCCTTGGTCTTTTCCAATCGGACCAGGGCCTGCGGTGTGTAGAGTTGCTCTAAGGCATAAAAGCGAACAGACCGCTGTTGTCGTTGAAACCATTTGGACAGAGCGACAGCAGGGACAAAACTTCCCAGCCCACTGCTGGCAGTTAAAATCGCAATCGTGCCAGATGTCATAACAATCGGGCTCCCTGATCCGCGAGTGCCGCAGCAAGCTGTGCTTGCTGTACATCGCCATCAGCTCCCACTTGCAACAGATAAAGCCGCCCAATCCGTGGCGTTTCGCCCGGCAATTGCACGCAGCGACTGTTCAGCGGGACATACCCATATCGGTGTTCACCGGTGACCAGGCAGCCTCGCCGCGCCAGTCCGTCCAACAGCGGTTGGATATCGATCGGCTGGCTGTATTTGACACTGACTTGCTGAAACCGCACCTCGCCGCCGACGGCCAGCCGGGCGAACCAATCATGTGCAATACCGCCCATCGATTCTCGGGCATTGATCTCGACAACCGGTACGATTTCCCCACTCGCCAACAGCATGGAATCCACGCAGACCGGCCCCCAATAGCCATCCTGATAAAGCCGGGCAAGTAATGGTCGCAACAGCTCGGGATACCCGTGCGCCCGGATGCGCTGTAACAGGCCATCCCCCATCGCTTTCACCCCGGAGAACTTCAGGTTGTCATTGATGATTTCTGATAACCCGAGCAAAGCAATATCGCTATCCCTGCTGATCTGCCATTGGCTGGAAAAATCGACCTCTTTATCCACAAACGGCTCGGCAATGAGCCCCACCTGCCGGCCAGCCTCCACCTGACGTAGCAAGTGCTCCCTGACGCGCTCCCAAATGGCCGGATGACGCACCACCAGACTACCTTTACCGGAGACACCAAACGGCTCTTTTAAAATCATCGGCAGGGGATGAGCGTTCAGCGCCAGCAGCGACGATCGCGTTGAAACAATCTCGCCTAATTGCGGGATATTCAGCTGACGGCAAACCTCGACGGCGTAGCGCTTGTCATTGACTTTCACCACAGCGTCAAAAGATGGCAGATGCGCCGAACTTGCCGTGCACTGATAAGCGGCCGGCACACAGGCAAACGGTCGCTGCAAGCCTTGGTGGGGTAAGCCGTGGCACAGTATTTCAGCCGCTTCCCCCCAGTTGGGCATTCCGGCTGCCTGCCAGTCCTCAGGATGCACAAAGGCAGCATGACGCGAGGACGCAATACCCAAACTAGCGTGATAGCTGACTAACGCAGGATCCGGCGCGATCACGGTAAAGACCTGCTCCGTAGCGGTGCGGGCAATAAGTACTTCATCCAGGCAATACAGCTGGGGATCTACACGCTCTGCGGCAAATCTCGGTAGCGTCACGAGGGTGGGATCCTGCCATAAGGCTTCGGCCTCAAAGCAGGCCCATCGGATCTCAGTGCTCATCCGCGGCCACTTCGCTTTGCTGCTCAGCAATAAACGTCATCAGCGCTTGCACACTCTGCATGATTGAAAAATCCAGCTGGTCAAAATCAAGCCGGAGGTCAAACTCGGCTTCCAGTTGCAGCAGAAAGTCAATGATATCGAGTGAGTCCAGGCCCACATCTTCAATCAAGTGGCTCTCTAAGGTGATGGTCTCTTTCAGGGAAGGATCTTTTTTGATTTCGGCGATCAGGGTGGTGATTTGCTCAAACATGGTCTTCCTTTGTACGCTCAGTAACAGATTGCTCTATTTTTTTCACTGACAAAGAAAGTTGTCTATTGATGAATCAGCCAAATATTCGGTTTTTCGGCTGACTCTTCAAGAATATGAAACCCTGGAGATCGTAAGGTGATTCATCCGTGATATCACTCGATTACGCTGCAAAACCCTCAGCGAGCGACGTGGAAATCTGCTACGTCCGGCGCAAAGTCCATGCGAAAAAGCCCCGACAAGCAAAGGCTTATCGGGGCTTTAGAAGAATGGCACGCCCTACAGGATTCGAACCTGTGACCACATGCTTAGAAGGCACGTGCTCTATCCAACTGAGCTAAGGGCGCGCGGAGTGTGTAACAAAAGTTACGGGACGGGATTATACGTTGCCCGTCTCCCACGTCAACGCTTTTTCCTTGAATTTACCGCTCGATGCGCACAAGCGGTTAAAGGAGCAACAATTTGATTCAATTCACGAAATTGAAACCCTGCGCTCATCAGCTGCGCCAGGCTTTATTTTGTAACAATGACAGCACGCATCACGCCGGCAGCCCCGTTGCCATATTGGCATCATTCCAGCAAAAACCAAAAAGCAAACGTTTGCGCTAGACCTGTTCTCTATTCTCTGCGACAATAACGCCGCTCAGTTATTAACAGCTCAAAGGATAAACATGGCCGCTCAAATTATTGATGGAAAACTGATCTCACAAACTGTTCGTCAAGAAGTTGCTGCACGGGTAAAAGCGAGAACCGAAGCTGGGTTGCGTGCCCCTGGGCTTGCCGTTGTCCTTGTCGGGGATGACCCTGCGTCGCAAATTTATGTCGGCAGCAAGCGCAAAGCCTGTGATGAAGTCGGCTTTACCTCGAAATCGTTCGACCTTCCGTCGACCACCAGCGAAACTGAGCTGCTGGCATTGATCGATGAGCTCAATGCCGATCAAAGTATTGACGGGATTTTGGTTCAGTTACCGCTCCCAGCCGGGATCGATGCAACTAAGGTTTTAGAGCGAATCGATCCGGAGAAAGACGTGGATGGTTTCCACCCGTACAACGTCGGTCGTCTGTGTCAGCGGATCCCGAAACTTCGTTCTTGCACCCCAAAAGGGGTCATGACCCTACTGGATCGTTACAATATTCCGGTTCGCGGCAAACATGCGGTGATTGTCGGCGCGTCCAATATTGTTGGCCGACCAATGACGCTGGAGCTGCTACTGGCCGGTGCGACCACCACCACTTGTCATCGTTTTACCCAAAATCTGGAGCAGCATGTTCGCCAGGCCGATATTCTGGTCGTTGCCGTGGGTAAACCAAACTTTATCCCGGGCGACTGGATCAAAGCCGGTGCAACTGTGCTGGATGTCGGCATTAACCGTCTGGATAACGGCAAACTGGTCGGCGATGTCGAATATGACATCGCTCGTGAAAAAGCCCGTCATATCACCCCGGTTCCGGGCGGCGTTGGCCCGATGACAGTCGCTACCCTGATCGAAAACACCATGCTGGCCTGCGAGCAATACCACAGCGAAGATTGATGGGCGCTCACCCCATACTTGAACGCTGAGCAAACGATCAATCACGCACACACATACAATAAAAGCGAAAGGTCTCCCTTTCGCTTTTTTAATCTCCCGGTACCGCCAGAGAACACCAACGACGGTCTTGTATTCAGTACGGTACAAGGTGGCAGTGGTCCGAAGCTAAAGTTTCCTTCCACCAGCATTGCTCCAAGCCATTACAGACTTTTCACCACGCTCTTAAGGTAATCGGTAAAATCTTCACCTAGCGTCTCGTGACGCATACCGTAGTCAACAAAGGCTTGCATATAACCCAGCTTGCTGCCGCAATCATGGCTCTTACCGGACATATGGAACGCATTCACTTGGGTCGATTCCATCAGCATATCAATCGCATCGGTCAGCTGAATTTCATCCCCGGCACCGACCGGCGTTCGCGCCAGCAACTTCCAGATTTCAGCCGGCAGCACGTAACGACCGACGATCACCAGGTTTGATGGTGCCTCTTCTACTGCAGGCTTTTCGACAACCTTGGTCATCGCTGCAGTTTCGCCCGGGTGCAACTCGCTGCCATTGACATCTGCAACACCATAACTGGACACTTCAGACATCGGCACCGGTTCAACCATTACCTGGCTGATCCCGGTTTCAGCAAAGGCTTTCACCATGGCTGCCATATTTTCCTGCCGCAGGTCGCTGGCAACATCATCAAGGATCACATCCGGCAACACCACCGCAAACGGCTCATCGCCAATCAGCGGATACGCACACAACACGGCATGGCCGAGACCTTTCGCCTGTCCCTGACGGACATGCATGATGGTGACATCCTTCGGACAAATACTTTGTACTTCTTCCAACAACTGGCGCTTCACCCGCTTCTCCAGCGTGGCTTCCAGTTCAAAGGAAGTATCAAAATGGTTTTCAATCGAGTTTTTTGATGAATGGGTGACCAGCACAATCTCTTTAATACCGGCCGCCACACACTCATTCACCACATACTGAATCAGCGGCTTGTCGACAATCGGCAGCATTTCCTTCGGAATAGCCTTGGTTGCAGGCAGCATCCGGGTACCCAGACCAGCAACTGGGATCACCGCTTTACGGACAGGGGAAGTTGTAGGCATTTTTTATTCCATTAATCAAGATTCGGGCAAACTATATCAAACCACCGGCAAAGTAGCGACCGCTCAGCCCCATGTAAACATGCCGCGTTATTTCTTCACGATATCTTCATTCTGAACGCTGACTTTCACCGGCTTGCCCAGCAAATTAATCAACATAAAAGATCGTTTTTCGCCATCCGGCTCCTGATAAATCGCTTCAATGCCTTTAAACTGGCCCTGCGTCAGCTTCAGGCTCTCACCCGGTTGCGGCAAACTGGACAGTTTGGCCTGATGCTCCTCGCAATTTTCATTCATCATCAACCCATAGATGATATCCGGCTGCACGATTTGCGGTTTGGCACCCTGACTGATGAAATTGGCAACCCCGCGGGTCGAACGAATGGTCGTGTAGCTGACCTCTTCCGGATCAAAGTAGACAAACATATAACCGGGGAATAACGGCTCACAACTTTCCGTGCGCTTTCCCCGAACAATCTTCTGCACCGTAACCTGCGGGTAGTAACATTCAACACTTTGGCGATCAAGATTGATCACGGCGCGCTCCTGCTCACTACGCTTACAATATAGAAGGTACCAATCTTTCATCTGCTTCTCTTTTTCATTGACGCCAAACTCCAAGATTATATACCGAAACAACCTCAAGGTGCAGAATTCGAAATCGCACGACGGGCTTCACAGCGAGTCGCCGGAGCTTAGACTCTCTTCAGCCATGGCCAGCACACGCTCACACAACAAAAAAAATTGAAGCGTCATCAGGCCTGAATCGATGCAATCATACACATAAAATCCCCACCTTCGTGTGCCACACTCGCCTCGAGAAATGTAACAAATATGAAAAAAATCGATCGACAACCATTATCAACCAAAGAATCAATATTAAATCGACATATAACCCCAAAAATAACTGCAACTGCAGCAAATAAAACCAACTCAAACCTTTAAACCTAAGATTTCACTTTTGAGTGCATTTTGCTCACTTACTTATAGATCAATTACTTATATCGATAATAAATTGTTCTGATTTTGTAAAAGTTTGCAGTTTAAAAGTTTGTAGATTATAAAATAGGCCAAATTTGCAAACACACTGACAATGGATTACAGAGTAAAATCATGAACAATGGAAATAGTGGTACCCTGTTAGGACATCCGAAAGGGTTATTTTTGCTGTTTGGCACCGAGCTGTGGGAGCGATTCTCCTACTACGCCATGCGTGCCATCTTGGTCCTGTATCTCACAGATAAAACCATCAATGGCGGGCTGGGATGGACAACCCAGGAAGCCTTAAGCCTTTACGGGATTTATACCGGCCTGGTCTACATCACCCCGCTGATCGGGGGCTGGATCGCTGATAACTTCCTGGGCCAACGTCGCTCAATCATTATCGGCGGTGTGCTGATGGCTTTGGGCCAGTTTACGCTCGCCCTGCCAAATAGCATGGTCGACCCGCACGCCGTCACCGCGTTTTACCTGGGCCTTGGCCTGCTGATTATCGGTAATGGCATGTTCAAGCCAAACATTTCAACCATGGTCGGCGATCTTTACCAGGAAGGGGATAACCGTCGCGACGGCGCATTTACGATTTTCTACATGGGGATCAACCTGGGCGCGCTCTTGGCTGGTATTGTCGCAGGTTCTGCATCTACCGCTTATGGCTGGAAAGCCGGCTTTGTTGCTGCAGGGATCGGGATGGTGATCAGTCTGATCACACAAATGATTTTTGCGGAGCGCCTGCTGGGCGATATCGGGAAGGTGCCTGCGGCCAAACGTGCGGCAAACATGAACGCATCCGGCAAAAAAGAGCCCCTGACCAAAAAGGAAATCGACCGTCTGAAAGTGATCATGATCATGGGTTTGTTTGTCGTGGTTTTCTGGGCCGGCTTTGAACAAGCAGGCGGCCTGATGAGCATCTACACCCAGGAATATGCTGACCGCATGATTGGCAGCTTTGAAGTCCCGACGGCCTGGTTCCAGTCACTGAACCCGTTATTCATCATCACGATGGCGCCGGTGCTGGCCTCACTGTGGGTGAAAATGGGCCCGAAAGAGCCGAGCTCGCCGGTTAAGTTTGCGATGGCCCTGTTTATGCTGGCAATTGGTTTCGTCTTTATGATGGGCGCCGTGATGCAGCAAGGGGGGGACCTCACCGCGAAAACGTCCATGTTGTGGATTATCGCCGCCTACTTCTTCCATACTATGGGTGAGCTGTGCCTGTCGCCAATCGGCCTGTCGATGGTGACCAAACTGGCACCACTTCGCCTGGCGTCGTTGATGATGGGTGTTTGGTTCGGGTTTAATGCCGTCGCCAACTACGTCGCCGGGATCATTGGCGCGCAAGTCGGTGAAGCCGGTCCAATGGCCATTTTTAGCGGCATCGCCATCGCAGCAGGGATTTCCGGGCTTGTACTGCTCCTGCTGTCGAACCAACTGATCCGCTGGATGCACGGCGCTGAAGGTAAAATCGATCAAGCTGTGCTTGAAGGCGCTGAGCCTCAGCCAGCCAAAGCATAAACCATTTCTGGCGTAGCCGCCGTGCCATGACGCCGCTGGAATAAGCAAAGCGGAGCCCCTGGGCTCCGCTTTTTCGATCGTACTTTAGCAAAGTAGGATAAATCATATTTGAATAAAAACGCCGGAGGTGAAACAGGCGCCCGGTTATCAGCTATACACTGATCCTAAAACCCACATCGTTTGATGATCAGACTAAAACTGGCTGCGCCAATTTCACTGAGCGACAGGCGTCCGCCCGACTCAGACAGCTGTAATTCAATGGTATCGTTTTGATAAGCCTGGGTCCCGAGCCAGGGTTGAGCGACAATCTCCTTCCGATCGTCACTGGTTTGCAGGACAGCCGCCAATCCGGTAGAGGTTACACTCAGGCTTTTATCGCAGGCATCAAATATCCCGAACAGGGCCCGAATGGGGGATGCATAACCCGAATGTTTCATCCCCTGCTCAATCAGGCGCAATAAACCGCGGATATCCCGCTCATCGGCCATCCGGGTACGCAGATAATCATTGAAAAATGCCCGGATCAGCAAGGTGGTTGCCGTGCCGTTTTCGGTGTCTGATGAAGAATCCACCAGGTAAAACGCCAGTCTGCCATCAATCAACCAGGTGTAATCGAGCAACACCGGCTGCACATCGGCCGACTGCAATACGCAATAGCTGAGCTGCCAATCCCCCAATTGCGACTCAGTGTCCGGCATCAATCCCAAGAGTAACTCTCTCGCCGCTTTCGGATTCGCTTTCAGCTCCTCGATATGCCATTCCAACTCTTCATCAATGCCAGCGCTATCTCCCCCAACCTCAAACCACTGGCTGGCAAAATCCCGGTTGTCGGCAATCGAATCCTCTGTACGCAACACAGATAAAATGGCTGATTTGAGCACCATGATATTATCCAGCGGCTTGATCAGAAAATCTTTCACGCCATGGCGTAACGCCGTCGCTACATCCGCCATATCCCCGGTCCCGGAAATCACAATCACCGGCACCATGGGATACTGGACCGAGACCTCTTCAACGAACTCCATGCCGGTCAGCACAGGCATCGCCAAATCACACAGCAAAACATCGGGGATGTTGTCCCGCAAAGCCCGTAATCCTTCCAGACCATCTTCGGCTTCACGCACATGGCAGCCCTGGCTTCTCAAAAAGCCGGTAAGCATACTGCGAAATACAGGATCATCTTCAACGACAAGAACATCTTTATCCTCAAGCAAAGTCTGTGCCCTCCATGAGTGATGATGAGTCGCATCCTGAGTGGTGTCAGGCGAGTTAGCGGAATTGTCTGGAGAAGTGCGCATGAAACCCCGGTCAGCAAATGAACCTATCAAAAGCATAGGTCGGAATTGATGCTCCGTCACAAGGATCACTGTATCCGGGGCGGAATTTATTGGGTTATGCAAACCATATCAAACTTTGCGTCATGAATTTGTCGCAAGCCGTTCTCGATAGCGACTCTGAATGGATTTTGACTTACAGCAAATCATCTAATGATAATGACATTTTTAGACCCAGTTTGTTATACAATTCTCATTTGTTTAATTTCAGCTGCTGTAACCTATGAAGCTTGATGATCTGAACCTGTTCCGCCTGGTGGTTGAACATGGCAGCTACACTGCCGCCTCTCGAAAAACCCAAGTGCCTGTCGCTACCCTGACCCGACGCATTCAGGCGCTGGAAGAGTGTTTAAGTATTCGCTTGCTCAACCGCCACGCCCGTAAACTGTCTCTGACTGAGGCCGGGCAGAAATTCTATGATGACTGTAGCCCGCTGCTCCAGCAGCTGGTCGACACCACCGAGCATATCAGCGAGGAATGTAAAGGCGCGGCCGGTAAGCTGAAAATCGCCGCCCCTTCCAATCTGACCAAGGTCATGCTTCAGCCGATGCTCAACGCCTTTATGCGCGAACACCCGGCGATCAGCATTGTGCTGCAAATGAGCAACGAGCCGGAACAGCTGGATCCGACCGACTGGGATATTATTTTCCGTGTCGGGCCGCAGCGGGATTCGACGCTCATCGCCCGGCGGATCAGTAGCGTGAAAGATATTCTGGTCGCCAGTCCGGACTACCTGGCCCACCAGCCGGAGCCGAAGCATGCCCAGGATCTCTCTCAGCATTCGCTGCTCAAAGGACGTCCCTTGATGCGCTGGCGCCTGACCGACCACAATGGTGAAACGGTGACCATCAGTGAACGAGGACGCTTTGAAGCCAACCAACTCAATGTGGTCCGTAAAGCCTGCGTCAGCGGCCTGGGGATCACCCTGATGCCGGATGTGATGCTGGAGAAATATATTGCATCCGGTGAGCTGGTCCAGATTCTGCAAAACTGGTCGGAAAACCCCCGTGATGTTTACCTGATGTACAACCACCGCGATTATCAACCGGAAAAGTTGCGGTTGTTTATCGAGTTCGCCAGCAGCTATTTCAAGCTCTGAGCCGTACAAGTCAACCCAGGGAAAGCCCGTGAAACGACAGGTGAATTTCTTGCCAAGCCTGTCAACCCAGACTAAACGTTAATAGACCGAATAGAGCAATTTTTGCCTGCTCCACCCGGCGACCCGCCGTCACAACGAACCCAGGCATTCAGGACAGTAGATTTCTGTTCGGTTTGACAACAGAGCACACACGGAACAAGTGAGACGTGTTCTTGGGAACAATAACCTTATGATGCGCATGAATGCGCTGAGGAATGAGGAAACGTTATGATTCTGGGACATTTATTCGGGCTATATACACATCCGAAACAAGAGTGGCGCACCATTGACAAGGAACACGAAGGGTTTCAAAGCAGCTTATCGCATATTTTGCTGATTGCCTTGCTTCCCCCGATTTTTGCGTTTATTTCCAGCGTCTTTATCGGCTGGCGGATCGGGGTCGGTGAGCCGATTTACCTGACTCAGGGCAGTGCGCTGGGCATGAGCGTTGCGATGTACTTTGCTTTAATCGCCGGAGTGTTCGCCCTCGCCTACCTAACCTACTGGATGAGCCACACGTTCGGTTCAACGCCAACCTTCACGCAGGCAGTCGAGCTGGCCGCCTATACGGCAACGCCGCTCTTTATGACCAGTATTGCGGCGATCTATCCGCAGGTATGGTTTTTAATGATTGCCGGCCTAATCGGGATTGCCTACTCGGTCTACCTGCTCTATACCGGGGTACCGATTCTGATGCATATTCCGGAAGAGCGCGGATTCATCTATGCCAGCTCGATTGTAACCTGTGGCCTGGTGTTGCTGGTATCGATCATCGTCAGCTCAGTCATCTTGTGGAATATGGGGCTGGGGCCACAGTTCAGCCACTAGCGCTAGATGCTAGATGCTAGATGCTAGATGCTAGATGCTAGATGCTAGCGTTACAAAAGATTGCAACACAATCTGCGCGCGTACCGCATCTCCACAAAACACTTCAACAACAAAAAAAGCGAGAGGTGCTCCCTCTCGCTTTTTCCCAGTGTTGCTTCTCAGACCGACTTCAAGGCCAGCAGCAGCACGTTAGCCGTTCTGTAACCGCCTTAAGCGTCTTCATTGTGCAGTTCAAGGTTGGCCAGATCCTGCTGGATTTCACGCTGAATTTTCGAGTCTTCACTGCGCAGCGTTTCCAGGTATTCCAGATACTGCTGGCTGACGTCCCCGGTGACATACGTGCCGTTAAAGACCGAACTCTCGAATTGAGTGATATCCGGATTGCCTTCGGAAACCGCTGCCACCAGATCGTCCAGATCCTGGAAAATCAGACCATCAGCACCGATCATCTTGCAGATCTCATCCACTTCGCGGCCATGGGCGATCAACTCATTGGCACTTGGCATATCAATGCCGTAAACGTTCGGGAAACGAACTTCCGGCGCCGCAGAGGCCAGATAGACTTTCTTTGCGCCGGCTTCACGGGCCATTTCGATAATCTGCTCTGACGTAGTCCCGCGCACAATCGAGTCATCCACCAACAGCACACGCTTGTCCTTGAACTCAGAGCGAATGGCATTCAGCTTGCGGCGTACCGATTTGCGGCGCATCTGCTGACCCGGCATGATAAAGGTCCGGCCGACATAACGGTTCTTCACAAATCCCTGGCGATACGGCTTGTCCAGCGTCCGGGCGATCTCCAGCGCACTGTCAGTGGAGGTTTCCGGAATTGGGATCACGACATCAATGTCCAAATCTTCCCAGTCCCGTTTGATTTTTTCACCCAACTTCACACCCATGCGGACCCGGGCACCGTAAACGGACACTTTATCAATAAAGGAGTCCGGGCGAGCAAAGTAAACAAACTCGAAAATACATGGGGTCAGCAGCGGGTTATCCGCACATTGCTCCGTGAACAGCTCGCCGTCGAAAGTAATATATACAGCCTCTCCAGGCGCGACATCACGGACGAAGTCAAAACCGACCGCATCCAGGGCGACAGATTCCGATGCCACCATGTACTCAATCTTTCCTTCCACTTCCCGCTTGCCCAGACACAGCGGGCGAATACCGTTCGGATCACGAAAGGCCATAATGCCATGACCGATCAGCATGGCGACGACAGCGTAGGCACCTTTGACGATCCGATGCACTTCACGAATGGCGGCAAAAATTTCGGCGGGAGTGATTGGATAAGAGGGGGCTTTTTCGAGCTGACTAGCCAGCACATTCAGGAGGATTTCTGAATCAGAAGTTGTATTGACATGACGTTTGGTCTGTTCAAACAAGGTTTCTCTGATTTCGGCTGCATTGGTCAGGTTACCGTTATGCGCCAGCGCCAGACCATAAGGCGAGTTGACATAAAACGGCTGTGCCTCCGATGCACTTGAACTACCGGCCGTCGGGTAACGGACATGGCCAATTCCCACCTCACCCTGCAGGCGCTGCATGTGTCTGGCTTCAAACACATCCCGCACCAATCCATTTGCTTTTCGCAGACGGAAACGATTGCTCTCCAGGGTAACAATACCGGCAGCATCCTGGCCGCGATGCTGTAGCACAGTCAGTGCATCATAGATAGACTGGTTGACCGGGGATGAACCCACGATTCCGACAATACCACACATGTCCTAAATCCTCGTCACGCATTAAGTGCAATGATAGCAGTTTGACGCTGTCCTTAATATTCAGCGGGAACCCAGTTGCCCGGATCCCCGCTGATTCAAGACACCATCAGTCAACTGCCTGATTTCCGATACTAGAATGCACCGGGCAAAAAGCTTGATGTTTCTTTGAGGTAAGTGAAGAACCACTCGATCACCACACCAAATTGCGGGATCAGCTGCGACTCTTTCCACCAGTCAGCATCCGAAAACCCGGTAAAGGCGTCGATGAAGAACAACAGGGCCGACACAATCAGGACCCCGCGCACTCCCCCAAAGACCACACCCAGAACCCGATCCGTCCCTGACAGGCCGGTCTTCTGGACTAACTGTCCTATCACATAGTTCACCACGGCCCCGACAACCAGAGTCGCAATAAACAATGCGGCGATGGCGCTACCTTTGCGTAGCATCTCATCTTGAATATTGGTGAAGAATGCCGCCAGCTCAGTGTAAAAATTACTGGCAATAAAAAAGGCGGCAAACCAAATCACAAGTGATAAGGCTTCTTTGACAAAACCACGGATCAGACTGACCAGTGCCGAGAAGCCGATGACGCCTAAAATTACGTAATCTATCCAGATCATCATTTGTTGTATTCGTCTTGTTGGTGCGTATTCTAACAGAAAAAATGAGAACGCAAACGTTTACCTAAGGGTTTAGTGGGTTAAATCTGAGCAACTGACCTTTCAGGCCCGTTAATTTTTCCAATTCTTTGATCTGGGTAGACAGCTTGTCTTTCGAGAGATCCGGTCCGACAACCACCCGGGCCAAATCCCCCGGTTTGGGCTTCTTGGGAAATACATGGGCCTGGTAACCGGCATCCCGTAACGTCGCAACCAGCTGATGAGCGTTGTCAAACTGACGGAACACCCCGAGCTGTACCACCCAGCCGCTCTCCTGGTTACCGGCTTTCGGTGCCTGAACCGGCTGCGGGGCAACCTGTAACGGTGCATCCGCCGCTGCAGACTCGTCCTCAATCACCACGGTTACCGGATCCGGCGGCAGCTCTATTTCCGCAAATTCAGGCTCCGGAATAGTCTCATATTCTACGGCCGCTTCCATTTCCGGCTGAAGCGGGATACTGGCAAACTGCTCCTGATAATGCTGTTTCTTCCCGTCGAACAGGTCCGGCAGAAAAATCACCCCGATCGCGACCAGAATAATGGTCCCGACCAACCGACTTTGGAATTTACTTGCCACGTCTACTCCTGTGTTGCTGCAATATGGCTGGAAATCTGACCGACAGTGTAAAACGAGCCAAACACGATTACCATATCCGCTTCAGTCGCCTGTGTCAGCGCTGTGTCATAAGCCTGTTCCGGCGTCTGACAAGCCTGATAGGTCTGCCCTGCCAGATGCCGGACAATCTCATCCGCCGAGGCTGCCCGCGGGCCTTGGAGCGAAGCGGGGTACCAGACATCAACGACCGACTTCAATTCGGCAACCGTTGCCGCAATGTCTTTGTCATGCAGCATCGCGACCACAGCGTGGATCCGCTGCTTTTGTTCGCGCTGCTGAATTACCGCCAGCTGCTGCGCAAAATACTGGGCCGAGTGCGGGTTATGCGCCACATCCATGATCACCAGCGGGGATTCCGACACCCGCTCCATACGTCCCGGTAAATTGGCTTTGGCCAACCCGGCAGCAATATGCTCATCACTGATCTCAAGCTCTGCCACGCCCAACGCCATCAGAGCGGTGGCCGCATTCGGCAGCGGCAAAGACGGCAACGGCAAGTTCTTCAAATCAAACGCACCGCACTGCCAGTCCCAACCGCCGTTGTGTTGCTGGTAGTCAAACTGATAACCGACCTGATACAGCTGGGCACCAATATCATCGGCATGGGCCGGCACACTGGCCGGCGGATTCGGCTGACCGCACACGGCAGGTTTGTCGGTGCGGAAAATTCCGGCTTTTTCATACCCGATCACTTCAATGTCGTCCCCCAACCAGTCAACATGGTCGACCGCCAGGCTGGTGATCACGGAGACGTCGTGATCGACGATATTGGTCGCATCCAAGCGTCCGCCAAGCCCGACTTCCAGAATCGCCACCTCCACCTGATGGGTCCGGAACAGCGCCAGGGCCGCCAGGGTACCGAACTCAAACAGGCTCAGACTGGTGTCTTCGCGATACTGCTCAATCGATGCAAAAGCGCGACTGTGCTCGCTATCTGCCAACTCCTGGCCGTTAATCCGTACCCGCTCGTTATAACGCACCAAATGCGGCGAGCTGTACACCCCGACGCGATAGCCGGCTTCGCGTAAAATTGCTTCAAGAATCGCGCAGGTGGAGCCCTTGCCATTAGTTCCGGCAACGGTGATCACCCGCGGCGCAGGTTTGGTGAGATCACCGCGACGGGCAACGGCCATGGCACGGTCTAATCCGAGATCGATGGCGCTGGTATGGAGGTTTTCTAAATAGGTCAGCCAGTCGGCTAATGAATCGGTTGCTTGTGGTGCTGTCAGTCCGGACATTCTTTATCGTTCTAATAAATCACTGTGAAGGGGACTTTACCACTGAATCGGGAGGAAGTTCATGCAAACCGACGAATAATTTGTGGGAAACGCGCACCGGTTTGCATGTTTACGCCGGGTCAGAAGACACCGGCGCAAGACGGTCAGCAAAAATTACTCTTTTTCCTGGCCGCTTTCTTCTTGAGGGGCGTTGGCGTTAGCATTGGCTTCGTCTTCAACAACCACAGTTTCCGGCTGGATCACCGGCACCACCATCGGTGATGGGGACTGAGTCATTTTCGCCACCAGGCCGCCGATACGCTGGCGCATCTCACGACGGTCGACAATCATATCGATGGCGCCATGCTCAAGCAGGAACTCACTGCGTTGGAAACCTTCCGGCAGTTTCTCACGCACGGTTTGCTCAATCACGCGCTGACCGGCAAAGCCAATCAGGGCCTTCGGCTCACCAATGTTGATATCGCCCAGCATCGCCAGACTGGCAGACACGCCGCCCATGGTCGGGTCGGTCAGGACGGAGAAAAACGGCAGGCCTTTGGCAGACAGGCGCTCCAGGGCAGCACTGGTTTTCGCCATCTGCATCAGCGACATCAGCGCTTCCTGCATACGGGCGCCACCACTGGCCGAGAAACATACCAAAGCACAGTTGTTCGCGATGGCTTCATCTACTGCGCGAACAAACTTTGCCCCGACGACAGAGCCCATCGAGCCCCCCATAAATGAGAATTCAAAAGCACAGGCAACCAGCGGCTGCGACAGCAAGGTGCCTTTCATCACAATCAGGGCATCTTTTTCACCGCTGCTTTTTTGGGCAGCAGAGAGACGATCTTTATATTTTTTGGAATCGCGGAATTTCAGCTTGTCCTGCGGCTCCATCTCACCTGCAATTTCGACCTGGCCTTCGGCATCCAGGAACGTTTCCAGGCGGCGACGCGCTTTCATGCGCATGTGGTGATCACACTTCGGACAGACTTCCAGATTACGTTCCAGTTCCGCGTGATAAAGCACTTGCTCACATGAAGTACACTTGGTCCATACCCCTTCCGGGATAGACGCTTTACGTGAGGAAACAATATTGCTTTTCGTGAGGATCTTTTCAAGCCAGCTCATGAATGACCTTTCATCTTTTTCATATCCCCGCGCACTCGCAGAGAATTACAAATTCGTTAAATTTTACCGAGGTGGAATTAAAGCACAAAGTTGTCTGGCTGTAGATAAAAAACTGGTTGTACTAGTTGATATTAGGCGATTGCTCCTAATATCGGCCCTGAACGTCTCAGGGCCGATCCCAGCATTCAGTCCGGCAGAAACAGCGGTCCAATCGGCGCTTTCGGGATCCCGAACGCTTGCGGGTAGTCCACTTCTACCAGATACAAGCCCTCCGCTTTTGCCGTGGCTCCGGCGAGGGTCCGGTCTTTCTGTGCTAACAGCCATTTCATCCATTCCGGCTTCTCTTCACCGCGGCCCACTTTGATCAGGCTGCCGGTGATGTTCCGCACCATATGATGGACAAAGGCATTGGCCTTGATATCAATCACCACATAGTGCCCCTGACGGGAAACGTTCAGGTGCATCAGATTACGCCAAGGACTCAGGGATTGACAATACACGGCTCGAAAGGATGTGAAGTCATTCTCACCAAGCAGGTACTGACCGGCCTCGTGCATCTTCTCTACATCGAGTTCGCCGTGATAATGGCTGACGCCGGCGCCCAAAATCGCAGGTCGCAGTGCATGATTATAGATGATGTAGCGGTACCGACGTGCTGTCGCGCTAAAGCGGGCATGAAAGTCCTCATTTACTTCAACGGCCCACCGCACGGCAATATCTTTAGGGAGATTTGCATTGGCACCCATGGTCCAGGCAACCATCTTCCGCGCGACATGGGTTTCAAAATGGACCACCTGGCCCGTCCCATGTACACCGGCATCGGTTCGACCGGCGCATTGTACTTCAACCGGGTGATTGGCTATTTTACTGAGCGCTTTCTCAAGCCGCTCCTGAACACTGTCAACATCACGCTGACGCTGCCAGCCATAATACTTGGCCCCATCATACTCAATGCCTAAAGCTACGCGCATCATCTACTTCGTTCTTACTGTCTGTCGGCATCACAGGCCGGTTAATCGAGATGCGGAATTATAGGGAAAAAGCGGGCAGGTTTCGAGGGGGGATTCACGGCCGGGACTCGGGCCCTCCGAATGAGGGCCCTGTCCCAGGATAATGATGACCGTTTAACGACTCATTTTTTGTAGCAGGATTTGTGCTTCTTTCTGGCTCTGGGCATCGCCATTACCAGCAATATCTTCCAACAGCCCCTGCGCCCCTTCGCGATCATTCATCTCCAGATATGCCTTAGCCAAGTCCAGTTTGCTGGCATATTCCCCCTGGCTGTCGACATCAATATCAGCAACATTATTCAGAATATCCGGAAACTCATCGAGGCCAACATTCAGATCCAGCGGCTGCTCTTCAATCTCTTCCGGAGCGTCGGCTTCCATGTCTTTCATCAGTTCATCGATACTGATATACGACGGTGCCGGCTCCGGATCATCGACCAACTCGCTCTCCCCCGTCGCATCAGTCAATACTTCTGAATCCGCTTCTGCCAACAGAAACTCCGGATCAAATGCAGCCACATCATCAATATCCATTTGTGGTTGCTCTGCCCAGTCTTCCGTTTCCAGCTCCGGATCCGGATTGCTGGCTGCCCAGATCTCCGCATCCTCCTCCGGATACATTTCTGAGGCCAGGGCATCGTCGTCAAGCGCAGATGACCAGAGCTGATCCCGCTCAGCATCTTGCTCATCCTGCTGGCCTTGCTCATGCTGTTCAACAGTGGTTGATTCGGCAGCCGACAGTGGTTGCTGTCCTGGCGCCTCCGCTTCACGATGTGGACGCGCATTTTCATCCCCGGTATGTTCGAACCCTGCAGGTGCTAAAGCTTCACTTTCTGAGGGATTCGTCGCTGCCGAACGCTCTGCTGCAACGGCTTCATCCCGTGCCTGCTCAGCCAACAAACTGTCCGCAGTTGCGACATCCATGCCGACAAACTGATCATTTTCAAAGCTATCACCTTCAAAGCTATCATCTTCAAAGCTTTCATTGTCGACGCTGTCATTATCAAAACTGTCATCCGTAACCTGTTCGTCCGGATCACTGAGCAGTGCAGCCATATCGAGCCCGGCCGTATCAACCAGCTCATCATCAAACATATCCGCCGGGACCTGAGCATCATTCGGCGATGTCGTCTTCCCGGAAGCCTGATGAGCCGGCGCTGACGCCGGAGCCGATGCAGCCGCCGACTCTTGGGCGCCCGTATGATACTGATCCAACGCCATTTGTTCATCAAACGAGGCCTGCAGCGCATCATCTTCGCTGAACTCAGCAATGCTGGCCGGATCAATGGTTTCAAATTCAATCTGTTGCTCACCATGAATTGAGTAGCGCGGCTCTGAGGACGCAGCATCCCCCATGGCTTCTTCTGCGGCCAACACCAGTTCCTCCGGTGTCGGCTCATCACGTGCAGACTCAGACTCTGATTCAGGCTCCTGCAACAATGTGTCTTCCGGCTCAGCCGCGGTCACGGCATCCTCGGAAACCAATGGCTCACTCAGATTCAGCGGCGCTTCCGCCTCTAGCTCAGTCTCAGAGTCAGGCTCGAACGCATCCGGGTCCGGTGTCGGCGCAACGGCTGGTTCATTCAGCTCAGGCTCGACTTCCGGCTCAGACTCGGCCAGGGCCGCTTCTTCATCAAACGCCGGCCAATCTTCCAGATTCAGCGGCGCATCCGACGCTGACTCATGCGCCGGCTCGGCGAGCGCATCCAGGTCCGGTGTCGACTCAGCGGCCGGTTCAACTGACGACGGTGCTTCATTCAGCTCAGGCTCTGCTTCCGGCTCCAACTCAACTTCAGGCTCAGACTCGGCCAGGGCCGCTTCTTCATCGAACTCCGGCCAATCTTCCGGGTTCAGCGGCGCATCCGACGCTAACTCATGCGCCGGTTCAGAGAGCACATCCGGATCCGGTGTCGGCACAACGGCTGGTTCAACGGGCGACGGTGCTTCATTCAGCTCTGGCCCTGCTTCCGGCTCTGGCTCAGCTTCCGGCTCCAACTCAACTTCAGGCTCAGACTCGGCTAGGGCAGCTTCTTCATCGAACGCCGGCCAATCTTCCAGGTTCAGCGGCGCATCCGACGCTAACTCATGCGCCGGCTCAGCGAGCGCATCCGGGTCCGGTGTCGACTCAGCGGCCGGTTCAACGGGCGACGGTGCTTCATTCAGCTCAGGCTCTGCTTCCGGTTCTGGCTCTGGCTCTGGCTCAGCTTCCGGCTCAAACTCAGCTTCCGGCTCCAACTCAACATCAGGCTCAGACTCGGCCAGGGCAGCTTCTTCATCGAACGCCAATGTTTCATCAGGCTCAGATGCATCGACCAACTCTTGTACATCCGCAAGCAGCGCATCAATATCTTCATCTTGTACGTCTGCCGCAGGTTCAACGCCTGCAATAGCGTCATCAACGTCTGCAATAGCTTCAACGTCTGGAATGGCTTCAACGTCTGCAATAGCTTCAACGTCTGGAATGGCTTCAACGTCTGCAATAGCTTCAACGTCTGCGACGGACTCAGCCTGCTGCTCATTCAGTGCTTCATGCAGCGCATCCGCAAACCCCGTCTCGTGTGTGTCCGGGAAATCTGCATCGCGTGAAGCATCCAGCTCATGCCCGTCAGTTGAAGTGTCCGCAGGTTCAAATTCCGGATCATCAAACAGCAACGCGTCGACGGCCGGGTCGGCAACCGCGGGTTCAGTCGCCGCTGACATCGGCGCATCGGCGCTCAAATTGACATCATCAGCGAAATCGGATTCTAAGACAGAATCCAACCGTTCTGCAGGCTCAAACGGCTCGCTGCCTTCCGATGTCGTCTGAGGCGGTTGAGCGGTTTGTGGCTGATGTCCCTGTTGCGCGAGAATGTCATCCAACAGATCGGTGCTGTTTTCATCAATGACAACCTCATCCAGGTTCAGAGCCAGCTCATCTTCAGTCTCAATATCCGCGACATCAATACGACTCTCGTCACTGTCTTCCTCGTCCGCAACCAGTTCATCAAGCAGCGCGGTACTGTTTTCATCAATCGCAATATCGGCCCGATTGAAAGTATCCTCGTCATCCCCAAGGAGCTCATCGAGTAATGCCGTACTGTTCTCTTCCAGCTCAATATCCGGGGTATTGAGCTCATCATCGTCTATAAATTCATCCAGCAACGCCGTACTGTTTGCATCAAACAGTGCGTCCAGCTCCTCTTCCGGCAGCGCATGCTCTTCTACGGCAAACAGCGCGTCTGCATCAGCCAGTGCCTGGTCGACGGCAGCCTGCTGCGCTTGCTCCTCAGGCTCATCAACTTGCACTTGCGTCGGTTCAGGGGCCGGCTCATCCAACCCGACCGTCTCAAACAAGGAGTCCAGTTCATCCTGATCCACCACTTGAGCCGTTGCCGCTTCAGGCTTTGTTGCCTCAGTCGGTTCATCATCCGGAAGATCATCCGTTAACCCGCCGGCTTCGCTCAACAAATCATCCAGGATGGACTGGTCCAGCAACCCATCCTCAATATCTTTGTCAGCATCATCGGCCAGTTCCGCATCCGCCAGATCAAAACTGTCGTCGTCATCATCATCGCCCTGCAGGGACTGCTCCCACATGGCTGCCAGCGCTTCGTCCGAACTTGGCTCCGAGGACTGTTCAATCTCATCCAGCGCCCGCTCCATATCCTGGAGTCCAATCGCTTCTTCATCTCCTTTCACCGAGATGCTGCTTGGCGTCAGGCCACTTTCAATTTCAAAGTCATCATGACCATCGGCGGACAGGTCAAGTAAATCATCCGGCTCACCCGACGAATTGCCATCATGCTCCGGCCCGAACAGACTAGTTTCCGGATCATCGAACAGAGAATCATCCCCGGCGAACAGATCATCAACGTCTTGCTTGTCGCTATCCAGCTCCGGGATCGCCTCAGCGTCCCCTTTCGGCGGGGCCGGAATTGCCGGTTCCTGCGCTTGCGGGCCTTCCAGCGATTTCACATCGTCATCTTCTTCTTTACGACGCATCATGAAAAATGCAATCGCGCCGGCAATCAGGGCGCCAGGCACAAACGCAGCAGCAGCCATGGCCCATGGATTAGCGACCAAGTCATCCATCCAGGAGGTTTCAGGCACCACCGGTGCGACCGGTTGCGATTTCTGTTGCTGAATAAAATTGAGGATTTCATCGCGCAGTTGCTCGTCGTTGCTGATCTGATCTTTGAGCGCACTGACCTCATGCTGCATTTCTGCCAGGCGAACGCGCAGCAAGTGGTTACTCTCCACCAGCTTGGTCATCTGCACATCAGAGGCATCCAGTTGCGTCTGCAACGCAGTCGGCTTCGCGGGAATGCCTCCCTTATCAGTCGCGCTGGCCGCTTGGGCCGTTTTACTTGCCGTTTGTACCGATGTGGCCGCCGGTGTGACCGGGGCCGCCTGCGTCACCTGCTCCTGAATGGCAACTTGCGGTTTGGGTTGTGGGTTCGCCACAACGGTCGGTGCCGGCGCAGTGGCGCTTGGCGCCGGTGCACTTGGTGTCTGAGTTCTTGGTGGCGGTGTTCTGGAAACCGAAGTCGCAGGCGTCGCCGACTGGCGTACCTGGCGGCGCTGATCGGCATCCAGACGACGCCGTACACTGTCCAAATCTTCCTGACGGATCTGGGCTAAAGACGGTATTCTCAGCACACTTCCCGGGATCAGACCGTGGATATTATTCTGCTCAAATGCCTGTGGATTCGCCCGGTGAATGGCACCAATGACCTGATAAATAGAGACCTGGTTATTCGGACGGTAACGAGAGGCGATCGACCACAGGGTTTCATTACTCCCGGTCGGACCGTAGCGATTGATGGTATTCTGGCTCGACGCAAAAGATTGAGCAGGCTCAGTCGAAGCTGCGCGCACTTCATCTTCGGATGGGCCGATAATACGCACCGCATGGGCTGACAAGGGCATCTGAAGGGCGGCTCCGGCAATGACGACCGGTAAAATAAAACGTTTGATCATAGTCGATAAGTCAGACACTGCCTGCTGTCCTCTCTGGCAGAGATGAGAAATTGGTTTCGAGTATCGAAAAAGTCGCGTCGAGCTTCGAAGTTATGGCGCTAAGCATAATGAATCTATCGGCCATTCATCAAGACTCTTGAACGGTAAATGAGGGATGCTGCCTAATTCGAAAGACGAACCGCTCTGCGTGTTCTGGTATTGCGCTGAGTAAAAATAAATACGGCCCATCCTACCGAAAGGCAGGATGAGCCGCACCAAAATCCATTACAGGTATTCTGCAATCAGCTTTTCGGCAATCTGCACGCTGTTCGTCGCAGCGCCTTTGCGGACGTTGTCGGCCACAACCCACATGTTCAGCCCACACGGATGACTGATGTCTTCCCGGATCCGGGCGACCATGACGTGATCTTTCCCGGTCGCATCGCTGACCTGAGTCGGATAATCGTTACCGTGGAAGAGTTCCACCCCTTCGGCATTTTCCAGCAGGCTAATCGCTTCTTCGATATGAACCGGCTGGCAGGTTTCGACATGTACGGCTTCCGCGTGACCATAAAAGACCGGCACCCGAACACAGGTCGGATTCACGCGGATATTGTCATCGCCGAGGATCTTCTGGGTTTCCCACACCATTTTCATCTCTTCTTTGGTGTAGCCGTTATCCATAAAGTCATCGATATGCGGCAGGCAGTTAAACGCAATCTGCTTGTCATACGCTTTATTTTCTGCCGGCAAGCCGTTCAACAGCTTCGCAGTCTGTCCGGCAAGCTCATCAACCCCTTTCTTTCCAGAGCCGGAGACCGACTGATACGTGGCAACATTAATGCGCTCAATGCCGTACGCATCATGGATTGGCTTGAGGGCCACCAGCATCTGAATCGTCGAGCAGTTCGGGTTGGCTATGATATTCCGGTTACGGTAATCCGCCAGCGCGTGCGGGTTCACTTCCGGCACCACCAACGGAACATCGTAGTCGTAGCGGAACTGTGAGGTGTTGTCGATCACCACCACGCCGTGATCCGCCGCAATCGGCGCCCAGTGTGCAGACGCTTCTGCGCCGGCCGAGAACAGCGCCAACTGAACCTGACTCCAGTCAAAGTCTTCGACGTTGGTTACACGAACGCTTTTACCCTTAAAGCGCAGCGTTTTACCCGCGCTACGTTCCGAAGCCAGTAAATAGAGATTGCGAACCGGAAAATCACGCGATTCTAAAACCTCGACGATCGTTTCGCCCACGGCACCAGTGGCGCCCAGAACGGCAACATCAAATTCCTGACTCATGGCGTTTCCTCAACTGTAAAACCTAAATTAGCCAGCGACTCTAACCCAAAACCGGCCTGTCCGGCTACTGTAATCGCACTGTATTCGCGCCGATCCCAGTAATTTTTCCGCATTTGATCGAAGGCCGAGGCCATCCGGGCAGTATTCTCTCCTGCGGCAGTCATTTCGCGGCGGAATAACCCATCGTCCCGACGCACATCATAGACGAGCTGAATCAGGCGAAACAGGGTCTCTTCCTGCCAGGCGCGACTGAGAGCCACCTGCGGCAACGGCGCTTCCGGCAACAGACTGGCAGCAGATACCGGCTGTCCCTGATCTAAGAACTCGCAATAACGGTTAAAGACCATGGTCGTTCCCCGAGCCTTGCCTTCGAGCCCGTAGCCCGCCACATGTGGGGTCGCAAACGCCAGCAACGGCAGCAATTCAAGATCCACCAACGGCTCTTGCTCAAACACATCCAGCACAGCGGTCAGGGCTCTGCCTTCCCCGGTCTGCGCTTGTTGAAGCGCAACTTTCAACGCGGTGTTATCGACCACAGGGCCACGAGCTGCATTGATCAAAATCGCGCCGGGCTTCAGCTGCTGCAAAAACGCTTCATCCACCAGGTGATAGGTCGGGTATGCGCCGTCACGGGTGAGCGGCGTATGCATGGTGATAATGTCACACTGCTGCTGTAGCGCTTCCAGCGAGTGAAATGCCCGGCTGTCGCCCTGTTCGGCTTTCAGCGGATCATTGAGCAGGTAGCGGATCCCCAGCGCGTCCAGACATTTCGCCAGGTAACTGCCGACATTGCCCGCACCGATGATCCCCACCGTTTTATCAAAAATAGAAAAGCCCTGCTGCTGGCCCAGCACCATCAGGCTGCTCAGCACATACTCAGCCACACCCACCTTGTTGCATCCCGGCGCTGCAGTAAAGGTGATCCCCTTTTGCGCCAACAATGCCTGGTCGACATGGTCCTGTCCTGCCGTCGCTGTACCGACAAAACGCAGTCGGTTTGCCTTCGACAGTAAGTCAGCATTCACTTTGGTGACCGAGCGAATCATCAGCGCATCGATATCCACCAAGTCATCAGCAGTCAGGGTGCGGCCGGGTTTGGCAATCACCTCGCCAAGCTGGCTGAACAGGTCGAGCGCATACGGCATATTTTCATCAATGAGGATTTTCATGGGTCCGTTCCTGTAGCGTCGCGGCAATGACAGCTCTCGCGACAATTGCGGCCTGCGCGGCGATAGCTCACGTGGCGGCGGCAATAAGAAAAAAAGTGTCAAAATAGTATTGAGTTGCCCGGGAAAGTACAAGCCTGTTGAGGGACTGGGCCAACGTTACGCCAGCCATTAATGTGAAGCCGCTGCCTGTCCCGAACGACCCGTATAAAAAAACCCGGCATTGAGCCGGGTAAAAAATTCCAGGAATAAAAACACCTGCCAGTGCAATAGACAGCTCCCGCAAAAGAAAATACTATTCACACCAACAAGTGCCGCGTCTGTTTTCGGCACTGGTTAACCGGATCGGTCTTTGAAGTCTCTGCAAAGCCATCTTAGAACTGTCCATTAGCCAGTGCCACTCCCGGAAAAATGACAAAAGTCATGCGCAGAGACGAGATCCTACTGTCGAGCGCTGGGAATGTTTTCCCTGATTGAATCTCGCCTCTGACAATTGTGACCGCGAATTGTTGTCGCGGTGACCCATTAGCCTTCGTACTTCTTAATCACCAGCGTGGCATTGGTACCACCGAAACCAAAGCTGTTCGACATCACGGTCTTCAGCGCTTGCTCTCGAGTTTCCGTCACAATATCCAAACCATCCGCTGCCGGATCCAGATTCTCGATGTTGATGCTCGGGGCGACAAAACCGTGCTCCAGCATCAGCGTTGAGTAAATCGCCTCATGCACACCCGCAGCACCCAGGGCGTGGCCGGTCATGGCCTTGGTCGCAGAAATCGCCGGGCTGTTGTCACCGAAGATTTCCTGGATCGCGCCCAGCTCTTTCACATCACCGACCGGCGTTGAAGTTCCGTGGGTGTTGATGTAGTCGATTGGCGCATCCAGATCCTGCATCGCCATCTTCATACAACGCACCGCACCTTCACCTGATGGTGCCACCATGTCGTAGCCATCGGAGGTCGCGCCGTAGCCGACGATTTCGCCGTAGATTTTCGCACCGCGTGCCAGCGCATGCTCCAGCTCTTCAACCACCAGCATGCCGCCGCCACCAGAGATCACGAAGCCATCACGATCGGCATCATAGGTTCGGGACGCTTTCGACGGATCATCGTTGTACTTGGTCGACAACGCGCCCATCGCATCGAACATCATGGTCAGGGTCCAATCCAGCTCTTCACCGCCACCGGCAAAAACAACATCTTGTTTACCCAGTTGGATCAGCTCCAGCGCATGGCCAATACAGTGTGCAGACGTCGCACAGGCTGAACTCATGGTGTAGTTCACGCCACGAATTTTAAACGGTGTCGCCAGACAGGCTGACACGGTTGAAGACATGGTACGCGGGACCATATAAGGACCCACACGCTTCACGCCTTTCTCGCGCAGGATATCCACCGCTGCGATTTGGTTTTGCGAGGATGCACCGCCCGAGCCTGCAACCAGGCCGGTACGATCATTGGAAACTTGTTCTTCAGTAAGACCGGCGTCTTCAATTGCCTGCTCCATAGACAAATACGCAAATGCTGCTGCATCGCCCATGAAACGCATTTTTTTACGGTCGATATGCTCAGACGGGTTCATTTTCAAATCACCCCAAACATTGCTGCGCAACTTCATTTCCGCAAACTGTTCGGAGAAATTAATACCGGATTTACCGGCTTTCAGAGACTCCAGCACCTCTTTCACATTGTTACCGATGCTGGATACAATACCCATGCCTGTAATTACGGCTCGTTTCATGATGAATTCCTACTGTCATTTAACGATGCTGATCATAACGGGTTTATCTCGGGAAAGTGGTCAGCTTTCCCGGCAAACGGTACAATCAGCACCAAGATCATCTGTTTGATCGGTCATTGCTCGCGAATCAATCGCTTATCAGGCATTCACGGACCATGACCGACCCTTGTTACAGCACTACATGAGGTTTCCCCTTGTCCGAGCAGTCTCCCCATCGCATTGAAAATGCCGTTCTTGACTGGAATTCATCCGGTACCCCGGTCTCCAATGACTTTGACGATGTTTATTTCTCAAATGCCAATGGCTTAGAAGAAACACGCTACGTATTTCTCCACCAGAACGGACTCCCGCAACGCTGGGAAACCTCGACGCGTCGCCGATTCGTGATTGCTGAGACCGGTTTTGGCACTGGCCTGAACTTCCTGGCCGTGTGGCAATGGTTTAAGGCCTTTCGCCAGGCAAACCCGGATGCCGCGACCCAAGCACTGCATTTCATCAGTTTTGAAAAATTTCCGGTGACGCGTGACGATTTAATCAAAGCGCATGCGTCCTGGCCGGAGCTGGCAGATTTGGCAGAGCAGCTGCATGCGCACTATCCACCAGCTGTGGCGGACTGCCACCGGATTGTGCTGGAAAATGGCCTGATCACCCTGGATCTCTGGTTCGGCGACATTAAAGACTGTATGCCACAAGTATGGACCAATGATGACGGGATCGTGGACGCCTGGTTTTTAGACGGTTTTGCCCCAAGCAAAAACCCGGAAATGTGGAACCAGAATCTCTTTGACGGCATGGCCAAACTGGCACGGGAAGGTTGTACCACCGCAACCTTCACCGCCGCCGGATTTGTCCGCCGCGGCCTGATTGAAGCCGGTTTCGACATGAAGAAAGTCAAAGGATTCGGTACTAAGCGAGACATGCTGGCCGGCACCATGACCCAACGCCGACACTCTGCCTACTTCAAGCCCTGGTATGCCCGCAAACGTGCCGACCAGCCGCAAGACTTGGCGATTATCGGGGGCGGGATTGGCTCGGCCACCACCGCGCTCGCGCTGACCCGACGCGGCGTCGATGTAACACTCTACTGTGCCGACCCGCTCCCGGCAAAAGGGGCTTCCGGCAATCGCCAGGGGGCAGTTTATCCCCTACTCAATGGCTCGAACGATCCCCTGTCGCGCTTTTTTGCCCCGGCATTTTTGTATGCCCGGCAGTTTGTCGAACAAGCGGCGCAGCACAAAACCTTTGCCCATGACTGGTGCGGCGTCACGCAGCTGGCCTGGGACGACAATGCACAAAAAAAACTGGGAAAAATGCTGGAAGGCGGTTTCCCGGACACGCTGATCCGATTTTTGGATGAGGACCAAACCCAAACCGTCACCGGCGTCGAAACCGGCCACACCAGTGTGAACTATCCGTTAGGGGGTTGGCTGTGCCCGCAGGCGTTGACCCGGGCCTTGATCGAACTGGCAAGTGAAAGTGGTCATCTCACCCTCAAGACCAACACCGAGATCCGTCAACTCGAGCGCAGCGATCCGGTTGACGCTGCCTCAGCCGAAAAACAATGGACGCTGATTGCCGATGAAGCACGTTTTCAACACGATACTGTGATCGTCGCCAATGGCCATCGTTTTGAGGACTTCCCGCAAACCAGCCAGATCCCGGCCTACTCGGTCCGGGGCCAGGTGAGTCATATCCCGACCAACCCAGCGCTCTCGCAGCTCAAAACCGTTCTGTGTTACGACGGCTACCTGACCCCGGCAAATCCGGCCTCCCAAAGCCACTGTATCGGCGCCAGCTACCGCCGGGGCAGCACGGATCTCAGCTTTTGTCCGTCAGAGCATGCGGACAACAAACAACGCCTGGTCAACTGCCTGCCGGGTGTTGAATGGCCGCAAACCATCGATATGGACGAGAACCAAGCCCGGGCTGCTGTGCGCTGTGCCAGCCGGGATCATTTGCCGTTTGTCGGCGATGTCTGCCAGTACGAGCCACTGCTTTCGCAATATGCCGACCTGAAAACCCAACAAGACACAGCAGCGCCAGTGCCGGTATGCCCGAACCTGTATGCCCTGATTGGTTTGGGCTCCCGCGGGTTAAGTTCAGCGCCGCTGTTGGGAGAGCTGCTCGCCTCGCAAATCTGTGGAGACCCGTTACCTCTGCCGAATAGCGTGTTAGATGCGCTCCATCCGGGCCGGATGTGGGTGAGAAAATTGGTGAAAGGCAAACAAGTGTAACGACGCGCCTATCTATAGACGCGCCTGTCCATCGTTGAAGTGATATTCACGCATCACTTCAGGTTACAGATTGCGCGTGACTGCTTGGGGGCTATTCCGCCTGAGCCGTTACCGGTGGTGCCGGATCATCGCCACCACCGGTATCCGAAACAGCGACACCGACCACTAAAGCCGCCACACCAACTGCTAATACCGTGGCAGTGATCCCACCTGCCGACGCAGCCATCGCCGTATCAATCCCTGCGGCTTTGCCTGTGCTCCCAGCTTGAGTTGCCGCAGTCGATGTCGAATTGGCAGCAGATGCATTCTGGGCGGATGTTTGCGATGCCTTGGTTTGCGGTGCCTTCATTTGAGGAGCCTGGGTCTCCGACATCTGTTGCTGAGATGTCTGTTTCTGAGCTGCCTGAGGCGATTGGCGAGCCACCGACTGCCCGCCGACGCGATCAGCCGCACATGTCGACAGGCTCGTCATGCCGGCAAAAATACCAGCGCAAAATAGTGCAAGCGTTGCTCTTTTCATATCATTCCCCGAACCACAAATACGAGCTGATAGATATGTAAATAAGTATAGGCCAGCGTGGAAAACCGGGAAATGAGGTCACAGAAAGGATGCAATCAATCTTAGAAGTGAGAAAACCGCACAGGGAAATATTCGTGGAGAAGCTGAGGAAAAATTCGTTGTTATTCAGTCTGTTATCAAGAGAATCAGGGACGACTCAATGACGCCCCTTCCATTAAGTTTTTCTTTCAGTGCAAGGCACAACCGAAAAACTTAATCAGAGCCGAATAAATCTCGGGTGTAGACTTTATCGGCAACATCCGCCAGTTCAGTAGCCATCCGGTTGGAGACAATCACATCAGATTCTTGCTTGAACGCTTCCAGATCCGTCATCACGCGACAGTTAAAAAACTCCGGCTCTTTAAGTACCGGCTCGTAAACCACCACTTCAATCCCTTTCGCTTTCAGTCGCTTCATAATGCCCTGAATAGATGAGGCACGGAAGTTATCGGAGCCACTTTTCATGATCAAGCGATAGATACCCACCACTTTCGGCTTACGGCTCAAAATCGACTCCGCCACGAAATCTTTCCGGGTCCGGTTAGCATCCACGATCGCACCAATAATATTGTTTGGCACATCTTGGTAGTTGGCCAGCAATTGCTTGGTATCTTTTGGCAAACAGTAACCGCCGTAACCAAACGATGGGTTGTTGTAATGTGAGCCAATCCGTGGGTCCAGTCCAACGCCTTCAATAACCTGACGGCTATTTAAACCATGGGCTTCGGCGTAAGAGTCCAACTCATTAAAATACGCAACCCGCATGGCCAGATAAGTATTGGAGAACAGCTTAACCGCCTCTGCTTCTGTCGAATCAGTGAACAGAACTGCAATGTCTTCTTTGACTGCGCCCTGAACCAACAACTGGGCAAACGTCTCGGCACGCGCTGAGCGCTCGCCAACAATAATCCGGGAAGGATGCAGGTTATCGTAAAGTGCACGGCCCTCACGCAAGAACTCCGGCGAGAACATCAGGTTGTCACAACTCAGCTCTTGTTTTATTCGATGAGTAAAACCAACCGGCACAGTGGACTTAATCACCATCACAGCACTCGGATTGACTTCCATTACTTCTCTAATGACCGCCTCTACAGAAGAAGTATTAAAGTAATTTGTCACCGGGTCATAATCCGTTGGTGTTGCAATCACCACAAATTCAGCGTTTTGATAGGCTTTCAGTTTATCAGTCGTTGCAATAAGACTTAGTGAACTCCCTGAAAAAAAACGTCTAATTTCATTGTCATCAATCGGGGGGATTCGACGATTAATTAAATCAACCTTTTCAGACAATATATCAAGCGCGACAACATCATTGTGCTGTGCTAATAAGACCGCGTTCGATAAACCAACATATCCAGTTCCCACAACAGTAATCTTCATTACTATCCCCCAAAGAATCAACTGAAAGCAGTGTTATTATGTCCGTTTCAACTTCAGTCACCTTAGCAGCAAAGTGTGACACGAATATTGAAACAGCATCTCTCTAGTTATCTAAACGGATAGTGCAAAATGAATATTGTTGCTAAGTAAATGTCGTAATTATTTCGCATTCCGGGTGCAATATTGACAAATGCTGGGACAGAGCTTGTTGCGAAGCGGGCTCGCCATGAACCAGCCGGATTTGCTGTGGCCCCTGTTGAATACCTGCCACAAACTGGATCAGATCGTGCTGATCTGCATGTGCTGAGTACCCGGACATTGTGTGAATCGCAGCCTTAACTTCGACAGTGTGCAGATCGAACTCAACCAGCTCGGGTTGGGCTAATAACTGACGCCCCAGCGTTCCCTCAGCCTGATAACCCACCATAATTACATCGGTTCGAGGATCCGGCAGTAATGCTTGTAAATAATTCATAATCCGGCCGCCATTACACATGCCACTGGCTGCAACAACAATGGCCGGCTCACCGGTTGCTTTTAAACGATTGATCAAAGCCTGGTGTTCTGCGTGTTGGGTGATGGTGATACATTGATCGAACGATAAGGGGTGCCGACCGCGATAAACCCGCTGCTTGGCTTCTTTCGCCCATAACCGCTGAAAATGCAGGTATTGTTCAGTGACCCTGGCTGCCAAGGGGGAATCCAGAATGATAGGGATGTCCGGCCAGTTTGGCTGACTTGAAGGATAGCCAAATTCAGATTGCATCGCTTTGGCGAGCAGGTTTTCAAGATCGAACAATATTTCCTGAGTCCGACCCACCGAAAAAGCAGGAATCAAAATCGCCCCGCCATCCTGCAAAGAACGCTGAATGATATCAGATAAACACGCTTCCCGTTGAGTCACCGCATGATGACGTTGGTCGCCATAGGTACTTTCAAGCACTAATGTGTCGGCTCGAACGGGCGACACAGGATCAACATGTAAGGGCGTATGGCAAGGTCCGAGATCGCCCGAAAACACAACGACATGACCATCGGGTAACACGATCTCGATATAAGCTGAACCCAGGATATGACCAGCCGGTCGAAAGCAGACATGAATCAGCTCACCACTCGGCCAAATCAAATCCACACGACAGCCAAAAGGGATCGGTTTCAGGAGAGATTTGATCACCCGGGTAAACTGCTCGCACTGCGCTTGATTCAACCCCAGGTTGATCTTTAAGCCATCTTCCAACATCAGCGGCAATAAAGCAGCCGTTGCTTCCGTCGCATAAATTGGCCCGCGAAATCCTGCCGCCAACAACCAGGGAATCCGTCCAATATGATCAATATGGCAATGCGTCAGCAACAGCGCACGAATATGGCGAATAGGAAAATCAATATCATGACGTGCTCGAGCTTCACGGCCCTGGAACAGACCACAATCAACTAATAGGCTGTGCAGCCCCAACTTGAGCTCATGACACGAACCTGTAACGCCTGAACTTGCACCATGATGTATGATCTCCACAACCTGCACCTATAACATTGCGCCGAGAAGAAATCATGACAAAATCAGCGAGATATAAAATAGCAAGAATGAAGAGTCTAGAAATAAATCACGATTAAACGTCCTGACAGATATAACGGTTACCTAAAATATTTCCTCTTCCCCAATGCACTTTCTTATAAGGCATACTCTAATTTTGACAGTCTGAGGACAAACTCACTACACTCAAAAGTGATTGGGAAACGTGCAGAAAACCATTAATGATAGTTATAAATTTACCAATTACACAAAAAAATACGAATTTTGTTACCTTAATTCACGTTATCCAACAACAACAAAACTGATTGCATATGTAACTTTAATGTCACCAGCTTTGGGTATAACATAACGAAAAATTTTTGCTTCTTATATAGGCAGAATGATGGATATGGAACTCCCAATACTCTTTAGTTTTTCTTTAGTCAGCTTATTTGCGCTTCGAATCATCGCTAAAAAAATTCAACTGGTCGATACTCCAAGCGGCAGAAAACAACATCAGGGGGTGATCCCGCTCGTCGGTGGGATTGCCATCTTCGGCTCAGTCTGCGTCGGCATTATGTTATCGCCCGAGATCCACACGGCCCCCATATTGTATCTCAGCTGTGCCACAATCCTCGTGCTCATCGGCGCGATTGACGACAAATATGATATCAGTGTCAAAAGTCGCCTGCTGGTTCAAGTACTCATGTCTGTCGTGCTCATCGCAGTTGGTGACTTGAAATTAACAAACTTAGGCAATATCAGTGGCTTCCAAGAGTTAACCCTCTCAACGCCACTGAGTTACATGATCACAATTTTCGCGATTCTTGGGGCAATTAACGCTTTCAACATGGTCGACGGCATTGACGGATTATTGGGCGGGCTGGCAACCGTCTCATTTACAGCGCTCGGGTATCTGTTTTGGGCCGGTCACCAGATCAACCTATACCAATTCTGCGTGATCTTTGTGGTTGCAACCATACCCTACATCATGATGAATTTAGGACTACCATTCGGTCGCCGCTTCAAGATTTTCATGGGGGACGCCGGCAGTGTCTTCATTGGCTTTACAATCGTTTGGTTACTGGTTCAAGGCACCCAAGGCGAAGAAAACTCATTCCGCCCGGTGACGGCACTGTGGATCATTGCCTTGCCGCTGATGGATATGGTCACCATCATGATCCGCCGGATCCAAAAAGGCCAATCGCCGTTTAAACCCGATCGGGAACACCTGCATCACATCTGCCAACGGGTTGGACTGTCTCAGAGAATGACGCTGGTCACCATCTGTAGTATCGCGGGTTTGTTTGCCTATATTGGTATTTTAAGTGAGCAGTATCAGATTCATGAAGCGGTGATGTTCTTGAGCTTTCTTATCCTCTTTACGCTGTACTACTTCATGATTTCTCACATCTGGCGTATCACTTCCTGGCTCAGAAAGCGGTCGTTTCAACGAACCTCATTCAAAACGTCGTCCATCAAGACACAAACTCACATCAGACCACAAAACCTAAAACAAAAATTGGGTACTTTTACCAACCAGAAGTAACTACCCTTCGGCTTGCAGTAAACGACTGTAAGCCGAAGATTTCCCGCTTGTAACAAAAACGTGCTCTAAATCAATCCCTTCCCCAATAAATCAACTATACTCAACACTATAGTCACTTTTCTAACATGACCATTTCATCATCAAGGAGATACTGTCGCCTTACCTGTTAACGACACCCGTTCATTGCAAGGAGGATGTATGCAAAAAATTCATTTCGCAACTAACACGATCAACGCCGTCTACCAGATGACGGCGCAGGCTTGTTTTTCATTCGCGTTGCGACTCTCCTTGTTTTTGGATGAATTAGAGCAGTATGACCAAATGTCGAAGGCGATGCGCCGGGAAGATCGGCTGAAAGGTATTTAAAAAAGAAATAACTGAAAATTCGTATTCTGGATCAGATACAAAAATGCCCTGCTGAGCAATGACAGCAGGGCATTTTCACTTATCGGTACATTTAAATCGTATCGATAAATCCGTTGAAGAAGCGAATATGGGCTATAGCTTCTTTGCCCAGGCCATCGCCGCTTCTTCAATTAATCCGTAAGCGAAATCAAACGCCTCACGACTTTGGCGATATGGATCGGGAATATCTTTCTGACCAATCCATTGCCCAAATAGCATGGTTTTACCACGCGCTTCCGGCGCAATCTTAGTCACAGCTTCAATATGTCCTTTTTCCATCACCAGGATCAAGTCGTACTGCTGGCACAATTCACCGGTCAACTGCTGGGCTTCGTGCCCTTCCAGGCTGATACCGTGTCCTTCAGCGACTTCCGCAGCCATCTTATCGGCAGGCTTTCCGACCAATGCACCGACACCAGCAGAAGCAATTTCCTTTCCAGGCAACAACTGCTTCAGTAAATACTCGCCCGATGGTGATCTGCAAATATTACCGACACAAACAACCAAAATTTTATGAAACATAAACGATACACTTCCTCAAACACAAACCCCAAAAACAAAAAATGCCACATCCAACAGATGCAGCATTCCTCATCAGCTACCCAATTTTAAACTTGGTCCCAGACAAACCAAGAATTATTTCTCGGCGTGAGACTGGCCCATCTCAAGATCCAACTCGGATGCTTTTTGACGACCGGCAAGTTTGTGAATAAAGGTCGTAATACGCCAGATGTAGCTGATCGACAGGAAATATCCGACAAATACAGCCAAGAAACTAAAGAACATCACCGACTCACTGATTTTGTTGATATCAGACCAAATACCGATCCCCGCCAATACGGACGCCAAACTGCAGATCACCACCAGAGACATCCCGGAAGACAACCCAATGCGCTGACAGATATGGTGGAGGTGTTCGCGGTCCGGCTTAAACGGGGACTGTCCTTTGCGGATCCGGCGGATCATGATGGTCGCCATATCCATCAGCGGTACCGCAATCACCCACAGCGCCGTCACCGGACGGATATGGGTTACTCGCTCGCCTTGCGTTGCCTCAATCAGCAGCCAGATCACCGTAAAGCCAATGAAAATACTGCCGGCATCCCCCATAAAGACTTTAAAACGCCTGCCCAGCGGAAAACCAAGGTTCAGCATGATGTAAGGCACCATTGCGGTGACAATCAGGCCACACACTGCCGCCAGCTCGGTATTGCCATCGACCAGGAACATATAACCCAATGCAGCAAAGGTCACAGACGCCAAGCCGCCAAGGAGACCGTCAATGCCATCGACCATATTAAAGGCGTTGATTGCCCCAATCACACCAAAAATCGTCACCAGATAACTCATGGCAAGCGGCAGTTCAATCGCCTCACTACCCATCAGGTACCCCAAGTTATGCAGGCTTTTCCCGGCCATATGGATCATCGCCAGAGAAACTGCAGCCTGAATCACTAACCTAATTTTAAAGCTAATATCCAACCGGTCATCGACAACCCCCATGACCACCAAAATCGTTGCACTAATCAAAAACAGAATTGTGTCTTGATCAACCGGTGTAAACATAAGAAAAGCGATACTCAGTGTGGTAAATATAGAAACCCCACCAACCAGTGGAATCACACCCTGATGCAGTTTTCTGGCATTAGGCTTATCCACTAAACCGACTCTCTTTGCTAGCTTACGGAAAATAAACAAACTACAAAAAGAGAAAATAAAAACGAAAACAAATGCGGTAGCTGTCATAGCGAACTCTTACTTGAGTAATAGCAGAAAGCGTATTGATTGCATATAATTAAAGCTTACTAAGCAATACAACCATCCCTCAAAAAACAAATGATTAACAACAAAAATATTAATATACCTGCTCATAATCTTTTGAAATAACTTGCCAAGTATATCGAGCATTAGCTATTTCTTTCATTTCAGTTGCAACTTTTTGACGTACTTCTGAATCAAAACCACTCAAATGGCTTTTTAACATTTCAGAAGTTGAAAAATATATCGCTTTGTCGTCTGTACTATAGCGATTGAAACTGCAATCATACGCATAGATTGGTTTGGTAAAATGCATGGCTTCTACCAGAGAAGGATTGGTACCCCCAGCAGAATGACCATGAATATAGCCTGAGCACCCTTTACGAATCTTATACAAGTGACTAAGGTCATATACGGGATCAATAATTTCTATATTAGGGCATTTTAAAAACTTAGATTTTAAGCGACGACCATATTCACTATTATCCCAATTACCAATAAACTTCAAACAGCTTTTTGAGTTTACAAACGCCTCTAAAATCATTTCGACGTTATTCTCTGGCTCTATACGGCACAATGAAAGATAATATTCTTCGTGTTCTACATCAGGTTGGTTATGAGGTATTACATGATCACCACCGTACGCAATAATCACATTAGATTTTCCATATTCCTGAATGACATAATCTCCGATCGCTTGATTATCCGCAATGACCACATCAGAATATTTAACAGCAATGGATTCAGAAAATTTTAGAAATTTTCTAGCAAGTTTACTCCACTTATCGCGCCGCCACTCTAACCCATCGATGTTCGTGATAACTCTAGACCGAGAAAACAGACGATATATCGGCAAAAAGATACAACCTGAGACACCTAGAATTAAAGTAACATCTGGTTTAATTGACAAACATTTCACTAATGAAAAAATATCGTAAGGGATGCTTTGGATCCCATTCGCATTCAAAGGCAAATATATTAACTCAGCGCCATTATGCTCAACTTTTTGTTCATCATATGATTTAGATGAACAAAAAACCTGATATGACACATTCTCCGAAGAGTATTTCGTCAGGTTTTCGACTAAAGACTCAAAACCACCATAGCATGCAGGTATGCCAACGGTACCTATCACTGACACTTTCTTCATAATGTCACCGCGTCTTGAAATGGAGTACCATCAAAATCTTTCTCTGAAAGTGAAGGCTGTTCAACAAGTAGTGGCCACTCTATACCCAACTCCGGATCATTCCATAAAATCGAGTGCTCCGCTTGTGGGTTGTAATAGTCAGTACACTTGTAAACAAACTCAGCCTCATCACTGGTTACATAGAATCCATGTGCAAAACCTTCAGGTACCCACAGCTGACGTTTGTTCTCAGCAGACAGGTACACCCCAACCCACTGGCCGAATGTCGGAGAGTCTTTGCGGACATCAACCGCAACATCAAACACTTCACCCGAAACCACGCGGACCAGTTTACCCTGTGTATTTTCCGTCTGGTAATGCAACCCACGCAAAATCCCTTTTTTGGATTTCGAGTGGTTGTCCTGCACAAATGGGGTTGGTTTGCCGGTCACCAACTCCTCAAATTTCTTCTGCTGCCAAGTTTCCATGAAAAATCCGCGTTCATCACCAAAAACAGATGGCTCAATAATTTTTACATCGGGGATTTTCGTATCAATAACTTTCATAACATCACTTATAAGCTTGAATGTTGTCTAAGGCCTGCACCCAATTACTTGGCTGGATACCAAACTGGGCTTCAATTATTGTGCAATCGAGCCGCGAGTTCTCCGGCCGTGTCGCTGGTGTCGGATAAGCCGATGTCGGAATCGATGAAAGATTAGGTGTAGTCTTCAACACTTCCTTCTCAGCAGCTTGCTCGAAAATCTTCTCGGCAAAGTCATACCAACTGACATGCGGCATGCCGGAGAAGTGATAGACGCCCCACGCTGCATGCTGGCCCGATTCAAGATGGTTGACCATGGTGATCAGGGCATCTGCTATATCCCCGGCATAGGTTGGCCCGCCGAACTGATCGCCGACGATACTCAGTGCATCACGATTTTCACCAAGTCGCAGCATGGTCTTGACGAAGTTATTGCCATGCTCACCAAAAACCCAGGCCGTTCTTAAAATGAAATGCTTTTCACAACAACTTGCTACAGCCTGCTCACCAGCAAGCTTGCTCTGACCATAAACCCCTTGTGGACCGGTCTGGTCGGATTCAACATAGGGGGTTTCGCCTTGACCGTCAAAAACATAGTCAGTTGAAATATGCAGCATGACGGCACCACACTGCTGCGCCGCTTCAGCCAAATAGCGGGGGCCATCCCGGTTGATTAAATACGACAGCTCAACTTCTTTTTCGGCTTTATCCACAGCGGTATGTGCTGCCGCATTGATAATATAGTCTGGTGAAAAAGCCTGGACGACCTCGTGTACGGCAGCCTCATCAGTAATATCCAGCTCAGCACGATCAACAGCTAATAACTCAGCTTTACCTGTGAGTTTTGAAACAAGGCAATGGCCAACCTGGCCATTGCTTCCGGTGATCAATATTTTCATGAACGATAAAGCCTTATTTCTTGACCAGGGACATCAGGTAGCGTCCGTACTCATTCTTCAGCATTGGCTCGGCACGGGCAGCAAGCTCGATATCACTGAGCCAGCCGTTACGCCAAGCAATTTCTTCCAAACAAGCAACTTTGAGCCCCTGAACATTCTCAATAGTTTGCACGAATGAAGAGGCTTCATGCAGGCTTTCATGAGTACCGGTGTCAAGCCACGCGAAACCGCGTCCCAGCAGCTCGACACTCAGCGAGTCGTCATCCAGGTACATTTGGTTAATGCTGGTAATTTCCAGCTCACCGCGGGCTGATGGCTTCACTTGCTTAGCAAAATCAACCACACGATTGTCATAGAAATATAAGCCTGTGACTGCATAGTTTGATTTTGGCTGAGCCGGCTTTTCTTCAATCGACACCGCTTTCATCTGGTCATCAAACTCGACCACCCCAAAGCGCTCCGGATCTTTAACTTGATAACCGAAGACGGTCGCGCCATGAGCACGTTCAGCGGCATGGCGGAGAGTATTGCTGAAAGACTGGCCATAAAAGATATTATCGCCCAGCACAAGGCAACACTGATTTTCACCGATGAAATCTTCGCCAATCAGAAATGCCTGCGCCAAGCCATCCGGGCTCTCTTGTATGGCGTACTCCAGGTTGATCCCAAAGTCACGGCCATCACCCAGTAAGCGTTTGAAGCCTTCATTATCTTCCGGGGTGGTAATCACCAGAATGTCCCGGATCCCTGCCAGCATCAATGTCGACAGCGGGTAATAAATCATCGGCTTATCGTAAACCGGCAACAATTGCTTTGAGACACCCCGGGTAATGGGATAGAGACGCGTGCCGGAGCCCCCGGCGAGAATAATTCCTTTCATTTTTCAACCTCCGCCCCTAAACGCTCACGGCTGTATGAACCGTCCAGAACCCGGCTCCACCAGTCTTTGTTGCTGAGATACCATTCAACCGTTTTCCGAATACCGGACTCAAACGTTTCGGCTGGTTTCCAGCCCAGTTCACGTTCAATTTTCGAGGCATCAATGGCATAGCGCACATCATGGCCCGGGCGATCTGTCACATAGGTGATCAAATCCTGGTACTGGGCAACGCCTTCAGGTTTCGCTGGCACCAGCTCTTCAAGCAGTGTGCAAATCGTTTTCACAACGTCAATGTTTGCCTTTTCGTTGTGGCCACCGATATTGTACGTTTCACCAACCTCACCTTCGGTCACAACTTTGTAAAGTGCGGACGCATGATCTTCAACATACAGCCAGTCTCGAATTTGCATCCCATCCCCATAGACCGGCAACGCTTTACCTTCCAGGGCATTCAGGATCATCAAGGGGATCAGTTTTTCCGGAAAGTGATACGGACCGTAGTTATTGGAGCAGTTGGTGACAATCGTCGGCAGACCATAGGTACGTAACCAGGCGCGGACGAGATGATCACTGGATGCCTTGGACGCAGAATAAGGGCTTGATGGCTCGTAAGACGTCTCTTCCGTGAACAGATCGTCCGTGCCTTCCAAATCACCGTACACTTCATCGGTAGAGATGTGGTGGAAACGGAAAGCGGCTTTTTTCACCACATCAAGCTGGCTCCAGTAGGAACGAGCCGCTTCCAACATGGTATAAGTCCCAATAATATTGGTTTCAATGAATTCGGAAGGGCCGTCGATGGAACGATCAACATGGCTCTCGGCGGCCAGGTGCATCACCAAATCAGGTTGGTGCACCTCAAAGATGCGTGCCATCGCCTCACGATCGCAGATATCGGCTTGCTCAAAAGCATATCGAGCACTATCTTGAACTGACAGGAGTGATTCTAAGTTTCCCGCATAAGTCAATTTATCGACATTCACCACTGAATCTTGGGTTTGGTTAATAATATGGCGTACAACCGCAGAGCCAATGAAGCCTGCACCACCTGTTACTAAGATTTTCATTTTATTTTTCTCCTGAAAATAAGAAAGAGTAAATCAGTGCCAGATTTCTTTTAACTCCCTGCATAGATATTCCATTTTCATAACAGGTAATTAAATCTCTAAGGCTTCCACCCTCACCTATTTTTGATACTAAAATTAGATTTTCTTTATGATTTTGTGCAAGGTGCGGCTCATATGCTTGCATAAATGCAACAGCTTGAGCTGACACTTTTAAGCGGAAATTACGAACACGACCTATACCAGCTCCAGTTAGCATCGAAATAACATATCTCATCAATGAATTGGATGGAGCACCTAAAACATTTTTTCCATGTTGACGATATAAAATAGTTTTATTAGAATCAAAATCAATTCGACCGAAGAACTTAGCTATTAATGCAAGCCACCAGTCATGCATAGCCACATTTTTTATATCAAAATCAACTGAAAAAACTTGCTTTTTTAAGCTGTTATTTACCGCAGAAGTACACCCAACAACAAAATTCTGAATTAAAATATTATTTTTAGAATTAGAGTAATTTGCATCCATACACTGTTGCCGTAAAAATGAGGAGTGCAAAGTGACGAGTGATTGGTTCACCACTCGAAGATCTGTATGATAAAGAACACTTATATCCATATCAACATTTTTAAAATGTTCTACAACTCTTTCAACCTTACTCGGTAACCAAACATCATCTTGGTCACTAAACAGATACACATCTGATTCAACAACCTTTAATAATTGAATAAAAGAACCGGCCGAACCTAAATTACCATTAGACTCAATAAGCTTAAATCGACAATCTTTCTTACAATAGTCATGTAGTAGGCTCAAAGTATTATCGCTGGAACCATCATCACGTATAAAAACTTCAAAATCACGGTACGATTGAATTGCTATTGAATCTAATTGCTCAGTTATAAAACTCTCACCATTATAGGTGGATAATAAGATAGCTATTTTCATGAGAACTTAAACCTAACAAGAAACCTACAGCAAATAACAATAAGAACTAAGTTAAAAATGACATAGAACTTATAAAACATAAATTCATACATTCCCATTACCATGTTCCATGAGAAATAGGCGTACATTATATAAAACCCCGTAACTCCTTTTGTTGCCTGAGTATATAACAACCCCCAAACATACCCAATCATCAGAAAGATTAGACTTCCAAAGTAAGAAAAATCAACATAAGGAATAGTAAACATCGTTGGCGTAATAGTACCATGAAAATGTATTCCTAAAACATCAGCTTGCAAATCTTTTAAAGTGTATACATCTGAAGATATGATAGTTAACCAAGGGTATAGTATTGTAAAATACCCGTAAAAATAATCACTAACTTCCATTACATACAAGTTGAATGCTTTAAAATTGAAAGTTAATCCAACATAAATATAATAGAGAACTGCTGATAAATATGAATCATCAAGAACCCATACATCATCTATTGAAGAAAAGACACTTTCACCAAAAAAGAAATAGTCTCTGAGCAGCCTCGTTATACCAAAAAGAATCAAAAGCACCCCACAGAAAAGGATAAATGCTTTCGCAGAAAAATTATCTTTCCTGTAAATGCAGAATAGTAAAAACGAAAAAGCAACTATTTCTGCTCGATTCCCCATTAATAAAAATAAAGTCATTGTAATAATAATGCAAGATATACGCTTAGCCTTATGTGTTTCATAAAAGTATATTATCGAACAAAGTAAGTATGATGACATGGCTATAACATGGACATAACCATTCACCATAAATTCCATTCGTAACAACTCAAAATCTGGATTTAATATCGGAACAGTACCAAACCTTAAGAAGAAGTAAATGTGTTCAAAAATCAGTAATAAAGATGAAATTGAATATAAGACATAGATAAAACTCAATTCAACATTAAAACTTTTAAAATGAAAACTTTTAAATGAGAAATGTGAAATTTGATACCCAAGAAACAATAATGTTGTACACAGTGTAAAGTATATAACTGCATTCAAATTAACCATTTCATATTCACTACTTAACCCTAAGGAAAATAAAAGAAAACAAGCAGAATAAAATAATATCAAATACAGCGGTTTCAATATGATTAACATAAAAAAATGGGGAATCATTCCCCCATACCCTAAATTAATTATAATATGGAATTTTCAAGAAAATGATTTATCCGTTTTTTTTGCTCAGCAATTAACTCACTGGAGATCGTACCAGATGAAATTAAATTCAAAGCTTCATCATAGAAGTCAGATGTGGGAATATTTTTTGCGTATTTATTCCATGTTTTGTTATATTCTTTAAGTTTTTTAACTTCACTAGTATAAATTGCACAAACAGGAACACTATAAGACATAGATGTAATTGCACCATGAAGACTCGTTCCTATATAACATTTTGAACCGGAAATAACTTTCATTATTTCTAATACATGATCATTCTTGAATAATTCAATTGATTCACATCCAATTTTTTCATGAATTTTTCCAAGTAAAATATGATCTTCATGACCAGTCGCTTTTCCAATTGGTACAAGTTTAATATTAATATGCTGACTTAATAATTTTAACTGTTCACATATAAAATCTAAATCTTTAATTGCATAATGCAATCCTGCCTGGAAAACAATGTATTCTTCCTCTGTTTTTTTGAACTCAAAATAATCGCTCATAATTAAAGCTGAGTCAGGTATTAAATCTCCAATGACACCGTCTGAATTTAATTTCTGATGTAATTTTTCATCTCGATAAGAAACACTGTCAGAGAACTTCAAAGAGTTCGTCATATAATGGTAATAATAGTCATCAAGCTGTGAAACTCCAGACCCACCTACACAATTAAAAACTAGGTTTTTTGGAGTATTATTGAAATGACTTTTATCAAAAACATATGGTAGTTGACTACTACAGTTATATTTATTGGAGACTAGATTATTAACAACTTTTAACCCTAATGTTTTTTTAATTAACTTCAAAAAATAGACATAGTAGTTAGAAGTAGTTACATGCGTATCCATAACATACCAATAAGAAGACAAAACGTCCCCACCAGCAATAATCACATGATCATAAATACATTCAGAATTAAAAAGCATTGAAAGCGTATTTGTTTTATATCCACCACAATATTCAAGATCGCTCTCTGTTAGGCTATAATAGTCAATATCAACATTTCCGATGTTATTCTCGATAAATTTAGTTAGAATTAATGGAAACAGAATATCACCATAGTTATGACGATCAAATGCTCCTACAATTGCTACTTTCATAAAACTTTTTCTCAATAATCAAAAAGGCTATATTTTGAAGAACCACACTCAAAATCATACGAATTAATACAGATATAGAAGCTCCAACCAATTGAAACTCATATATTAATATACTCGCATATATCATATATAGTACGGTTTCACCAATGTGTATACAAGCTACTTGTTTCGTGAACCCACTCGCTTGTGATATTACAAAAGCTGGCTGTGATAACATTTGCAACAAATAAGCAATCAGTAGTATCTTAAAAGACAGCATTAATGAACCAGAAGTATTCTCGCCCAGCCATATTAACAAAAAATCATTACTAACAAGACAAACAATAATTATGCTTAACATTGTGAAAACAAAACAATAAAACAATGTTTTAGAATATATATCCTTTTTTCTATTCAATTCACTCTTAGAAAACCATTGAAAAAGTACAGTAGAAACAGAAGAATTCAGAACAGATGTTTTTGACGTCAATTCAGCTATAGGACTGTACATCACGTATGCACTTGGGCTAATCATCGATAATATTATTTTATCTGCAGATCCAAGGATAGCGGATAGAATACTACTGACTCCAGCCCAACCACTAAAATTGACTATATTTATAAGTTCACTCTTTTCTATATTCTTCGGTATAACTAATTTAACATGAACATATTTATATGTTAAGAAAAACCAAGTCAATGTTTCAAAAAATTTTATTAGTAGAAAACCAAAGACAATAAGTGTAATGTCCACATAAAATAACGATACAACCCAGGGGCAGATATATGGCAAAGTAGAGAAAACAATCTTCACTTTTGCCGTAATATTAAACCGTCCCATCCCTTCTAAAATAAATCTAAAAAAATTCGATAGAAAAGAAACAAACACTAAAATAGAAAACTCGATACTATGTTCTTGAAAGAAATATATGTATGCATTTTCAAGGGTAAAGGAAGCGGCAAAATGTATAGACACAAGCCCCAACATTACTATAAACAATGATACTGTGACATACAAAAATAACACAAGTGATACGTGTTGTGTACTTATATTCATTGAGTATCTTGCAATGTAATGTGTCAGATATTTCCCAATCCCCAAATCTAAAATAGTGGACAAGCTAATCACTATCCACAACAGTGTTAATTTAGAGAAGTCATCATAGCCAAAAATCTCTATATTTAGAGGGATAAAAATAATTGCAAAAAGTAAAGGTAAAATTAACCCTATTATATTCCATATTATATTTCGTATCATTTTCTTATCTTAAGTTTATTTCGCAATCGCATTAAATTTAACTCCAACCGCACTATAACATTCACCCAAACACAATACCATTTATAAATTCATTTTAAAAAAATGAACTAAAATTTAATGATGAAACTAATTTCAAATTACAACAAGAATATGTGTGTTTATCTGTTTTTGCTACTAAAATAAAAGGCAGCGAATTTAACTATCAAGTCAGTGTTCGCTTATTCAAGCTTTAATATTATTTAAAACATTAGTTTAAGCTGCCTAAATTCAAGACACTCACTCGGCCTGAGGTGTATTCGAATATATACTGGCTTTGTTGACTAAATCGGCGTGAACTTTTCTTGCAGTCAGTGATCTGATCTTGTGACGTTTACTGACAGGCCACCCTCATGGGAAAAAGCACTTACCGAACAGATAACTGGAAAGAGTACAACCAATCACTGATTAACCGCGGCTCGCTGACATTCTGGATCGACGAAGAAGCGATAAGCGGCTGGTTATGCTCTGAACATCACGGTAACCGTGGACGCGGCTATCAATATTCAGACACTGCGATCATGACTGCTCTCATGGTGAAGCGACTATTCAACCTGTCACTTCGTGCTGTTCAAGGTTTCATGAACTCGGTGTTTTCTCTGATGAAAGTACCACTAACATGCCCGAACTACAGCAGCATCAGCAAGCGAGCGAAAACGGTCGATATCCCTATCAAAATGCCTGCTCGGGGTGAAATTCGTCATCTAGCTATTGACGCAACTGGCCTGAAAGTATTCGGCGAAGGTGAGTGGAAAATGAAAAAGCATGGCAAAGAACAACGTCGTGTCTGGCGAAAGCTCCATCTTGCTGTTGATGCTGATACCCACCAAATTATCTGCGCAGAACTCTCGTTATCAACCGTCACCGATGGTGAGGTCATGCCAACATTACTTAACCAAACTTATCGTAAGATCAAATCGATATCAGGTGACGGCGCTTATGATACCAGGCTGTGCTATCAAGCGATTCAACGGAAGAAAGCACAGCCCCTTATCCCTCCCAGAACTGGAGCAGCATACTGGGAGCACGGTCACCCCAGAAATGTTGCGGTTGCAAACCAGCGTATTCACGGTAGCAATGAACACTGGAAAAAGACCAGTGGTTACCACAGTCGCTCAATCTCGGAAACGGCGATGTCGAGATATAAGCGACTGCTTGGTTCAGCTTTAAGCCTGCGTGATTACAACGCTCAGGTCGGAGAAGCGCTTGCTGCCGTCCGTGCGTTGAACAAGTTAACAGGGCTCGGCATGCCCGTAACTCGTAAAGTTAGCTAAAACATGGCTTAAATTGGGTCGATCTGTTGTTTTCCTGATTTGATCAACAAAGCCATATATACTTGCACTTTCTCGTCATAACTAACCAAACAGGGTAAGAACATGAATGCTCATTTTACTCGATACTTTAAAACCAGCCAGTAAGACCTTGTCCAGATAAGAAGTATTCATCGCTGCAATGTGCCGAAAACAGACCATGATCTCAACGGCATCTCCGCGATAAATCTGGCAAGCATCCTCGTTCATTGATGCATCAAGTACCCAGTGCTGGTTGTTTTCAATTCCCCAGTGGCCACGCACTGCGGTGGCAAAACGCTCTTTCTCCAACTCAGCAGAGCTAATGTAATAGCGGTATTCAAGTGACTCTTTACCCTATTTATCAATGCGCTAACCAATGGTAACGCCGATGCCCATTAGCCTTTTTTAATCAGGAAACTCTTGTACCAACTCACCAGCAGGTAGTACATGATATTCTCAGGCTTCGATTCGTCCGCGGCTTTGTTCCACAGTGACATTTTCAGGGACAAACCGAAGTTTACGCAGACAGCGCCTGACGTACAGCTTTAGCCAGTGTTGCGTGGTTACCTTTAACTGCAAGTAAATAATCACCACCTTTATCAATGATGGTTGAGGCGATGTTGACTTGACAGGCTATCGCGTCAATCGAAATCAGGCAGCCTTTGATCTCCAACAAGTTAAGCAGTTTCGGTATTGCCGTGATCTCGTTGGACTTCGAATTGGTTTTGAGGTGGCCCATAACTACGCCGTTGGCCGTGTCGAAAGCACCAACCGTATGAATCGTAGACTGCCTACTTTCGCGGTTATATGAGCCGTGCACCACTTACCATCGATAGCGATGAACTCACCATCTGAGTGCTCAGTGACGGCTTGTATCCAGTTGATAAAACACTGTTGAAACTGACTTGGATCTAGGCGCGAGATAACGCAAGCAATGGTGTCATGAACAGGAACCCAAAACATACACCCATCGCTGGTTGAATGATTTACTGAAACGGAAACATAAAAACGTTGCAGTTGTAGCATTGGCAAATCGAATCGCTCGAATTGCATGGGCGTTACTGGCCAATCAGCAAGACTATAAGCCGGAATTACTATCGGCTTGAAATTGCGCATGAAATGTAAATGAGAAAACAGGTAAGACCGTGAGTGTGTAGCTCTGATTTGATCAAGGGACATGTTAGTCCGAGTTGTTGATAAGAGCATACCCAACGGAAATCATTAAGAGTCATTGAACTCGGATATAAGTGCGCAAAACAACGCCTGAATTCTTTACTTCACTACTTGCAATAGGAAGTGTCCATATATGATCAAATCAGAAAGCCAATAGATCTACCTAATATAAGTCATGATTTAGATAACTTTGTGAGTTACAAGCTTGCCTAGCCTTGTTAATTTTGCCAACGCTCGGACAGCAGCAAGCGCGCTTCCTCGACCTGAGCGTTGTAATCATGCAAGCTTAAAGCTGAGCCAAGCAGCCGCTTATATCTCGACATCGCCGTTTCCGAGATCAAGCCACTGTGGTAACCACAGGCCTTTTTCCAGCGTTCATTGCTCCCGTGAATTCTCTGGTTTGCAACCGCAACATACCCTGAAGTGACTGCGCTCCCAGTGTGCTGCTCCAGCTCTAGGAGGGTAAGGGGCTGTGCTTTCTTCCGTTGAATCGCTTGATAGCACAGCCTGATATAATAAGCGCCGTCACCTGATATCAATTTGATCTTAAGATAAGTTTGGTTGAGCAATGTTGGCATGACTCCGCCATCTGTGACGGTTGATAACGATAGTTCTGCACAGATGACTTGATGGGTATCAGCATCAACAGCAAGATGGAGCTTTCGCCAGACACGGCGTTCTTCCTTGCCATGATTTTTCATTTTCCATTCACCTTCACCGAAAACTTTCAGACCAGTTGCGTCAATGGCAAGATGACGAATTTCACCTCGAGCAAGCACTTGGGTGGGGATATCGACCGTTTTGCTATGGCGCTGATTTCCTCTGGGCCTCCGCCCCAACATAGCACCATTTCAACAAACCTGACCCTCTCCTTGGGCATGCGGTATTTCAATGCCAGTGTTCGGCGTTGCTGGCTTAACATATGTGTATCGCTAGGCCTGTTCACTTCTGCACCAGCATTCCTCTTCAGCTCACCACAGATAATTGAACGCTGAGCACTTAGCCTTCTTGCTATCGCTGTTTGCGAATTATCTTCGCCGATAAGTGTTGAAATCTTAAATCGTTGACCCTCGGTCAATTACTGAGAACACATTGTAAGTAATACTGCTTTGATTTTGGCGATAAGAAGGATACCACTTTCAGCAGCAGACCTTCTCTCTCGCCATCTTAGCCATGAGTGTTGCACTTTTTATCTAAATTCAGGGACCTATCTCTATGTATCCCGTATGAAATCATATCTTTCATACTCTCTAAAAAGCGGTAAATCCTAAAAGTTCAAATAATTAATCATTAGAACTGTAACTGTAATTATAATATCCATAATTATTACCATAATAGCTACTCGACTTACGAACTACAGCATTCAGAATAAAGCCTTTTATTTCAATGCCATTCTGTTCAAAACGCTGCTTCGTCACTTCCACTTCTTTTACAGTGTTTTGACCAAAGCGACCTACTAGTAATGATGTTCCTGCATGAGAGCCAACAATTGCAGCGTCAGTCACCGCTAGAATTGGCGGTGTATCGACAATGACTAAATCGTAGTTAGCTGAAGCCCAGTCCATAAGTTCTTTAAAACGCGGATGCATCAATAATTCGGATGGATTTGGTGGTACTTCACCACGCCCGATGAACTCCAAATTTTCAACGCCAGGCTGTTTAATCAGAGTTTCAATGCTTACTTGGCCACTAAGATAATCTGATAATCCAGGCTTTGCACTGACACCCATTTGGCGTTCCATCCTGCCTTTACGCATGTCGGCATCAATTACCAGTACTTTTTGTCCAGCTTTAGCAACGACGGCTGCCATATTAGCTGATACAAATGACTTACCAATGCCCGGGCTTGGACCGGAGATCATCAAAATATTATTTTTTGCTTCCATCATGGCAAAGTGCAGGCTAGTACGTAGGCTACGCAGTGCTTCAATGGATAAATCAGCCGGGTTCGAAACAGCCAACAAAGTCTCTTCAATAGAAAACTTCTTTTTACCATTTTGTTTTTTCTCAAGCTCGATTTGCCAATCTGACATTGGCACACTTGCATAAACCGGTAAACCAACCGCTTCAATTTCATCCGGATTTTCAACCCCGCGATGAAGCGCAGCACGAAGTAGTGCAATCGCAACCCCAAACATGCCACCAAGCAAAGTTGCCAGTGCTACAACCAACGTTTTTTGGGGTTTCACCGCCTTGGTATATGTCTGTGCTTTATCCAGAATACGTACATTCCCTACCGTGCTGGCTTTCACAATATTGAGCTCTTGTACTTTATTCAGCAGTTCGACATAGATTTGCTGATTCACTTCAACATCTCGGGTTAAACGCAGCACTTCTCGTTGGGTTTTCGGCAATTTTTGGATCTGCTGGTTCAGGCGCTCTCGCTCGCCAAGCAAGGTTTTACGTTTATCCAGCAAGGCAACATAAGCCGGGTGTTCTTTGGTAAAACGCTGGGAGATTTCACTTTCCTTGAAAGTCAACTCATTGAGTTGTGACTCAATCGTTACCATCACATCTAATGTTGATTTGGCCTCTAAGCCTAAATCAATCGACTCATTTTCCTGGCGGAACTGATTCAGCAGATCCTCCGATGCTGTCAATTGAGTTTTGATATCAGGCAAATGCGTGCGCAAAAACTGCAGACTATTTTCTGCTTCTGCCGAGTTTCGTGCCACATTTTGCAGGAAGTAATTCTGACTGATATCATTCAGGATTGCTTCGATTTGTGAACGATTTTCACCAGTATACGACAACTGGAGGATTCCCGTTTGTTTACCACGTTCGTTGATTGATAAGTTTTGCTGTAACCACTGGATGGCGTCTAAACGACTCTGTTTGGTGAGTTCAAAAGACTGTCCACTTTCAGCATCCAGCTTCGATACAAACAGTACGAACTGGTTATTCTGAGCCAACATGCCTACCGTACCGTTCAACACCAAATTACCATCTACATCTTGGAGCTCATATTGTCCAGACGAAGCATCTAAAACACGAAGTCGATACTTAGGTTTCAGTACTCCATCAGGGATTTCAAAACGCTCAATATGTGCTTCTGGTTGATTCCCCTGGATTCTGGCAATTCCTTTACCGAAAAGCGGAAAATATTCAGGTGTAATGGTGGTTGTTAAATTTAGCTTATCAACCGTTTTTCCCAATATCATCCGAGATTTAATAATCTCGATTTCGGTTGTCGCGGAAGACTCACTGGCAAACAGCTCGCCCATCTCACCCAGCGCAGGCATCCCTGAACTTTTCTCTTCAACTTGAATGAGTGCATCTGCTTTATATATCGGTGCTGCCAGCAACGCATATGCGACGCCAACAATGGCAAAAACGAAGGTGATAGCAATAATGCTCCAACGGCTATCCAGCAAGATACCAAACAGTTTTCCCAGATCAATTTCATCTGAGTCTTGCTTCACCTGAGTGTTTTGAGTAACGCTCATAAATTCTTAACTCAATATCAATAGTTTATATCGTAATCATATGTCTGATTGTCGCTTCGAACCATTACGGCCAATTTCTGATCCGCAGCACGCCCTCACTCAGCTCATTGAAACTGGTAATAGTTGGGACCAGTTGGGTAATCACACGGTTCCAACGGACGATCGGCGCCGCAGTCACATAAACCACATCATAGGGCTGTAATTCAAATTCGGTTCCGATGACCAAAGCTGACGCATCAGACAAGTTCAACTGATAGATGTCAGCCAATCGTTGTTGCTGCTCAGTATTGGTGTTGCTTGGATTCACATCCTGTGTCATCTTGCTGCGAATCACAAACACTCCGGTCGCGTCTGCAGACAGTTGATTGATGCCACCAACATTACTGAGCGCTTCCGTGAGGCTCATCCCTGCCCGATCAATTTTCAGCAATTTCGGATCGTTCACTTCACCCATCACAAAGACTTTTTGGGCATCGTTGCGGGGCACATGAACGATATCTCCCGGGCGGAGCAAGCGGTTCTGTGTCAAATCGCCACGTTGCATTAAGGCGTACAAGGAAAGACGCTCTTCCAATCCATTGCGGGTCAATGTGACGTTACGCCAGTCCGCATTCTCTGCCAAGCCACCAGCACTATTAATGGCATCTAACAAGGTTAGCGGGACATTGGTGATCGCTTGCTTACCCGGATTGTTAATTTCACCGGTGATGTAAGCCTTTTGTGAGCGGAATGAAGCGACATTAACGTCAACTTGTGGGCTTTCGATGTATGCAGCCAGACGTTTGGCAATATCGTCCCGAACTTCAGTTACGGTTTTCCCTGCAACCCGCACGATGCCAATGTACGGGTAAAAAATCGAACCATCTGCATGGACCCAGTTGCCTGCTTCTGCCGAACTTCGATAAGAGCCGGCCGGAATCGTCAGCTCCGGATGATCCCAGATGGTAATATTGAGGATATCCCCTGGGCCAATGCGATACTGATAGCGCGCGATTTCAGCATCTAAAGTCGCATTCATCTGAGAGTAAGCTTCTTGAGCTTTGTATCGTTTTGCTGTCGTTGCCGTCAGTGGGTATACATTGACCTGCTCCGAAATATCCTTGGTCTGCTCACTACCTGTAGTAACCACATTTTTGTTATCAACACTCAAATGGGAACCTGGCACTGTACATCCAGCCAACATTGCTGTTGCTACCGCTGTTATAAGAAGCTTTTTTGTAAAATGCATCATTCGTAAAGTTCAACTTTCAAATTGATTGATATGCTTAGATAACACTCAGGGTATGCCGCCCCTAATTACGGGGACGTGACATTCTCAATATCTGTGTGCTTGCGCGATTAAACGAGACTGCAGCGTTTAATCGAGGTTTGAGACTGGTCGCTTCACACCACGGAAGCGAAAATTCAGATACGCTACCGCCCTTGGGTTCGAGTTCCCAATGCACTCAGAGAGCGTTCAGTTGTGATCAGTTTGAGGGGTATCCCCCTGAACTGATTGGTTTGTCCATTTCTGTGCTGAAACGCAACGAAGCGTCAAAAAGTTATACATTTATCACTATTGCAGCGGCCATATTCTACACAGAATACGCCAAGAGAGAAACTCAAATTTTGCCTCTTCTCATTTTAAAGAAGTGAAACGCCCAAGATAAGACACTGAAATTTATAATGATATTTCCTGAACAATCTCGATGGTAAACAGATTTAGGCACAGAATTGTCTTTCTCCGTTTATCTTCGTTCTGAGATCTTGTTCCCTAAATTAAATGTGTTTCGTGACAAATTTATGGCCCCATTGCCTTCCTCTGAGTTAGTTCATATCATTAACAGGAAGACTATCTTCACTTTACTATTAATCTTATAAATAAGGGGATCGGATGAAGAAGACTGCAATCGCGCTGTTGACTACAATGTCGATAGCCGCAATGTCGATGGCTGGTTCGGCCTTTGCTGCGACTGAGACAGCTGGTTCAACCAGCTCTGCCAGTGCAACCTCGACGACAGCTTCAACGGCATCCACAGCGGGTGCAACATCAACCACAGCAACCACTGCAGGTGCGGCTTCGAGTACAGCGGCGACTGCGGGTGCAACCACCGGGGTTGCAGCGGGTACTGCGGGTGCTTCACTGGCAGCCGTCGGCGGGATTACGGCAACAGCTGTTGCTGCAGGGGCTGCAGTCACAGTTGCAGCTATCGCCGTTGCTGACTCGTCAGATAACGACAACAACACAACCACTTCTGTCTCTGCTCAAGGCTAAACACTTCGTTGAACCACAACGAAAGCTTACCTGAGTTGCTGAAGTTTGAATTGATAACCGCACATCGCACGTGGGTGCGGTTATTCTTCTCTTGGCATTCTTCACTTACTGTTCCGGACGGCTTATGATTGAAGTTTCCATGCGCCCTTCCCGACCAATTCTGTCCCCTTTCATTCTATTGCTGGCAATGCTTTCATTAAGCGGGTGCAGCCAAAAGTTCAATGATGTCAACGACACCTTGCACCTGGCTTTATTGGGCGAAAATGACATTCAAAAAAGTGACCTTGAGATCCAAAGCCTGCCTTATGCCAGTATGTATGCCCGCCTCGGCAACGGCCCACAGGCTTTTATGGTACTGGCATTAGCCGAGCCGACATTCGGAATCAACCCTGCTCAGCTACCGTCGTTCCAGCTAAAGTGGCTCTCCAACGATCAGGGGATGCTGGTGACTGAACACGGACGCTTAATCAAAACGCTGAATCTCCCGACAGGAAACTTACTCACGACGCAATCAACAACAACCGATCCCCTCGCCCTCGGTCTTCATTTAGCCAAGACCCATAAGCACTGGCAGCGACAGATTGACTGGCAGCCCGGCTATCACTTCGGTTATCAACTCCATTCTGAGTTTTCCAGCCAAGGCACCGCCGTCATTCTGATCAATGAAACCCCTGTCGAAACCTTGCACTTTACCGAACATGTCACAGTTGAGAGTCTCGCGCTCAATTTTGACAACGACTTTTGGCTCCACCCGCAAACCGGAACAGTACTCAAGAGCCGACAAAAGATTGCGCCTGGCCTGCCTTATATTGAGATGACGCTGTTAAAACCATTTTCGTTACCTTAAAGATAACCCTTTGTTTCGTCAGAAACTTCGATAACAAAAAACTGTCGAAGTTCTACACTTAAAGTTACGCACCGTCTTGAATAAGTCTCGACTCCAAGAGGCCTCGGATGTTAAATGAATAGCCATGAACTCATGAAAAAGCCAGCCAATATGCCGATAACCATTTTATCCTGGGTTGCCGGCTACGTTTTTAAGATGGCCTACGGCATAGCCACCTTTGTGTCTGGTCTCTATATCACTTCTTTTTTTGTTTCTATCGTTGTTTCTGTTTTTGTTGCGCCGGTTTATGCAGAGCAGAGCGCCGTACAACTCACGCAACAGCCACCAGCTAGCATTCAAGTAAATGTTGCCACTTCAATTCGCAGTCAACAGCAATTGCAGCTTCGTTACCCTCAACCTGTCAGGGTCAATCAGATCCTCGAAGATACCCGCCATAACATCCACCGTCTTCGCGAACTTTCCGGAGCTAATCCGATCTACTGGTCCGGGGCATCTTTCTATTTGAGCCAACCCTTTCCTGAAAAAAAACAGGTCATTTCCCGACTTCAAGCACTTGCTGAGCAATGGCAAGGTGAGCAAAGAACAACTGTCTTGGCATTGATCAAGCTGTTTGAGAGTCAGGTTTTCCAGCCACGGATTTTCTCCACGATTGATATTGACCAGATTCGGATCACGCCATCACTCAATCCTTTAATTACGGAAAACATGCTGCTGATTCTGCCATCCCGACCAGCATCGGTGCTGATCCTGGGCGCTGTCAGCGAACCTCAGCAACTTTCCTGGCAAGAACGTACCGGTGCCCGTGAATATTTAACGCAACTATCACTTTTGGATAATGCAGAGAACAGCGAAGTGGTTGTGATCCAGCCCGACGGAACTGTCGAGCACCACCCAATAGCCTATTGGAATCATGATCACCGGGATATTGCGCCAGGTGCAACGCTATACTTGGGCTTCCAATCTTTGCCTTCAGGGTTTACAACGCTCAATGAAGACATCATTAACTTGTTAAGACATCGGGCCTTATGATGCATCAACGTGTTCTCTTCTCACTATCTGCGCTCTCTTTGGCAATGCTGCCTGCCGTACCAGCGCAGGCTGATGACTTCAGCTATCCGGTGTTAACCCCTTCCCAGACTGACTTTGGTGGTGTCGGACTCATCCAAATGCCCTCAGGGCGAATGGCGAAAGAAGGTGAGTTTATCGCAGGCGGCACGTTCAATGATGAGTACCATCACTACACTGTCTCACTGCAACTACTGCCATGGCTGGAGTCAACCATTCGCTATACCCTGGTTCAGGACCTGCTCTATAGCAATGACGAAAGTTTCAGTGGCGATACCAAATACACGGACAAGGGCATTGACTTCAAAGTTCGGCTATTAAAAGAAAGTTACTGGTTGCCGGAGACCGCCATCGGCGTTCGCGATTTTGGGGGGACGGGACTCTTTGATGGGGAGTATCTTGCCGCCAGTAAACATGTCGGGCCGTTTGATCTCACCCTCGGCATAGGCTGGGGTTATCTCGGCAACAGTGCCAATTTCCACGGGGATAAAACTTTAGGCAATGACTGTGATCGCGGCACTGAATATAAAGGTAAAGGCGGCAATATCGATTTTGAACGCTGGTTCAGTGGTTGTAGTGCGCTTTTTGGCGGGATTGAATACCAGAGCCCCTGGCAGCCGCTGCGCTTCAAGGTGGAATATGACGGCAATGACTATACCAGTGATTTTCCGGTTACCCGGGGCGGAATCACGATGCCCCAAAGCAGTAAGATCAACTACGGCGTCCTGTATCGTTTAAATAATTGGGGCGATTTACGTCTGAGTTATGAGCGGGGCAACACCTGGACCTTTGGTTTTAACCTCAATACTAACTTTAATGCCATGAAGGCGATTTGGCGTGATGAGCCAGCACCGGTCTACCGACCTCGCCTTACATCACCGGATCAGCCACTTTCAGCCAAAGATTGGGAGCAGTTGGCACAAGACTTACATACCATTGCCGGTTACCAGGATCCGACGATTTACGCCACCAATGACACTGTGACCATACTCGCCCCTCAAAGCAAATACCGTAACCGTGATGAAGCTTATCAGCGGGCAGCGACACTCATTGCGAACCAAGTGCCCGCGGCCAACGAATTCCGACTCATTGAATCTGTCAATCACCTGGCTGTCACTGAAACGCGCATTGATCGTGAGCAATTTGCCAAGGTGGCTCAATATGAATATTTCAACGCAAAAATCAGCGATGCCACAATTGTCGCCTCCCCTTCAGTACCGGAAGGGAAACTCATTGCCAAATCTGACAAGCCCTGGGAAATCAGTGTGGCCCCGACCTTGCAACAATCTTTTGGGGGTTCGGAAGATTTCTATCTGTTTAATATCGGGATCAATGCCGGAGCCAACTATTGGTTAGGGGATCATATCGAGATTGGCGGTGGTCTGTACTTCAACCTCTATGATAATTACGATAAGTTCCTCTACGAAGTCCCACCCGACGGCACTGACTTAAAACGAGTCCGGACGCTGGTACGTCAGTACATTAACGATAACCCAGTTCGCATCAACAATCTTCAACTGACCTGGATGGATAGCCTGAGTGATAACTGGTACAGCCAGGCCTATGCTGGTTATTTGGAAATGATGTTTGGTGGCGTGGGAGGTGAAATCCTCTACCGTCCGTTTGACAGCAACTGGGCAGTCGGCGTCGATGCCAACTACGTTATCCAGCGCGATCCGGACTCTCAACTGGGCTTTTTCACCGAAGAAGTTCAATATGACCCCATTACAAACCGGAATTACCGCGTCCAGACCGGTGCAGTCACCGGCCATGCCACGGTTTATTATCAACCGCAGTGGAAATGGCTGCCGAATACCCTGTTCAAAGTCAGTGCTGGCAAGTACCTGACCGAGGATAAAGGGATCACCGTCGATTTTTCCAAACAATTTGACAGCGGTGTGATTGTCGGTGCCTTTGCCGCGAAAACAAACCTGTCAGCAGAAGAGTTCGGAGAAGGGAGCTATAACAAAGGGTTTTATATCTCGATTCCGTTTGACGTAATGACGGTGAAACCGAGTACCAACCGTGCGACGATTTCCTGGCTACCGCTGAGCCGGGATGGTGGCCAGATGCTAAACCGTAAGTATCAGCTCTTTAGCGTGACGGATGCACGTTCACCTTGGTATGGACGAAGGCCGATGAACTAAGTTGATCTTCTGTTCAATTAGATAGACCACTAGACGAGGTTTAATTTATCACTCCTTAATTACAATCATATTAATAACGTGATCTTGAGCGAGAAAAGCCTTTTACTTCCTGCGGAATAATGAAATTAGGCTAAAATAGTAATGGTTAACATACGATAAATCGTCAAACATATGGCGAAAAATCACACTTTTTGCTTACGTTGTAGAAGAGGTAATTGAGCATGTTCCGGTTGTACGCTCGGTTTTCAGTGGAGCACCCTTTGATCCACAAATCAAACATCTTGATGACATTCAGTATTTTTATCCTATGCTGCTATCAAATTCTTGAAAAAAACAACCTCCAATATACAGTTGGTTTTATTTTAATTGCGATACCAACATTTATCTTCGCGAAATCATCTGACTATAAACGAAAATATTTAAGTACGGATAATTAGCAATCATGGAAGAATAAAAAAGTGCTACTAAGTAGCACTTTTCATTCAATTTCAACGTAATTCAAAAAATTGGATTACGAAGAGCAAGCTGATTGTTGAAGTTGATCCCACATAGCTTTCACGATCACCTGATCGGCTGGTGCTAACTCAGTTTGTGCATCTGCAAGACTTTGTTCAACCAAATCGTTCATCTGCTTCACATTGGTCATACCTTCCAGTTCACACTTTGCTGCAGAGAGCGAAATATGACCACGTAGATACCCACCAGCAAACAACTCGTCATCGGATGCGGTTTCTACTGTTTGATCAATCAAAGTCAGTAGTACTTCTTCATATTGCTGGATCATCATGTTGGTAACTCTTCTATTGAAAGTATCTCGGCCCCAAAGGTTATGTGATGTTGGCTTTATATACTCATTGCAGGCTCAGGAAAATCTTCAGGGCATAGTGAATCGATCTCATAATGGCTTCTTAATGCATCTGACAAGGTTTGTACACGTTCAGGCAATCCTTGCTCAAGGTAGTACAAAACTTGTTCACGCACTTTTCGCGTAAAGCCAATCCGATCCGGTTCGTAGTTGCCGCTTAAGTTATCACAGCTAACCTGAAAACGAAATCCACAACTGGCAGACAAAATCCACTCCAACGCCTGCGGTTTAATTTCGACTTTTTCAAATTCTGCCTGCTTTTCAGCCGTCCGACCATCCGGCTCATACCAGTAACCATAATCTTCTTTTAGCCGACGTTGCGGCCCGGCAACGCACCAATGTGCTATCTCATGCATCGCTGATGCAAAATACCCATGGGCAAAAATGATACGGTGGTACGGATAGACCGAATTAGCCGGCAAATAGATAGGTTCATCTGTCCCGCAAACCAATTTGGTATTGTGAGTCGCGTAAAATGCGGCGTTGAAAATTTCTATTAAATCAGTGTAATGATACTGCATGGTGACATTTTAAATATTGTTCTGTTAGTGCCTGATCTGATCCCCGGCACCTTTGCCGATCGCCGTTTGAAGTATCAGCTTAAAGTAAAGCGATAATGAAAAAGAGCGAATCATCTCAGCATCTAACGATGCGAGTTTTTGCGGCTCCGACATATCAACACCATTCACTTGCGCCAAACCTGTGATGCCGGGTAGAACATCCAGCACTCCAAGTTTATCACGGGCATTAATCAATTCTTGCTGGTTAAACAGGCACGGACGAGGACCAACCAAGCTCATCTCCCCCCGAAGAACATTAATCAACTGAGGTAATTCATCCAATTTAGTTTTACGAAGAAAGCTCCCCAGCTTGGTCACCGAACTGGCCTGAATCAAATGGGTTGCAACAGAAGCGGTTTCGACAGGCATGGTACGAAACTTAACTAAGGTAAATGGCTGCAGATGTCTGCCGACACGCTCCTGGCGAAAGACAGGTTGACCCGTGTCAAATTTCCCCAGAATGTAAACCACTCCCATTACAGGGGCTAAGGCGATCAGTCCGGCAAGGGCCAAACTGAAATCAATCGTTCGAATCAAAGAATTGTGCATGAGTTTTATTTTCTTACTGTATATTTCAAAGCGCATTCAAGGCGATAAGGCGGCGACCAATCCAGCGTTTCTTTGGTATGGCGGATGTCGACCTGGAGTGAACTACAGAGCCGTTGCCCGACTTCAGGTTTACCAAGAAGCTTCGTCAGGCCCATAAGCCACGCTGCAGGCACAGGCACGAGTCGACTTTTCGTTCCCATGGCAACCGCGAGTTTTTGCAGCAACTGGGTCGTCGAGATATCTTCGTCATCGGAAACTAAAAACACCTGATTAGCTGCTTTCGGATGATGCAGGCAAACCTTCATCAGGTCAACCAAGTTTCCCAGGTATACTAAACTACGTGAATTCTGAATCGCCCCGAAAGGAAGTGGAATTCCTCGCTGGACTATATGTACCATCTTGGCAAAATTCGCTTTTACGCCGGGCCCATAAACCAAAGGGGGGCGGATAATCACAATTTCCATCCCAGAACGCTGTCCGAGAGCAAGTAGCGACTGCTCAGCTTCATATTTACTGAGGCCATAGGGATCATCAGGGCAAACCTGACTTTGCGATCTGAACGGTATCCCGGGAAGCGTATTCTCCCCGTTTACCTTGATGGAGCTTAAAAATACAAATCGTTTCACACCTGCAGCAGCAGCCTGCTCGGCTAACCTGAGGGTTGCAGTCGTATTCATTCGGCGGTACGCATCTAAAGGATTTTGAGCATCTTCGTGCATTTGGTGCACTCGCGCAGCACAATGAACGACAGCATCAACACCAACTAACTGAGATTCAATCTCAAACGCTGACTCGAGATCAAAGACAACGGTTTGCATCATTGAAGACGCAGCCTGCCGTACACCACAAATCACTTCAAATTGCTTTGATTCCGATAAAGTATGGGTCAGCGCACTACCAACAAAACCGGTACTACCCGTAACAAAAACTTTCACAAGCGCTCAATTTTCCAGCAAATAGAGCTGAAGATTTTACCACAACAGGTCTGTGACTGCATGTTCGACGATATATAATTGCAACTCCCCCACAATCGATTAAAATCGCAAGGTTGAGAAAACTATTTAGCGTGACTATGTTCAGACCTATTCAAGCCCTACTGAGTACCAAGCGAAGTAATAAAAGAGCAATAACATTAACTTATGATGTGATTGCAGTCCTGGTTTCCCTCTATCTGGCCATGAGCCTTCGCTTGAGCGACTGGATGTTTGATATCACCATCAGAGAGCTGGCCAGCTTTGCCGTCACAGCAATGGTGACAATCTATACATTTGTTCGACTCGGTATGTATCGCGCCGTATTGCGCTATCTGATGTTACCGGCGCTAGGCAATATTTTTCTTGCGGTGATGCTTTCAGCTGTTGCTTTAGCAATCTCAGGATTCTTTTTTCAGTCATTCATCCCTCGCAGCGTACCATTGATTTATACCGGGCTCGGTATCTTGCTTCTCGGGGGGCCACGTATTCTGATCAGAACCCTCTATTACCATTACTACAAACGTAAAAAACCGAATGTTTTCATTTACGGCGCAGGTGCCACTGGCCGGGATCTCGCCTATGCTCTAATCCATGGTTCTGAGTATCACCCTGTCGTAATTCTTGATGACGACATCAGCAAAGTGGGTCAGATTATTTCCGGACTCAGAGTTCACCACAGTAGCGATTTTGAATCACTTCAATCACTGTACAAACCGTTAAAACTGCTACTTGCTATTAACAATATCAGTAAAGGGGACAGATTACGCTTACTGGATAAGTTATCTGACTGGCCCATCGCGATTCAGTCTGTCCCTTCAGTTGAAGATATTGCAGCAGGGAAAGCCAGCTCGACTGAAATCCGCGATCTTGAGATTGGTGATTTGCTTGGCCGTGCGCCGGTAGAACCTGACCACAACCTAATGACGCAGAACATCACAAACAGAGTTGTCATGGTGACCGGTGCTGGCGGCTCTATCGGTTCAGAACTTTGTCGTCAGATTTTACAGCAAAACCCTAGATGCATCGTCTTGTTTGAGCTAAATGAGTACAACCTGTACTCGATCGACCGAGAGCTCAAAAAATTGATCGAGAATACAAGAAGCAACTGCCGAGTCGCCTCTGTGCTCGGCAGTGTGCAACGACAGAACCGTGTTGAAAAAGTCATGAAAAAATATGCCGTCGAGACAGTCTTTCATGCAGCAGCCTACAAACACGTGCCCTTAGTTGAAGACAATATTGTTGAAGGGATCAGGAACAACGTCTTTGGCACATTGGCAACCGCGGAAGCTGCAATTCATGCCGGCGTCAAAAATTTCACATTAATCTCAACCGATAAAGCAGTTCGTCCGACGAACGTGATGGGCGCGAGCAAACGTATGGCAGAGCTTGTACTGCAAGCATTAGCCGATCGTCAAACAGAGACGATCTTCACCATGGTTCGTTTTGGTAACGTACTCGGCTCGTCAGGCTCTGTTGTCCCCTTATTTAAAGAACAGATCCGCAAAGGTGGACCCGTGACGGTGACCCACCCGGATATCATTCGATATTTCATGTTGATCCCGGAAGCAGCACAGTTGGTCATACAAGCGGGAGCAATGGCGCATAACGGGCAAGTGTTCGTACTGGATATGGGCGAACCTGTCAAGATCCTCGACCTGGCTAGACGCATGATTCATTTGATGGGAATGAGCGAAAAATCAGAAAACGAAGAGGAGTCTCAAGAAGGGGACATTGAAATCCGCTTCACCGGGCTACGCCCAGGAGAAAAACTCTTTGAAGAATTGCTGATCGGCGATAATGTTGAAGGAAGCTCACACCCCAAAATAATGACGGCAAGAGAAGAAAGCTTGTCATGGGGTGAGATGAATAAACTGTTGGATATACTCGATCGTTGCTGCCATGATTTTGATGTAGGATGCATCAAGCAAGTGTTACTCGATGCGCCAACTGGTTATAACCCAAAAAAACAAATCGAGGCAGCATGATGGCTACTTTATTCATTTCAATTGTCAGTCACAACAATGATGACCTTATTATTGCTAATCACGCTTTATGCCAGATTGCATCAGAACATCAGGTTGTTATCAAATCAAATACTCCGGCAACTGCAGCACTTAAAAAACACTGTATCAATTATAATATAGTTTTAATTGATAAAGACCATGGCCTTGGATTCGGTGAAAATAACAACTACGTATTTAAATACTGTCGTAATCATTTGAATATGAATCTTAGAGATTTATTTCTAGTTCATAACCCTGATCTTGTTATAGAAAAAAGTGCATTAAATCAATATGTTGAAACTAGTCAGCATTATCCAACATCAATCTCAGCCATCAACCTGTACAAAGACAGTGCATTTACGACTTCGGATGACTCGATTAAAACCTTCCCAAGATTATTAACACCGATCCTTGCAAGGATAAAAAATCAACGCGCTGACACTTACAACAAACGTGAAATAAACACTCATACTGTCATTGATTGGGCTGCAGGTTCCTGCTTACTAATACCGGTAACTCTATATGAAAAGCTGAATGGGTTTGATGAGAGGTACTTTATGTACTTTGAAGATGTGGATTTAGCGAGGAGATGTAAAAAAAATGGTTACTCTGTTGTCTACCTACCGGAGATAAAAGCTATTCATTACGCATCTTATAAAAACAGGAAAATATTATCTAAAAACTTTCTATGGTATCTGAGAAGTTTTCTTCGATACCACTTCATCTAAAAGAAACCCAGCATAAGCTGGGTTTTTTTGTTACTGACTTAGACTTGAATAAATTGCATCTGCAATTCTTGCTGATGCTTTCCCATCACCATATGGGTTATGTGCAAAGCTCATTGCTTCGTATTCAGATTGCATAGTCAATAAAGATGTGACTTCTTCACAAATCTTAGCCACATCAGTGCCAACTAATTTTACAGTGCCAGCAGCTACAGCCTCCGGACGCTCCGTAGTATCACGCATTACCAGAACAGGCTTACCTAATGAAGGAGCCTCTTCCTGAATACCTCCTGAATCAGTCAAAATGATACTTGACCGATCCATTAGGTATACAAACGGCAAATAATCCTGAGGTTCAATAAGATGAATATTGTTTCGATCGGATAAAAATTGATTTACAGGCTTGCGAACATTTGGGTTTAAATGGACAGGATAAACAAAATCAACGTCCGGAAACTTACTTGCCAAATCTGACACTGCCTGGCAAATACGCTCAAACCCACCGCCAAAACTTTCTCGTCGGTGGCCAGTAATTAACACCATACGACGATGATGTGCTAAGAAGTCAAATTGTTTCGAAAATTCAGCTTGAAGGTTTGCGTCATTACTCAACTTATCTTTGACCATATATAGCGCATCGATTACAGTGTTTCCCGTAATGATGACTGAATCTTCAGGTACATTTTCAGAAAGCAAGTTATTCGCAGAGGTTTCAGTTGGTGCAAAGTGTAAGTTTGCCAAACAACCTGTTACTTTACGGTTACCCTCTTCTGGCCAAGGTGAGTAAATATTATGTGTACGTAGTCCAGCCTCAACATGACCAACCTTAACTTGTTGAAAATAAGCGGCCAAAGTCGTCGATAAAGTCGTCGCAGTATCACCATGAACTAAAACATAATCAGGCTTAAAGTCAAGTAAGACTGCTTTTAAACCATTCAAAATTGTTGAAGTAACATCAGTAAGATCCTGACCAGGTTTCATGATATTTAAATCATAGTCAGGATTAATATCAAATAATTCTAAAACTTGGTCCAGCATTTGTCGGTGCTGACCTGTAACACATACTTTGCTTTCAAAACGATTATCTTGGCTAAGTGTCTCAACTACAGGAGCCATTTTAATCGCTTCTGGTCGAGTCCCAAATACTGAAAGTACTTTAATTACGCTCATAATTATTCCAAACTATTTCTAATACTAAAATATATCCTTGAAACGATCTTCCCAAGTTATAACTTCGTTCTCTTTTGGCATACATCCATTCAAGTGCATCTCAAGTGTTAAAACTTTTCCTTCATTAACACGGTGTTTCATTTCACCAAACGCGGTCGAGATTATTGGAATTCCTGCTGCTACATATTCATAATATTTCACAGGATCTACAGCTTCAGTAAGTTCGTCCAATTTAAAAGGAATCAAACCATAATCAAATGAAACTAATAGACTAGCAATTTCACTATGCTCAACTGCAGGTTCCACTGATATATTATCTGGTAGATCAGGTAGTTTTGTATAGCAGGGTCCAATCAATCTTACCACAGAATCAGGCTTAGATTTGGCAAGTTTAATAACAAAATCCCAATCAAACCACGATGCTATACTACCGATATAACCATAAACACAATAATCGGAGTTAACTTTTTCAACTCCTTGCAGTGATTGAACAAAGCTACTATCACATGCATTCCGAATGACTTTTGATACTGTTGTATTATCTTTGTATTTATCGAACAAACCAGTAGACGAGAACCAAACCTCATCAGAGAGTGATAAAGATCTAGTTAATAAATTAGCTACACTTTTCGATGCTATTCCATCAAAAAAATATGGATAATCATCCATAATATCAAAAATAATTTTTTTGAAGGTAAATCCTTCAATCATATGCAAAGCTAACCGGCTTGGTTTACCACTGATTAATATTGTATTATTGGAATCAAAACCTATAGCCTGCAACTTTCCGATGAAATATTTTATCGCAACATGGTTTAGTTTAGAATATATATCCTCAAGAGGTTCAATAGGTAGCAATCCACTACAGTTAAGTATATGCAAATTGGATGGCTTTTCTATACCTTTTGATTCAACCCCTACCACTTTAGTACGAAAATCAGATAACTTCGGAAAACGAGAAGCCGTCGGTTGAATCCAATAAAAATTTTCAACACCTTGCTCTAAACAATTTTTTGCAAAAAAATGTGGTCTTTGAGCTATACTATTCCATGATACTGGAGATAAATAGATAATATTCAAATCATAATCCAAGTCTAGGTTGGGGCTTTAGAAGCCCCCTTATATTAATCACTATCCTAGCTTTAATGTATAGCTTGGCTAAATGTATTTCATCGTAAACTTTCAAAGGATTATTCAGTAAGCAAACGACTTTTCCATTTCAGCAACACGTGCATCCCAACTATTTTCATCAGCAAGACTTGCTAATCTATTCTTAAACTCTGAATCTTTACTTAACTCAATTGCTTTATCAATTTGCTTAGATAAAGATTCTGCAGAATCTCCAGAAAGCACTTCATCAAAAGCGATACATTCAAGCATCTCTGAAGTAACTACAACTGGCTTTTCTAATGCAAAATACTCGAACAACTTTAGAGGAGAGGTAGTACGAGCAATTTCTGTAGGTGCAAATGGAATGAAGCAAATATCAAATGTATGTGCATAACCAGGAAGAACTTTATAGTCTACTGTTCCCAAATATAGTACATTATCAGCTTTTACTAATTTATCGACTCCGCCGTAATAGTCTGGACCAATAAATACAAATCCTAAGTCTGGTCGCGATAATACTAGTTTTTCTATCTCTTCATACCATAACCAAGGGGCAATCGCACCGAAGTAACCAACAATATACTCATACTTATTACGAAAATTAACTAATTCAGTAGGAAGTTCACATTCAACGTGAACTGGGTCTCGATAATGGCATGTATCTACACCGTTCTGAGCCAAGATAACCTTATCTTTGTCAACAAATTCTAGCGCTTCACTTTCCAACTTCTTAGCTGATGCAACAACAACATCAGCTCCGCCATTGAAACTTGCCTGTTTTAGCTCAAGTAATCTTTTTATATTCTCATCATCTCCACTAATAGCCGGATCTATATGATCAATATATTCATACATGATTGTTGAATAATTGGAAAGTTTAGATATTTGTTGAGGTGGCAATGAGTATGCCGTACTATAAAACGATCGGACAGCACCTTTAATATGGTCAACCTGAGGGGAATTAGTCAACCAAACATTCGGGGCAACTTCCCGAAATCCATTTACGCAATCATGAGTTAGGTTTGTAGTCCGGTATATCACTAGATAACCTGCTCTACCAAAAGCACAAGCAATATGCTGTGGCCTTTGATATAGCGGGACATCCCAATCAATGACAACCTCCTGAACAAAAATACCTTTATAGTCATCTTTTTTTGAAAGAATATTTTCTTTAAAAGAGTCCCAGTTTAAATCGAACTTATTCACTTCGTTTAATGGTGCTACTACTGCTTGTCCTCTAAATCTTCTAACAACCTTAAACCTAATTCCATTTAACTTATGACGAAGACCGCTAGGCATCAACCAGAAGCTAGTTCTTGCCATTTGGTATAAGTGACGTTTAAGCATCACGATTGAAAACTTGGACTTTTTAACAGACATAAAAAAATCAGTCATTCTACTCTTACTCTCTTTAAAAAAACTATTTATTGTTTCAAAAATTGTTCTTCTAGAGCTGTCTAACTCTTTGTGATTGGATTCTATAATATTTTCTAAAAAATTAATTTTTTCATTTAACTTCAGTAAATTATCATTTATTGAAATTGTTTCATGTTTATTTTTTTCACTGAAGTAATGTAGCTCTTTCAATAAACCTGCATGTATTTCAGAAAGTTGATTATTTGATAGAAACTTTTGTTCATAGGATGCTATTACTTTTAGCGATTCAAACGGAAAAGAAAAAGTTAGAGTTTCAATTATCTTTCTGAATTCTGGACTATGTAGATAGGGTTCTGTATTATCTGAATTGTATGATGTATACTCAATCAAATTTGAAAAATTATCAAAAAACGATTGATCATTACTGATCTTAACATCAGAAAGATTTAAGTTATTAACCCATAAATTGTATGCATCAAACTCTTTAAGTAAACTTTCAGATATCACTGTTGCATTTTTAAGTTGCTGAAAAAAGACATCATAGTTAATTTTTTTCAAATTACGACCTGAAAAATTACACTTCTTGGCCTTCGTAAATCTTACATCATTCAAAAATCCCTTCACGCCATCATAACCAACAAGGCATACAATTTTTTTAGCAATCGCAGCCTCTATTACGCATCTTCCCATACCTGCAATAAGATCATAATGAGATAAGTTTTGGCTAATACTATCAACGAATCCTAATAGTCTTACTCTTTCGCTGCACTTATTTTCGTCAACAAAATCTTTTATAATTTGGCTCGAATCACCATCACCAGCTATATCAATATATTTAATTTCTTCTGAAGCGATCGCGAACTTAAGAAACTCTATAATCCCTGGTAATTTATCAGCATCAAGTCGGCTAACAACTAAACATCTATAATGATTTAGTCGTATCAGCTTCTGATTTACTTCATTATTCACCGGTAATACAGAATTTCTTAACAAATGAATATTTTTAAAATGGAGTTGTGCCAATGCATATACTTCTTCGGAGACAGCAAGAGTCAAATCAACATATTTGGATATTAAATCATTAAGCACAAAATCATATTCAGGACCAAAAAATCCCTCAATCGACACAGGGCCATGCAAGGTTAACATAACAGGTATGTTTTCAATTTTAGCTGCTATTACCGCTGGTAAAATACTATGAAATGGATGAGTATGAACAATATCTATCTCATATTTTTTTATTATTTTTCTTAGCTCTGAAATTGTACGATTTAATTCAGATAACGTAGTGTCATAATTTAACTTCAAATTATAGTCTATTGTATCAAAATCCGAAAAATCCAAACTCTGATTAAAGTTTTCACCTGCGGCTAGATGAATACGACATCCATTTTCTTTTAATACTCTTGCTTGTGTGCTTATGTATGTTTCTACACCGCCTATATTAAAACTCTCTGTAACAACTAATATTTTTTTCATATAGAATTCACATTAGCTTTATCAAAATTCACCTTTACCGGAAGAGCAGCAATACCAGAGCAATTAGCCCTAGGTTCAGAAACCTTAATAATGATTACGTCAGTCTTTCTATCAAGATAAGCCATGTCGGCGTGACTAATTGCTTCCGCTATGGCTAACGTTATAAAGTAAGTTCCTTCACAAAGGTTTACATCCAGTTCGAATGATGCTCTAAGCTTATCTTTATCTTCAGGAGCAGTATAGTTTAGCTGATGGTATAATGTACTCGTGCCAAATACAGGCACTCCTTCAACTGTTCTTATTAATACTCCAGCTTGTATTTCCTTAACACTTCCCAATACTTCTGTTGTAAAATTGATTACCGCTTTATCTCCAGTTCTAAATACCTCACAATGTTTCCCTGATTGGTCCAATACATCCCAACTGGTAATATATGCACCAGATCTTTCACTTTTATTCTCATTCATTTTCTCTGGTTTGAGACTTTCAGTATCACCTTCAATATTTTTTTCAACTTTACTATCCTCACCCTCATTATTTTTCTGATTTACATATCTCATATATGTTTTCTCATCAGAGTATAATAAGGCATGATACTGATCTACAATTTCTTTTGCGGCACCTACACCCTGAACACATCCTTTATGTAACAGAACCGCCCTTTGGCAAAATTTCTCTACAGTTGCAGTAGAGTGGGTAACAATCAGAATTGAACAACCTGATTTTCGTAGTTCATCAATATAATCGAAACATTTTCGTTGAAATTTCTCATCACCAACTGATAAAGCTTCATCAACAATAAGAATATCTGGCTTCACACATGCTTGCACCGCAAAAGCTAACCGTACATACATCCCACTTGAATACGTCTTCACAGGTTGATCAATATGATCGCCAATATCAGCAAATGATTCGATCTCGTGAAACTTTTCATCCATTTCTGACTTTGTGAATCCCAGAATTGTTCCATTTAGGTAAACATTCTCTCTTCCTGAAAACTCCGGATTGAAACCAGAACCTAATTCTAACAAAGCAGCAAGTTTCCCATTAACTGTCAAATCACCATGAGTTTGACTTAATGTACCGGCTATAATTTGCAGTAAAGTGCTTTTTCCACTACCATTTCTACCCAATACGCCAAGAGTTTCACCACGCTTTACATCAAAACTGACATCATTTAAAGCCCAAAACTCTTTAAAATATTGCCTTTTACCAAATGGTAACATCTGGAGCAATCTTTCTTTTGGATTTGCATACATTTCGTATTTTTTAGAAACATTGTTAATAGAAATTGCAATATTAGATGACATCTGCAAACCCTTTCTTTGTAAAACTAAACCAGTAATATCCAAACCATGCAACTACTGAAGAAATTAAAGTATATACTGACCAATATTCCCAGTTCATACCTTTACCCCAAATCATGACATCTCTTGCTTGTTCAACAACGAATGTTAAAGGGCTAATATGCATAAAAAACTGATATGACTCTGGCAAAATAGAAACAGGGTAAAATATCGGGGATAAATACATTAAAACCATCACAAAAATCCCAATAAACTGTGTAATATCTCTCATAAACACACCCAAAGATGCCAAAATCCATGATAGGCCAACTACCATTAATATAAAAGGAATCATCACTAGTGGTAGTAGTAATATTTCTAAATTAGGCAACCCAAAAAACAACAAGTAAAATACTAGCCAAACAATGAAACTAATAAAACACTGAAATAACGCAGAACACAATGTTACGATTGGCAGTATCTCTATTGGGAAAACTACTTTTTTAACATAATTTACATTCCCGATAATTAGGCTAGGAGCTCTTGTTATACATTCCGAAAATAAATTAAATATAAGAAGGCCAGAAAATAATACTAGTGCGAATTCTGTTTTTGAATCGCTACCACCCGCCCATCTTGCTTTAAATACGACGCTAAAAACAAATGTATATACAGCTAACATGAGCACTGGATTAATGAAAGACCACATTACTCCAATTAATGATCCTTTATACTTCCCAATTACTTCCCTTTTTGTCAAAGAGTGAATTAAAGATAAATTTGTATTAATCACTCGAACTAAGTCAATCGGGGCTTTTATTATGCTACTATTAGCTTTCATTGTTTCTTCCAAATCAGAACAGGAAAAGGGGCATTTTTTATACTGTTTTTATATTTCATATTTTTTAGAACTCTTTAATAATAATCCCTGTTTATCTTTATCAGACAATATCACATCACTCTGAATAGGCCATTCAATACCAACATCCGGATCATTCCACAGAATCGAGTGCTCCGCTTGCGGGTTGTAATAGTCAGTGCATTTATAAACGAACTCTGCTTCATCACTGGTCACATAAAAGCCATGTGCAAAGCCTTCCGGAACCCAAAGTTGGCGCTTGTTCTCTGCAGATAAATACACCCCAACCCACTGACCGAATGTCGGAGAATCTTTGCGGACATCAACCGCAACATCAAACACTTCACCCGAAACCACGCGGACCAGTTTACCCTGTGTATTTTCCGTCTGGTAATGCAACCCACGCAAAATCCCTTTTTTGGATTTCGAGTGGTTGTCCTGCACAAATGGGGTTGGTTTGCCGGTCACCAACTCCTCAAATTTCTTCTGCTGCCAAGTTTCCATGAAAAATCCGCGTTCATCACCAAAAACAGATGGCTCAATAATTTTTACATCGGGGATTTTCGTATCAATAACTTTCATAACATCACTTATAAGCTTGAATGTTGTCTAAGGCCTGCACCCAATTACTTGGCTGGATACCAAACTGGGCTTCAATTATTGTGCAATCGAGCCGCGAGTTCTCCGGCCGTGTCGCTGGTGTCGGATAAGCCGATGTCGGAATCGATGAAAGATTAGGTGTAGTCTTCAACACTTCCTTCTCAGCAGCTTGCTCGAAAATCTTCTCGGCAAAGTCATACCAACTGACATGCGGCATGCCGGAGAAGTGATAGACGCCCCACGCTGCATGCTGGCCCGATTCAAGATGGTTGACCATGGTGATCAGGGCATCTGCTATATCCCCGGCATAGGTTGGCCCGCCGAACTGATCGCCGACGATACTCAGTGCATCACGATTTTCACCAAGTCGCAGCATGGTCTTGACGAAGTTATTGCCATGCTCACCAAAAACCCAGGCCGTTCTTAAAATGAAATGCTTTTCACAACAACTTGCTACAGCCTGCTCACCAGCAAGCTTGCTCTGACCATAAACCCCTTGTGGACCGGTCTGGTCGGATTCAACATAGGGGGTTTCGCCTTGACCGTCAAAAACATAGTCAGTTGAAATATGCAGCATGACGGCACCACACTGCTGCGCCGCTTCAGCCAAATAGCGGGGGCCATCCCGGTTGATTAAATACGACAGCTCAACTTCTTTTTCGGCTTTATCCACAGCGGTATGTGCTGCCGCATTGATAATATAGTCTGGTGAAAAAGCCTGGACGACCTCGTGTACGGCAGCCTCATCAGTAATATCCAGCTCAGCACGATCAACAGCTAATAACTCAGCTTTACCTGTGAGTTTTGAAACAAGGCAATGGCCAACCTGGCCATTGCTTCCGGTGATCAATATTTTCATGAACGATAAAGCCTTATTTCTTGACCAGGGACATCAGGTAGCGTCCGTACTCATTCTTCAGCATTGGCTCGGCACGGGCAGCAAGCTCGATATCACTGAGCCAGCCGTTACGCCAAGCAATTTCTTCCAAACAAGCAACTTTGAGCCCCTGAACATTCTCAATAGTTTGCACGAATGAAGAGGCTTCATGCAGGCTTTCATGAGTACCGGTGTCAAGCCACGCGAAACCGCGTCCCAGCAGCTCGACACTCAGCGAGTCGTCATCCAGGTACATTTGGTTAATGCTGGTAATTTCCAGCTCACCGCGAGCTGATGGCTTCACTTGCTTAGCAAAATCAACCACACGATTGTCATAGAAATATAAGCCTGTGACTGCATAGTTTGATTTTGGCTGAGCCGGTTTTTCTTCAATCGATACCGCTTTCATCTTGGCATCAAACCCGACTACCCCGAAACGCTCCGGATCTTTAACTTGATAACCGAAGACGGTCGCGCCATGAGCACGTTCAGCGGCATGGCGGAGAGTTTTACTGAAAGACTGGCCATAAAAGATATTATCGCCCAGCACAAGGCAACACTGATCATCACCGATGAAATCTTCGCCAATCAGAAATGCCTGCGCCAAGCCATCCGGGCTCTCTTGTATGGCGTACTCAAGGTTGATCCCAAAGTCACGGCCATCACCCAATAAGCGCTTGAAGCCCTCATTATCTTCCGGGGTGGTAATCACCAGAATGTCCCGGATCCCTGCCAGCATCAATGTCGACAGCGGGTAATAAATCATCGGCTTATCGTATACAGGTAACAACTGCTTTGAGACACCCCGGGTAATGGGATAGAGACGCGTGCCGGAGCCCCCGGCGAGAATAATTCCTTTCATTTTTCAACCTCCGCCCCTAAACGCTCACGGCTGTATGAACCGTCCAGAACCCGGCTCCACCAGTCTTTGTTGCTGAGATACCATTCAACCGTTTTCCGAATACCGGACTCAAACGTTTCGGCTGGTTTCCAGCCCAGTTCACGTTCAATTTTCGAGGCATCAATGGCATAGCGCACATCATGGCCCGGGCGATCTGTCACATAGGTGATCAAATCCTGGTACTGGGCAACGCCTTCAGGTTTCGCTGGCACCAGCTCTTCAAGCAGTGTGCAAATCGTTTTCACAACGTCAATGTTTGCCTTTTCGTTGTGGCCACCGATATTGTACGTTTCACCAACCTCACCTTCGGTCACAACTTTGTAAAGTGCGGACGCATGATCTTCAACATACAGCCAGTCTCGAATTTGCATCCCATCCCCATAGACCGGCAACGCTTTACCTTCCAGGGCATTCAGGATCATCAAGGGGATCAGTTTTTCCGGAAAGTGATACGGACCGTAGTTATTGGAGCAGTTGGTGACAATCGTCGGCAGACCATAGGTACGTAACCAGGCGCGAACGAGATGATCACTGGAAGCTTTAGATGCCGAATACGGACTAGATGGCTCATATGAGGTCTCTTCCGTGAACAGATCGTCCGTGCCTTCCAAATCACCATACACTTCATCGGTAGAGATGTGGTGAAAACGAAACGCAGCTTTACGGCTGTCCTCAAGCTGATTCCAGTAGCTGCGCGCGACTTCGAGTAAGGTATAAGTCCCGACAATATTGGTCTCAATGAAGGCTGCTGGGCCATCAATCGAACGGTCGACATGACTCTCTGCAGCCAGGTGCATCACCAAATCAGGTTGGTGCACCTCAAAGATGCGTGCCATCGCCTCACGATCGCAGATATCGGCTTGCTCAAAAGCATATCGAGCACTATCTTGAACTGACAGGAGTGATTCTAAGTTACCCGCATAAGTCAATTTATCGACATTCACCACTGAATCTTGGGTTTGATGAATAATGTGGCGTACAACCGCAGAGCCGATGAAACCAGCGCCACCTGTTACTAAGATTTTCATGTCAGTCCTTATTTTTAGGCACGCTACCGCCCTAGGGTTAACCGCACCCCCACAGCGTAAATATGAAAAACTGGTCAAAAACCATCCAACCAGTTAAGTTAACTGAGCCGTATTCTACCAAAACGAGTGCTTGGGTTCCAACTTGAAAAAATATTAAGTGATGACTTTATTACCTATTAATATTCAATAAGTTAAGTTGCATGTATTTCTGACTTCACTAATTATTCTATGGGGTTAATATCAAATCTCACCTTGAACGAAAATGACCTTCCACAATGAAAAAATGGCCCCTGCATGCAGGGGCCATTCAAATCAACACTATTCAACAAGTAGCGTTAATATTCATTAATCTCATCCAGAAAGTCATCCAGGAACTCTTCTTCCTGAGGCGCTTCCAGCTCCAGCTCACCGCCGCTGGCGCGGAAGTTGCGGTTCTGGATATAGGCATCACGAGTAAAGAGGTATGGATCCGGAGAGTCTTCGAGTAGCGCTTCCTGGGAAACCAGCGCTGCGCGATCTTCCATCCCCTCGAAGGCCCATTTACCCAGACTTTGCCAGAAGGTCAGCAGGCTGAGCGGGAAGTATAAACCGTCGACATAATCACCGGCCCCCTCACGCAGGGTCGTCGGCCCATAGAAAGGCACCATAAAGTACGGTCCGTTCGCTACACCGTGATATCCCATCGCATCACCAAAACCAGGCTCAGCTGGCTTGCGGATATCGGCGGCAGAGGCGATATCAATCAAGCCGCCAATGCCGAACACGGTATTGATCCAGAAACGGTTGAAGTGAGTCACCGCCTGCTCGCCATCAAGCATAATGATGCTGTTGACCATATTGGCCGGCTCATCCAGATTGGACAGGAAGTTGCGGATCCCGCTACGCAGCGGTGAAGGGACATAATCCACATAAGCCAGTGAAACCGGACGAGCAATATACGGGTCCAGGTAGTTGTAGTTTAAGTCCCACATTGCACGGTTGAAGCCCTCAAAGGGATCATAGGTTCCTGCGACATTAAATTCAGGCTCCGCTTCGACCTGGACAACATTGGTTTCCGCTTCCACCGCCTCTGCGGTCTCGTCATGGGGTGTCTCAGCACAACCGGTGAGCAACAATGCGAATAAAAAAGAGAGTAATGTTATTTTTTTCAAAGAGATACCCTATGAAACAAAAAAGCAGACCGGACAATGATATCCAGCCTGCTCGCTTTGTGCCAGTCTTGTGTGATCAGTATTGCTTGTTAATCAGAACATTAGTGGAACCACCCAACGGGATAACTTCACTCTGTCCATACCAATCTCCCTGCTTGGTCATCACATTGCCATCGGTATCAATCCGGGCTTTGACAATCAGGTTTGGCAGAGAAGACATCAGACGCTCCGGGATCATGCTATCGCCATCAGTCAGGGTCAGAGTCATCGGAAACTCAGACAACGGGAGCCGACGCGCTGCAACCGGCATCGGGGCACCATCTGCCGAATGGACCGAAACAATCACCACTCCCTGAGCCGGCAAGTTGACCGTCGGATCCAGGTCAATCTTCACGGCAACGCTGGCATTGCCGTTTGCAGCGTTCGTGACCGCCTGTAGCTGCGCCTGCGCCCGTTCAATACTGCGGTTGAGCATCTGCGCGCGAGGATCACTCTCCCCAATCAGGGTTTTCATCATCGTCCAATAAGACACCGCCTGCTCATAATCCGAGCGCTCATAGGCATCAAAGGCCAACAACGACAACGCACGAAGGTTGGCGTGATCTTGTTTGACCACAGCCTTCAGCAACCGGCGCGCTTGCTCGCTTTGAGCCGGATCACCAATCATCATCAGGGTTTGAGCATAACTTAACTGAACTTCTGGATTGTTCGGATCCAGTGCATAAGCTCGTTTCATGGCGCCTTGCGCAGTATCAGCATCACGGTTCGCCATGCCAATCCGTCCCAGTAACAACCACCCTGTGGCGTCATCCGGGGTTTCATGCAATCTGGTTCGCAGTCCCAGCGTCAAATCATCCATTTCCTGATCCGTCAGCGGCGCGGCATTATCCCCTTGCATCAGACGCTTCGACAGCTCCGGCAACTTCTGAACAGTCTGCTGCCAGGTGTCAACTTTATTCAGGCTCCCGACCGTCAGATATGAGCCGTAACTAACACCGATCAGGATCAGGATACCCGGGATCAGAATGGCCGGACTGCTTTTCGCTTTACGCTGCTCAGACTGCGCCGGAACATCATCCAGCAGAGACTGTTGCAGCTCAGTGACCAGTTCCTCACGGTTCGACACCAAGCCTTCATCGGCTTCCGATTCAAGTTCACCAACCCGGTCTTTAAAAAATGCTTTGTTTAACTCGTCACGGCTGGCGGTATCATCCTGCGGCTTGCCAAAAAAAACCGGCGCCACAAAAATCAGGATTGCCAGCACAACCAAAGCGACGGTTACTAACCAAAACAGCGTCATTCCTTCACCTTCCCGTCATCATTTGGTTTTGAAGATTCAATCTCGTCCAACAAGGATTTCAGCCGTGCGGCTTCGCCGGCATCCATCACCGCCGACGATTTTTCCGCACCGTGTTTACGCGAGCGGACGACCAGGATAGTAAAGCCGATCACGATAAACAGCACCGGCCCCAGCCACAAAATGATCGTGGAGAGCATCAACGGCGGATCATAGGTAACAAAATTACCGTAGCGGGCGATCATGTAATCCACGACATCCTGTTTGCTCTTCCCTTCATGAAGCATCTCAAAGGCTTTCTGGCGCATATCTTTGGCCAGTTCAGCATTCGAGTCTGCAATGCTGTTATTCTGACACTTCGGACACCGCAGTGTTGCGGTCAGCTCATGGAAATCTTTTTCCTGCGCTGCACTTTCAAATTCATAGACATCAATCGCGGCTGTCACCGGCAAAGCCAGGCTCAGCGCCAACCCCAGCCCAAGCAGCAGCGCTGCAACTTGCTTCCTCATCCTTTGGCTTCCTCCAGCAACGCCTGGTACATCGGCTCCAGCGTCTCTGACCAATTCCGGGCATTCACATCACCGACATGGCGATAACGGATAATCCCGTTCGCATCAATCAGGAAGGTTTCCGGCGCACCATAAACGCCCAAGTCCATTCCCAACATGCCGTTGCCGTCAAACAGGCTATGCAAATAAGGGTTGCCGAGATCATTGAGCCAACGAACGGCTTTCAACCGCTCGTCTTTATAGTTCAGGCCGATGATTTTCACGCCCTGAGACGCCAGTTCGTTGAGATACGTGTGCTCGGCATAACAGGTCGGACACCAGGTCGCCCACACGTTCAGCAGTAAAGGCTCACCCTTGAAGATATCCTGCTCATACAGTTTACCGGCTTCCACCAGATCTTCGAGCTTAAAGGCCGGAACGGGTTTCCCGACCAGCACCGACTCCAGCTTGGTCGGATCATCACCCTCAGCATTGCGGGTCAGTTGAACCATCAACACCACGGCCAGAGCCAGAAACGCGGCCAGCGGAATAAATAGAAGTTTCTTATTCATCAGTGAACCTCAGCTTCACGATCCATCTTCGCCTGCCGGGCAGCTTTTGCTGTCTTCCGGAAACGGTAGCGTTTATCGCTAATCGCCATTGCGCCACCCAGTGCCATCAAGGTTGCACCAAACCAAATCCAGTTCACAAACGGTTTGTAGTAAATCCGGATCGCCCAAGCGTCATCGGTCAGGCGTTCTCCCAATGCGACATACAGGTCTCGGGTCACGCCGCTGTCAATCGCCGCTTCAGTCATCATCGAGCCCGCGACACTGTAGAAACGCTTCTCGGCGTGCAATACAGTCACCGGCTGACCATTGCGGCTGATGTTGATATCCGCAATGTAACCGTCGTAGTTCGGACCGTCTGCATTACGCAGACCAGCAAAGTGGAAATCATAATCCTGTAGGGTGACCGTTTCCCCGGGTGCCAACCGCACATCTTTCTCAATATCATAGTTTGAGACCAGGGTGATCCCGATGACCGAAATCGCCAGGCCGATATGACCCAGCACCATCGCCCAGTGGCTCCGGCCGAGCTTGCCTAAACCGGTCATCAGAGAATGACGATGGGTCGCACGCTCATACAGCTCAAATCCATGCATCACGATGATCCAAAGCGCCATCACCATTCCCAGGACGGCCATCGGCTCCAAGCGATCCGTGAAACCAGCAACCAACGCGAAGGACAACGGCAGCGTGATCACCGCCGAAATCAACATCTGCTTACTCAGGCTGGACAATTGGTCACGTTTCCAGCGCACCAGCGGGCCGATCCCCAGGAAGAAGGCAAACGGGATCATCAGCCAGGTAAACAGGGTATTGAAGAAAGGTACCCCGATAGACACCGACCCCAGGCCAATTTGTTTATGAACCAGCGGCAACAAGGTACCGATTAGCACCACCAGCAACCCCGCAACCAGCAACAGGTTATTGGCCAGCAGCAGGTTTTCCCGTGATAAGAGGCTATAGTTGCCATGAGAGCGAATTTGACCGCCACGCAGGGCGTACAGCAGCAACGAGCCGCCAATAACCACAATCAGGAAACCGAGGATAAACATCCCCCGCGCCGGATCCGAAGCAAACGCATGCACCGAAACCAAGACGCCAGAGCGAACCAGAAAGGTGCCCAACAGGCTCAGCGAGAATGCCGAAATTGCCAGCAGAACAGTCCAGGCCTTAAATGTGCCCCGTTTCTCGGTCACTGCCAGCGAGTGCATCAAAGCGGTCCCGGCCAGCCACGGCATGAAAGAAGCATTTTCGACCGGATCCCAGAACCACCAGCCACCCCAGCCGAGTTCATAGTAAGCCCACCAGGAGCCCAACGCGATACCCAGTGTCAGAAATGACCAGGCCGCGATGGTCCACGGACGCGACCAGCGTGCCCAGGCGGTATCCAGCCGTCCCGTCATCAAGGATGCAATCGCAAAAGCAAAGGCGACCGAGAAACCAACATAGCCCATATACAGCATCGGCGGGTGAATGATCAGGCCCGGATCCTGGAGCAGCGGGTTCAAGTCACGCCCCTCGACCGGGAAGTACGGCAAGGTGCGCAAAAACGGATTCGACGTCAGGATAATGAACAGCAGGAACCCAACCGAAATCATCCCCATCACGGCAAGCACCCGCGAGACCGACTCTTGCGGCATGCCACGACTGAACGTCGCCACCGCTGCAGCCCAGGCTGCCTGGATCAGCACCCACAGCAGCAATGAACCTTCGTGCGCACCCCAAACCGCGGTGATCCGGTAGTACCACGGCAACATACTGGTCGAGTTGCTGGCCACATAGCCGACGGTAAAGTCATTGATGTAAAACGCGTGACACAGAATCACGAACGACAACAGCAGCATGCCGAAGACCCCATAGGTCAACGGGCGGGCCATTCGCATCAAGGTCTGATTCCCGGTCGATGCGCCATACAAGGGATAAATACTGACCAGGAGCGACAGCCCCAGGGCAATAATCAGGCTGAAATGCCCTAATTCTGCAATCATTGAACACTTCCCTGCATCTGCTCGTTGCTGTACTGAAGCGGCTCATGGGTTTTCTTCATGGCTTCGGCAATTTCCGGCGGCATGTATTCTTCATCGTGCTTGGCCAGCACTTCATGCGCTTCAATCGTCGTTGCGTCCACCAGAACACCCTGAGCGACAATCCCCTGCCCTTCACGGAACAAGTCCGGCAAGATCCCGTCATAAACAACGGTCACGGCCGGGCCGATATCAGCCACCTGGAAGCTCACTTTCAAAGAGTTTGGATCGCGCGAGACCGAGCCATCCACCACCATGCCCCCAATACGCAGACGCTGACCCACAGATGGTTTGGTGCCATCAGGTTTACCCTGCACCAGCTCGGTCGGGGTGTAGAACAGATCCATATTCTGATTCAAAGCATAAAGCATCAAACCAACCGTAGCGCCGAGGCCTACCACCAACGCCACAATCAACGTCAGGCGCTTTTTCCGTCTCGGGTTCATAGTGTGTTCTCCAGTTTTTTCGCAGCTTTAATCCGGTGCTCACGAGCGATTTTGTTTTTGATCTCGGCCGACAGGCGGCGGGTCTTGCTCAGGCTTGAAAATAAGATCCACAGCAAGGCGGCAAATGAGATCCCGTAGGCGCCCCAAACGTAGCCGGCATAGCCGCCCATCGCTAAAAAGTCACTGAAAGAGTCAAAATGCATGATGGCCTCACTTCATTAATTCACGCACCCACGGGCGGTGGCTTTCACGGGTAATAATATCATTGCGCAGTCGGATCAGAGTCACTGCGCCAAAGAAACAGGCAAAACCGACAATATTGAGCAGCAGCGGCCACAACATTGAACTGTCGATTGAAGGCTTGGCAAATTTGGTGATGGTCGCCCCCTGATGCAGGGTATTCCACCACTCGACTGAGAAATGAATGATCGGCAGGTTAATCACTCCGACAATAGCCAGAATGCCGGCAGCTTTGCCGGCCGTTTTCTGATCATCAAAGGCACTGTACAGGGCAATTACCCCCAGGTAGAGAAACAGCAGGATCAACTCAGAGGTCAACCGCGCATCCCAGACCCACCAGGCCCCCCACATGGGTTTTCCCCAAATCGCGCCCGTCAGTAGGGCAACGGCAGTAAACACCGCACCAATCGGTGCCATGGCTGCCGCCGCCATATCAGACAGTCGAATTTGCCAGACCAGGCCGATAAACGCCGCAATGGCCATTGACATATAGGCGCCCATCGACCAGATAGCTGCCGGGACATGCAGGTAAATAATTCGGAAACTGTCGCCTTGCTGATAATCGGTCGGTGCGAACATCAGTCCCCAAAGGGTACCAGCCAGGATCGCCAGAAAGGCAATCACAGAAAACCAGGGCAACAAGGTACCGCACAGGCGGTAGCAATTTTCAGCTTTCGCGTAGGGATGTAACCACTTCCACATAGTTCTGCTCTACTTGTGTAATAGTAATAAATACGTTTTTAACCGGCCCATTGCTCAGAGCCGGGGAACAGGGCATCAGTGCATGGCCGGATCATTCAGCCAGTGTACCGAAAGCAAAATACCCCTTTAAGGGTATTCGCCGCGTTATCTGCCGCTTCCTTGTTCTCGCTCAAAGTTGTCGCACGAGATTTTGTCTCATGAGACCATTTGGATGTGTGTGTAATTGTAATCTTTTATTGCACACTTATGCGTAGCGAAGCTGCGACAGCAAAAGGCGCCAGCGTCGCCGAGCCGACCAGCATCGCGCCCATCAGGGCCAGCTGCCCGTTATATGCCATGCCCAGGCTGGCAGCATCAATCGCTGCCGTCGCAAAAATCAACACCGGAATATATAAAGGCAGGATCAGCAAGCTCAGCAGCACCCCGCCTTTACGCAGCCCGACCGTCAGGGCAACCCCGATTGCACCGAGGAAACTCAACGTCGGCGTCCCCACCAGCAAGGTCAGCACCACCGCCAGCCAGGTTTGCCAGTCTAAAGACAATAAAATGGCCAGCAAAGGGCTAATCAAGAGTAAGGGGACCCCGGTCAGCAGCCAGTGCGCGACCATCTTCGCAAAAGCCAGCACCGGCAGTGGTGTCGGCATCATCAGCATCTGCTCAAGAGAGCCATCAACAAAGTCATCACGAAACAGCCGCTCCAGAGACAACAAGGCCGCCAGCAGCGCTGCGACCCAGATGATCCCCGGCGCAATCCGGGCCAGCAGGTTCGGCTCCGGACCAACCCCCAGCGGGAACAAGGTGATGGCGATGATAAAAAACCACAGCGGATTAAACACATCGGCCTGGCGGCGAAAGGCGATCAACAGTTCACGGCGAATCACCTGTACAATTGCATTCATCATGAACTAGTGTCCCAATTTGATTTTTCGAAGGTGATCGCAGTCCGTGAACATGTCCTGATGGGTGGTCAGCAACACGATCCCGCCCCGCTCGACGTGGGCCAGGAACAAGCGTTCCAGCACTTTCACACCTTGCTTATCAATCGCCGTCAAAGGCTCATCAAGGATCCACAACGGGTGGTTACTGATCCACAAGCGCGCCAGCGCGACCCGACGCTGCTGCCCGGCAGAAAGTTGTCCGGCCGGGACATCCTCGCGGCCAGCCAGGCCGACATGCGCCAGCGCTTGCCATAAAGCCTCCTCGCCCGAGACCTGGGCTTGTCCCTTGAGCGCGAGCGTATCGCTTTCCCGGTGCATGGCCTGAAAGTAGGCCAGGTTTTCATAGGCTGTCAGTTCCCGCTTGACCCCGGTCTGATGACCAAGAAACAGCAACGCCTGATAATAGTCTTCCCGGGCTGATTCAATTTTCTCATCGTGCCACAGCACATCGCCACTGTCTGCCCGCCCAAGACCCGCTATAATCCGCAGCAGGGTGGTTTTACCGGCACCGTTATGCCCTTCAATCTGAACCAGCTCGCCCGATGAGACCGAAAAGTTCAGCGCTTCGAACAAGACCCGCTCATCGCGGACACAACTTAACGCTTGTACAGACAACATATGAAATGATGTATCCTAGGTGTCACAAATTAGCGGGCATATTACCACACTGGATCGCGATTATGTTAGACACCCGGAGGGATACTTCTATCACGAAGATCATTAAATGTGACATCTATGCGTATCGATAACAACCCGTACAGCGCTTTCACCCCAAGCGAAACAGCAAGGCTGCAAAAAACCACCGGGGCTGAGGTAAATCATAAAATACCTCAATCAGTTAGCTCGTTTTCGCCATCTCAGAGCCAGGTCTCGCAACTCAGTAACCTGTTGCTGCAAATGAATGTACTGCAACGTTTTTTTACAACTTTTGGTACACATAGCGCGCACATGGGTGCAACACCGCCTCCGGTACTCACTCAGGCCTTGGCCCAGCTCTTGATGCCGGATAATCAGGCAACCCTGGTTCAGTGGCTGCGTCAGGGCGCAGGCAAACTCGCCTTGGCGCAACTGTTGGCTCAAGCGAATCAACCCGGCCATCCGATCAACCAATGGCTGATGCAACTGCCACCCGAGGTGAAAGATGAATTCCAGGCGATGCTCAGGCTGGCGACGGAGCAGCGGCTGACACCGACCGGCAAAGACGCTGAGCCACAAGTTCTGCAACTGCCCTTACTGTATCCGAATGGCCGGGAAAGCAAACTGACCATCAAAAAAGACGCGGGGCAACCGCAGCGCGGCAAACAAACGCCTCCCCGCTGGACCGTCCGGATCGCACTGCCGGTGGGCGACCTCGATACCGTCTTTGCCACCGCCTTGTGGGATCAACAAAAGTTAAGCCTCGGCTTTGAAACGGACAATCCCGTGTTGCTGAAACGAACGCAATCACTCACCCCGTTGCTGACGACACGACTTTCTTCAATGGGGATCCGTTGCGACACCACGCAGTTTAAACTGCGACCGCCAGAGCCCGTCGAACCACCGGACGTCGACGGCCTGCTGATCCGAATCTGACAGGTAGATATATGACCAACAAACGCGCAATTGCGCTGCACTATGACGGCGTACAGGCACCGACTGTTGCAGCCAAGGGATATGACCAGCTTGCCGAGCACATTATTGCGCAGGTCAAGCAACACGGTGGATTGATCCACAAAGACGAAGCCTTAAGCGACTTTCTCAATCATCTGGAGGAAGGGGATGAAATCCCGGAGAGCTTGTACCGGATTATCGCGGAGCTGGTCGCATTTTCCTGGGCCCTGAACGGCAAAACCCCGCCCGGGTGGGAGGGGTTTTCAGGTATTGATGAGCAAGTCTAGTGCGAAAAGGCGATACACGGATCCTGATGGCGCTCAGCAGCTCCCGCTGACAAACGCCAAGGGGACACCCAGATTAACGACGCCGGGGCTGAGCCATTTTCTGCTGTAAGCGTAACAGTAGCTCTGCTTCGGCTTTCGGCAAATCGCACTCTTCCATCAGCTCATTGACATCGGCGCCCAGCTCTACCATTTTACTGGCACGGCTGTACAGTTTGCCGTCCGGATCCAACATCGCCATTTCGCCCTGGCGATCATCCAGCACCTCCAGGTGCTCAGCCATATCTGCCAACTTCTGGCTCATTCCGATCGTCCCGGCACGCAACTCATTAAATTGCTTCAATAAACTTTCGTACTGTTGCCGGGAGTTTTTCAGAACCAACTCCGTCGCAGTAAACTTGGCTTCAAGCGCCTGGCGGGCTTTACGCTCCCGGCTCACCAACAGCCACGCCAGAATGACGGCCAGAATCGCCATCACCAACGGAACCCATTGCAGAACCAGCGTAAACATTACAGGTACGCCATCTCATCCCACTCTTCGTCGGACAGCAGTTTGTTCAGATCCACCAGGATCAGCAGCTCACCATCACGGTTGCTGACGCCCTGGATAAACTTGGCACTTTCTTCTGTCCCAACGCTCGGAGTGCTGTCGATTTCAGAGCTGCGCAGATAAACCACTTCCGCAACACTGTCGACCAGGATCCCGATCACCTGTTTTTCAGCTTCGATGATCACAATCCGGGTATTATCAGACGTTTCGCCCGGCATCAGGCCGAAACGGGCACGGGTGTCAATCACCGTCACCACATTACCGCGCAGGTTGATAATCCCCAGCACGTAATCCGGCGCACCCGGAACCGGCGCAATTTCCGTATAACGCAAGACTTCGCGTACTTGCATCACGTTGATGCCGTAAGTTTCATCTTCCAACTGGAAGGTGACCCATTGCAGGACCTGATCGTTCCCGTCTTCTTTTTGTATTTCGGCTACGCTAACCTGAGACATGTTGTTTCCTCTTCGGCCTTGCTCATACTACACTCTTAACATCTAAACCCGCATTCAGCATAGATATTAATTCGTTAACATGAATTAGAGCACACATTTTTTCTTTAACCATTCCGGCAAGCCACGGGCGTTTTCCCGCCTGCTCCCGCCAACGAACACTTTGCGCTGTCAGGGTTTCAGTTCCATGAAGGACACTGCACGCAAGCCCCCATTTACTGGTCCCTAACATCACGATGTAGCGATAATCTTCCTGATGATCATCTGAACTCAACTTCTCCGGCATCACCCAGCGGGCGGTATCCACCACATCCAGCTGATGTTCCCGATTGGTCATCAGGCCTAAATACCAAGGCGGCCGCCCCAGCAAGTGATTGACTTGCGTGAGCTGATGAATGCCGCCAAGTTCAGTCAAGGGCACGGCAAACGTCACCCCATTGACTTCAAAAAACAAAGCCTGGAACTCCGCGTCCAGCGACTGCCGCGACTGCCAGATCTGCGGCGGCTCGCCATGGCCCGCCTGCGTTTCCAGAGCAGCCTCAGGCTCCCCCGTTTCCGCTTCAGGCTCGGACACCAGCGGTTCCCGCTCAAGATTCGGCACATTGGTTTCAGCCGCAACCACCTCAGATGCTGCTGCCTCTTCCCGAAGGACATCTTCCCAACTGACCTCAGGCTCCGGCTCGTATTCCGGGAGCACCGGCTCAGCCAGGGCGGCAGGCTCAGTCTCGATGCTCACCTGCTCCGGCTGGAGCTGGCTGACCTGGCTCAACAAGCGCTGGACCGTGTCCAGATCCGGTTTATCGGCGAACGTAACCGTATCCGGCGCAGTATCCACCGGCGACCAAGCCAGGGAAGCAGGCTGCATTTGCGGCTGTGGTGCCCAGCCCGACACATTGCCGGCCGGGGACGACAAATCCAGCGCTACTGACAACGACGGCGCCTCTGACGACGGTGCGACATCTTCTGACGCACTGTGATCCAGCCGGTCAAAATCAAACGGCATAACCGGTGCCGCGCTCTGAGATTCATCTCCCGCTGCACCGAGTTCAGAGTGCATCCCGTCTGTCGCCTGATGATCCGAAAGCAGCTCGTCTTCAGAGACCGTCTCTTCCGGAGCATGCGCGGCAACATCATCAGTTTCAAGTGCATCGGCTTCAAGCGTATCCACTTCAAACGCTTGCGCAATGTCTTCTGCCTCCGCGGTTCCAGAAGCCGTGATGGCGGTATCGGTACCGTCATCGGCTGTGTCGGCATCGTCACCATTCGCGCAAGGCACATCCCCACCCGCAGACTCGCGCGTCAACGGAGCCGAGCGTTCTTCCGGCGGCAGTGCGGGTGTCTCTTCAGAGACAGTTTCGGCCAGATCCCCGGGCGCGACATCCAAGAATTCCTCTGCCGGCTCAGCCAGCAGATCTGAAAAATAGTCATCCAGCGCCTGCTCGCTGGATAAGGGCTGCTTATCGTTCATCTTGCTCCAACCGCTGTAAATAATTTAACAGGGTTTTATACGCAAACACCCCGCGACAGCTGCGCGCGTACAAGGACGGCGGCATATGCTTGATGCTGGCATCCCGAAACTTAGTGTCAATCGGCACGGCCGAAGCCCAAACTTGCTCCGGAAACCGCACTTTCAACTCCTGCAGCGTTTGCAGCGAGGCGCGAGTCCGCTTGTCGTACATGGTCGGGACAATCGTCACCCGGAAGGCCGAATTACGGGACTTTTGCATAATGTGCAGCGTCCGCATCATCCGCTCCAGGCCTTTCATGGCCAAGAACTCCGTCTGGACCGGGATCAGGATCCGATCACTGGCAGCCAGGGCGTTCACCATCATGACGCCCAGGATCGGCGGACAGTCAATGAGGACATAATCATAATCTTCCGCCAGACACTGCAGGGCTTTTTTCAGGATCAGGCCCATGCCGCCCCGGTTCCCCATCACCCGATCCAGAGTCGCCAGCGACATATGCGCCGGAATAATATCAATATTCTTAAACTGGGTTGGTAAAATCATCGGCTTGACCATATCCCGCGAAATCTCACGCAGTTGAAACAGGTCAAACAGGCTGGACGCAACCCGGTCGGCATCAAAATTCAGGTACGTCGTGAGCGAGGAATGCGGATCGGTATCGACCAGCAACACCCGCTGATTTCGTTCACTCAACAGACCGGCCAGGGTCACCGTTGTCGTGGTTTTCCCGACCCCGCCTTTCTGGTTGGCAATGCTCCAAACGATCAAAACGTGCTCCCTAGGCCATTCCGATCTCAACCAGGATCCGTTCGGCTATCCGCTCAAGCGGCAAGTCCTCACTGGAAATCCCGGCTTTGGCAACTGCCTGCGGCATGCCGTACACCACACAGCTCTCTTCGTCCTGTGCCCAGATGGTTGAACCGTTGGTCTTAAGCATCCGCGCGCCTTCCCGGCCATCTGCACCCATCCCGGTCAGGACCATCGACAGGACTTTATCGTGGTAAACTTTTGCCGCAGAGCCGAAGGTGACATCCACACAAGGCTTGTAGTTCATCCGATCGCCCCCGTCGATAATCCGGATCCGTGCAGCCCCCGGACGCCCTTCCAGCATCATTTGCTGGCCGCCCGGTGCCAGATAGGCCATCCCCGGCTTGAGGGTGTCCCCATCCGCCGCTTCCTTCACCCCAATCTTACACAGGTTGTTCAGACGCGAGGCAAACGCAGCGGTAAAGGTTGCCGGCATGTGCTGGATCAACACAATCGGATACGGAAAGTTGGCCGGAAGCTGAGTGAGAATTTTTTGCAGGGCAACCGGTCCGCCAGTCGAGGTGCCAATCGCCATCAGCTGATATTTCTTTCCGGATGCTTTAAACCGGGCGGCCGGTTTCACGGGGCGCGCTGCCGGACGAACCGGTGCCGGTGCTGTGACCGACGTTGCACCCGCTCGACCCGTCAGTGGTGCTCTCACATCCCGCTCAACCGCTGGTGCAGCTGTCGGTGCCACCGCCGGACGGACCGGGCGACGCATAAACAGACGTTTACGAGCCAGCTCCCCGACACGCTTTTGCAGCAGGTTCACCGCTTCATCCCGGTTACGGGCAATGTCTTCAAACTTTTTCGGCAAAAAGTCCAGAGCACCGGCATCCAGCGCATCCAGGGTGGCTTTCGCACCTTCGTGGGTCAGCGAAGAGAACATCAGGATAGGCGTCGGCGTACGCTGCATGATTTCACGCACCGCAGTAATGCCGTCCATCACCGGCATCTCAATGTCCATAGTAATGACATCCGGCTGAAGCTTGCTCGTCAGCTCTACCGCTTCTTTACCATTCACAGCACTGCCAATCACCTCCAACCGGGGATCGGCATTTATGATCTCGCTGACACGGCGGCGGAAAAAACTCGAATCATCCACCACCAATACTTTTACTGCCATGTCGTTTCTATCCCGTGATATATGAGTTACCCAGCCGAACAACAGGCTGAATCATTTTCTGCCCTGAACAAGACGCTATTTCACGCCGGAAAATAATTCAGCCCGCTAGTTACGGGTTAGGGGCTCGACGCCCCTAACTTTTTATTATGAATTGTTTGCCAAGGGGACTACGTCGGGTTTAACGACCCGCGTAGTGTTTGAGCAGATTCGGCACGTCGAGGATCAATGCAATATGACCATCGCTGGTAATCGTTGCACCGGCCATGCCAGGTGTCCCCTGCAACAGCTCATCCAATGGCTTGATCACGACTTCTTCCTGACCAATCAGGGTATCGACCACGAACCCGATGCGCTGATGACCGATCTGGACGATGACCACATGGCCATGATCCCGATCACGCTTGGGCAAGCCCATCGCGATCAACCAGTCTTGCAGATAGAACAGCGGAATGGCTTTATCGCGAACGATGATCGTCACCTGGCCGTCAACCGTGTTGGTTTTGCGTAAATCCAGATGGAAGATCTCATTCACGCTCGCCAGCGGCAGCGCAAACGGCTGATCAGCAACCCCGACCATCAGAGTCGGCAGGATCGCCAGTGTCAGCGGTACCTTAATGTCAATTCGCGTGCCGCGGCCCATGGCCGAATCAATGCTGATCGAACCATTGAGCTGACTGATCCCGGTCTTCACCACATCCATGCCGACGCCGCGGCCGGAGATATCCGAAATATCTTTCTTGGTCGAGAAGCCCGGCGCAAAGATCAGGTTATAGCATTCCGTGTCGGTCAGGCGCGAAGCCGCGTCGGTATCCATCAAACCACGCTCGACCGCAATCCCGCGCAGCTTGTCCGGATCCATGCCGCCCCCATCATCCTCGATGGTCAGCAGAATATGATCCCCTTCCTGGGAAGCGCCCAGCAGTACGGTTCCGACGCGTGGCTTGCCGGCTTTCTCGCGCACATCCGGCATTTCAATGCCGTGGTCGACCGAGTTCCGCACCAGGTGAACCAGCGGATCAGCCAGTGCTTCAACCAGGTTTTTATCCAGATCGGTCTCTTCGCCGCGCATCTCCAGCACGATTTCTTTCTTCAGGCTCCGGGCCAAATCACGAACAACCCGAGGGAAACGGCCAAACACTTTCTTAATCGGCTGCATCCGGGTTTTCATCACCGCGCCTTGCAGATCGGCTGTGACCACATCCAGGTTCGAGACGGCTTTCGACATCTCTTCATCGTTGGTATTGAGGCCCAGGCTGACCAGACGGTTACGCACCAGCACCAGCTCACCCACCATGTTCATGATGGTATCTAAGGTCGAGGTATCCACGCGTACCGTGGCCTCAGGTGCCGACTTGGCTTTGTCCCGTGTAGCGGCTGCTTTCGGCTTCGCTGCCGCAGCAGCAGGCTTCGGTGCTTCTGAGACCGGTGTCGGTGCTGCCGCAACAGGCGCACTCGCCTGAACCGGCGTTGGCTGTGGTGCCGGAGCAGAAACAGGCGCCGGTTGGGCCGCGAGCATTTCCGAGACTGACTGAGTCGCCATCTCCAGCTCTTCCGCGCTCGGTCCTTTCCCGCTACCGTGCAGCTCATCCAACAGACGCTCAAACTCGTCGTCGGTCATTAAATCATCATCACCGTCGAAGGCGGCCGCACTGACCGCTGCAGCAACCGGGGCTGCCTGAACTGCCGTTGATTCAGTGACATCACTGTTCCCCGGGCCTTTTCCGGCACCGTGCAGCTCATCCAGCAGACGCTCAAATTCATCATCGGTGATATCACCGGATTCTGGCGCTTCGACCGCCTGTGACTGAGGCGCAACTTGCGGGGCAGGTTCGGTTTTGTTCGCAGAAGGACCACAACCGTTGCCGTGCAGTTCATCCAGCAAGCGGTCAAACTCATCCTGGGTAATTTCGTCGACCGAGTTCCCGGCAATGGCTGTCGACTCCGGCGCGCTCATTGGCTCCGGCGCGGGGGCCGCAACCGGTGCAGGCTCAATTTCAGGTGCCGGTGGCGGCGGCGGTGCAACCGGCTCGGCGGCCGCGACCAGCTCATCGTCACCCGGCGGCTGACTGAAACGGTGCAGTGCGTCCAGCAAGTGCTGCTCAGCCGGATCAACCGGTTCACGGTCCTGTACCTGGCTGAACATCGCGTTGATGGTGTCCAGGGCTTCCAGGATCACGTCCATCAGTTCCGATGTGACACTGCGCTTGCCGGTGCGTAATAAATCGAAAACGTTTTCCGCCCCGTGACAGGCATCAACCAAGTGTGTCAGCGAGAGAAAACCGGCACCGCCTTTCACGGTGTGAAAACCACGGAAAATTGCATTGAGCAAATCGGAGTCTTCCGGGCTGCGTTCCAGCTCGACTAACTGCTCAGACAACAGCTCAAGGATCTCCCCTGCTTCAATTAAAAAGTCTTGCAGGATGTCTTCGTCTAAATCAAAGCTCATATATTTCCCCTAAAATCCAAGACTAGACAGCAAGTCGTCAACATCATCCTGCGATGACATGACATCTTCACGATGTTCGCTATTGACGATTGGCCCCTCGGGAGAAAGCTCGCAGACGGCTTTTTTCGCATCTGCCCTGTCTTCTTGTTCCATACCAAAGGCTTTAAGGATATCGACTAATTGATCTTCCACTTCGTGCACCAGCTCGATAACACGACGTATGATTTGTCCGGTCAGATCCTGAAAGTCTTGAGCCATTAAAATTTCGGTCAGTTGACTGCGCAGCGCATTGTTGTCACTGTCGACCTGCTCCAGCAGACGATCGATCTCATGGCAGAGCGCCTTAAACTCGTTCAGCGCAATTTGCCCGCCCATCAACCGTTTCCACTGGGGGTGGACCTGACTCAGGGTCTCGCTCATCCGGTTGGCCAACGGCTCGATATTGTCGATGGCATCCATCGTGGTGTTGGCCGCAGCTTCCGTCTTATCAATCACATAGGACAAACGGTCGCGAGCATCCGGAATTTCGTTTTTCGCAATATCGTTGATGCGGGGATCAAGGCGAAAGTTGGCCAGGGAGTCGTGCAGTTGGCGGGTCAGCTTCCCCACTTCCGCATAGACAGGATCACGGCTGTCAGAAATCGCCGATTGCAGCAAGGCATTTGCATCGTCCTGCTTGCCCTCTTCAAGCAAGCTGACAAGCTGTTTCGCCTGATCGAGTGATATCATTCTAATAATTACCCTATTCGCGCCTGACGAAAATGATTACTGCATCCGCTCGAAAATCTTATCTAACTTTTCTTTCAACGTTGCCGCGGTAAATGGCTTGACAATATAGCCGTTCACACCAGCCTGAGCCGCTTCGATAATTTGCTCACGCTTAGCTTCAGCGGTGATCATCAACACTGGCAAGTGCTTCAGTTCAGCATCCGCACGAATATGCTTGAGCAAATCAATGCCCTGCATACCCGGCATGTTCCAGTCCGTTACGACGAAATCAAAGCCGCCTTTTTTCAGCATGGGTAGGGCAGTCAATCCATCATCCGCCTCCTGGGTATTGTTAAAGCCCAGATCACGTAGCAAATTTTTAACGATTCGGCGCATTGTCGAGAAGTCATCAACAATGAGGATTTTCATGTTTTTATTCAAAGTTGCCTCCACTGAGGTCACAGTGTTTTTATCTAGTGTTTATTAAGCCGTCCAAGACTTTAGCTTGGAACGTAAGCGTTGCATCGCCTGACTATGAATCTGGCAGACCCGGGACTCACTGACCCCGATCACCGCCCCAATCTCTTTGAGATTGAGCTCCTCATCATAGTAAAGAGACAAGACCAGCGCCTCTCTTTCCGGCAGTGTCTTTATTGCTTCAGCCAGTGAATGACGGAAATTATCATCTACAACACCCTGAAAGGGAAGATTTTCTTCAATTGCAGCCTCAGTCGCGATAGCATCTTCGGACACACCCAAATCATCCATCCCCACTAGGCGACCACAATTAACATCATTTAAAGCCTGATGGTACTGTTCGAGTGTCATTTCGAGATGTTCGGCAATTTCCTGATCATTCGGGTCTCGCCCAAGCTCTCCCTCAAGGAAAGAAATGGCTTCCGAAATCCGGCGACTGTTTTTGTACACCGAGCGCGGAACCCAATCACCACGGCGGATGTCGTCCAACATCGCCCCGCGAATCCGGATCCCGGCAAAGGTCTCAAAACTGGCACCTTTGGTGGGATCATAATTCTGCTGTGCTTCAAGCAGGCCGATCATACCTGCCTGAATTAAATCTTCTAGTAGAACGTTAGGCGGCAACCGCCCCATCAGGTGATGGGCTATGCGCTTTACTAAAGACGAATAACGTTCAATAAAGGCATGCGGACTTTCCTGGTACCGTCCGTATGTCAGTGCTTTATTCACCTAGAGAAACCTCATCGGGTGCAGGTTTGACCAAGAGCTTCTCCACGAAGAATTCCAAATGCCCGCCGGCACTGCTCGGCACCGGCCAGGTCAGCGCTTTGGATGCCAATGAGCTCAGCGCCAGGGCTGCCGGGCTGCGCGGGAAAGCCTCAACGACCACTTTCTGCCGCTTGACCGACTGACGTACCCGATCATCCAGCGGCACACAAGCCACCAGCTCCAGGTTGGCATTCAGGAAACGCTCCGTGACCCGGGTCAGCTTGGCAAACAACTCACGGCCTTCGCGGTAACTGCGTACCATATTGGCCACAATTTTAAAGCGCTGGACATCGTACTCGCGGCTGAGGATCTTGATCAGGGCATAGGCATCGGTGATGGACGTCGGCTCGTCACACACCACCACCAGCACATCCTGGGCGGCTCGGGCAAAACTGAGCACCATGTCGGAGATCCCGGCGGCGGTATCCACCAGCAACACATCCACTTCCTCGTCCAGGCTACTGAAGGCCCGAATAAGCCCCATATGCTGCGCTGCCGTCAGTTCAGCCATATTCTGGGTGCCTGAAGCCGCCGGGATAATTTTCACCCCGTAAGGCCCTTCGACGATGATGTCCTGCAAGTCACATTGGCCCGCCAGGACATGGGACAGGTTGCGATGCGCGCGTAGACCCAGCATGACATCGACATTTGCCAGCCCCAAATCGGCATCCAGCACCATGACACGCTTGCCTTCGCGAGCCATGCTCAGCGCGATGTTCAGCGTCACGTTCGTCTTGCCGACCCCACCTTTGCCGCCCGTTACGGTAATGACTTTGGTGGTCGTTAATTTTGTCATACGGCGCAAACCGCTCGCTTGATCGTACATTGCCTTCTCAATCATAAAAGTCCGCCGCCTGATTATCTGAACTATCACTACTCCAGTAATGAGATTGCTGGCTTAATTCTTGCTCTAGTAATTCATTGGCACGCGCCACCAGGTAGTCCCCGGTTGCCACCTTAATATCTTCCGGTACCCGTTGGCCGTCGGCCAGGTAAGCAATCGGCAGTGCGTTCTGAATCGACACACAAATCACTTCCCCCAGACTGAGCGACTCATCCAGCTTCGTCAGTACGCAGCCTGACAACGGGATCCGGCGGAAATGTTCAATCGTTTCGTTCAATACCCGGCGCTGCGCCGTGGACGGCAGCACCAGAAAGCTGCGGATTTGCGAGCCACTGTTTTGCATCAGGGTATCCAGTTGCTCCGACAGGCGGATATCCCGCTGCCCCATCCCCGCAGTATCCAGCAGCACCAGGCGTCGGTGTCTCAGCTGATGCAGTATATCGGCCAACTCTTCCGCATCTTTAGCCACCCGAACCGGGCAGCCCATAATCCGGCCATACGTTGCCAGCTGTTCATGGGCGCCGATCCGGTAGGTATCCGTGGTCACCAGGGCAATCTGCTCCGGGCCAAAATCCATCGCCGCACGGGCGGCCAGCTTGGCAATCGTGGTGGTTTTCCCCACCCCGGTCGGTCCAAGCAGCGCCACGACCCCGCCGGTTTCGAGAATACAGTCATCGGTGGTGATAAGCTGGTCGGAGAGCAGATCGAGCAACGCCGGCCAGGCTTCGTTCGCTGGCACATCTTCCGGAATATAACAGGCCAGCTGATCGGCCAGTTCCGGCGACAGGCCCATTTTCTCCAGACGCTTAATCATCATCGCCCGCATCGGCTCACGACGCTCAACCTCCTGCCACATCAGCCCGGACAGCTGATGCTCGAGCAAACGGCGAATCGAGGCCATTTCATTGCGCATCGATTCGATTTCATCGCCGGCATGCCCGCCACGCGGTTCATAGCGACTCGGATCAAGACGATTACCGTGACGCTGGTTGCCCGCTTTGGTTTCCGGTCCTTGTGCCTGCGGGCGGCGGTAGTCACCGATATCCAGCGCATGTTTGGGCGATTGCCCGGACAGACGGCTCCCGTTGCCACCCCGTTGCTGGCGGCGCTCCGGGCGGGCCTCGGGATCATAGTGCCCCTGGCGGCGGTTCCCCTGCCCCGGGTTCGGCTGATCATAGCCGCCCTGAAATGCACGACGCTCAGGACGTTCCGGCTGTTCGTAGCCACGACCTTGCCCGCGCTCCTGACCGGGTGAACTTTTTGCCTGACGTTTGAGCAGCGCAGACAAAGAATCGACTTCCGTCTCTGCCTGCTCCGGCTCCTGGCTACCGCCGGTATAATTTTGCAGCACATTGGCAAAACGGCTGGCGGCCGACTGCTTGAGTTGGACCTTATCATCAGCCAGCTTGCGTCGTGCCTGCCCCAGACGGTTCGACAGCGCTTCCCGCGTTGCCTGGGAAGCCTTCGGCGGTTCATTGCCGGCGTCGGTATCGACTGCCGCGACAATTTCGACGCCGCCCGTCACTTTTTTATTCGACATGATCACTGCATCAGCACCGAGCTCTTCTTTTACTTCGCTCAATGCAGTGCGCATGTCTTTGGCAAAAAATCGCTTAATCTTCAATCTCGTCTTCCCGTTTCATCACGCTATTGCCGGCGGCTCAGGCCAGCCAGCTTCCACCCGTGGCGATTTAATTGCCCACGGCATGGACAATCCGGATCTGCTTTTCATCCGGCACTTCCTGATACGACAGGACCCGCAGTGACGGGATGGTATTTTTGACAAACTTAGCGAGCGTGGACCGCAATACCCCGGAAGTCAGTAATACGGCAGGCTCTCCTTTGAGCTCTTGCTGCTGTGTCGCCTCGGTCAGGGAGCTTTGCAGGCGCTCCGCCAGCCCCGGCTCAATGCCGGACGACTCACCGCCAGCAGACTGCATTGTTTTATGCAATATCTGTTCCAACTCTGGCGCTAAAGTAATCACCGGCAGTTCAGGTTCTATACCGTTGATTTCCTGACAAATTAGGCGTTTCAAGCCAATTCTGACCGCTGCGGTCAGAATGTCAGGATCTTGACTCTTTGAAGCGTATTCCGAGAGCGTCTGGACAATGGTGCGGATATCCCGGATCGGGATCCCTTCATGCAGCAGGTTCTGCAGTACTTTCACCACCACGCCGAGCGAGAGCTGATCCGGCACAAACGCTTCCACCAGCTTCGGCGCCGTCTGCCCGAGCATCTCGAGCAGGTTCTGAACTTCTTCATGGCCCAGCAGCTGCGAGGCATTATTGGTCAGGATCTGGCTCAAGTGCGTTGCCAGTACCGTGGCCGAATCCACCACGGTATAGCCCAGCGCTTGGGCATGCTCACGCTGTGATTCCATGATCCATACCGCCTCCAGACCAAAGGCCGGATCGGTCGTCGCCTCCCCGTCAATGGTGCCGAACACCTGCCCCGGATTAATCGCCAGCTCCATATTCGGATGAATACTGGCCTCCCCGCACGCAACACCCATCAGGCTTAAACGATAAGTATTCGGCGGCAGCTCCAGGTTATCGCGAATATGCACCGGCGGGATCAAAAAGCCAAAGTCCTGAGACAACTTCTTACGCACCCCTTTCACCCGCTCAAGCAATTCCCCGCCCTGCTCTTTATCCACCATCGGGATCAAGCGATAGCCGACTTCGAGGCCAATCACGTCGACCGGCTGCACATCATCCCAGGACAGCTCCCGCTGGGTCGGCTGCGTGGCCAACTCTGTCGACGGAGCATCGGCTTTGGCCGCCTCGGCTTCTTTTTCTTTCTTGATCCGCCAGTAGGCAATCGCGCCAATCAATACAGCCAGCAGCAGGAACGGGATATGCGGCATGCCGGGGACAATCCCCATCACGAACAAAATTACGCCGGTGATGATCAACGCCTGAGGATTGTTGAACATCTGGAACACCATCTGCTGCCCCATATCCTCGTCAGTATTTTGACGCGTCACCATCATGGCGGCACCGATCGACAACAGAAGTGACGGAATTTGCGCCACCAGACCATCACCAATGGTCAGCAAACTATAGATTTCAATCGCTTCGCCGAAGCCCAATCCGTGCTGGCCCATACCAATCACCAGGCCACCGATAATGTTAATCCCGAGGATCAAAATCCCAGCAATCGCATCCCCTTTGACGAATTTCGAGGCACCGTCCATCGACCCATAAAAGTCAGCTTCTTTGGTGACCTCAGAGCGACGGGTTCGTGCCTGTTCCTGATCGATCAGCCCGGCATTCAAATCCGCATCAATCGCCATCTGTTTACCCGGCAACGCATCCAGGGTAAAGCGGGCACTCACCTCGGAAATCCGCCCGGCACCTTTGGTGACAACCATAAAGTTGATAATCATCAGGATCAGGAACACCACCAAACCCACGGCATAGTTGCCGCCAATGACCACCGAACCAAAGGCATCAATCACCTGGCCGGCCGCATCCGGTCCTTCGTGGCCGTAGAGCAACACCACCCGGGTCGAGGCCACATTCAGTGCCAGACGTAATAAGGTCGCAATCAGCAACACGGTCGGAAACGCGGCAAAATCCAGCGGGCGACGGGTATAAACCGTCACCAGCAGTACCACCAGCGCCAACGCGATATTAAAGGAGAACGCCATATCCAGCAGCAGCGGCGGCATCGGCAGCACGATCATCGCCAGGGTCGCCAGGACCATGATCGGTGCGCCCACGGCCGGCATGGACTGCAGGCGGGATACAGGCAATTTATCCGCAAAAGGTATCGAGAACTTCATTCGGTTTTATCGTCGTTGGTATGATTGGGTGGCCGCGGCTATAGTATCGCTTTCGCTGCGAAACCGGAACCTTCCTAGCAAATCCCGTTCCCGGTTTTCAGCCATAATTTTGACAACCATCCCGTCGCCCTGCGCTGTCGTTGCCGCGACAGGGCGATGCGGCAACAAACTGCCTCAATAATGGTATTCCGGCGGCAGATTCATCGCATCTTTCGACAACTTCGGCCGCTGTCCCCGCCCCTTGCGATACTGCTTCAGCTGGAAGATATAAGCCAGCACCTGCGCCACCGCGGCGAACAACCCATCCGGGATCTGTTGCTCCAATTCTGTCGTGTGGTACAGGGCCCGGGCCAGTGGCGGCGCCGGCACAATATCCACATCATGCTTATTGGCGATTTCCCGAATCTTCAGGGCGATATGATCCGTACCCTTGGCGACCACCACAGGGGCCGAATCAATTTTCGGATCATAGCGCAGCGCCACCGAGAAGTGCTCCGGGTTGGTGATCACCACATCGGCCTGCGGCACGTCCGCCATCATCCGGCGCTGGGCCATCTCCCGTTGCAGCATCCGGATCCGCCCTTTGACTTCCGGCTTACCTTCCTGTTCCTTGAACTCGTCTTTGACTTCCTGTTTGGTCATCTTCAACTGCTCATTGTGCTGCCAAATCTGATAGGGAATATCAATGGCCACCACCACCAGCAATGAGCAGCAGATCAGCAGCACAAACCCCGACAGAATATCCAGGGCATGGAACAGGTTCTGCGGATAAACTTCGATATTGAGCTGGAAGAAGTCTTCCAAGTTCGACCGCATCAGGAAATAGGCCACCCCGGCAACCAGAGACACCTTGAGAATTGACTTGATTAACTCGACCAGGCTCTGCTTGCCAATCATCCGCTTGAGGCCACTCATCGGGTTCATTTTCGACAGCTTCGGCCGCGCCGCTTCGGCGGAGAAACTGATCCCCCCCAGTCCGGCCGCCCCAATCACCGCGGCGACAAACAAAAACGCCAGCACCAACACCAGCGGCAGCGCCACATGCCAGACCGAGCCGGTGATCAGCGCAAACAGCTTGTTGAGATCAAACACCTCTTCCCGGCTCAGGGTAAACATTTTCGCCATCACCTCGGCCAGCCCTTTACCGAGGATTTCACCGAACCACATCAGGCCGACGGCACCCGCCACCAGGACGGCCACAGAAGCAAGTTCTCTTGAGCGCGGTATTTGCCCCTTTTCCCGCGCCTGCTGAAGCCTTCGGGGCGTGGCTTCTTCGGTCCTTTCCTGACCGTCTGACTCTGCCATCAGCAATCCACCCGGATCAAACTACAGATTTGAGAGAAGCCCATGTCCCAGTGGTACTCGTATTGCGGCATGATGGAAGCCACCAGAAACCAGCAAATAACCAGACCGAGCAACAAGGCGAACGAAAAACCGAGCGAGAAAATATTGAGCTGCGGCGCGGCCCGGGTCATCACGCCAAACGACAGGTTCACGGTCAGCAGCGCGACAATCCCGGCCAGGGCCATATTCAGCCCTGCCTTAAACATCAGACCGAACCAACCCGCCAGCTGATAGTAATCGGCCGGTTGCAGCATCGACTCACCAATCGGCAGGGTTTTGAAACTGAGCACCACCATATTGAGCATGGTCAAGTGGCCGTCGGTGACCAGAAACAGCATCACCGCCAGAAACATAAAAAACTGCCCCAGCACCGGGGTATTCTGGCCGTTGGCGGGGTCGACCATGGAGGCAAAGCCCAGGCTCGACTGCATCCCGAGGATCTGGCCGAGCAGCACGAAGGTTTGGGTAATAAACTGGGTGACCAGGCCCATGGCAATTCCAATAATGACCTGCTGCGCGGTGACAATAAACCCGCCGACCGACAACAGCTCAATGGTTTCCGGCACTTTGGGCAGTACCGGCATGACGGCAAAAGTCATGGTGACGGACAGATACAGCCGCACTTTCGCCGACACAAAGCGGGCACCGAAAAAAGTCATCACCATCATCATCGAGGAGATGCGTGTCAGCGGCCAAAAATAATTGGCAATCCAGTCCAGTAACACGGCGGCGGGATACGTCATCACCCAATACTCATCTCAATGCAAAATCGGCTGCATTAATACAGCAGCTGCGGGATCTGCTCGATAATGCGATAAAAGTAATCCATCAGCATCTGCGTCATCATATGGCCGAAAAACATCAGGGCCAGCAGGGTGACAATCAAGCGCGGCAGAAAGCTCAGGGTTTGTTCGTTGATCGAGGTTGCGGCCTGAAATACCGCTACGACCAAACCTATCAACAACCCCGGCACCACAATCGCACTGACCATCACCAGCACCATATACAGAGCGTCCTGGAAAATCTCGACAAAGGCTTCAGGATTCACGGCTACGCCTCCGCTCAGGTGCCAAAACTGCCGGCCAGGGTCGACAGGATCAGGTTCCAGCCATCGACCAGGACAAACAGCATGAGTTTAAACGGCAGCGATACAATCATCGGCGACAGCATCATCATCCCCATCGCCATCAGGACCGAGGCCACCACCAAATCGATGATCAGAAACGGCAAAAACAGCATAAAACCAATCTGGAAGGCAGTTTTCAGCTCCGAGGTAATAAAAGCCGGGATCAGCACCGTCATCGGTACGTCCTGCGGATCGGTCGCCGTCGAGCCCGACATATTGACGAAACTCTCCAAATCCTTTACCCGGGTTTGCTTGAGCATAAAGGCCCGCAGCGGCTTCTGGGCCGCCGTCAGGGCTTCCTGGGCTGTCATTTGCTCATTGATATACGGCTGCAGGGCGGTGGTGTTGATTTGGTCCAGCACCGGCGACATCACGAAGAAGGTCATAAACATCGCAATCCCGATAATCACCTGGTTGGACGGCGTCTGCTGCAGACCCATGGCCTGACGCAGGATCGACATCACCACCACAATCCGGGTAAAGGAGGTCATCAGGATCACGATGGCCGGCAGGAAGCCCAGCGCGGTCATCAGCGCCAGGATCTGCAACGTCACCGAGTAATCTTCGCTGCCGTCCGGGTTGACCGTCACCGACAGCGCCGGGATCCCGCCGCCCTGACCGGTGGCGACCAGCCGGGTTGCCCCGGCTTCGCTTTGCATTTCACTGACCGTCACGCTGTTGCCGGCCGTCTCCGCCAGAGCCGGCATCGCCAGCAGCAGCGTCATCGCCATCAGCACGGCGGCGATCAGACTATTTCTTATCATGCTTTCTTAATAAGTTCGTTAAATGACTGGCAAATTCACCACCACCGGTACCTTCATCGGTAGATACCGGCTGCGCCAGTTTACTGATCAGCGAAATATTCTGTTGGGTGATCCCCACCAGCAGCTGCTCCTCACCGACTTGCAACAATACAATCCGCTCGCGCTGGCCCACCGGCAACTGGCGGAGGATCTTCATGGTCCCGTCGCCGCCCTGGATCCCCGGCAGCTTCATCCGTTTGAGCAGCCAGGCCAGAAACAGGATCACCATCACCACCAGTATCAGCGCAGCCAGCGTGGTCGCAATATTCATATCCGCCGGTGGCGCAGCACTGGCCGGGAGGCTCATCACCAGCCCCAGCGCACCCAACACCCATTTGTCATGTGGCAACTTCAGCATGTCTCAACCTAACGCAGTTTCTTAATTCGTTCAGTCTGGCTGATCACATCGGTCAGGCGGATACCAAACTTATCATTCACCACCACCACTTCCCCGTGGGCAATCAGGGTGCCGTTGACCATCACATCCAGAGATTCCCCGGCAATCCGATCCAACTCGACTACAGAGCCCTGGTTCAGTTGCAACAAGTTCCGAATACTGATTTGGGAGCGACCCACTTCCATCGAGATGGTCACCGGAATATCCAAAATGGTGTCGAGCTTACGACGCTCGTCATCCGTAATCGGCTTACTGTCATCCGTCAGCTCTTCCAGCGGCGCCGGTTGCACCCCTTCGTCAATGGCCTGCTCGGCCAGCGCTGCTGCCCAGTCATCCGCGATTTGTTGATCATCTTGAGACATCACTTACACCTGTTAATCATCGTCATTTGCATCGGCATGGAACAGCGCTTCGCCGATCGCATCATTTTCAAGGAACGCCAGATCGGTTTTCACCATCGTTGGCCGTTTGAGCTTCTCGGTGATCTTCAGCGCCACATTATCACCGGATTTCCCCATCTTGGCCCGGTAAGTCGGCAGGTCTTCGACAAACACGGTTGCCGCCTCCGGCATATCAATCGGAATGACATCGCCCGGTTGCAACTCCATCAAATCCCGCAGGGAGAGCTCGACATCGAGCAACTTGGCCCGTAGATTCACCGGCACATCCATGATTTCGTCCCGCAGCGCTTTGCTCCAGCGTACATCGGTGTCCATCTTGTCACTCTGAACACCGGCATCGAGCAGTTCACGGATCGGCTCAACCATGGAATACGGCATCACGACATGGAAGTCGCCGCCGCCGCCATCAACTTCGATATGGAACGAGCTGACGACGATCACCTCGGTCGGGCTGACGATATTGGCCATGGTCGGGTTCACTTCCGAGTCCAGGTATTCGAACTCAACCCCCATGACCGGAGACCAGGCCTCACGGTAATCCTCAAACACCAGCTTGAGCAGCATCTGGACAATCCGACGCTCGGTCGGGGTAAATTCCCGCCCCTCAATCTTGGCGTGAAAGCGACCGTCACCGCCGAAAAAGTTTTCCACCAGAATAAAGACCAACCGCGCTTCCATGGTGATCAGCGCGGTGCCTTTGAGCGGGCGAAAACGCACCATGTTCAAGCTGGTCGGGACATAGAGCGTATTCTGGTATTCACCGAATTTGATCATCTGGACGCCGTTGATCGACACTTCTGCCGTTTTGCGCAGCATGTTAAACAGGCTGATCCGCATATGACGGGCAAAGCGCTCGTTGATCAACTCCAGGGTGGGCATCCGCCCACGGACAATCCGGTCTTGCGATGAGAAGTCAAACTGAACCACACCGGCTTCGCTCTGACCGCCACCATCATCATCTTCGACGTCATCGACCCCGTGAAGCAGGGCATCAATTTCGTCTTGGGTTAATAAGTCACTCACATTAAACCTATTGCATTACAAAACCAGTAAACAATACGCGTTCGACAACTTTCTGGCCGGACACCTTGACCATGGCATCCTGCACCGATGCCAGCGCCTGCTGGCGCAGGTCCGCCCGGCCGGTCGGAGTCCGTAATTGCTCAACGGTCGCAGCCCCGAATGTTTGTAGCAACGTGCTTTCGATCAGCGGAATATGTTGATTCGCCTGGGATTCATTGTCGTCCCCGCGCACCATCAGCTGGACCTTAACCTGGACCAGGCGATCCCGCTTGTCCCCGGTGACGTTGAAGATAAACGGCTGCGGCAGGATCACATAGTATGCCGGTCCCACCTGCGCAGGTTGCTGGACTTGCGGCAGAGCTGCCGCCGTCTCGGCCTCAGGCTCCTCATCCCCCATCAGGAAAAACCAAGCACCGGCACCGCCGCCCAAGAGCAGCACCACCAGTGCGATGATGATGATCAGCTTTTTCTTCCCGCCGCCGTTCTCTGCGCCATCTGCCATAATTCTGATTACCCTTTGTTGTTCAAGCCGCATTGCTGCGGGGTGTGGTTATTATGCGTAATAATCAACGCGGTCAGTTGGCTGACTCACGTACATCTCTAATGCGTCACTGTCGCCCTGCTGGGACTGACTGCCCGCATGACCGGATTGGCTACCGCCGCCCTGTCCATCCCCGGACTGACTGCTGGTCGCCTGTTGCTGTTGACCGGACTGGCCGGCAAACTGCTGGCGGCTACTGTCTTGCTGGACACTACTTTGTGCCAGTTGCAGCCCCTGCTGGTTCATCAGTTCGCGCAACCTTGGCATCGCCTGCTCCACCAGCTCCCGGGTTTGGGCGTTGCTGACATGGAACTGCACACTGGCCTGATCCTGATTCAACGACAATTTAATTTGTAAACGACCCAATTCCGGTGGATCCAAGCGGATATCCACATGCTTGAGGTTTTTCGCCACCATCACCTGAACCCGCTCAGCCAGCTGTTCTCCGGCTTGCTCTTTACTCAGCATCAAAGGCGCTTGCGCAACCTCAGCCCGTAATGGTGCCGGTGGCATGCCTTGCGCTTGATTCACCGAGGTGATCCCCGGTGCAGCTTCAAGACCACGCCCCTCAGCGCCTTCCGCCCCGTGCGGCATCGCGCCATGGGCCAGAGCCGTCGGCAGCGCTTCGGTGATCCCCTGCGACATCATCGCCTGGGCCACATCACCTGACGCGGCCTCCCCGGAACCACTCATCAGCCCCGGTAATGAACCGCCAGCCTGCAAAGCTATCGACGCCCCGCTCCCGGCAGTCCCGGCCCCCAAGGTGCCCGTACTCAAAGTACCCGTACCCAAAGAGCCTGAAACTGCCTCAGCCACAGCCTGTGGCGTTCCCGGCCCGCTCTGAGCTGCTCGGCGTTGCGCTTCTGCCGATTCAGTCCCGGCAGCCGCTTTGACTTTCTGCGCCACCGCTTCTAACCACGCCGCTTGCTGGCGGGGAAGCATTTGCGCATTGGTACCGCCGGATTCAGCCGATTCAGCCTCAGCAACCATCGCCGCCGGTGTGCCTGGCGCCTTGATGCCTTCAGCGTTCAGCTGCGCCATGGCCGCCAGTTGGCTCGGATCCAGTTTTGCTAGATCGAACTCTGATGGATCCAACTCTGACAGATCGAGCTCGGACGAATCCTGCGTTTGTGGGGTTGCCTCGGTAACCCCCGGCTTATCGGCAGTCAAGCCTTGAGGCAACGCCTCATGAACATTACCCATTCCCCCAGCCATGTTCAGCTCAGCCGTGAATGCTGCGGTTGCCGCCGCCTCTGTCTCTGACAGAGATTGCGCCGCCGCAGCCCCGGACACGTCAGCGGCGGCCGAGAGCGGCAATTCTTTGCCATTGGCCGACTCGGTCCGGAGCACAGCCGACGGGGCTGCTGGCGCCGCCGGAGATGCCAGTTGTTTTTCTGCGGCAGCCAACCGACTCAGCAATGCTTCGCCGTCGTCCATTATCTGTCGCTTCTGGCTGGGATCAAGCCCCTCATCGTCATTATTCTGACGATGAGCCGGTTGAATCAGCTCGCCAGCCTCTGATTGGGAAGATTCGCCCGAATTCGATTGGACCGGCAACGCAGCATCAAGCGCGACGCCATCCCCCTGCGCCGCCGCTGCGCTCAGGTGCTGTTCTTCCGGGGCTGTTTGCCCGGATTTTGATGATTCAGCAACAACTTCGTCCGATGCGGCCAAACCCAGCGTTGCCTGCTCGGTCTCTGCGGTTCCCGAGGCAGCCTCACGGCCTTCTGCCTTTTTGCCTTCTGCGACGTTCAGAGCGACCGGGCGCTGGCGATCACGTGGATTCGTCGCCGACTCAAATGTCTCCGCAAATCTCCCTTTTTCAACTGAATCAACATCTTGCTTTGGTTCAGCCCCGTTCGGGCTGGCTTTACTGCCGCCAGCTTGGGCAGCAGACGGTGTTGGCTCGGCAGAAAAGATGCGAGATGAAAACATAGCGATGCTCGTCTGGATAAGATCGTTAAAGGTTATACAGAAACAATGCAAGAAATGAACCAGAAAGATGAGAGAGGCAGCCGACTGAACAAGATCGCGGCAGTTCCGGCCAGTTGCAGCGAGCAGATAAATTCAGGGCAACTCACGGGTCAGCTTGCGGGCAAACTGCAAGGTTGAGAATTCATCCATCAGCTTTTGCTCCTGTTTGTCCCGGAGCCGCTGCTGCTCTGTCTGTTTCTTTTCCAGTAGCCATTCCACCGAGCGGCGCTTTTTACGCATCTCGTGCCAATGGGCACTGCACTGCTCAACCTGCCGTTCGAACTGGGCCCCGGCAGCTTTCTGCTTCACCAGCGTTTCATCGAGCTGGTTGAGGAATTTCTGCAAGTGGCCGAAGCTGCTGGCCGTGAGTCCGTTCTGGCCCCGAGCCGTCAGTTGCTTGCTGTAATCAAGCCGGTACTGCTCGATTTGCTGCAGCTGCTGGTAATAGCTCTCCAGCTCCAGACGCGCCTGATTGAGCGCCAGGGATGCCTGGTGCTCATCTTCTTTGGTTTTCTCCAGAATCAACGTCAGTGCCGTGTCCGCCATGTCAGCTCCGCTTGTGTTTCAGGTTAACCGCTCAGGGTCGAGCGAAGCATGTTGATGCACATCTCATAAGGCACCGACTCTTTCATCGACTGTTGCAGGTAGGCGTCCAGTTTAGGCTTATAACTGAATGCCTGATCAATCCCGGGATCAGTACCCGGTTTATAGGCGCCAATCGACACCAAGTCCTGGTTCTTACGGCAAATCGACAGGATCTGGCGCACAGCTTTCGCCATCAGCATGTGCTCTTCACTGACAATCGCCGGCATCACCCGGCTGACGGAGCGCTCGACATCGATCGCCGGATAATGACCGGCATCCGCCATTTCGCGCGACAGCACAACGTGGCCGTCAAGGATCGCCCGCGAGGCATCGGCGATTGGGTCCTGCAAATCATCGCCTTCCGTCAGGACGGTAAAAAAAGCCGTGATCGAGCCTTGGTGCTCGCCCCCGTTCCCGGCGCGCTCAACCAGCGCCGGCAGCTTGGCAAACACCGACGGCGGATATCCTTTGGTTGCCGGCGGCTCGCCGACCGACAAGGCGATTTCCCGCTGCGCCTGGGCAAAGCGAGTGAGTGAATCCATCAACAACAGCACATCCAACCCCTGATCGCGGAAGTACTCGGCGATAGTCAGGGCCGTCTGACAGCCTTTCAGGCGCATCAACGGGGAAGCATCGGCCGGGGCCGCCACGACCACCGCCCGCTGGCGACCTTCGACGCCCAGAATTTCATCGATAAATTCTTTGACCTCACGGCCCCGCTCGCCAATCAGCCCCACCACCACCACCTGGGCGGTTGTCCCCCGGGTCATCATCCCGAGCGTTACCGACTTGCCAACCCCGGAGCCGGCAAACAAGCCGATCCGCTGGCCTTTACCGACCGTCAATAGGCCGTTGATTGCCTTGAGTCCAACATCCAGCGGCTCCTTGATCGGCTTACGGGCGAGCGGGTTGATCGGATCGGCGTTAAACGCGGCCCGCTCGGCAGTATAAATGTCACCCAGGCCATCAAGCGGGTTGCCGACGCCGTCGATCACCCGTCCCAGCAATTCCGACCCGACCGGCAAGCCACTGTTTTGCAGCACCGGGGTAACTCTGGCCCCCGGCATAATGCCGGTCAGTTGCTCGCTGGGCATCAGGAACAGGGTCTCTCCGGAAAAGCCGACGACTTCAGCTTCGATATCCCCGCTGAGGGTTTCCACCCGGCACAGGCTCCCGACCGGCGCCCGGCAGCCGACCGCCTCCAGTGTTAACCCGACCACCCGAACCAGGCGACCCGAGGCCACCGGCCGACAGGCCAGATGCTCGGTTTTGTAACGGCCGAGGCGCTCGGCCAGCGTGGCTGCCATTACTGGCCTCCGGTACTGTGCTGGCTATTGGCGCCCTGGAACTGTTGTAAGAGGTGGCGGATCCGATCCTCGATGAGGTAGTCCACGCTGGCGTCGCCCGACACGACCTGCAGGTCGCCACGGTTGAGCGACGGCTCAGCTTGCAGCGTCCATTGACGCTCCGTGAGATTGTCTTCGCCGTAGGCCTCTTTCACCAAGGTTAAATCATCCGGGTGCAGGTTCATTTGCACCTTGCGACCGGCAATCGGCAGCGCGCCCATCACCTCACGAATGGTATTTAGAATAATTTGAGGATTGGTTTGCACCTCCACCCGGATCAGCTCCCGGGCCAGGCAGGCGACCATTGATACCATTTGCTGTTCGACTTCAGCATCCACCTGCTGTAATGGCGTTGCCAGTTGCTCTATCAGCGACGTCAGATGCGCCACCTGCTCGGTAATTTGCGTCTGTCCCTGCTCCAGGCCCTGAGCCAGCCCCTGTTCAAACCCTTCCTGGTGACCGGATGCCAGACCTGCTTCGTGTCCGGCCTGGAGCCCTTCGGCATGACCGGCGGACCGGCCTTCAGCCAGCCCTTCTTCATAAGCCGAATGGCGGATTTCTTCGAGATCGGCTGCCGTTAACGGCGGCGGGCCTTGCTCTTCCGGCATTGCTTCCAGTTCGGGATGCCACTGTGGATCATAGTTCAGGGCATTATCCACCGGTCCCTGCTGTTCATCGGCGTAGTCCGGGTATGCCCAGCGCTCAAGCTCCTGCGCCTGGTGCTCGGACACCCGTAAAAAACCGCGACGGCGTTCAAGACTCATCGCCACTCCTCAGGACCATGTCCCGGCATCATCCACTCATTACAGGAATTCATCCGCGCCGCCTCCGGTCAACATCAGCTCACCGGCATCAGACAAGCGACGGGCGATCGACAGAATCTCTTTCTGCGCAGCTTCCACATCGGAAACGCGGATCGGTCCCATCGCTTCCAGATCGTCCTGCAGCATTTCCGCAGCCCGTTTGGACATATTGCGCAGAATTTTATCCCGCAGCACATCGTCGGCCCCTTTGAGGGCCTGTTGCAGCAGATCTTGCGGTACATCACGCAGCAGCGTCTGGATCCCGCGATCATCGACTTCAGCCAGGTTATCAAAGACAAACATCAGATCGTCGATCTGGGTCGCCATATCTTCATCGGCTTCACGGATTTGCTCCATCAACAACCCTTCAACATTGTTGTCGAGGTAGTTCATGATCTCTGCCGCGGCCTTCAGGCCGCCAATTTTCGCCGCCTGAGCACCGGCCTGACCGGCAAACTGTTTCTCCATGATGTCATTCAGCTCATGCAGGGCCGCCGGCTGGACTTCTTCCAGGTTGGCGATCCGCATCATCAGATCGAGACGGGTCCGCTCCGGGAACTGCGCCAGGATTTCCGCAGACTGCTCCGGCTCAAGATAGGACAACACAATGGTCTGGATCTGCGGGTGCTCATTGAGAATGATGCTGGCCACTTGGCGCGGATCCATCCATTTGAGGGAATCCAGACCGCGCGAGCCGCTGCCCATCAGGATTTGATCCACCAGGTTATTGGCCTTGTCTTCGCCCAGGGCTGCCACCAGGGTATTGCGGACGAAGTCTTCACTCCCCATCCCGATACTGGTGTATTTCTGGATATCTTCCAGGAAGTGGCGATGCACCGCCGAGACTTTTTCCTGGCTCAGATCAGTCATGGAGGCCATCACGCTCCCCACCCGCTGCACCTGTTTCGGCTCCAGATGGCGAATAATACTGGCCGCATCCTGCTCGCTGAGACTCAGCAACAGGATGGCCGCTTTGTCGGCCCCGGTCAGGGACGACACATCGAATTTTTTTTCTTCCGTTGTCGCGACTTCGTTAGCCATCTTCGCTTACCCAACTTTTCACAACTTGCGCGGCCAGATCCGGCTCATTGGCCACCAGGGCCCGCACCGCTTTCAGCAAATCTTCGTCTTTATGCAGATTCGGCAAATCGAGGGTACTGCTGCTCAGCTCCAGTCCTTCGACGCCATCCAGCTCGGCGCCGATGAGATCCACACCATCTTCGCCAAACTTCCCAATCGGCATGCCGTTTTCATCCAACGGTGTGCCATCCGACGCCTGATTCGGATACAGCAACTTGCGCATTGCCGGGCGGACCAAAACCAGAACCACCACGACAATCACCAAGGCGGCTGCCAACCAGCGGATCCAGGTATTGAAATTCGGGTGTTCCCAAATCGGCAGATCCGGTACCACCTGCTCCTCCGGCATCGCGAACGGTACCGAAATCACTTCCAGCATATCGCCCCGGCGCTCAGAGAAGCCGACCCCGCCTTTCAGCAGGCGGGCAATTTTCGCCAGTTCAGCCTCGCTGACCGGCACCCGGGTGATCTCGCCGGTTTCCGGGTTGGTGATTTGCTTGTAGTCAACGGCGACTGACACGGTCTGGCGATTCACGATCCCGGTTTGTGCCCGCTTGTGCCGAATGGTCGTGTCGAGCTCAAAGTTCCGGGTCGACTCCCGGTGAACCGAGCCATTGCTCGAACCTTTGCCCGCTTGCATTTCCGCAATGTCCTGCGGGATCGACGAATCTGCCGGCGGCTGGTTACTCAGTGCTCCCGGGATCCCGGCCACCACATGACCGTTGTTATAATCTTCCAGCGTATATTCGCTTCGGGTCGACGGCGTGGTCGGATCATACTGCTTGCGGGTTTCTTCAATCGCACTGAAGTCCAGCGACACATCGACCTGCGAGGTATAGTTGCCCAGTCCCAGTACCGGGATCAGAATCGCATCAATTTTCTCCCGCAGCGCCTGCTCTTGCTTACGCTCGAGTTCATATTCCTTCCGCTGCGCCGCCGCACTCGGATCTTCGGTGCCCGAGCTCAGCAAACGCCCGTGTTGATCGGTCACCGTAACCCGGGTCGGCCTCAGGCCGGGCACCGCGGTCGCCACCATATCGACAATCGAGTCGACTTCTTCCTGGCGCAGACTGCCATTGGTGCCCAAAGTCAAAAACACCGAGGCCGAGGCTTCCTGGTTATGCCGTACAAACACACTTTGCTTCGGCATCGCCAGCAAGACCTGGGCTTTACGCACCTGGCGGATTTGTTCAATGGCCCGGGCCAGCTGACGCTCCCGGCTCAGCTTCAGGCGCTCACGTTCCAGGCGCTGTGATACCCCAAACCCCATATCCTGCAGCAGGATTTCATCACCTTCGGCGACATTGTTATTCAGGCCGGCTCGGCTCATTTCCAGCTTGATCGACGAGAATTTGTCTGCCGCGACTCGGATTGTATTGCCGTCGAGGGTGTATTCGATCTTTTTCTGATCAAAATGATCCAGGATCGGGATGAGCTCCTCGGTTTCAAACGTCCCGAGCGGCCGCATTTCCGGCTCTTTGATCCAGACCACCACCAGCACAATCAGCGCCACACAAATCGCGATCGACAAGACCAGGATCACCTGACGCAATAAGTCCAGATTCCCCAGCAGGCTATCAACACGACCGGCACTCTTTTCCTCGGTGTCCGGGTTCTGCAGCTCCAGTTCGGAGTCGGTCACTGCCGGCGGAGGCGCATTACCGGCAACCGCCAGCTCGTGGTTTGAAGATGATTCCGACACTAACTATTTCCCGATCTTAAACTGGCATGTTCATCAGTTGCTTATAGGCGTCCACCAGCTTATTGCGGACCTGAACGGTGGCTTCAAAAGCGACGCTGGACTTATTCCGGGCAATCATCACATCCGACAGAGACACACTGCGATCCCCTTGATCGAAACGTGTGGCCAGCTCGCCAGAAGCGGACTGCAGTTGATTGACGGTTTTAATCGCATCACCCAGGACCGCGCCGAAGTCTGCGCTCACCTGCTGACCGGTTGCCGGATGCGACGTATTCTGGGCTTCCAGCTTCATCGCCTGCATTTCTGCCTGAAATCCGTTAACTTTCATGATATTCCCCGTACAGTCAAAAAAGTGTCACCGCTTTAGATACAGTGACGGATTTTATTCATTTGAGTTCGTGTTGCCTAGTCTTCACGTGGTTTCGTGAAACGATTAGCAAGCTTACCGCCAGTGCAAGCCGATAACCCTGCCTCAGTGCAGTTTTTCCTTAAACTGGGATCTCGATTCCAGCATCGCGCATTTTCGCCAGCTTATAACGCAGGGTGCGCGGACTGATCCCCAATTTCTCCGCGACATCCTTGCGCCGGCCTTCGCAGGCGCGGATCGTATCGAGGATGATGGCAAATTCCTGCTCGCGCAGCTCTCCCCCCAACCCTTCGACGCCGGACGGGATCTGCACCGGCTCGATCGTCGGCACTGGTGGTGTCGATTCTACCGCGGTTTGCAGGCTTTGTGCATCCAGCCAATCCAAACCTTCCAATAAAATGTGTTCACTTTCAATTCGGTGGCCATCAGCCAGGATCAGCGCCCGCTGGATCACGTTATCCAGCTCCCGCACATTGCCCGGCCAGCGATATTGCTGGAGCTTTTGAATCGCGGCAGTGCTCAACGTCGGGACCGGTAGTCCCTGCTTCATACAATGGCGCTCTGTCAGATAACCGGCTAACGGAGCAATATCTCCGACGCGCTCAGCCAATGCCGGCCACACGAGCGGAAAAACATTGAGCCGATAATACAGATCTTCGCGAAAATGCCCTTCCGCTACATATTGCTTGAGATCCCGGTTACTGGTCGCCAGAACCCGGACATTGAGCTTGATACTCTTGCGGCTGCCGAGCCGCTCGACTTCCCGCTCCTGCAACACCCGCAGCAGTTTGACCTGCAGGTTCAAGTCCATCTCGCTGATTTCATCGAGCAGGATCGTGCCGTCCTGCGCCTGCTCAAACTTACCGGGACAAGCCTGGACGGCGCCAGTGAAGGCCCCTTTTTCGTAGCCGAACAGCGTCGCTTCCAACATATTGTCCGGGATCGCCGCACAGTTAATCGCGACAAAGGGGCCATCCCGGCGCTCGGAATGTTCGTGAATATAGCGGGACATCACTTCTTTGCCGGAGCCGCTTGGCCCCAACACCATCACGCTGGCATCGGTTTTTGCGACCTTCTCTGCCAGCGCCAGTAACTTCTTCGACTTCTCATCCTCGGCAATGGCGTGGCTGGATTCGCTTTTGACCGGTGCGTAACGGCTGACCATGTTCAACAGCACTTCCGGCGCAAAAGGCTTGGCCATATAGTCGATGGCCCCTTCTTTCATCGCGGATACCGCATCTTCAATATTGGCGTAGGCGGTCATCAGCAACACCGGCAGCTTCGGCCAGTGTTGTTTAATGCTGCGCAGCAAGCCCAGGCCATCCATGCCGGCCATCTGCACATCAGAAACCACGATATCGACCGGCTCAGATTTCAACAACAGCAATGCCTGCTCGGCACTGTCCGCTTCCAGCCATTGGTAGCCGGCCAGGGCTAACGTATCAACCAGCGCCTCACGCAGCCCTTCATCATCTTCGACGACCAATACACGGCTTTGATTCATCACGACTCTCCAATTGCTTGTTGTTGGTGGGTTGTTGCGGCATCCGGTGCCTGAGCCGACGCGCCAGCCAGGGGGAAAGTCAGGGTAAAACAGGCGCCCTGACCCGGCTCGGACTCGAGAGACAATTGCCCTTTATGGGCAGTGGCCACCATCTGAACTACAGCCAATCCTAACCCCGTCCCCTGCTGGCGGGTGGTAAAGAAAGGCTCCAGGATTTTCGATTGCATCTCCGGTGCAATTCCCGGCCCGTTGTCGGCAACGGAAATCTGCACCGTCTCTCCCTGCAGCCGACAGTAGAGTCCGACCCGGCATTGCTTTCCGGACATCTGAATGGCATTGGTGATTAAATTCCCCAGCGCACTGGCCAGGGCATTGGCGTTGCCAAGCAGGGTCAAGCTCTCGTCTTCGCAATCAATGCTGAAATCGACCTGGTTGGAGACCACCTGGGCTTCGACCATGTTATCGAGTTCATTCAGCAGACTCTCCAGGGTAAAAGTGGCGACCACCTTGTTGTCACCGCCCTTTGCAAACAAGAGCATATCATTAACCTGCTTTTCCAGATCATGTAGGCGATCAACTAATTTGGTCTGAAACCGCTGCCGGGTGTGCTGATTCAGATTCGGCGCCGATAAATTGGCGGCGTACAGCATGGCACTCGAAAGCGGGGTCCGCACCTGGTGCGCCAGCGAAGCGACCATCTTACCTAAAGAAGATAACCGCTGCATTTCACTGATCCGCGATTGCAACAGTCGGGTTTCCGTCATATCGGTAATAAAAATCAACTGACCGCTGTCTGTGGCCGAAATGGCCAGTTTGACTTTCCGTCCGCTGCGCAACGAAACCTCATGGCCGTCATCGTCCTGTGGCGCGAATGCCCGCTGAATGACGGAAAACCAACGCTCTCCGACCAACGGCTCGCCGAGCAAACGCCGGGCTTCCGGATTCGCTTCATCCACGACCCCGGTCGAGTCGAGAAAAATAACGCCGGACGGCATGACGTCCAGAACCTGCTGATAGCGGCTTACCTGCTGGGTGAGCGTCCCGGATGGTGGAGCATTGTCGGCCATGAGTTCCCTGATAAAAACGCATAAAAACACCAATTAAGCATGTTTTATGCCAAAATAAAATTCATATTATCAATGGCTTGGCGAAAAGAAAAGAAAGCAGGCAGTGTCAAGAAGGTGACACTGCCTGCGATAGAGAGGAAAATTAGCGCAGGTCGTCTTTGTTCAGACCATATTTGCGCATTTTTTCAACCAGCGTCGTTCGGCGCATACCCAGCATATCTGCTGCGCGGGCAACCACGCCGGATTGGGCTTCCAGGGCCTGACGGATCATGTCAACTTCCAGATCAGCCAGCATTTCTTTCAGGTTGACCCCTTCCGGCGGCAAATCGCTCATGCCGGCATGCTCATCCTGCTCGACATAGCTGGAAGCGAACATGTCGGCCAGCGCGGCCCGCTCTTGATCTTCCGTCGACAGGAAATGATCTTCCGGTTGGAACTCCGGCAAATCGTTATAGCGATACTTCATCGGCAGGTGGTTGACGTCGACCATCTCCCCCGGATACAGAATGATCAGACGCTCGACCAGATTCGCCAGTTCACGCACGTTGCCCGGCCAGTCATGCTCCATCAGGGAGGTAATGGCACGCGGCGTAAAATGGATCAGCTTCGCCCCTTCGGCTTCCATCCGCGCCAGCAGCTCTTGCAGCAACAGCGGGATATCACCAATCCGTTCGCGCAGTGCCGGCATCTCAATCGGGAACACATTCAGGCGGTAATAGAGATCTTCGCGGAACGTATTGTTCAGGATCATCTCATCCAGATTACGGTGCGTTGCCGCAATGATCCGGACATTGACCTTGATGGTATCGTTGCCACCTACCCGCTCGAAGCAGCGCTCCTGCAGCACCCGCAGGAGTTTCACCTGCATCGGCATCGGCATATCGCCGATTTCATCCAGGAACAGGGTACCGCCTTCAGCCAGTTCGAAACGCCCCTTCCGCGCAGAAATCGCTCCGGTGAACGCACCTTTCTCATGGCCGAACAGTTCGCTTTCCAGCAACTCCGGCGGGATCGCGCCACAGTTGACCGGCACAAACGGCCCTTTGCCACGGGAAGAATGGTAGTGAACATTACGGGCCACCACTTCTTTTCCGGTGCCGGACTCGCCGAGGATCAACACGCTGGCATCCGTAGAGGAAACCTGTTCAATCAGATGACGGACCTGGCTGATCGCTTCGCTGCGACCCACCATGCTGCGGAATAAGGTGTTTTTCCGCCCCAGCTGCGGGACCTGGAATGCACGCTTGCCAAGGAATTCCTGGCAATGGCGTAACGCATCAGACAGCTGGCCGTAATATAACGGCAACTCCAGTTCACCCACATAATTGGGTAACCCCGCCAGCTCTTCGGCATGGCATGATAATGCAATGACAGGAATATGATTGTGGACTCTTAATTCATCCAGAATCTTTTTCAGGGTTTTCCCATTACTTACTTTTCCCAGTAAACAGGCACCCCATTCCTTTTCCCAAAGCGAATTATCAACCTCACCAGCCGACACAGCTTCGTGTTGCTCACCAACAAAATTCAGGATGACACTGAGGTCATGACGGTGCTGCTGGTCGTCATCAATAACGAGGGTTTTTGCTAAACCTTGCATAGGAGAGATATTGCCTGCCTTTATAGGATTTTCTATTCTATGGCTTTTATACCAAACTGAGTCATCAGCAGAGCCACTGATCTTCATTCAGTTGAGTATTACTGAGGAACAGCAACCAAAAGTATTGCCGTCCATTGTAATAAAAGCACAGGATAAGGCAACCGGGGACACGCAAAAGCTGTGACCCCAGTACAAAGGAAAGTGTAGATCAAGGCATTGGCGGTGGTATTTTGACTATCCAGGCGAGCAGCCAGTAACCAATACCCTGGTTTGGGAAACGACGGGACTAGACGTCAAGCTGCGTCATGTTGTGATATTCAGTCGGGATCTGATCCCAGGCGGATTTGATTTCCCGCAACATGTCGATCACTTCGTCGATCGGCGCGTCCAGGTTTTCCTGGTTGGCTTTGTAGATCTGCTGGATCATATAGTCATACAGTGCATCCAGATTCATCGCAATCTCAGCACCATCTTCCATCGACAGACAGCTGCGCAGACTGATCACAATATCCAGCGCCTTGCCCAGACGTTCGCCTTTCATCGCAATATTGTTCTGACCCATGGCCGCTTTGCCCTGGATCAAACGCTCAATTGCCCCGGCCATCAGCATCGAGATCACACGGTGGGGTGATGCCGATGTTAACTGACTGTCTACAGATACACGCTTGTAAGCCTGTAGTGATCCTCTCATTGCCATTTTTCTAACCTTACCGAAATGTATTGTAAATCTGCATCGAGCGTTGCCCGTGCTGTAGTCGCTGTAGCTGACCTGCCGATCGCTCTCTGTGTTGGCGAATCCGGTCAAGTAAACCCGACGTGCGTTCTACGGCAGCCCGCCACTCGTTGTGATCCAAGTGTTCAGGCGCTGCCATGAGTTGTTGTAACAATTGATGACGCTGTTGAAGCATCTGCTGCAGTGGCCCGGCATCGACTTCCCCGTCGGTTGCCAGAAGTGCTTCTAATTGATCATCAAGCTGTTGTAATCGCTGCATCGGTCACCTCATTGATCCGACCATCAGGACGGCAGCATGCTCATCATTGAGCTGAGCTGACCTTTCATGTCGCCCATCGCCTTATCCATGGCCGTAAATTGATCATGCACCCGCTTCTGGACACTGTCCATCCGGCGATCCAGCTGCTCCTGCTCACTGTTGAGCGCCATCCGCTGCTCATTCAGGCTGTCTTGCCGCCCTTTGATGCTGCCGGTGATCCCGGTATGCGCATGGATCAGATCTTCCACCTTACGGGCAAACCCTTCACGGCTGGAAAAAAATTCACCGACATCGGCAAAGTTCTTTTCCAACTGACGATCCAGCAGATCATAATCAATCTCAAGTTGCCCCTGCAACGTGGTGGTGATCCCCAGCTCACTCAGAGTTTTGATGCTCTCCGGCGCACCTTCAACGGGCGTCGAAAACACCGCACGCAATTGGCTGTCGATGGTCCGGATAATACTATCACCCACCAGCGGACCTTTGTCCTGAGTTTCCGGATCAAACTTGGCCAGCTCCTGGGACGTGGCATAAAACTGGTTGTAGGCGTTAACGAACTGCTCGATGGCGCCGCCCACCGCGTTGCGGTCATAAGCGACATCCACAATCACCGGCTTGTCCTGCGGCTGACCGAACTCATCCCGCTGCGTCAGCGCCTGCAGGTTGAGATCAACGCCTTTAATGGCATCTTCAATGGTGTTGGTATCGCTGGTCACAACAGCCAGCCCGTCAATCACCACTTTGGCATCCTCAGCCGCCTGCATCTCCCGCATCGAGTTGATCTCGTTATTCGGATTAAATCCGAATTTTTGCAAGGTACTGGCCACCGGGGCATCCACCCGGATCTTAATGTTGTTCTGTTCGCCGCTTTTATCCGCTGACAACACCAGACGCGCACCGGCGTCGTCCTGGATCACCGATGCCATGACCCCGGTATTCGCGGGATGGCGGTTGATCAGCCGAACCACATCGAGAATTTTGCTCTCATCTTCCGGAATGTCGACGTTAAATGCGCTGGCACCCAGGGAGATCGCCAGTTTTCCGGCGCCCATTTTTTCTTTGTCGTCAAATGTCCCGGAGACAATCTTGTGCGACTGTGCCAGTTGCTCAACCTTCACACTGTACTTCCCCGGAAGTGCCTCATGCGACGCATTCGCCGTCAGGACTTCCGGCGTATCCGAGCTGACCGTCCGCGCCGATAAGGTATGATTGCGACGAAAGTCTCCCATCAAGTACTTCATGTCGTCCAAAGCACCCTTCAGCTTCCCGTAGGCACTGATACTGACATCAACATTGTCGCGGCGTTCGTTAATACGCGCTTCTTTCGGTGCCCGCTCCGCCTCGACAATTTTGCTCACCATGCTGTTAATGTCGAGACCGGAAGCCGTCGCGGCTGCGCCTATGTTCATTACCACCTCTATCGATATCGCATCAGACTTTCGTCATGACCAAGCCTCCCGAATGATGCGCCAACTGTCGCGACAGCGACAACATCTCTTCGTCAGGAATTTGGCGAACCACCTCTCCGGTACGCTTATCGTAAATCGTGACCACATTCTTACCTGACTCTTCATCGATCCGAAATGCCAGGCCTTTATTGAGCGTCGTCCCTACAAATTCTTCAATCCGCGCCACCACCTTCTCCAGTTGCTCCCGCTGCAGTTGATGTTGCTGCTCAGCCTTGCCGGACTGCTCGACCCGCCGGACATCGCTTTGACCGCTGTCGCTGCTGGTGGTGATCGGTGCACTGGCGACTGGGGCCGCAGGGATCTCTGGAGATTGACGCTTAGATTTATTTGCAAGACTTGTGCCAACAGAAGCATGGGTGCCATTCTCGGGGGAACGGGAGGGAAGTGAAGAAGTTGAAACAGATTTGACATCCATATTCGTTCACCTTCTGAAAGCAGAAAGCGGCAAGGGGGCAGCCCCTTGCCGCTTTCAGAGGGATTAGCCCAGCAGGCTCAGTGCAGCCTGAGGGGCTTGCTTGGCTTGCGCCAGGATAGACGTTGAAGCCTGTTGCAGGATTTGGTTCTTCGTCATATTGGTTGTTTCTTTCGCGAAGTCAGTGTCACGGATACGGCTGTTCGACGCGTTGACGTTTTCGTTCACGTTGTTCAGGTTGTTGATGGTGTGGTTCAGACGGTTCTGAGAAGCACCCAGCTCAGCACGGTTTGAATCGACATACTTCATCGCGCCGTCCAGAACCGCTACGGCTTTCTGAGCACCACCAACAGAGGTGACGTCAATCTCAGACACGGTGGTGTTAGCTGCTGTACCGGCAATCGTAGCATCAATCGCATTGCCTTTGCTGTCGGTCATCGCCATGGTGCCAGTGGTGACTGCAACTGCGCCTTCAGCAGAGAACAACTGTAGTTCACCTTCTTCAGAAACCGACGCATTGATCTTGTCATTCTGACCGTTGATTCGGGTGGCGATTTCTTCAATGTCATCACCTTTCACCAGGTCAACCTTCACAGCTGTCGCAGTACCGGCAGCGTCAGCGACGCTCAGTTCAATCGCGGTATTGGCATCCAGAGTGGCATCCGCAGCAACTTTTTTGTCGGAAACCAACATGCTGCCGCCCATTTTCGCTTCGTCGGAACGGATGTTGTTGAAATTCATCTGAACCGCTTCACCCGAGTCAGCACCGACCTGGAATGAACGGGAGCCAAAGGTGCCGTTCAGCAGTTTGGTACCACCGAAAGAGGTGGTTTCTGCGATCCGGTTCAGCTCGTCGTTCAGCGCGGTCACTTCTTCCTGGATCGAGTCACGGTCTTCCTGAGAGTTCGAGCCGTTGGACGATTGCAGGGCCAGATCACGCATCCGTTGCAGGATGTTGGTGGTTTCCTGCATTGAACCTTCTGCCGTCTGCGCCATCGAAATACCGTCGTTGGCGTTACGAACTGCCACATCCAAGCCACGACTTTGCGTCATCAAACGGTTCGAGATCTGCAGACCCGCGGCGTCATCTTTGGCACTGTTAATTTTGCTACCAGTTGCCAGGCGCTCCATTGAGTTTGCGGTCGCGTCAGTCGCCTGACCCAGGTAGCGCTGAGCGGTCATTGCAGAAACGTTCGTATTTACTGTAACTGCCATAGTGTCTCTCCTTTCCTATTCATCATGGCTTGACCAGCTCAGCCGGAAAAACCTTGTTATTCTGTGTTCATGAGTTGTAACGGCATGGATTGAAAAACCTTTAAGCTTTTTTTGGAATTTTTTTGTGGTCGCTGTGAAATGTGATCGCACGCATGAAAATAGCCGCGGTAATTCCTCAAGCCCAGGGAGGATAGGGCCCTTGTTCAGATCCCAAGGGATTGATTCACAGAAAATCGTGTCGCGAAATACAAAAACGGCAAGGGATTGCCCCTTGCCGTTTTTGTAAAAGGTATGACTAGCGTCTGCGCGGAAACTTACTGCAGCAAGCTCATCGCTGCCTGCGGCACCTGCTTGGCCTGGGCCAAGATAGACGTCGACGCCTGTTGCAGGATCTGGCTCTTGGTCATTTCGGTGGTTTCCTTGGCAAAGTCTGTATCGCGGATCCGGCTGTTCGAGGCCGACACGTTCTCAGACACATTCGCCAGGTTATTGATGGTATGACCCAGACGGTTTTGCTTCGCACCCAGATCGGCGCGCTGGCTGTCAATATACTTCAGCGCCGCATCAATGATCGGTACCGCGTGCTGTGCACCACCGACGGTTTCCACATCAACCGAAGCCACGGTGACATTTTTTGCCGCGCCCATTGCCATGGTGATCTGCGTGCCGTCTTCATTGTTCATTACCACGTTGCCCGATGACATCGCCACGGTACCATCACCGGAAAAGATCTGCAGCTGGCCTTGTTCATCGACGGATGCATTGAGCTTGTCATTCTGGCCATTAATGCGGGTCGCGATCTCTTCAATGTCATCACCGGCTACCAGCGTTACATCGACGTTCGTCACATTGCCCAGGCTATCGGTGATACTAAACTGGACCGGAGAATCGGCGCTCAGCTTCGCATCGGCCTTGATCGGCGTCGTAGACTGCATCAAGCTGCCGCCCATTTTATCGTAGTCGGCACGCACACTGTCGATGCCCATGATGATGGCTTCACCGGAATCGGCACCGATCTGGAACGCCGCTTCGCCGAAGGTGCCGTTGAGCAGTTTCCGACCACCGAAAGCAGTAGTTTCAGCAATCCGGTTCAACTCGTCCTGCAGGGCGTTCACTTCTTCCTGGATCGCCACGCGGTCTTCATCTGAGTTCGCACCATTGGAAGACTGCAGCGACAGATCCCGCATCCGCTGCAGGATACTGGTTGATTCTTGCATCGCCCCTTCCGCAGTCTGGGCAATCGAAATGCCATCGTTGGCGTTACGCATGGCAACATTCAGGCCACGCGTCTGAGCAACCAGACGATTCGAGATCTGCAGACCTGCCGCATCATCTTTTGCGCTGTTGATTTTGCTACCGGTCGACAGACGCTCCATCGATGTACTCAGGTCACTCGTTGCTTTGCCCAGGTAACGCTGCGCCGTCATGGCAGAGACGTTAGTGTTCACGGTTACAGCCATTTTGCTCTCCTTTGACTTTCGCTCTTGGTTGGCGAAACAGCCTACCCGCAACAGTCGGAACAAAGACCTTGAAGCGGGGCCAGCTATAAGTTGTAAATCATATCGGCAACATCATTGCCGAGAATTCATGGTAGTAATCTTATTAAGCAATCATCGTGCCAAAAAAAATTCCCTTTAATAACAGTCAAATATGCCTTTATGTCACGCTATCTTGGCGAAAGCGGCAAGCCCGTGCCAGTTCAGTTGCCACTTTGCCGAAACTTTGCCGGAAGCCGCGTTCATCTTTTGCCGCCAGCACCCGCTATCCTGCCGTGCTTAGTGCTTAGTGCTTAGTGCTTAGTGCTTAGCGCCTAGTGCTTAGTGCTTAGCGCCTAGTGCTTAGTGCTTAGCGCCTAGTGCCTAGTGCCTAGTGCCGCAAGCAATCGGATCAGATGTAGTTAAACAAATTCAAATCTTTGGTTTTGGCAAAGGCCTGCTGGGATGCCTGCAGCGCCATCATGTTTTCATTCAGTTCAATGACCGCGGTGGCATAATCCAGATCTTCCAGCGTCCCGCGGGCCTGCTTCATCACGATCCGGAAATCTTCATGCATATCTTCCTGGCGATCTAAGGTTTGCAGCCGGGTACCAATTTCGGAGCGGGCCCGGTTGATATGCTTGAACCCTTCGGATAACTCGGCGGCGACCTGGTGTAGCTCGGCAGACGCTGAAGCATCGGATACGCTGCGATCCGACAGCTCGATACCGCGGCGAAAAGCATCAAACACGTTCACTTTGTCCTGGCGGGACAAGTCGATCACGTCGCCATTCTCGATTTCCCCTTCGATGTCCACTTTCAGGGTGCCCCATTCAATCCCTTTGCCGGGCTCGAACGGTGCGCTGCTGACCACTGCCCCATTCTGGTACAGCTGGTACGAAGTGCCGGACGGTGCAGTCGTAAACTCAACCCGGTACGCGGACTGATCGGCATCGTTGCTGTTGGTCGCTTGCGAGAGCAACAACATCGAGCCTTCCTGCAACTGATAGTCCGGCTGGTAATCGCCATACGGATTGGTAACCTCCAGGAACAGCTTGTCGCCGGCATCATTCATCGGCACTTCCACGGCCGGAGCCACCTTGGCCATGCGCTGGTAGCTGTCGCCGACGTAGCTGACATGGCCGTTGTTATCGCGGAAAAACGGCTGCTTGCTGTACTGGGTTCCGGCAAACACGTAGTTCCCGGATTCATCCTGGGTGTTGACCAGATTCATAAACGAATCAAACAGCCCCTGCATATCCTGCTTATGCGCCAGGCGATCATCGCCAGACAACGAGCCGTTCACCATCATCATCGACTTGCGTTTGGCTTCGTCGAGCAGGTTTTCGACCTCAGTGATCGCGGTTTCTTCGTTGTCCAGCCGGTTACGGGCCAAGGTGATCGATTTCAGCGATTGTTCAAGCTGGGTATTTTGCTGATCAAAATTCTGAATATAAATTGAGGAGACCGGGTCGTCTCCGGCCGTCAGCAGGCGCTTGCCGGAAGCCAGCTGCTGCTGGTTCTCCGCCACTTTCACCTGCTGGCGGTTCATGTCATTGGCTACCGACTGATAATTATGGAAGCTGGCAATTCGGCTAATCATGGTCTGTCAGTCTCCCTAGCGTGAAGCATTCAATAAGGTGTCAAACGTTTCGTTGGCAACGGTCATGATCCGGGATGAAGCCATATAGGCTTGCTGGAACTTCATCATATTTGCCGCCTCTTCATCGAGGTTGACCCCGGCAATTTCTGCCACCCGGCCCTCGGCCGCATCTTTCTCCACCAGCCCGACTTCTTTCAGGCGCGAGGCAGAAGCCTTCTGGACCCCCATCTCGGTATTCAGCCCCTGGTAGACATCAATCACGGTGGCACGGCCACCGTCCATGAATTTGTCCGCCTGCAGGTTCTGCATCCGGATCAGATTGCCGTTGTCCCCGTCCGCCGCATTGAGGTTGACCGCAAACAGATCGCCTCCCGCAGCACCCGGCCCCAGCGTGAAGCCATTGCCGCCAACAAGCACTTCTCCGGACGGCGGATAAGGCTGCGGCGGCTGCAAAATATTGCCTTGCTTATCCAGCACGGCAAACTGGCTGGCATCCGGCGACACCGCCACCTGAAATTCCTGCAATCCCCCGGCGCGGGTCACGTTAAACTCTGCGCCGCCCTGGATCTGGCTGGCAGAGCTTAAATAACTCTGGGCGGCAATGCCGGCCGGATCAGCCAGGGTCATGCTGATCTCTCCGGCCGCCGAACGGGTCGGTCGCAGCACAACCCGCTCCCCGGCTTTCATCGGCACTTCCATTTCCACCCGGAAGCCATCCATTGAAAATGCCGACGGGGTGCCGCTTGGGATCACCGTCTGGCGGCTGCCATCCGGCATCGCCAGGGTGTGCTGGCTGCCATCAAACGTCAGGCCGTACTCGCCGATTTTGATCCGGCTGAGATCTTCGACATAGACTTTCAGATCCGCATTCGACCCCGCCGGGAGCATCACCCGGGCCGCTGCCACCGCCGGATCGTTGACATCGCGAAACATGTGCTGACCGACCTGCCCCTGCAAATCCAACCCCTGCTGCTGCAGTTCGTTCACCGAATGGGAAAAACCGATCGCAATCCGCCCGATCTCATCCATCGCATGGGTCAGGGTTTCATCACGAAACTGAAATAAGGCGGCCATTTTTCCGCCGATATCATCATTTCGGATGGTTTTCAGCGATTTTCCTTCCACAATCGCCAACTGGGTCTGCTGCGGATCCGGTTTGCCGCTGACCATGCGCAGCTCACTGGCTTCCGTTCCGGAAACCAGGGTATGGCCGCTGCCAATCATGACGTTGAAGCTTTCGTCATTCTTGCGGGTCACCGTGACCTTGGTATATTCAGACAGCTCATTGATCAAGCTCTGATGGCGATCCAGCAGATCGTTGTCATGACCGGATGCCGGGGTTTTCACCAACGCTTTGTGAACATCCACCAACTCCCGGGCAATGTCATTGACCCGGTTCAGGGTGCGTGACAGGACTTCGTTGGTTTCTGATTGCTGACGCGCGAGAATGGTGTAGTTGTCATTCAGACCAGCTGCCACCATCTTGCCTTTTTCCAGCACCACTTTGCGTGACCCCATATCATTCGGGCTATCGGCCAGGGCCTTCACGGCGTCATACCACTGGTTCATATCTTCCGGAATTTTCTTGGCACTGTTGGCCAGCATGTTATCCAGTCGGCCCAGTTGCCCTTCCCGCTCCATGGCATAGCTCAGATTCGTGGTGGTCAGGTTCAGTTCGTTGGTGGCAAACTGATCAAACCCGCGGCGAACTTCTGCCGCATGAACCCCGGTGCCGTATTGGTTGCCCCCCCACCAAATCGGATCATTGGCTTGCTGGACCACAGACTGACGGCTGTAGCCTTCGGTATTAACATTGTTAATGTTATGGCTGGTGGTATTGAGCTGCCGTTGAGCAGTCATCAGCCCCTGCGAGCCAAGGTTGAGCAAGTCAAACCCCATGGATCCTCCGTCACTGAGGGGGTGAGTATCATCTGGGGATAAATAAGCAAGAATCGAGCCACATAAATCAATCAACACTAGTTGATTGATTTATAATAAATTATCGAATGAAATGTGCAGCGTGGAACGCTGACAGGCAAGAGTTTGCCGGACCGGCTCAGGCGGGGAGCAAGGCTGTTCTGTCCATCCGGTGCCGGGCTGCGGCGAGCAACATCGCAGCCCTTCAGACACCGACGGCAACCTGGTTATTGCATCAAGCGTTTGACGGTGTCCATTACGCTGATGACTTTATCGGAATATTTGGGGTCGGTCGCATAGCCGGCCTGATGCAGGTTGCGGATAAAGCGGACCGGATCTGCCGGCTGCTCTAAGGCCTGCGAGTAGCGTGGGTTCTCATTGAGAAAGCGGACATAGTCATTAAAGCTCTGTTGATAGTTATCATAAGAGCGAAACGCCGCTGTTTCCTGTACCGGGATCCCGTTGTGAAACTCCAGGGTACTGGTCGCAACCTTGTTGCCCGACCAACGCGGATCGGCCTTAATATTAAACAAGTTATTGCTGTTGCCGGCTGCGTTGCGGATCACCTTCTTCCCCCAGCCGGTCTCCAGTGCTGCTTGTGCGATCAGCACCGACGGATCCGTCCCCAGGGCATGGGCAGCCTTTTCCGCATAGGGCCGCATGCGGGACACAAAATCTTCCGGGGAGCGAAACTCGGGCTCAGGGGCTGCGACTTTCCGGGGCGGTAACGGCGCAGTGAAAGTCGCGGGTTGCGTTTTTTGCATCAACGACAGCGCATCATCCGCGGCTTTTTCGATCAGGGCTTTGTCCGTAAGTATCGCTTTATCCACGGGCATCGCTTTATCCGACTGGCGATCCGCCAGCGGCTTTGGCTCCGGCGGCCAGTTCAGCGGAACTTCCTTGGCCGCTTCCCGAAACGCCGGCTCATCGGCTGAAACCGCCTGATCTTCCACCCCACCCAACTGCGACACAATCAGATCGGCAAGCCCGAGCGATCCGGTGGTGCTGAGTTCACTGGCCATCTGCTCATCACGCATCTGCTCAAAGAACTTGGTGTTATTACTACTCATTAAATCCGACTCGAATGCCTCGTTCGCCTGACGCATGGATTTAAACAGCATCTGGGTGAACAACGCCTCAAACTGCTGCGCCGCACCACGCAATGAGGCACTTTCGTCGTTGTTAATCCCGGCCCGCAACCGTTCCAGGTTGGAGATATCATGAATAAAGCCCGGTTCGGTGGTCTTCATAGTCATAAACCTACAGTCAGTCGCGCTACAGTTCTTGGAGAAAAGGTTTAAATAATGATCAGCTGGCCTTCAATGGCCCCGGCCTGTTTCAGGGATTGCAAAATCGCCATCAAATCTGACGGCGCCGCGCCGACCTGATTCACGGCCCGGACCAGCTCATCCAATGTTACGCCCGGCTCGAACTTGAACATCCGGGAATCTTCTTCCTCAACATTGATGTCCGAATTCGGAACCAGCACCGTATTGCCGCCGGAAAACGCATTCGGCTGGCTGGCCGTGAGGTTTTCCTTGATCGTTACCGTCATCCCGCCATGGGTGATGGCCGCCGGTTTCAACCGGACATGCTGGCCGACCACAATGGTGCCGGTGCGCGAGTTGACAATGATTTTGGCCGAGCCGTCAGCGGTCTCGAACTCGAGATTCTCAATGGTCGCCAGAAATGCAACCCGCTGGCTGACATCGCGCGGCGCCCGAACCCGAACCGACGTGGCATCGACGGCAGCAGCCATCTGCGGCCCGAGAAACTGGTTCACCGCGTCAGCCATCCGCTGGGCCGTCGTGAAATCAGATTCCAGTAGGTTAAAAGTCAGAAAATCCCCACGGCCAAACGGATTCGGGACTTCCCGCTCCACCATGGCGCCATTGGAGATATGGCCGACAGTCGGTGTATTGGCGACGATCTTGGAGCCATCAGCGCCCTCGGCACTGAATCCCCCGACCACCAAACTCCCCTGCGCGATCGCATACACTTTACCGTCCAGACCTTTGAGGAAGGTTTGCAGCAACGTTCCGCCCCGCAGGCTCTTGGCCGAGCCAATGGAAGAGACCGTAATGTCGATGGTCTGCCCCTGCTTGGTAAACGGTGGCAAGGTTGCATTCACGGCCACTGCCGCGACATTCTTGGTTTTCGGTTTGGTCCCCGCCGGCAGCTGAATACCAAAGTTCTGCAACATGGCATTAAAGCTCTGATCGGTAAACGGCGTGGTTTCCCCGGTCCCCGGCAAGCCGACCACCAGGCCATACCCCACCAGCTGGTTACTGCGCACGCCGGCAACCTGCGCCACGTCTTTGATCCGAGCCGCTTGTGTCGGCATCGCCAACAGCAGGATCAGGCCCATCAACATTGTCGAAAATTTCACTTGGTACTCCGCTGATCCCGATGTTCAGGCATCTCTGAGTTTAACAGGGCCGAGTGATCAATCACTTGATTCAACCGGCTTAAATACTGACGTTAAAGAACCGGGCCAGCCAGCCCTGCTCCTGAACGTCCTGACGATCACCGGTGCCGGAGTACTGGATCCGGGCATTGGCAATCCGGGTCGAGGCGATGGTATTTTCCTGGCTGATATCATCCGGTCGAATGGTGCCGCTGACCCGGATATATTCATCCCCGGTATTTAACGTCAGCCATTTCTCGCCACGGACCAACAGATTGCCGTTGGCCAGCACTTCAATCACTTCCACCGAGATCGAGCCCTGGATGCTGTTGCTCTGATCTGCCGATGAGCTGCCGGCAAAGGTATTGGCGTTGCTCAGGGCGTACGACAAGTCCCGCTCGCCGATCGTGAGCGGCTTCCCGCCCAGAACAATCGGATCCATCGACAGATCGGCAGATTTATCCAAATCCGAACTGGCACTTTTCTTGGCCTGCGTTTTTTCTTCCAGCATCACGGTGACGATATCGCCGATCCCGCGCGGTTTGGTATCGTCATACAGATCCTGCGCCCCGGCGGCATCGAACAACGAACCGGTAGCCGTTGAGTAATGCTCTGGCTGTTGTTGCGGCCGGATACCGGTCCAGGCCGGATCACCGGCTTGGGGATCATCACGGCGACGCATGCGGTCGATCAGATCACCATCCTGCTTGGTGGTGCCTTCCACGGCATCGATCGGCGATGTTGCCTGCGCAACATCCGACGTTTGTTCCTGCTCTAACTGAAATTGAGTACAGCCGGAGAGCACCAGGACCAAGCCCAAAATGAGTTTCTTCATCGCCACATTAACTCCCGATTAGAGCTGCTGGTTGACGTAGCTGAGCATCTGATCCACGGTCGAGATCACTTTCGAGTTCATCTCATAGACCCGCTGGGCTTCAATCATGTTCACTAGCTCTTCGGTGACGTTCACGTTCGACGTCTCCAGCATGGATTGGCGGATTGAACCCAGTCCGTCCAGGCCCGGAACCCCTTCCTGGGCATCCCCGCTGGCACCGGTCGGCAAGAACATGTTCTGGCCAATCGGCTCCAGACCGCCCGGGTTAATGAAGTCAACGGTGGTGATCTGACCCAGCACCTGGTTTTCCTGCTGGCCCCGGATCCGCGCCGACACTTCACCGTCGGTCCCAATGGTGATCCCAACCGCATCTTCCGGCACCACAATTTCCGGTTGCAGCACATAGCCTGAACCACTGGTCACCAGCTGCCCTTCACCATTAATGGTGAACTGACCATTGCGGGTATACCCCATGTTGCCGTCCGGCAGCAGGATCTGGAAGAAACCGTCCCCTTCGATCATCATGTCCATGGCGTTGTTGGTGGTTTGGGTATTGCCTTGCGTATGGACTTTCTGGGTCGCGACCACTTTCGCGCCGGCCCCCAGCATCAAGCCGGACGGCAGTTCAGTATCCTGCGTCGACTGGCCGCCCGGTTGGTTAATATTTTGATAGAACAGATCTTCAAAGACCGCACGGCTTTTCTTAAAGCCCACGGTCGAGGCGTTCGCCAGGTTATTCGAAATAGTCGAAATATTGGTTTGCTGCGCGTCAAGACCTGTTTTACTGACCCATAGTGCCGGATGCATATTGAATTCCTCTTATCGGTTTAGCCTAAACGCAGCAGTGACGAAGATGCCGCATCCATTTCTTCTGCTGTTTTCATGAGTTTGACCTGCATTTCAAAATGGCGTTGCAGGTCGATCATGCTGGTCATTTCCCCCACCGCATTGACATTGCTGCCTTCCAGTGCCCCCTTCAGCAGCGTGACACCGGCATCTGCGTCAAACACTTCATTCGGGGTTTTGGATTTAAACAGGCCATTGGCGTCTTTGCGCAGATCGGCATGATCCGGGCGAACCAGTTTCAGGCGATCGATCACTTCCATCGCTTCCGGTGGTGCCCCCTGCGGCAGCACGGAAATGGTTCCGTCCTTACCGACTTCAATTTTGCTGATTGGGAGTGGAATAAAAATCGGGCCGCCGTTTTCACCCATCATCAGGTGGCCGCTGCTGTTTTGCAGCATCCCGGTTTGATCGATCTTCAGATGGCCGGCACGGGTATAGGCTTCTTGGCCTGTCGGGTCCACAACCGTCAACCAACCGTCACCTTCAACAGAAACGTCAAGATCCCGACCCGTGGTCATCACCGAGCCTTGTGACATATCCTGCCCGGGGCTCTCCGTCATCGAAAATACCCGGGTCGGCAACCCTTCACCGTATGCCTGCATACTGCGGGCCTGCGCCAAATCGGCACGGAAACCCGTCGTCCGCACGTTGGCCAGGTTGTTGGCATGCAACTGCAACCCATACATGTCTTGCTTGGCGCCACTCATGGCCAAATACAGTGAACGATCCATTATTGCCTCTCCAATCACAATCTGGACAAAATAAAGCAATAACTATGCCACTAAAAATAGCAACTACAAATCAGGAGGTTAGCCAAATCTGCGAACGCAGGCGGCCAGAGAGAGACAATTTTATGGCAGGTTCGGACAACCATTGCCGCTTTTTTAACGCAAAGGCCAAACAGCGGCAATGGCTGCTTCAGGCGACGCGTGAGCGCCACCTGAAGCCCGGATGGGATTAGCGGATTTGCAGAATGGTCTGCTGCAGCTGATTATCCACCTCCAGGGCACGCGAGTTGGCCTGGAAGTTGCGCTGTGCGGTGATCAAATCCACCAGCTCCTGGGTCATATCAATGTTGGACTGCTCCAGGGTGCCGCTCTTCACGGCGCCAAAGGCCCCCTGGCTGGCTTCACCCCAGATGGCAGCGCCGGAATCCTGGCTTGCCACCCACTGGGTACCGCCTTTGGAGACCAGGCCCTGCTCATTCGGGACCCGCACCATGCCGACACGGCCCAGAGTGACGTTCTCACCGTTACTATAAGTCGCGACAATCGAGCCTTTGGCATCGATATCGACTTTAGCCAGATAGCCGGTTGTCGCCCCGTCTTCGTTAAAGCGACGAATTTCAAACGGCGCCGCATATTGGGTCGGCTCATCAAAGTTCACCGACAGCGTCTGGTTTTCATCCGCACCGTTCAGGTTCAGACCGGCACCTGCTGCGCCGAGCGGCTCGGTTTGGATTGGGTTACCGCCATTGACCGAAGCCACTGAGCCATCGGTATTAAAATCAAGAAAGCTGCCCTGCTGGCCGGTGGCTGTGGCTGAGCCGCCATTGACCACATTGACCGGCTTCTCTCCGGTAGAATCGGTCGCAGTGTAGTAAACCGCCCAGCGATTTGCCGCCGTATTATCTTTCACGTAATACGTCGTCATCTTGTACGGCTGACCCAGGGAGTCATAAATCGTTACGGAGGTCGATTTATTGTAAGAATCCGGGTTATTGAAATCGAATTGCTTAGGATCTTTGACGTCCGCGTTGGCCGGCAGGTTCACCCCAACCTCAACATTCCCAGATGCCCGTGGCTGACCAAACTGATCCGGCACTTTCAAAGACTGTGCTTCGTAAGAGGTGACCTGATCGGTTTCCTGATCGACCTGATAACCCAGCAGGTACTGGCCCTCGGAGTTAACAATTTGGTTGTCTTTATCAAGGTGAAATGCGCCGTTTCGGGTCAGGCTGTTATTTTGTGGCTGCAATTTATCATCCGCAACCGCGAAAAAACCGCTGCCCGAAATCCGCAAATCCATCGGGTTATTGGTATAGATACTCGACCCTTCGTGGAATTGCTGAGCCACGACAGAGGTTTGCACCCCGCCCCCGGTAGTGGTTTTGGCATTCGAAAAAATCGAGCTTGAATACACATCACCGAACTCGGCACGGGACTCTTTAAAACCGTAGGTATTGGAGTTGGCAATGTTGTTACTGGTGGTATTGAGGTCTTTCTGCGAAGCCCCGATACCGCTGAGTGAAATATTAAATCCCATGTGTTACATCTCCTAAAACCGGTTAAACCTTGCCGACTTCCAGTACTTCAGACAGTTTGAACGGCGAATCATAGCCCGCCAGATTCAGCATGACATTCCCGTCGCCGTTCCCCAGCAACACGCTGTTGACATTGGCATACGTGGAGACGTCAAACTCACGGTTTTCACCGTCGACTAACCCGGCAACCTTGAGCTGGTAGCGACCCTCCGGCAATAAATTGCCGTTATCGTCCTTACCGTCCCACTCTACCCGATGTTCCCCCGACGGCTTGGCGCCCATATCCAGGGTTTTAATCAATTGGCCCTGCTCATTTTCAATGCGCAGCATCATGTTGTTCAGCGCCTGCGGCAGTTTGACCATCCCGGCCACCGAACCCTCGGCCGTTTTCACCCCAGTGGCACTCGGGACCAACACATCCCGCCCGACCAGAGAAGAGGCCTGCAACGCCTGGTTCGAGGTCATGGCAGAGTTCAAGCTGCCAAACTGCTCGTTCATTTGGTTGATGCCGTCCACGGTGGCAAAAGAAGCCATCTGGGCAATCATCTGATCATTCCCGACAGGTTTGAATGGATCCTGCTGGGCAAGCTGCTTGGTCAGCAATGAGAGAAAGTCTTCCTGCTTCAGCTCATTCTGGCCGGTGACCTTTTGCTCTTCCTGCAGCTTTTTCTCTTGCATCCCCTTGAGTTGATCAAGGTAGGACAAATTGCTTTGACCTGCGCCGTTAATACCGGTCATAACAGTCACTCCTTACCCTTATTTACCCATCTGCAATGTTTGCATCAGCATCTGCTTACTGGCATCTGCAACCTGCACATTGCTTTGATAGGAACGAGAAGCTGAAATCATGTTGGCCATTTCTTCCATCACATTCACATTCGGCTTGTAGATATACCCTTCCGCGTTGGCTAACGGGTGCTCCGGGTTATATTCGGCCCGCAGTGGCTTTTCACTTTCCACAATGCCTTTCACCTGTACCGGCACGCTCTCTTCGCGATTATAGCGGGCACTTTCCAGCGCAGCGGCAAACACCGGATGGCGGGCGCGGTAAGTTTCTTCCGCCGAGCTGCTCACACTGTTGGCATTGGCCAGGTTACTTGAGGTGGTGTTCAGACGAACCGACTCCGCACTCATGGCAGAACCCGTGACATTAAAAACGTTAAACAAGCTCATGATTATTCTCCTTTTAATGCCTTGCTCAGGTTCTTGAATTTAGAGCCCAGAAAGTCAAGTGACGCCTGATACTCCAGTGCGTTTTGCATAAACAGGTTTTGTTCCAGCTGCGCGTCCACCGTGTTGCCGTCGCCGGTATCCGGCTGAGTCGGCACCCGATACTTTTGCTCACCCATCACCATCGTAGAGGCAGAGATATGCCGTTCATTGGTCCGACTAAGGCCAATGTTTGCCTCTGAGGTTGCCGCATTCAGCGCACGCTGAAAGTCGATATCTTTTGCTTTGTATCCCGGCGTGTTGGCGTTGGCGATATTACTTGCCAGGGTTTCCGCACGTTTGCCACGTACGCCAACTGTATGCTGATGAATACCTAATGCTTTATCGAATGAGATGGACATTGCAGCCTCCAAAAATCGTTAACGATATAAAGCAAAGGCTGTGCCAATTTTATCAATAAGCGAGATCAACAAGGAAAAAGAGACGGCAGATAGCGCCAAAGGGAGAGGGCTGAGCCTGCAGAGTAACAGGCTCAGCATCATGGGGATTATTTCAGCTTGTAGATAATGCCCGGGTTACAGCGGATCATCTCGAATTTATCGGTCAGACCGGTCAGCGACTCCGAGGCCCCCAGCAGCAGGTACCCCCCCGGGTTGAGGCTGGCCGCCATTTGATTGAGCACCTTGGCCTTCATGTCCGGCGAAAAGTAAATCAGCACGTTGCGGCAAAAAATGACATCAAACTTCCCCAGCAGCGCATAACTGTCTTTCAGGTTCTGGGGACGAAAGTTGACCATGCGCTTGACTTTGTCATTGACCTTCATCCGTCCGTCGCCGTTATTTTCAAAAAACGTCCGGCGACGCTCCGGAGACAGGCCGCGGCTCAGGGCCAGGTTGTCATAGACTCCGGCACGGCAGGTATCCAGCATCGTCTGGGAGATATCCGTGGCGGTGATCTGCACCCCGCCACCCAGCATCCCCGGCCGGCGGCTCTGTGCCTCCAGTACCGTCATGGCAATGGAATACGGCTCCTGGCCGGAAGAACTGGCCGAAGACCAGATCTTAATCGGGCGCTTGTTTGCCGCCAGCTCCGGCAAAATTTTGTCGGCCAGCACCGTAAACGGATAGGTATCACGAAACCACAGCGTTTCGTTGGTTGTCATCGCATCGACCGCTGCGACCCGTAACTCCCGGTTACGGCCACTGATCACCAGTTGCAGCAACTCAGAAAGAGATGATAGCGAAAATCGGCTGACCAACGGACTTAAACGGCTCCGGACCAAATACTGCTTGCTATCGCCAAGTACTATGCCGCACTGCGCTTCTAAAAAACGGCAAAAGTCACGGTATTCCTGGTCTTTTATGGTTATGGCTGTCATCTACTACTCTTATTCCGATTATTGCGGCATGGCGGCTTTCACCGCAGCACCCAGTTCATCCGGGTTAAATTTAGGAATGAACGCATTGGCGCCCACTCGCTCAACCATCGCCTGGTTAAACACCCCGCTCAGGGAGGTATGAAGAATCACATGTAAATCCTTCAGCTTGGCATCATTGCGGATCTCGGCCGTGAGGGTATAACCATCCATTTCCGGCATTTCAATATCGGAAATCACCAGGGCCAATTGCTCGTAAATACTCTGCTCGGAAGCCATCTGGCGCAGCTTCTCAATTGCTTCTTTACCGTCTTTGACCAACACGCACTCACAACCGATCGCTTCAATTGCCCGCTGCACCTGCTTGCGTGCAACACTGGAGTCATCGGCAACCAGCACCCGACGCACGGTCGGCGTCTCTTCGACCAGCTCTTCCAGAACCGTGCCGGTAATGTCGGTGCTGACCGGCGAAATCTCATCTAGGATCTTTTCCACATCGAGAATTTCGACCAGCTCGTTATCAATTTCAGTCACCGCGGTCAGGTAGTTCTCTTTACCGGCCCCTTTCGGCGGCGGCAGGATCGATTCCCAGTTCATATTGATAATGCGCTCAACCGATGACACCAGGAAGCCCTGCACCGAGCGGTTAAACTCGGAGATGATCACAAAGCAATTGTCCAAATCTTCAATCGGGCGACCACCGGTCGCCAGGCTCATGTCAATCACCGAGATCGTCTGACCACGAATGTGAGCGATCCCTTTGACCAACGGGTGCAGGTTAGGCATAGTGGTCAGTTTCGGGCACTGTAGCACTTCTTTGACTTTAAATACGTTTATTCCGTAGCGCTGGCGTCTCTTGAGCCGAAAGGTGAGTAGCTCCAAACGGTTTTGCCCAACAAGCTGGGTGCGCTGATTCACTGAATCCAGTATCCCCGACATAAGGTGACTCCATGTTATTCGTGTTTTCTGACGATGCGTGTTTGATGAGCATTCTCACCGCAAATTTCATAAGATCAGCTCGAGGCTAATTGTAGCCCCTTCGACTTTGCATTAAAGAGTAAAAACCGTGACCCAAAGAACACATTTCACACTCTTGTCTCTGCTTTTCGGCCTTACAGCCATTTTCTTTAGCCCTTTTGTGTCAGCTGAGACCCAAAATCCGCTCGATATGGTCCAGCATACCGCTGAAGAATACGTAAAGACAATTGTTGATAAGCCGTCAAAGGGTCAACTGACGGTTAAAGCGGCCAATTTGGACTCGCGATTAAAACTCAGTCACTGTGCCGCCCCGCTGGATGTGTCGGTTCCGGGAAAGCAGTCCTTGAGCGGTAATATTACCGTTCTGGTCCGATGTCCGACCGATGACTGGCAGGTTTACGTCCCCGTTCAGACGCAACTCTTATTGCCTCGGGTCGTGGCAATCAAGCCGCTGGCACGCGGCGCCGTGCTGACCGGTGCCGATCTCGACGTTCGGTTGGTTGAGGCCCGTTTTCAGCGCGGGGTGCTGTTCGATGCCCCGGAACAAATCATTGGCTCTAAAGTGAAGCGCAATGTTAATATTGGCGAAGCGATTGAAGGCAACGATATTTGCCTGGTGTGCCGCAACGATGTGGTGCTGATCAAGGCCGGCCACAGCGGGTTCAATGTGATCACCAAAGGCACCGCCCTGTCCGACGGCTCCCTCGGGGAGCAAATCCGGGTTCAGAACAGCAAATCCAAACGCATCGTCGACGGGGTGATCACCGGCGTCGGTGAAGTCACTGTTCGCTTTTAAAAAATGCTAAAGTTATCCCAAGGGCTGCCGATGTAGTGGCTGTATCTAGTTTTTTGAGCAAAGGCTTTTACTATGGCAAGTATTGATCAGCTCCGCGCTGGCCATCTGATGACCACTACCCGCAGCGCAGGCGGTAACGTGTCAAATGCGGCAGCATCGACTGCGAAAAACCAGCAGTCCCAAGGAATTGGCAGTCCCCAGAAAGACGCCGTTTCGCTCAGCTCACAAGGGAAAGCCGTGGGTCAAATTCACCAACAACTTGCCGCCGAGCCCAGCTTTGACAGCGCCAAGGTTGCTGCGATTAAAGATGCCATTGCCAATGGCGCTTACAAAGTTGATGCTGAAAAACTGGCATCGAACATGCTTAAATTCGAAGACGAATTACGCGGCCTGTAATTGGGCGCGAGTCTATCACACGGCAGTCTTATCTGAATGGCGAAGCAATCGGTTATGGCGCAAAGCATTGAACAACTTCTGGCATTGCAACTGGCAACGCTGGAATCACTCAGTCGCCTGCTTGAGCAGGAAAAGGCTGCGATCGTGACGCGAAAGTCGACGGATATTGCCCGCCTTGCCACGGACAAGCTGGCCCTGCTCAACCAGGTTCAGCAACAGGATCACCTGATTGCCAGCCATGCCCATCGCCAGCAACTGACGGAAAACCCTGAGCTGGCGGAGAAGGTCAGCCTGATCAAAACCACCGTGGCACGATGCAAGGAAATCAACGAGGTCAATGGCGAAGCCCTGCAACGCGCACAACTCAGTTTTCACAAGCTCAATAACTTGTTTCAGCAAAGCCGCGGCAAACAGCAGATGACCTACAACAGCAGCGGTGTCGCACAGAATGTCCGCTCCCTGGGCACCAATATCAAGGCCTGATCGCCTGCTGTCCTGACCCTTCCAGCCGGTTCAACGTAAATCTTCTCTTCGCCATCCCAACCTTCCGACCGCCCAAAAGCCGGAATGCGGACAATGGCTCCGAACGCAACGGAATAGATCTGGCGATGAGTGCAGGAGAACAATCCACGACGGAGTTGGAGCGCCTGACATAAGAGCCACGCGCTCACTCGCTAAGGTAAACTCACTAAGGTAATGGTGCCTTGGAGCAGGCTAAATTCTCGGCCGAGAAAATAGCCTGTGGCCGATTTCAGGAGGGAAGCTTCGCTGGGGAATTAAAAAAGAGTTTCCTGATTGGTCGGTACATGGAACACTTCACCGTGCGCTTTCATCCGATCCATTTTGCTCAGATCCAGCTGCATCTCCGTCACAAAGCTATCACCGACCGGATAGCTGCGGATCACTTCCGCACCACGGATAATGCCATCCACGGCCCCGTCCGTTCGCTCAATCCCCAATTGTTGATCTTCCATGCCCGCTCTGGCGCTGATCCGCATACCGTAGACCTGCTCTGTCAACTCACGGTAGGCATCGATTTTTGAGGCCCGCATCGCCCGGACACGTTTCTCTTCCAGTGTACTGCCACGTTGCTCGCTTATCGAGGCATAGCCCACGGCGGTGATCAGATTCTCATTACGGATTTCCGTTAACGGCTGACATCCCACCAGCAGGGTTACAAGCAGCACAAACCAGTAGCGCATATCAACTCCTAGGGTTTCAGAATCACAGTATTTCGGTCGAAGGTCGTCGCATCATTTCGAATAATGACGCCGTTCTGGAGTCGCATTTTATTCAAAGTATCCAGGTCACGTCCAATCCGATCAGCCGGCAGGAACCCCTGCGCTGACGCAATGACCACCCGTGAGCGCATCCCGATAATCCGGGCATTGATCAGAACACCGGCGCCCTGGCGCAGCATGGTCCCGGTCAGGACATAATCAACCGGCTGCTCCCCGACCAAATCACGCCAGTTACGGCTGATCGCAAAATCACCGTCCGGGGTCACTTTGATTGCCCCGGTCGCCTTGTAATCAACCACGGTAAATCCGCGTTGCTGCATCTGATACATAAATCCTTCGGTAACCGAATTCCCGAGCCAGTTGGTTTCGTTCATCTCCTGCAGATCGACAAAAGAGGTTACCGCCAGCGGGGTTTTGGCGCTCAGATATTGATTTGACGTCAGCAGTTGCTCAGTCAGCCCTTCAATGAAGAAGTCCATGGTATGACGCGGCGTCTCCTTCAGCAGGAAAGCACTCCCCATATACGGCTCTTTACCGTTATAGATCGGAGAGTATGAGCAAGATACAGTCATCGCTGCCAGTATCAGGACTATCCATTTTTTCATTCTTGCCAGCTCCGGGTGAAAATAGCCTTGTAGCCTGTTATCGTTCAAAGAAAGAAAAACTTTACCAATGAATCTATGATTCTGCTGTCGGGAACGCTCTTTGCATATGCTGTCAGAGTGTCAATCATCCGACACGGCAAACTTTCTAACACTAAACAGTGGTAAGCAATTTTCATACCGAACTAGAGACGCAATGAAAAAATTAATCAATTTCCTCACAACGCTTTGCCTGCCCGCCCTCTTTGCTTCGACGCCGCTGCAAGCAGCCTGGCTGGAAGTCACCGGCTCAGCCGTGATGCTGGAAAGTGAACACAACGCCCGGACCAATGCGCTGGAAGATGCTGTTTACCAGGCCATGGCCCACGCCGGAGCTGATATTGCCAGTTTTTCCCATCTCAAACCGTATCTGTCAAGCGCACGGACTGAGTATCAATTCAGCGGCAACGAAGTACGGCATATCGTTGTTCTCAAGTCCGGCCAGCAGAGCGGCAAATATTACCTGACCGCTCGCATTGATATTTATCCGTCGGCAAATACTTGCCACAAAGTACAGTACAAGAAAGGGGTCTTGCTGAGTAACTTTTCGCTGATCTCCCCGCAGCATGCGGCGTTGGGAGGCATTTATCAGCTCGGCAACGACTTTACCGTCTTATTGCAAAGACAGATTACCCGCCATTCGCAAAGCTTTGTTGTCTCTGGCGCCACTCGGGTTGCCGTCAACCCCGGCCAACCTTCGGCTATGATGATGCTGGCAGAAGATAATGACGCCCAGTACATTATCAGCGGCCAAATTACCGACTTGACTTCAACCCTGGAGCAGAATCGGTTTAGCGATGATCAAGTCAACCGCCAGTTTGCCGCCACGATGGAGATCATGGATGGTAAAACCGGTGAAATGCTGCTGCAAAAAAACTACCGCGAAATTGCCCAATGGCCCTTCGCCCGGACCAGCCATGTCGATACCCAAAGTGCCCGGTTCTGGCAATCGCCGTTCGGGCAGGCGGTCCAGCGCGTGAGCCGGAACATGATGCTGGACTTGGAGAACGCCCTGTCCTGCCGTACCAGCTTGCCGGAAGTGGTCAATGTCTTCGGCACCAATGTTCAGGTGAACGTCGGCCGGATCCACGGGGTAAAACGAGGCGATCAGTTAGCGCTCTGGCACAGTGCCGGCTTTATTGATCAACAAGGCATTCCGCGTAACCGGATGGTTCAGACCGAGATTACGTTGCAGGTGGAGCGCGTGTATGAGAAATCTGCCGAGCTGACGGTCCAGCAGCCGGATCTGGCGAGCAGCATTCAGCCTGGTGATTTACTGACCAAGCAACGACCGCGCTAGCAATAAGCGCTTAAAAAATGGCGGATTTTAGGTATAATGGCGGCGTCCTTTGCGGACAAGGCTCCCTTAGCTCAGCCGGATAGAGCGTCCCCCTCCTAAGGGGAAGGCCGCAGGTTCGACTCCTGCAGGGAGCGCCACCCCTCATCCGCCAAGCCTGAATTTTTTCACACGCGATTCCCTTGCCAGCACGCTCCCTTCTGATGATCACCGAACCGCGGGTGAACACAGGATTTCTAAGCGCCGCAAACCAATGTCTTCAGTCACCGAAAAACAAAAAACCCCGCGATTAAGCGAGGTTTTTTGTGGGGTTTGGTGACTGCATTCGGCAGAACCAAACCTGGGATAATTTGGTGGAGCTAAGCGGGATCGAACCGCTGACCTCTTGCATGCCATGCAAGCGCTCTCCCAGCTGAGCTATAGCCCCATAAGACGTCAGCAATCTTAAAAACATAACAATTTCATGTCAATAGATATGTCTTATGCACGGTGGCGGCACGCTGAATTTGCAAACCAGCTCACAGAACCCACGAGACTATCCACCCTGAACGCACTCGCCAGCACTAAAAAAGCGGGAACGTCTCACACGCTCCCGCTCTTTCAATCGACAACACGAAAGCAAACGACTTAAGCGTTCACTTCGCGCGCCGCGATGAATGCCAATGCCATCTTGATCCGGGCAACAACACGCGCCTTGCCGACCAGCGTCATCACCGCATCAACCGATGGAGACTGACCCTGACCGGTCACGGCAACACGCAGCGGCATCCCAACTTTACCCATACCCAACTCCAGCTCGGTACAGGTATCTTGGATCACAGCATGCAGATTCTCTGTCGTCCAGGCTTCCAACGCTTCAACTTTGGCCAGTGCCAGTTCCAGCGCTTCTTTCGCAACCGGACGCAGGTGTTTCTTCGCTGCACCTGCTTCAAACTCGCTGAAGTCCTGATAGAAATAACGAGACTGCTCGGCCAGTTCAATCAGGGTATTGCAACGCTCACCCACCAGTTGGATCACATCGGTCACAGCCGGGCCGTTTGCCGTATCAATTTCCTTCTGATCCAGGTGCCATTGCAGGTAAGTAGCAACATAGGCTGGATCGGATGATTTGATATAGTGGTTGTTCAACCACAGCAGCTTATCGGTATTAAACGCTGAAGCTGACTTGCTGATCGAATCCAGGCTGAACAGCTTGATCATCTCTTCCAGCGAGAAAATTTCCTGATCGCCGTGAGACCAACCCAGACGAACCAGGTAGTTCAGCAGCGCCTGCGGCAGGTAACCCTCATCGCGGTACTGCATCACGCTGACAGCGCCGTGGCGTTTGGACAGCTTGGTACCATCATCGCCCAGGATCATGGCACAGTGGGCAAACTCAGGGACCGGTGCACCCAGAGCCTGATAAATGTTGATCTGGCGCGGCGTATTGTTGATATGGTCTTCCCCACGGACAACCTGGGTGATCCCCATATCCCAATCATCAACCACCACACAGAAGTTATAGGTTGGGCTGCCATCGGTACGGCGAATGATCAGATCATCCAGCTCACTGTTGGCAATTTCAATTCGGCCACGCACGTGATCATTGAAGACGACGGTCCCTTCCTTCGGATTGCGGAAACGGATCACAAACGGGCTGTCTTCAGTCGCAGCATCGTTCGCCGCGATCACTTTCGGATGATTGGCATCGTAGCGCGGCTTCACGCCTGCCGCCATTTGTGCTTCACGGATTTCATCCAGCAGCTCTTTCGGGCAGTAACACTTATACGCCTTGTCTTCCGCCAGCAGTTGGTCAATCAACTGGTTGTAACGGTCAAAACGCTTAGTCTGGTAGTAAGGACCCTCATCCCAAGTCAGGCCAAGCCACGCCATTCCTTCCAAAATGGCGTCAATCGCTTCCTGAGTCGAACGCTCGAGATCCGTGTCTTCAATACGCAGGACGAATTCACCGCCCATGTGTTTTGCAAATAGCCAAGAGTACAGCGCTGTACGAGCACCACCCACATGTAAAAAGCCTGTCGGGCTCGGTGCGAAGCGAGTTTTCACCGTCATCTGAAATACCTAAATGAAAGAAGATGCATCTGGCAGCAAAATCACTGCCTTACTAAAGATGGCCGCTATTTTAGCATTGTGAATCGAGAGTACAAACTGTCACGGAGCAACAGCATTGAGGAAAAGAAGGCGAGCATCAGGAGATGGGGGATGTAGAAAACAGCCAAAGCTGCTTCCCACACCCGCGATAGTGGCTCAAGAACTCAAAAGTCTTTGGCCAAAAGTTATCAAAAGATCGTTTTACCACCTTTTTGCTGGCAAATATGATGCGGCACCCATTGTTGGGTCGTTTTGCCATCCACATCAATCACACAGCGGTAGATCGGCATACTCGGCTGCCCACCAGAGCCTTGATTATTACTGGCCAGTGCCCAGGCAGAAGAAAGTGACATCAGCAGTACCACCATACTTGTAACGAATGCTTTCATACAACCTCACTTAATCAGGCAATCACATCAGTTTGGAGTATAGGTCACGCTTTAGAGTACTTTGATGCCAAACAATTATTTTTTAAAACAAAGAAATGGTTTATCTCAACCTTGATACTGGGTTCATGAGCGGCATTTTATGCTGCCAATCGCTCGGTAGCCCCCAGCTCGACAGCGTGAGTCGTTCACAATAAAAAAGCCGGGCACATGGCCCGGCTCCGTCAATTCAGTAACGAATTACTTGATTGTATAAGGAATTGACAGCGTTACTTTGATATCTGTTTCGTCCTGGAACAAGTTTGTCCAGCCAGTCCAGTTATCTGTTTCAGTGTCATTGACGTACTCAGTGTAGTGGAAGCCAACATTCGCACCTTCCAGAGCACCGTTTGAAATCGCATAGTTGGCGAAGATGCTCCCGGCGTATTCTGACAGGTCATCCAGGCCAGCGACATCAGAAGAGGCGACACCCATAGCAGCGGAGATACCAGCTGAGAATCCAGGTGCGCCGATATCGCTGAAGTCACGTGACAGCGAGCCGAAGAGCGCCAGTTCACCATCGTGGTTGAAGTCAGAGCGGTTGTTCCACCATACATCGTAAGTCCCGTTCGAGCCACCGTATTGCTTGGTCAGGCGATACGCAAAATCTGCCATAGCGCTGTCATCCTTACCATCAGCAACCGTATAAGTTGCTTCTGCACGGACCGAATATGGGCCAAATGAATTACCGGACATGAGTGCGAACTGGTAAGCCGTACTATCGTACTGCTGGTCATCATCAATCGCGTACAGCTGAGCCGCGAGGAACAGGCCGCTGTCTGAAGTCGAGTTCACTTTCACGTGGGCAGTCTTACGGTCACCGTCAGTCAGGCCAGCATACGCACCATCAATGTTGATCCCACTTGGCAAAGAGTAGCGCGCACCGATTGAGTATGCATCACCTGCATCACTCCCGTCAGTCTGTTGGAACTGATAAGTATCTTTGAACCATGGTGCTTTATAACGATCAGCGTACACAAGACCCAGTTGCAGATCACCCAGGTTCACCCCAACTTCCCCCCCAAGGTATGAACCGGCAGCGAAGCTCCAGTTTACGCCAATGGCCGATGGTACCGATGGCTGGAAGTAACCCAATTTTGCAGTAGCGCTATCACCAAATTTAAACTTGGCCGCAACTGTTTGGTAGCTAATCCCATTCTCATTACAGTCAACATTCCATTTACTTTCAGTACCGGCATCGCCCTTTTGATCCAGACATTCACCGTTCGCAGGGCCATCACTACCGTATGGACCACTGACATTCCAGAAATTCATTTCATGGTCTGGCGAAGAGTTTTGCCACATATCAAATGTACTGTAGACATTGAGGTCCAAGCCGACCACATCGCCCACATAGCCAGAGCTAAAGCCTAAATTCATGAAGATGGAGCCGTGATCTAAATTCGGTTTTTTAGCCGTATCTTCTTTTTTCACGGCATCGAACCCACCACGCTCACGATCGCGCAGGAAGAAATTTACCGAGCCATTCATTGATGAATCATCAAGAAAACCACTGGCGTGGGCAGTTGTGGTGACGGTAAGTGCCGAGCCAGCCATCACACCAACAACGACCGCACTTAATACCGAACGCTTAAACATTTTATCCATGGAAAAACTCCTAAAAATACTAGCTGATTTACCTGTGCCTAAAAGGTTGGCCGCCGAAGGCACTAAGCAACTCCCCATATGTCAGCGCCGTTGAAAAACCGCGCTAAATCATATTTGTTCCGTTCGTTAGAACGTCTGATTTACTTCACTCACTAGACTACTTTCGCAGCGCAAAACATCAACGACAACTTACTTAATTGTTTAAAAAATATGAGGCAGTGCAAACTTTTCCTTCGTTAGTGATCCAGCTCAAGCGAATTCGAAAAACGAATAATAACCTACAGTAACAACAACTTATACAAACTTCATTTGCAATGCGTGATCTCACTCGAGAAATAAGTGATCTATCACTTAGCTCGTTTCAAGTAAATAAGACCCAAGAACGAAGTATGATCGGATGGTATTTTTAAGATGAAAAATATGTAGAAGGAATATTATAAAGGTAATAAAAAAGTGGCACCGGTCACCCCAATGCCACTTTTATTCAATTGCGTCGACGAATTAATTAGCGCTGCATAAAATCGACCAGCGCTTGCTCATCCCAAATTTCAATCTCAAGCTCCTGGGCTTTTGCCAGTTTGGAACCGGCCGCTTCACCCGCAACCAGCAGATCTGTCTTCTTCGAGACGCTGCCCGTCACTTTGGCCCCCATCTCCTGCAGTGCCGCTTTGGCTTCAGCACGCGTCAATTGTGACAAGGAGCCCGTCAGGACGACCGTTTTTCCATCAAGTGGCAATTCGGCATCATCTGCCGGCTTTTCAATGGCTGGCCAGTGAACGCCTGCGTCACGCAGGGACTGGATGACCTCCAGGTTATGCGCTTCCCGGAAAAAGTTCACCACATGCTCTGCGACGATGGCCCCGACATCAGGCACTTCGACGAGCTGCTCCAACGTCGCCTGGCTCAAAGCCTCAATGGTTTCAAAGTGCTTAGCCAGATTCGCTGCAGTGGCTTCCCCGACTTCCCGGATCCCAAGAGAGTACAGAAAACGCGGCAGGGTCGTTAGCTTGGATTTTTCCAGCGCCGTCACCAGGTTCTGCGCAGATTTCGGCCCCATCCGATCGAGTACCGTCAACACGCCGGCGGACAGGGTGAACAAGTCAGCCGGAGTCGTCACCATCTCCCGCTCCACCAATTGCTCGATCACTTTGTCACCGCAACCATCCACATCCAGGGCCTTGCGGGACACAAAATGTTTCAAGGCTTCTTTGCGCTGAGCGCGGCAGTACAAGCCACCGGAGCAGCGTGTCACCGCTTCACCTTCGACCCGCTCGACCTTGGACTGACACACCGGGCATTCCGAGGGAAACACAATCGCTTCGGCATCGTCAGGGCGCTTGGATGTCACCACAGAGACAATTTGCGGGATCACATCCCCCGCTCGACGAACAATCACCGTATCTCCGATCATCACCCCTAAACGGGCCACCTCATCGGCGTTGTGTAGGGTGGCATTACTGACGGTCACGCCACCGACGAACACCGGCTCCAGTTTGGCTACCGGTGTAATTGCACCGGTTCGCCCCACCTGAAACTCAACATTGTTGAGCCGGGTAATTTCTTCCTGGGCCGGGAATTTATAGGCAATGGCCCAGCGTGGTGCCCGGGCAACGAACCCTAAGCGCTGCTGCGTGTCGATATCGTCAACCTTGATCACCACCCCGTCAATTTCATAAGGCAGGGTTCCACGGCGCTCGCCAATGGCCTGATAATATTCAATGACGCCCTCAATACTGCTCAGGTGGCGGCTTTCAGGGCACATGGGGATCCCCCAGCCTTTGAGCTGGATCAGGCGCTCAAACTGACCTGCCGCCAGCGTCCCGCCTTCCATCACGCCCACAGAATAGGCATAGAAACTCAGCGGTCGGGTTGCCGTAATTTTCGGATCCAGCTGGCGCAGGCTGCCCGCCGCCGCATTGCGCGGATTGACAAAGCTCTTCTCACCTTTTTTCTGTGCACTCGCATTGAGCGCTTCAAAGCCCTGCTTCGGCATAAACACTTCGCCGCGCACTTCCAGCCGAGCCGGCCAGCCTTCACCGTGTAACTTGAGCGGCACCGCGCGAATGGTACGCACGTTGGCGGTAATATTTTCCCCGGTGGTGCCGTCCCCGCGCGTGGCGGCCTGCACCAGGACGCCATTCTCATACAGCAGGCTGACCGCCAAGCCATCAAGCTTAGGCTCACAGCAGAAAGTCAGTGCATAGCTTGCCGGCAGGCGATCGATCATCCGCTTTTCAAAGGCTTTCAGATCTTCATCACTGAATGCATTATCCAAAGACAACATCGGCAGCTCATGACGCACTTCGCTAAAGCCATCCAGCGGCTTGCCGCCCACCCGCTGGCTTGGCGAGTCAGCCGTGATCAACTCCGGGTGCATTGCTTCCAGGGCAAGCAATTGTTGCATCATGCGGTCATATTCGGCATCCGGTATTTCCGGACTGTCTTCGACGTAATACCGGTGACCATGATATGCAAGCTGCTCGCGCAGCGCTGTCAGTTGCTGCTGAATATCGTGACTCATTCTTAATCCTATCGTATAAAAATAAGGCCCCAAGAAGGGGCCCATACCAATTGATTCACGACCTGCGATTACGCCCGGGTGTACCGTTTTGCTTTTTCGCGGTACGACTCAATCCGATGTGGCGTAATGAGCGCACGCTCGTGATCCAGAATGTCGGCCCCCAGTTCATCCGCAACACGCTGAACGGTCAGCAACATCTGGTTAAAGTTATTATCCGCCCGCCCCGGGCATGGCAGCATCAGGTAAAATGCCACCCCCGGTGTTTCAAAAGCTGGATCATCATGGCCCGGGAAGTGGCCCGGATTCACCATATTGGTCACTGAATAGATGATCGGCCCAGTCCCGGCCGGATCAGCATGACGGTGGTACACCGCATTCTCACCGAAAAGCAGCCCATTTGCTTCCAGGCAGCTAAACAGGGCACTTCCCCGAATAATTTGGCCTCGACGGGCATGGACATTCAGCACCAGATAATCCGGCGGCAGGGTTTCTGTCGACTCGTCTGCAGTGTCGGCGACAGCCTGGACATCGGCCTCAACCTGAACATCCGGATCAACGACTGGCTCAGCAACCGTTTCTTCCGCGCTTGTGACAGCCGTCATCGTTGCTTCGTCAACTTCCGGTGTTGGCGATAGTGCTTCTGAGCTCGCCTGCACTTCAACAAATTCAGCTTGAGATTCGGTTTGTGCCGGTGCTGCACTGCCCTCTGCGGTTTGAGCGGTTATCGGATCAGACACCGGTGCCGCCTCCGAAGCAGACGCCAGCACAGAGGTCTGAGCCGGTTCCTGGACAGATTCCTGAACAGATTTCTGAACAACGACCTCAACCTGCGCTTCCGTAGTGTCCGGCATCAACTCCGGCGTCATCGCTTGGGGCACTGCCGGATCGGCTGAATGATGTGAATTCGTTGATGCGATCGCCGGCTCAGCCTGTACAGCGGCTGCCGTCTGCGGTGTTTCCGGAGCAGCGGCCGATGCATTCACCGTCATTGCCGGACGATCCGGTTCAGTTCGCGGCGCCGGCTGAGCCGGGGCCATCAGCGGATCCGCCTCCGGTTTGTCGCCGAAATGAAATTCAGGCTCTTTGCGGGACGCTTTCTCCCGGCTCGGGTGGTCAGGATGAACTACTCGCACGCTGCCGACACCATCCTGATCAAATCCGTCAGCATCAACACTGCTTTCTTCACCCAGCTTTCCCAGCGGCTTTTCGCCAAACTTAGCGGGTTTTTCCTTCCGGCTACTCCACAGGCCATGCAGCAATAAGGCTGCGATCGCCAGGGCGCCGACAATAATAAGGACCAGACGCAATTCCTGCATATGAATACTCTGACTTTACTCTTTCCCCGTAACAGGGATTATGACCATGACTATGACTCAGGCAACCCGGCGAAACGCCCTCACTTGAAAGATCACCTCAACCGATTTGCTCGATTCCTTTAACCACCTTGCCAGTACCGCGCAGATAATTAAAGGAATGGGCTCTAATGTACCAAAACTCAAATCAGAAAGAGAAGACGATTATTGCGATTCCGGCAAGATAGTGCTCCTGAGCACAAAATCGCGCAAATTTCAGCCTGGAAATTGGATTTTCCGACTTTTATGAGCCATGACGCCAAGATGGGATTTGCTTCACAACCCGGCTCACCGTTAACATGCTTCCACCTGTTGCTGATCCGCATTTTGCATCATCCGTCGGTACATTCAGAGGAGAACCCGATGTCACAGTCCATGGCCCAACAGCCACATACCGGAGCCGGCTATTTTTTCAAGGGCATGTCCCTGGCCATGCAGCCCGGCACCCGCCGCTTCGTGCTCATGCCGTTACTCATTAATATTCTGCTGTTCGGCAGCGCCTTTACGTATGTCCTGATGCAACTGGATGACTGGATCAACAGCTGGATGTCTGCCCTGCCAACCTGGCTCGACTGGCTCTCATACCTGCTCTGGCCACTGCTGGCAATTGCCGCACTGGTCACGTTTTCTTACTTTTTCAGCACCATTGCCAATTGGATTGCCGCGCCCTTTAACGGCCTGCTGGCCGAACACCTGGAAGCCAAGCTGACCGGCGCCAAAGCACCGGATGCCGGACTGCGCGCGATCCTCAAAGACTTGCCGCGCATCATGCACCGGGAATGGGTCAAACTGAAATACTACCTCCCCAAGGCCATCGGGCTGCTGATCCTGATGTGGATTCCGGCCATCGGCCAGACCATCGGTCCGGTGCTCTGGTTTTTGTTCAGTGCCTGGATGATGAGCATTCAATATGCGGACTACCCGTTCGATAACCACAAAGTGCCGTTTCCGGCCATGCGTGATGCCCTGAAGCAAAAACGCGGCAAGTCTCTGGGCTTTGGCACGCTGGTCATGCTCTTTACCATGACGCCACTCCTGAACCTGGTGGTGATGCCGATTGCGGTGTGCGGCGCCACCGCCATGTGGGTCGACCATTACCGCGGCCAGTTCCGCAACTACTAATCACGTCCCCTTGCCGCACTGACCCGTGTATTCTGCTCGAGTCAGTGTGGCGTTGTTCTTTCTTATTTCTGCTTACAATTCCCTCCTATATAACAATAAGATATAACAATTAATTACTTTCCAAATTCAAGACACGGTTTATGCTTAACCTGTTAATTGTTTAAACGTGTCACGAAGGAACGACCAGCATGAGCAAGATTTACGAAGATAATTCCCTAACGATTGGTAATACCCCGCTCGTTCGCCTGAACCGTGTCAGTCAAGGTAACGTTCTGGCCAAAGTTGAAGCCCGTAACCCAAGCTTCAGTGTGAAATGCCGTATCGGTGCCAACATGATTTGGGACGCCGAGAAAAAAGGTCTGCTGAAAGAAGGCGTGGAACTGGTTGAGCCAACCAGCGGCAATACCGGTATTGCTCTTGCGTTTGTCGCCGCGGCCCGTGGCTACAAGTTAACGCTGACCATGCCGGAAAGTATGAGCCTGGAGCGCCGCAAGCTGCTCAAGGCGCTGGGTGCCAACTTGGTGCTGACCGAAGCTCCGAAAGGGATGAAAGGCGCCATTGAGAAAGCCGAAGAGATTGTGGCCTCGGATCCGGCGAAATACCTGCTGTTGCAACAGTTCAGCAACCCGGCCAACCCGGAAATCCATGAAAAAACCACCGGCCCTGAAATTTGGGAAGCCACCGATGGTGACATTGATGTGTTTGTCTCGGGTGTCGGCACCGGTGGAACCCTGACAGGCGTGAGCCGCTTTATCAAGCAGCAAAAAGGCAAAGCCATCACCACAGTTGCCGTCGAGCCGTCCGAGTCTCCGGTCATCACCCAGGCCTTGAACGGCGAAGAGATCAAACCTGCACCGCATAAGATTCAGGGGATCGGTGCCGGCTTTATCCCGGGCAACCTGGACCTGGATTTGATCGATGAAGTTGCGCAAGTCAGCTCTGAAGATGCCATCGACATGGCACGTCGCCTGATGGAAGAAGAAGGGATCCTGGCCGGTATTTCTTCTGGCGCCGCCGTGGTTGCCGCGAACCGCATCGCAGAACGTCCTGAATTTGCTGGTAAGAACATTGTTGTTGTGCTACCAAGCTCATGTGAGCGCTATCTTTCAACAGCCCTGTTTGCCGGTATTTTCACTGAAAAAGAAACCCAACAGTGATCACACTTTAAAAAGTTAGAGGTCAGATAACTACCTGAAAGCTCCCCCAGTGGGGGCTTTTTTGTTGCATTTCGCACTGAGCTTTAATATAAAACCGTTGCGTTTTATTTCTAGCGTCGAAATAAAAGGTCAATTATTGACCAGTTTGACACTTGAAATGCCATAAATGTCACAAAACATTGACTTGGATTAAGCTAAAACGCCGAACTGTTGGGTAGTTTATACTCCAGGTGAGCAAAGACAGGTTATCCGGGTTAAGCTTACTTTCAGTTACGTTAATATTAAATAAATACGAAATGAATCGGGGTGAAAAATGTATCAGAAGCAAGTTGAGATTACTGCAGAAAATGGTCTACACACGCGTCCGGCTGCACAATTCGTGAAAGAAGCCAAAGCGTTTGACGCCGACATCACTGTCACTTCTAACGGCAAAAGCGCCAGCGCTAAAAGCCTGTTCAAACTACAAACTCTGGGTCTGGTGAAAGGGACCGTTGTGACCATCTCAGCTGAAGGTACTCAGGCACAACAAGCTGTCGATCACCTGGTCGCCCTCATGGACGAACTGCATTAATTCGCAGCTGTTTGTCACACATCCAAGTTTCTAGTTAATTTAAGGTAAGGCTATGATTTCAGGTATCCTGGCATCTCCGGGTATTGCTTTCGGTAAAGCACTACTCCTGCAGGAAGAAGAGATTGTTCTAAACAAGGCTCCTGTCGCTGCAGATCAAATCGAGAACGAAATTCAGCGTTTCTTCGACGCTCGAAAAAAATCTTCCGAACAACTGGAAGTGATCAAAGAGAAAGCACGCGTCACCTTTGGTGAAGAAAAAGAAGCGATCTTTGAAGGTCACATCATGCTGCTGGAAGATGAAGAGCTGGAAGAAGAAATCATAGCCTTCATTAAAGATAACAAAGCATCCGCAGACCTTGCGATTCATTCTGTGATCGAAGAGCAAGCCATGACGCTGGAATCGCTGGATGACGAATACCTGAAAGAGCGTGCCACGGATATCCGGGATATCGGTAACCGTGTGGTCAAAAACGCGCTGGGGATCAATGTGGTCAATCTGAGCGCGATCAATGAAGAAGTGATCCTGGTTGCCAACGACCTGACCCCTTCAGAAACCGCGCAAATCAACCTGAACTATGTACTGGGCTTCATCACCGATATCGGCGGCCGGACATCTCACACGTCAATCATGGCCCGCTCGCTGGAGCTGCCGGCGATTGTCGGGACCAATGACATCACGGCAAAAGTGAAGAACGGCGATATGCTGCTCCTCGATGCCATTAACAATGAAGTGATCGTCAACCCAAGCGAAGCCGAACTGACCAAATTCAAAGCGATCCGTGACGCTCACCAAGCTGAAAAAGAAGAACTGGCGAAACTGAAAGATTTGCCGGCCATCACTTTAGACGGCAAGCAAGTTGAAGTGTGCGGCAACATCGGTACCGTGAAAGACTGCGACGGCATCAACCGCAATGGCGGTGAAGGCGTCGGCCTGTACCGGACTGAATTCCTGTTCATGGATCGCGACGCACTGCCAACCGAAGAAGAGCAGTACCAGGCGTATAAAGATGTTGCGGAAGCCATGCACGGCGAGCCCGTGATTATCCGCACCATGGACATCGGCGGCGACAAAGACCTGCCATACATGGATCTGCCGCAAGAAATGAATCCATTCCTGGGCTGGCGTGCCGTACGGATCAGCCTAGATCGTCGCGAGATCCTGCGTGATCAGCTGCGTGGTATCCTGCGCGCTTCTGCCCACGGCAAAATCCGCATCATGTTCCCGATGATCATCTCTGTTGAAGAGATCCGTGAGCTGAAAGCGGCCCTGGACACCTACAAAACCGAGCTTCGTGCTGAAGGCCTGGCCTTTGACGAAAGCATCCAAATCGGTGTGATGGTGGAAACACCAGCGGCAGCAGCGATTGCTCACCACCTTGCCAAAGAAGTTGATTTCTTTAGTATTGGTACAAACGACCTAACCCAGTATACTCTGGCTGTTGACCGTGGTAATGAGCTGATCTCTCACCTGTATAACCCACTGTCTCCTGCTGTCCTGACGGTGATCAAACAAGTGATCGATGCGTCGCACAAAGAAGGCAAATGGACAGGTATGTGCGGTGAGCTTGCCGGTGACGAGCGTGCAACCCTGCTTCTGTTGGGCATGGGCCTGGACGAGTTCAGCATGAGTGGGATCTCAATTCCGCGCATTAAGAAAATTATCCGTAACGCGAATTTTGCTGATGTTCAGGCAATGGCCGAGCAAGCACTGGCGCTACCGACAGCAGCTGAAATCGAAGCACACGTAGAAAAATTCATCGCAGAAAAGACCATCTGCTAATATAGCAGCAGATAGAATAACAACGCTTAGGAGCAACGATATGGGTCTGTTTGACAAATTGAAGAAGCTGGTATCAGACGACAACAACGAAGCGGGTGCTATTGACATCATCGCACCGCTGTCTGGCGAGATCGTGAACATCGAAGATGTGCCAGATGTTGTGTTTGCAGAAAAAATCGTTGGTGATGGTATCGCAATTAAGCCAGCTGGCAACAAAATGGTTGCCCCGGTAAACGGCACAATCGGCAAAATTTTCGAAACTAACCACGCGTTCTCTATCGAGTCTGACGATGGCATCGAACTGTTTGTTCACTTCGGTATCGACACCGTTGAACTGAAAGGTGAAGGCTTCACCCGCGTGGCGGAAGAAGGCCAAACGGTGAAAATCGGTGACACGATTATCGAATTCGATCTGGCTCTGCTGGAAGAAAAAGCAAAATCGACGCTGACACCTGTTGTTATCTCAAACATGGACGAAATCAAAGAACTGAACAAGCTGTCTGGCCCAACCACTGTGGGTGAAACACCAGTTCTGCGCGTGAAAAAGTAATCACCGCCTGCATTGTCCGTGCAGACACCAATAAAAAAGCGCTCCCCTTGGGGAGCGCTTTTATTTTACGAGCTCAATGCCTTACAGTGTATTGAGCATCTCCAGCGACGGGGCGAAGAAGTAAGCACCGGTCACCGCGCGGGTAAAGCGCAGCATGGTGTCTGTTTTGCCATCCGTTTCCCCATACATGCTCTCGAGCATCGCATGAAAGTTATGCTGAGTATGGCAATATGCGATAAACAACAGGCCATGATCGCCGCTCACCGTGCCATAAGGCAGGCTGTGACGAACAATCTTCAAGCCTTTCCCTTCCTCTTTGATATCCACCCGGCCCACATGTGAATTTTCCGGCACATCGTCGAGCTCAACCGAGTCCGGCTTGGTCCGGCCAATTACTTTCTCCTGCGCCTTGACGTTCAGGCGATGCCAGGCCGGCAGGTTATGGACAAACCGTTGCACCATAACGAAGCTGCCCCCGGTAAACTCACCGTCCGGGATCAGAGCCACTTCACCGCGCGATTCCAGGGTTTTCGGGTTTTCTGTACCGTCAATGAACCCGGTCATGTCCCGCGCATCGAGATAACGGTAGCCATAGGTCTCATCCAGGATCTCAACCGCTTCCGCGATGGGCTGCAGGAACTGACGCAGCGCGAAGAAATTAAGATCATGACGGCTGGAGTTCAGGTGCAGCAACACATCGCCGCCTGTTGCCGGCGCAGTGATCTCCCCGCTCCCCAGCGGGCGGAAATCATCAAACTGTGACGGTAGTGTCTGGCCCAGGCTCTGCCAGAATGACCGGCCGAATGCCACGCTGGCCCGCAGGTGGGCATCCGGTTGTTGATGATTCAATTCAGCCAGGCTGTCATGCCATTTCTGGCACTGACGAACCACGGCCGCCTGATCTCCAATCACCTTCAGCACAACGTAAAGTGCAAAAGGGCCCGCTTCCGGCAAAATTGCAGGTTGAGGGTGAGTCATAATCCTCTCCTAATTCTCGATTAACGATAAATCAATATATTATAACGAGATTTTATAGCCTGTATTTGATTCCTGCCAGCGTTCTCAATAAATCATCTCCCCTCTTTACTTCCCTGGTTTTGTTCCACAAAATTGGGGCCGCCCCTTGTGAATAATTGTGAGCGATTGTGAAAAAAAACCACGCCGTGCTGCTATCTTTGCTCTTGATGGTTCTGGCTCAACCAGCCTTCGCGCTGGATCCGGTCAGCCTGCAGCTGCGTTGGCTTCACCAGGCACAATTTGCCGGGTTTTACATGGCCAAAGAAAAGGGATTCTACCGAGATGCCGGGCTAGACGTGACCATCAAACCCGGCGGAAACCATAAGGTCCCCATTACCGAAGTCCTCAGCGGCCGGGCAGAATTCGGGGTCGGGAATACCGAAGTTCTGGTGGCCTATGGTCATGGGTTTCCGGTCACCGCCATGGCCGCCATTTTTCAACATTCCCCATCCGTCCTGATCGCCCGGGCTGACCGCGACATCCAAACCATTCATGACCTAATCGGCAAACGGGTGATGATGTTTGCCGGAGCCGAAGATGCCGAGCTCCTGGTGCTGCTGGCCCGCAATGAGATATATCTGACCGATCTGGAGCAAATTACCACGTCTGCCGACATCGACGATTTACTGAACGGAAAGATCGATGCTTTCAATGGCTACCTCACCAATGAGCCCTATTACCTCCAAGCGCAGGGAGAGCCCGCCTTAATTTTCAACCCGGCGGATTACGGGGTCAGTTTTTACAGCGACATTCTCTTTACCCATCAGGAATTCGCCCGCTCCCACCCCGGCGCCGTTGAACGCTTCCGGACCGCCAGCCTGAAAGGCTGGTACTATGCCCTGACCCACATTGAAGAAACGCTGGACGTGATCGAACGGGATTACCAACCGAAGAAAAGCCGCCAACATCTGGCTTTCGAACTCGAATCCAGCGCCAAAATGATCATGTCTGATCTGATCGAAATCGGGCACATGAACCCGAATCGCTGGCAAACGATCGCCGACGAGCTCAGTCAACTCAATATCATTCCCCACACCCACATCGATGAAGAGTTTCTTTTTCCTCAGCGGGCGGAGCTGACCTGGAAGGATGTCAAACTGTGGTTGCAGTCCGGCATCATGCTGCTGGGCGGAACGATTCTGGTGATCACCTACTTAACCCTGGTCAACCGGAAACTGAAGCGAGAAATCGCCCGCCGGATCGAAGCTGAGCAAAAAGCATCGGAAATGGCCCGCAAGGATACCTTAACCGGGATTGCCAACCGCTATGCTCTGGTCGAAGAGCTGCATCGGGTCGTCAGCCAGGTGGCGCCCTATCAAGCCAAACCGGCCCTGCTTTTTATCGATCTGGATGATTTTAAACAGGTCAATGATACCTATGGCCACCACGCCGGCGATCGGATTTTGCAGCAATTCTGCGCCCGGGTGAGCACCCTACTGACGAGCCGGCGCAGCTTCTTTGCCCGCCTGGCCGGAGATGAATTTGTGATCCTGCTGGAAGCCACCGCGAAGGATGAAGCCAATGCGCTGGTCAGCCTGGTATCCGCCACGGCGCAGCATCCCTTCCCCCACGAGCAAACGCAGATCCAAATTGGAGCCAGCGTCGGTATTACCTTCTACCGGCCAGGGGACACCCCGGACTATTTCCTGTCCCGAGCAGATAACATGATGTACAGAAACAAAAGGCGCTCCCAGAAGGAGCGCCTTGAATCCGGTCAAACTATAGTTGCGTCTTAAACGGAAGTCACTTCAACCAGCAGTTTGACCTGCTGCTCTGCATCATCGCCGCTTTCAAACGACGCCGGCGTATTGAGGCCAGTCGAAATGGTCGGTGCAATCAATGTCCGCCAGGCCCCGTCATCGAGTTGCTCTTTGACTTTAAAGGCTATTTTGACCTCTTCCGCAGACACCTCCAGCAATTCGGCACTGCCCACCAGTCGCCTGGCGTTCATATTCTGGACTGGGGTGTCCATATCTTGCACGGTCGTCCCGAAAAAGACCGTTTCTTCTCCCGGCAGCAGTGACAGCGACGTATTCACCGTTTGTGTCCGGCCGGCACTCGACAGCTCAAAGTTCACATCGAGCAGCCAGTCGGCCATCGCCAGTGGACTCAGTAGCGCGCTAAACAAAATGAGTCCCTTACTCAATTCATTCATGTTGCTTTACCCCTTATCAGGTTGGTCAGCAAAGGTATTGCGGACGCGGGTACTTCTGATCAAATAAGCCGATAACCAAAGGGTCAGCAGCAAATTGACGGCTTGTGGCCAGCGAAAAGCACCCTGGCTCAGCGCCAGTTGATACCCTTGCGACAGACCATCGGCCAAATAAGCAAGCAGTAAAATCACTTTCCCCTGCTGCCAAATGGCGGTGATCCATTGATTCTGTTTGTATCGTTGCCCGGAGAGCCACATCAAGAGCAGCGCCGGCAACCCCATCCCCATACCGACATACAAATGGTCGCGCAGGGGGTAAATCACTTCCAGGATCTGTGCGCCCTGCGCCCGGCTGGCACCGGCCATCAGAAAAATCAGCCAGGCTTTGGCACTAAACGCCAGGGCCAGCCACAGCATCCCGGAAGGTTTCAATAAACCATGTTTGTCATAGGCTTCGATCGGATAAAGCAAACCGGTTCTCCATTTACGCTCTCTGTTCATGCAATGGAGACGCAGGTTATGGATTTCAACCACAATGACAACTTTCACATCATGCATTCACCATAATTCATCTGGCTAAAATCCCCATCCCGAGGAGATTAATTCTGTGGCCCATCGCACGATTCAATTGTTCATCTTGTAGCCAAGATCACGATTTTGGTAATAAAAGTCGTAGTTTTATTAAATCCTCAGCATTTCCAAGGTTAATTCGTCATCAATAGAATCAGATATGAACAGCATTCAAATATAGCTATATCAGCGCTTTAATCAAGATTCAGGTTCGTTCATTATAAACTTGGGATGAATATTTTGATGAAATTTTCCTACAAAATATGCGCAACCCAGACCGCTTTCAACCCAGCATGGGCACGGTATAATTCCCGGAATACCTTGCATGACCAAATGATTTACTGATCTTTACGGGGCCGATATGTCAACCAGTAAGAAACAAGCCGCGCCTTCACCGGAAACCCAGGCAGAAGCCATGCAGATTGCCCGAGCGACCCAAAAACCGGGTCAGACCAAAGAGCAAACCAAGCTCATCGCACAGGGTATCCAGAAAGGGATCGAGCAATACAAAAAACAGCAAAAAGCCAAAGCCCGTGAGCGGGACAAGCTACGGAAAAAACAGAGCAAAGAAAGGCAACCAGCGCAGCCGGAGCAAGACGGCTCCCAACACGACACCAGCGGTCAGACCGTGATCCGAAAACAACACTGGCTGCCCTGGCTCCTACTCATGGCATCCTGGTGCGGATTCGCCGCTTACCTGTTGCAATCCTAGATGCGGGCCCAGCCTGGTACTTACTGTCTAACCTGGTACTTACTGTCTAACCTGGTACTTACTGTCTAAAAGGAAACCAAACATGAAATACCTCAGCCCGGCGGTCTTGATTGGCCTGCTGCTCACCGGCTGCAGCCATGGTGAGACAACGGCGACCTCCCTGCCGGATCGCACCGGACAGCATTGCGGTGTGAAGCCGAATTGTGTCTCCACTTTAGAATCACGTGAAGACTTCCGTCTGGCGCCATTCCAGCTCAACGAGCAAGGGCAAGCCCATTGGGCTGAGATCCAGACGCTGGCCCTGTCGCTGCCGGGGGCCAGCCTGGGCCAGCAACAGCAGCACTACCTGCGGGTCGAATGCCGGAGTAAGATTTTCCGTTTCGTGGATGATTTCGAACTGAGGTTAAGCGGCGACACCTTAGTGGTACGCTCAGAATCCAGGGTCGGCTACTCAGATTTTGGCGTGAATCGCGAGCGGGCAGACTTGTTCCGCGCCAAACTGCAAGCCGCCGGGTATCTAAAGTAACCATTCTTTGCACCTCATGAGTTGATAATGATTGCTATTTAGATCTAAAATATCCCCAATAGACATCGGGGGACTGAGGTATGGACAGGCGAGCATTTTTGGTGATCAGTATCAGCGGATTACTGACCATCACCGCCTTACATCTGGCGGATCTCTGGACGCAACAAAATGAGGGAGCATTCCATCAATTTCTGTTGGAATGGCTCCCCCTGTATCTGGTGTGGATCGGCATGGTGCTGATCGGCGGCTTCACCCGGACAACGTCTTTATCGAAAAAGCCGCCCGGTTATCGTGATGCCTGACAGCCCCCACATCGTTTTAGTCAACGCGCCGATCTTTTCCCAACGATAACAACCCGATGGAAATGGCCGCCACCGCCGCAAAGCCGGTCAGGATAATCACCGGCATGGCCGCATACCCCAACACATGCCAGATAATCGATTCTAATGTACTCATGGTCTGCACCTTGTTGTTCAGTAGTTGAGGCATGATGATCCGTCAGATCACCAGCCTTCCACGTCTTTCATATCCGGCAGCTTGTGCGCAATCCCCTTGTGGCAATCCACGCAGGTTTTCTCACCGGACGCCAGCGCGGTCGAGTGCTGCTTCACGCTCCGCGGTCCCTGCTCTGAAAAGTCCATATATTCAAAGTTATGGCAGTTCCGGCACTCCTGGGAATCGTTATTCTTCATCCGATGCCATTCCCGGTTCGCCAGATAGCCCCGGCGCTCCTTGAATTTATCCTCGGTATCGATCGTTCCCATCGCAAAAGCCACCAGCTCTTTCGACGCCTGGACCTTCCGCACGATTTTATCGGTCCAGTTATGCGGCACATGACAGTCTGAACAAATCGCCCGCACCCCGGAGCGGTTGGAGTAATGGATCGTCTCACGGATCTCTTTCACGATCGGCGCATGGCAACCGGAGCAAAACGCCTCGGTATTGGTCGCTTCCATCCCGGTATTAAACGCCCCCCAGAATAACAAGCCGCCCATAAAGCCCATAAAGAGCACCAGCCCGGCCGCCACCTTGCTCGGCGACGCCATCCTGCGCCAAAAATTTTTCAATAATTTCATTGATAGCCTCTCTTTTGACTGTGGCTACTTACTGCGCAGCGCATCAACACGCTGGAAGGTATTGTCCACCAGCGGCTTGGCATCCGCCTGAGGCACATGGCATTGCAGGCAGAAGTAGCGACGCGGCGACACATCCGACAGCACCTGGCCTTCGCGCGTCTGATAATGGGTCACACTGATCTTGGTCGCCCCCATCTCGTTGGCGTTTTTCCAGCTATGGCAGGCCAGGCATTTATTGGCATTGAGCGAGACTTCGTAATTGCGGATGGTATGCGGCACCAGCGGCGGCTGATACACATAATCACTGTCAATCGTGTCCCGATCACGCGGGAAACGTTTCATGGCATCGGCCGGGCGCGTTGACTCCAGCTCAGTCATCCCACGAAGCGATTCCACGCCCCCAATCCCACCTGGATTATGAAGCTCTTCTGCACTCTGTACGGCACCGGCGACCAGCATCCCTACCGCCATGACCGCTAACACTAATCGTTTCATTTTCTTCTCCGCCTACTGGCTAAAACTCGGTCCCTGCGAATGACAGCCCGGTCGCTTCCGGACTGTCATCACAGCCTTGATTCGTTAACTTATGCTTTGGTGATTTTGATTGGACATTTCTTGTAGTCGGTCTGCTTAGACAACGGATCCGTCGCATCAAGGATCAGCTTGTTGACCAGGATCCGGGCGTCAAAGAACGGGACGAACACCAAGCCGACCGGCGGACGATTTCGGCCCCGGGTTTCTACCCGACAGCGCACTTCACCGCGACGGGACGCCAGCAGCACTTCATCTCCCCGGCGCAGGCCCCTTGAGCGGGCATCATCGGGATGGATATAACACACCGCGTCCGGCATCGCTTTATACAGCTCAGGCACCCGGCGGGTCATGGAGCCTGTATGCCAGTGTTCCAGCACCCGGCCGGTACACAGCCACAGATCATACTCTTCATCCGGGACCTCCGGCGCTGGTTCAAACGGTGCGAAGATAATATTGGCCTTGCCATCAGGCTTGCCGTAAAAACGGTAGCCGGCCCCTTTAGGAACATACGGGTCGGAGCCCTCGATAAACCGCCAGCGGGTCTCTTTGCCATTGACGACCGGCCAACGCAGACCGCGCTCCTGGTGATACACATCATATGGGGCAAGGTCATGGCCATGGTCACGGCCAAAGGCGGCATATTCTTCAAACAGGCCTTTCTGGAGATAGAAGCCTTGTGACTGGGCGTCATCGTTCAATGCCTGTGCTTCAGAAAGCGGGAATCTGTCTACCTCACCGTTACGGAACAGGACATCGTACATCGTCTTGCCGCGATACTGCGGTGCCTTGGCCAATAAGTCCTCATCCCACACTTCTTCCACTTTAAAGCGCTTGCTGAACTCCACGATCTGCCACAGGTCGGATTTCGCTTCACCTTGCGGCGCTACCTGCTGGTACCACACCTGGGTCCGGCGCTCAGCATTGCCGTATGCTCCCTCTTTTTCCACCCACATTGCGGTCGGCAAAATCAGATCAGCCGCCTGGGCCGTCGCTGTCGGATACGGATCGGAGCAGACAATAAAATTCTCCGGGTTACGGTAGCCCGGCAAACGCTCATCATTGATGTTCGGCCCGGCCTGCATATTGTTGTTACACATCACCCAGTAAGCGTTCAGTTTGCCGTCTTTCAGCATCCGGTCCTGCACCACGGCGTGATAGCCAGGTTTCGGTGGAATGGTGCCTTCCGGCAGTTGCCAGATTTTCTCGGCAATCGCCCGGTGTTTCGGGTTTTTCACCACCATATCGGCCGGCAGACGGTGGGAGAAGGTCCCCACCTCACGCGCCGTACCACATGCTGACGGCTGGCCGGTCAGCGAGAACGGACCGCTACCCGGCAGGGAAATTTTGCCGGTCAGCAGGTGAATGTTGTACACCAGGCTGTTCATCCACACCCCACGGGTATGCTGGTTCATTCCCATGGTCCACAGCGACATCACCTTCACCTTTGGATCGGCGTAAAGCTTGGCCATTTCCAGCAAGTTGGCTTCCGGCACACCCGACATTTGCGCGGCTTTCTCGACGGTGTATTCCGCCACCGAAGCCTTGTACTCTTCAAAAGTCATCGGATGCATTTTGCCCGAGTTGGCATTGGCCGCCTGTTGCTGCAACGGGTGCTCATCACGCAGTCCGTAACCGATATCGGTCGTGGCCCGCTTGAAATGAGTGTGCTTGTTGACAAAGTCCCAGTTCACGGCATCGTTCTGGATAATGTAGTTGGCGATAAAGTTGGCAATGGCCAGATCGGACTGCGGCTCAAACACCATGCCGTTATCGGCCAGCTCAAACGTGCGGTGGTAGTAGGTCGACAGCACGTTCACTTTCACATGCGGATTGCTCAAGCGACGGTCGGTGATCCGGGTCCAGAGCACCGGATGCATCTCAGCCATATTAGAGCCCCACAGCACAAACGCATCGGCATGCTCAAAATCGTCATAGCAGCCCATCGGCTCGTCAATCCCGAAAGTCCGCATAAAGCCACCCACCGCAGAAGCCATACAGTGACGCGCGTTCGGATCAATATTGTTGGAACGGAAGCCAGCTTTCATCATTTTGGATGCCGCATAGCCTTCCATCACCGTCCACTGCCCGGAGCCGAACATCCCGATCCCGGAAGGCCCGTGCTTTTTCAGCGCCGCTTTCCATTTATCGGCCATGATGTCGAACGCCTGATCCCAGCTGATTGGCTGGAAATCGCCATCTTTATCGAACTTGCCGTTTATCATCCGCAGCATTGGTGTCTGCACGCGATCTTTACCGTACATGATCTTCGACAGGAAATAACCTTTGATACAGTTCAGGCCCTTGTTCACCGGCGCTTCCGGATCCCCCTGGGTCGCAACAACCCGGCCATTCTGTGTGCCCACCAAAACCGAACATCCCGTTCCGCAAAAACGACATGGCGCCTTATCCCATTTAATTTTGGTTTGATCAGAACTTACGATTAAGTTCGTCGCCGACGCAGGCAACGAGATGCCTGCCACAGCTGCTGCCGATGCAGCGGCGTTTGCTTTCACAAACGCGCGTCTTGTCATTTTCATGCGTCATCCTCAGATTGCGAATCAAAGTGTTCGATTTGGTGATACACTAAGAAAGTGGTTAATACGTGTTCTAAGTTATTGATTTTATCTATAGTATCTGTCACATAGCCCTGGTTCTCCGTCTCCAGCACCACGATGATTTTTCCTTCTTCGCTCTCGCCGTGAATTTCAGTATTCGGAAACTGCAATATGGCATCTTTCACTGCCGCCAGGTACGCAGGCTGAACGTGAACAACCAGACTTGAAATATGAACTTCTTGTAATGCCATGTTGTGGCCTCTTATTCCTGGTTTGATTGGGTCATGGTGATGGCTGAAACCGGGCAGACCGACACACATCCGCCACACCCGGTGCACTGCTGCAAGTCCAGCTCAGGTGTCGCCACCCCGCCAGCCTGCAACCGGAATCGGATTGCCTGCGGCTCACAGGCATCGCCACAACTGCGACACTCAATCCGCTGGTGTGTCAGACAGCTCTCTCCGATTTGCGCTTTCACCGACCAGGGCGATGCCGTTCGCGCCTGGAACAGCGGTTCCGGACAAGCTTCGGCGCAGCGGTAGCAGAAAGTGCACTCCCCGCGCTGAAAATCCACTTCGGGAAATCCGCCGTCCCCCTGGACAATAATCCGGGTCTCGCACGCCGCCTGACATTGTCCGCAGCGGGTACAGGCATCGGTAAATGCCGTTTCTTCAATGGCCCAGGGCAACCGTGGCACAGCTGCTGCCCGGCGTCGGGTCAGAAGTCGTCGGCGGGATGGGTCAAACATAGCGCTTACTCCGGTAACTGGGTCATAACGATGAATAAAGCACATCTCTGAAAAGTTTGATCTATTCATCCCAAACTTTGGTGGATGAAGACCGAACGACAATACCCCTATTCATAACCCGTCTTTTTTTTACACGGCCAGTGTAAATCTCGTAATATTTGCTTAAATACCCAGGAAGGGCTAAATGGGGGGGAACCTTGTTTTGGATCAAAAAAGCAAAATGATAATGCTCACACTATTGCTGACCTGACCGCCCATTCGTCTGAGCTATCAGGTATTGTTGGGAGGAATCAATGGAGAACACAGCCCTGGCCAGTACTGAGCATATGCATGACAAGCACAACCGTCAGCCGCAAAACCATCACAGGAGCAAACGCCCGCTCAAACCCGTGACCACCACCATCGCCCGGGCCATGTTGGTGATTTTGCTGCTTTCGGTCACCACCACCAGCTTCGCCCTGCTGACGCTGGCCTCCAGCCTCAATGACGCCGAGGCCATTAATGTCTCCGGCTCGATGCGGATGCAAAGCTACCGGCTGGCTTACGATGTGCAGACCCGCTCACCGCAATTACCGGCCCACTTGGCGCAGTTCGAACAGTCATTGTTTTCGACCTCCATGGCGGCCCTGGAGCACTGGACGGTCCCGGATGACATCAAGCATCACTACCTCAGCCTGATCGAGCGCTGGCAGTCCCTGCAGCGCCTGCTACAACGCGGCGAGTCACAAGACTTCCTAGATGAAATCGCCAACTTCGTGGATGATATTGACCGCTTTGTCTTTGAGTTACAGGAATTCTCGGAGATCAAGCTGCAAATTCTGTCGATCATCGGCGGGCTCGGGCTCAGCCTGATCCTGCTGGTGGCCCTGTTCACCATCCACTTTACCCGACGCAAGATCGTCGCGCCGCTCAACCAGCTGGTCGCGGCCAGTGAGCAAATCCAAAGCGGCCGGTTTGATGTCAAACTGGCGGTCAAAAGCGACAACGAACTGGGTATTCTGGCCGGAACGTTCAGCCAGATGGCAACCGAGCTCGGCAAGCTGTATCGTGGCATGGAAAAGACGGTGGCAGAAAAGACCCGCCGATTACGCCATGCCAATGAATCACTGCAGGTGCTCTACCAATGCTCGCAAGAGCTGTCGGTAAGCCGCTTGTCATCGCAGCATTTCTCAGCCATGCTCGATACCCTGATCAATATTGAAGGGCTGACTGCAACCAAGCTGGTGATCGACGAAAGCAACGGACGCAATACCGAAATCGCCGCCGGTACGGCGAGCAACGGCACCTGGCATTATCAGGATCTGGAACTGGACGGCCAAATTCTCGGACAACTGTGGTGGCAGTACACCCTGCCCTGTCCGGACAAAAACCTGATTGATAATCTCGCCCGCACCCTGGCCCGCGGGATCTACTATAATCGCGCCCAGAAACAGGCTGAGCAATTGCTGCTGATGGAAGAGCGGGCAACCATTGCCCGGGAACTACATGATTCGCTGGCGCAATCCCTGTCTTATCTCAAAATCCAGATGACGTTGCTCAAACGCCAGCTCAGTCACCACCAACACGACAGCGCGATGGCGATTATCAGCGAGATTGACCAGGGCCTGTCCGGGGCTTATACCCAACTGCGGGAGCTGCTCAGCACCTTCCGCCTGACGATTAAGGAAGCTAACTTCGGCGAAGCGCTGGTAGAAATGCTGAACCCCCTCGATGAGCAAACCGATGCTATGCTCATCATAGAGAACCATCTGTCATCGCTGAGCCTGGATGCCCACCACCAAGTCCATCTGCTGCAACTGATCCGTGAGGCGGTCCTCAACGCAATTAAACATGCCGACGCTGATGAAATCACGGTGCACTGTGCCCAGGATGGCGAGCAGGTGAACATTCTGATCACCGATGACGGCCAGGGCTTTGACCCGGCCGATGAAAAACGCAATCACTACGGACTTGCCATCATGACCGAGCGCGCATCCCGCCTGCATGGTGAGCTTTCGATTCACACGACCCAAGGCGCAGGCTGCAAAGTCGCCTTAAGTTTTTCGCTTGAGCCTCAAGGATAATAACGATGACACACTGGAAATTAATGATCGTGGATGATCACCCGCTGATCCGTCGGGGGATCAGCCAGCTGCTGAGTTTTGAACCTGAATTCGACATTGTTGCCGAAGCCAGCAACGGCTCTGATGCCGTGCGGCTTGCGGCAGAAAATGAGCCGGACCTGATCCTGCTGGATCTGAATATGAAAGGGATGTCTGGCCTGGACACCTTAAATGCCATGCGCGCAGAAGATATTTCGGCCAGCATTGTCGTGCTGACAGTCTCCGACAGCCGCGCGGATATCCGGGCCCTGATCAATGCCGGGGCCGACGGCTACCTCTTGAAAGATACCGAGCCGGATCAGTTGGTCGCGCTGTTGAAGCAAGCACTGCACGGCGACAAAGCCTACAGCGATCAGGTGAAAGAATTTCTTGAAGACGACACCGAATATGAATCCCTGCTCGATGCACTGACCGACCGCGAGATGCAGATCCTGCGTGAAGTGGCCAAAGGACACCGCAACCGCCAGATTGCCGAATCTCTGTATATCTCGGAAGCCACCGTCAAGGTTCACATGAAGAGTCTGCTCAAGAAACTTCAGGTGAAATCACGCACCGCGGCCACCGTGCTCTACCTGGAAACCCAGGGATAGCCACCAGCCACGGTCAATCAGCATTGCAGTTCAAATCAGCCGGCGGACAGGTTATTCACTGTCCATCGGCAGCCATCAGCCGGACACGGATGTAATGATATCCTGCTCTTTGGACACCACCCACTGTAAGTCAAACGGTCCCCAGTCACTCAGCTGGTAGTAACCATCATTATGGCGTTTGCCATCCTGTACAAAGGCCAGCTCGATCCCGAAACCGGGCAGCGCCTTGAGTACATCCTGAATCGTACGTCGTGGCCAGCCGGTAATTTCGATGAGCTTCGGCACATTGGGCCGCTCGACCTTCTCAACCAACAGGGCTAAATATAAACGACGGGCAAAAACCGGATTCAATTCCATTGAGACCTCCATTCTGTGATGGTTAGCTATTATTCCGACTTCTGCTGCGGGGATGTTGCGTTTGATCAATATGAAGTGAAATTTCGCCATGCCGGCGTTCATTTCACGATGAAGGGCGAATTTCATGACTTTTCACCATCATCTTGGGGGAGCTGACGACGCGCTCAAACCAGACGCACGCAAACAAACAGGCCGGACCCAAAGGCCCAGCCTAGTTATCCGAATCGCTAATCCGACGCGGCTTGGCTTAGAAGCTATAACCGGCAGACAGCATAAAGACCCAAGGATCGATCTCGGTGTTGATTGAGACCGGGTCACCGCCCAAGGTGAAGTTCACGTCGGTTTCAATGTCGGCATACCAAACCGACGCGCCGACATACCAGTTATCTTTCACCTGATAGTCCAGGCCGACATTAGCCGCCAGTCCCCAGGAATCATCCAATGACAGGTTACCTAGCCCCAGGTTTTTAGCCCCACTGTTGAAGTCTTCGTTAAAGAAGGTGGTGTAGTTCAGGCCGGCACCGACATATGGGCGCAACTTGCTGTTGCTGTCCATAAAGTAGTACTGCACCATCAGTGTCGGTGGCAGGTGCTCCACTTCGGCGATATCACCCAGCGGGCCCAGTGATACCGTATGTTTGAACGGCGTAGCCGCCAGCAATTCAACACTGAGATTATCGGTGAGCATATATCCCACGGTCAGGCCCAGTTGGGTATCCGAGTCAATGCCAAATTCACCGAACCCGGCAACATCATCGCTACTTTCATTCGGCATCACTGTCGCGGCGCCGACACGAACCAGAATGTCGCCTTTCTGGTGAGCAAGAGCCTGAGGTGCAAGGGTCATTGCAGCGAGCACAGCTGCAGCACAAATTGTTGTTTTCATTATTATTGACTCCATTCCTTTTGAAGATCCCGGATGGGAATAAATTGGCCTTCTTATTGAACGGAGCCAAATGTAACGAGATTGAAACCTGCCCGTATTGATTGAAATCAATTTAAAAAAATTAACCACAATAAATAACTCTTGATACAGATCAACAACTTACACACTGATACTACAGGTTTCACCCGGTGGGAGGCCCGTGTTACATTTTCCACGCATTTTATGCAACATGACTCGCAATTATTTTTTGATCTGGCACAAGATCATGCACCCGGAAATTTGCAATAACCACTTGTTTTGTAGTGTTAAATATCTCAGCATCCCCAGTCGCCTCAAGGCTGGCGGCAAATGTATCGCTTCCCATCAAGACCATTGCGAAGCCCGGGCAATCTCGTTATAAAGGAAGGCCTAGCGATAACAACCAAAAGTCAGTCCCATTATGAGTACAATTGCCTACGGCATTAAGAATTGCGACACCATCAAAAAAATGAAGAAGTGGCTGGATGCGGAAAATATTTCCTACCGCTTCCATGACTACCGCGTTGATGGCTTAGATGCAGCCCTGCTGGAAACCTTTGAAGCCCAACTGGGTTGGGAAGCCATGGTCAACAAGCGCGGCACCACCTACCGCCAGCTGAGTGATGAACAGAGAGCCGGCCTGAACCGCGAAACTGCTCTGGCCCTGCTGCTGGAATACCCGGCGATGATCAAGCGCCCGCTGCTGGTTCACAACGACCGCTATCACCTCGGCTTCAAGCCGGACCAATACCACGCCATTTTTCATGCTCACCAATAAGTAAGGATACAAGGATGTCAGACAGCCCGGTTATCGCTCTGGCGAAAGACTTGATCAGCCGTATTTCCGTGACCCCGGCAGATGCTGGTTGCCAGGACGTGATGATTGAACGTCTTGAAAAACTCGGTTTTACCATCGAACCGATGATTTTTGAAGACACCACCAACCTGTGGGCCCGCCGCGGCACCGAAGCACCGCTACTGGTGTTCGCCGGACATACAGATGTCGTCCCGGCCGGGCCGTCAGAGCAATGGCATACCCCGCCGTTTGAGCCCACCATCATTGATGGCTACCTCCACGGCCGTGGGGCCGCCGATATGAAAGGCTCACTGGCCTGCTTCATCGTCGCCATTGAACGCTTTCTGGCAGACAACCCGGATCATCCGGGCTCGATCGGCCTGCTGATCACCTCAGATGAAGAAGGGCCGTTTATCAACGGCACCACCCGGGTGATCGATACCCTGGAAGCGCGCAACGAGAAAATCGATATGTGTATTGTCGGTGAGCCCTCCAGTACCCATTTCGTGGGTGATGTAGTGAAAAACGGCCGTCGCGGCTCAATCACCGGGGATATCACCATCAAAGGGACCCAGGGCCATGTCGCGTACCCGCATCTGGCAGACAACCCGGTGCACCGGGCAATGCCGGCACTGGCTGAACTGGCCGCCACCACCTGGGACAACGGCAACGACTATTTCCCGCCGACCAGCTTCCAGATTGCCAACTTACAAGCCGGTACCGGCGCATCGAACGTGATCCCGGGCGAGTTCCATGTCCAGTTCAATTTCCGCTTCAGCACTGAGCTGACTGCCGACGATATCAAGCGCAAAGTGCATTCCGTGCTCGATGCCCATGGTCTGGACTATGATCTGAAGTGGACCTTCAGCGGCCATCCGTTCCTGACCGATGAGGGCACACTACTGGCTGCGGTGGTCGAGGCCATTGAAGAGGTCAACCACCAGAAACCCGCGCTCCTGACCACCGGTGGCACCTCGGACGGACGCTTTATCGCCCGGACCGGCGCCCAAGTTGTGGAGCTGGGACCGGTAAACGCGACCATTCATAAAGTGAACGAATGCGTGAAAGTAGCCGACCTGGAAAAGCTGACGGATATGTATCAGAAAATCCTGGAAAAATCTTTGCAATGACCCTTCCTACTGGCGCCCGGCCGCTCACGGCCGGGCAACTCACCGGCCAATCTGAAACCCATCTGATCTCGGTACAGCAATACCAGCTGCACCGTGAGACACGCCCGGCATTTCTGGCCTTACAGCAAGCCGCCAAACAGGCCGGATTCGATCTCAGAATTGCCAGCGCATTTCGCGGCTTTGAGCGCCAGCTGATGATTTGGAACCACAAGTTCAACGGCAACCGGCCGCTGCTGGACAGCAACAGCCAGCCGGTCGACGCCGCATCGCTCAGCGAGCTTGACCGTATCCATACCATTATGCGCTGGTCGGCCCTGCCCGGTGCGAGCCGTCATCACTGGGGCACGGATCTTGACGTCTATGCGGCCAACTGCCTGCCGGACGGGGTCAACCTGCAATTAGAGCCCTGGGAGTATGCGCCGGGCGGCCATCAGGCCGAGTTCAGCCAATGGCTGCAGGCATCCCTCACCACGTTCGACTTTTATCTACCTTACGCCGAAGATCGCAACGGCGTTGCGGTGGAGCCCTGGCACATCAGCCATGCGCCCGTCAGCTCGCCCCTGCTGGCCCAACTGACACCCGAGTTGCTCCATCGCACACTTCATGCCAGCCAAATCGCTGGAAAGTCGCAGATTTTGGCAAATCTTGATACGCTTTATACAAGGTACATTGCAAATGTTTGTGAGGTTTAAATGGCGGAATGGCTCCTTAACCCCTGGGTGATCTCGATCATTATCGTCAGTGTGATCGTCAGTAACATTGCAGCAATCAAATACACGGCCAATATGAAATTTGGCTACCGGGATAAAGTCAAATACATGCAAGAGAAACACAAGCGCGAACAGGCGCAACAGGACGACCCGGACAGCAATTCTCACAGTGCTGAGCAAAGCAACGACAGCGATCGACGCGAGCACTGAGCACTGAGCACTGAGCACTGAGCACACTGAATCAAAAAACACACACAATAAAAAAGCGAGCGTCATCGACACTCGCTTTTTTGTCTTCGCTCTTTCTCGTTTCCCACGGAACCAGACCCAGAGCAATCAGCCCAAGGTCAGTTTTGCGAAAGTACGTTTTAGCTAACTTCCTTCGCAACTGAGCTCGCAGCCAGTTTCCACGAACGCAAAGAGAAACAGCATCCACTTTACCCCGGAACAATCAGCCCACAGTCAGTCTTGTGAGAACAAAGAACAAGCGCGGAGTTTACGCATGTAAATGAGCACTTGTGATGCAGTTATCGCAAGACTGACGACTGGCTGTTTGTTACGGGCGAGACAGGTAATCTGCGACACCAACCCATTTATAACTGGTCAGCTCTTCCAGCCCCATCGGGCCGCGGGCGTGTAGTTTCTGAGTTGAAACGGCCACTTCCGCACCCAGGCCAAACTGTGCGCCATCTGTAAATCGAGTAGATGCATTGACATACACTGCAGCGGAGCCGGCGGCATTGACGAATCGCTCAGCAGCCTGCAGGTTGTTGGTCAGGATCGCATCAGAATGGCTGGCATTGTGGTGGCGCATGTGGGCGATCGCTTCATCAACATCCTTGACGAGTTTGACGCCCAGGGTATAGCTGAGCCATTCGGTATCAAAGTCCCCTTCTGCGACAGGACGCAGCGAAGCTGCCTTGCCTTCCAGCAAGGCAAAACTGCCCTCATCGGCAACAAAGGCCACGTTCGACTTATTCAGCCGCTCGGCAAGGCGTGGCAGAAAGGCTTCCGCCACGGCTTCGTGCACCAGCAGGGTATCGAGGGCGTTACAGGCCGACGGGCGCTGTACCTTGGCATTTTCGACCACATCAATGGCGCGGGCCAGGTCGGCGCTGTCGTCCACATAGACATGACTGATGCCGAAGCCGCCGATAATTACCGGAATCGTGCTGTTTTCCTTACACATTTTGTGCAGGCCGGCACCACCGCGCGGGATGATCATATCGACGTACTGATCCATTTTCAGCAATTGAGACACCAGCTCACGGTCCGGTTTCTCAATGTACTGCACCGACGCGGCCGGCAGACCCGCTTTCTCAAGCGCGGTCTGGATCACTTTGACCAGCGCCATGTTGGAATGGAAGGTTTCGCGGCCACCGCGCAAAATACTGGCATTACCGGTTTTCAGGCACAGCGCCGCAATATCGATGGTCACATTCGGCCGGGCTTCGTAAATCACCCCGACCACCCCCAGCGGCACCCGACGGCGGCTCAGGCGCATGCCGTTCTCCAGGACTTTACAGTCCAGCTCGGCACCCACCGGATCATTGAGTCCGATGACATTACGAACATCATTGGCAATGCCGCTCAGACGTTCTGCGTTCAGCAGCAGGCGATCGACCAGCGCATCACTCATGCCCGATGCTTTCGCCGCTTCAATGTCTTGGGCATTGGCCGCCAGAATCACATCACGGTTGGCTTCCAGCTCATCGGCGATGATCGCCAAGGCATGATTTTTCTGTTGTGTTGCTGCCGTTGCCAGTGCAAACGCGGCTTGCTGCGCCGCTTGCCCCATCAATTCAAGATCCACTGTCTTCCCCTATTCTTTTCTTATACGTTGATGCTAAACCGACATTGGGCCAGCTCAGATCAGGACCAGATCATCACGGTGAATGGCCACTGGCCCATATTCATAGCCCAGCACCTGATGAATGTCCTGACTGTGTTTACCGGCAATTTTTGCCATGTCCCGGCTGGAATAGCGGCAGATCCCGCGTGCCAGCAACACGCCCTGGGCATTGAAAATCCGAGTCACTTCCCCGCGCTCAAATTCACCTTTCACCGTCAGGATCCCTTTCGACAACAGGCTGCTGCCGCGCTGCTGAACCGCCACAGCCGCACCGTCATCAATCACGATGTCTCCGGCAGGCGGTGGCCCGGCCAGGATCCAACGCTTGCGGCTCTCGAGCGGCGATTCCAACGGCAGAAAGCGGGTTCCCACCGATTCACCCCGGACCAGATCAGCAATCACTTCCGGACGGCTGCCTGCTGCGATGACGACTTCGATCCCGGCCCGACGGGCAACATCCGCTGCTTGCAGCTTGGTTGCCATGCCGCCGGTGCCCAAACCGCCGACGCTCCCGCCGGCCAGTTTGTGCAGGGTTTCATCAATGGTGTGCACTTCGCGGATCAATTCCGCCTCCGGATTCCGGCGCGGATCGGCGGTAAACAGGCCCGGCTGATCGGTCAGCAACAGCAGTTTATCGGCGGAGGTCAAGATACCCACCAGGGCGGACAGGTTATCGTTATCGCCCACTTTGATCTCTGTGGTGGCGACGGCGTCATTTTCATTAACCACCGGGATAATCCCATTGTCCAGCAGGGCGACGATCATATCGCGTGCATTGAGGAAGCGCTCGCGGTCATCAAGGTCGGCCCGGGTCAACAACATCTGCCCGACATGCAGGCCATAAATCCCGAACAGCCGTTCCCATTCCTGGATCAAACGGCTCTGGCCGACGGCCGCCAGCAATTGTTTGCTGGCCATGGTTTTGGGGAGTTCGGGGTATCCCAGATGCTCGCGCCCTGCTGCAATCGCCCCGGAAGTCACCAGGATCACCTTGTGACCTTGCTTACGCAAGGATGCACACTGGCGAACCAACTCGACCATATGGGCGCGATCCAGCTGCAGGGTCCCACCGGTCAATACACTGGTGCCCAGTTTAATGACAATGGTTTGCTGAGGGGAATGAACCGACTGTGTGTCGGAAGCGTGCGCGCTGGAAAGTGTCTGCGCGGTCACCTGAATATGATTCGTCTCTGCCATTGGGATAAACAACTGTGATGAAAAAAAGATTACCCGATGTTTTATCAATCCCCTTGGTAGATCACAAGAAAAATGCGCTGAAAAGCGCATTTATCAAGTCAGCGAAGCGATGCACGAGGCAGCAGTAAATCAGGCCGGGCTTCCCAGCTCAGCCTCCTCCAGCTCCCGTGCCGGGGTGACGGTTAAACTCAGCTCATCCTGAAGCAGGCCGGTCAGCTTGGGATAAAAATCATTAAGGGTTTGCAGCACCGCCTGCTCGTGTTTGGCCGGTACTGATTCTTTCAACCATTCGCCTTCGCTGTCATAGCGGCCGAAAAAGTAACGATATTCAAAGCCGGTTTCGGTCGCCGACAGGATCAGCCACCACCCCCAGAACTCCCGTTCTTCCGGCTCTTTTTTGGCGCTGATACAGCTGGCCAGACAATCGAAGAAAAAATAGCCTTCAGATGAGTGCTGCTGTCGCAGATAAGGCCCCAGCGCCGTCAGTTTCGTCATCAGTCGGCCATGTGGCGGGAAGATTGTTGTAGTCATAGCGTTTCTCCATCCTTAGACAATCGCGCAGGAACAGCAATCGCCAAACATCAGGGTGTCATGCCCAACGTTGCACCCTATTGTATTCCATTTAAGCTATAACTACCGAAAATGGCAACAGTTTATTTACAACTGTTGCTTTTTTAACCACCCGCTTATGCCAGCTTTTCCTGCAGCCACTCCACCACGGTGAGCATGGCTCTGTGATACCCGTCATGCAACGGCTTTTCAGGCAAGGTGATCGCTTTCCCGCCACGGCTGGAGATGGCAATCAGCTGATTATCGGTGTCCGGGCAGATCGGATCGTGCTTGAGGCTGATGCCCAGCATCGGGATATCAATCTTGCGCCGCCCCAACAGCCCCTGGTTCTTCAGCGACCAGGCCGGTAAATGCGACGTCAGGCTGGCTTTTGAGATCCCCCGTTTGCCCATCCGCGAAGCAATCATGTCCAAATACATGCGCGGCATCTGATCGAGCACGGTCGGGTTCGCCAACGCGTTGTGGATCACGCCCCCAAGGCTGATACAGGTTTTCAGGCGGGTCGGCTCCAGAAAGCCCAACCGAATCGCCGCATTGCCGCCAAAACGCAGCCCGAGCATGGCGACCCGATGGTGATCAACCCAAGGGACATCCCGGATCTGCTGGAGCAGCGCTTGATGCAATCGGCTGGTATCTTCCGTAAGCGACCAACGTGCACTATGGCCCACCGACGGCATATCGAGCGTGACCATCGCAAACCCAGCCGGGCCGAGGTAATCGTGGTACAAACGCCACAAGTCTGTCTGCAGGGTATCCAGACCACCGGTGACCACCACGGTCGGCAGCAACTTATCCATCCGGGGCATGTGAATAAAGGCCTGGAAGGTTTTTCCTTCATACTTAACGTCGATGGTTTTCATCTTAGCCGGCAGATATTTCATCGCTTCCCGATAAGTCTGGTTGGCCTGGACTTCGGCCTGTGCAGCCAGTTCATCCCCTTTAATATGCGGATAAGCAGCCACGCTGTAATACATGCTGGCATTGAGCAGGGCTTCCCCGGCCGATGCCTGTTGCCCCTGCTCCACCAGATACCGGGCTTTATGCTGGTACTTGGCACCGGACTGACACCATTCATAAATCCAGTTCCCGGGCTTGTACCCAATCACGGTGTCGAGCAAGTCATCCCGGGTCCGCGGCGCTTTCGCATGGGCCATTCGGGCAAAAATCGCTTCCATTTCAATTGGATCAATGCCTTGCCAGACCCACTGCGGACGTCTCAGCACCCGATACCACCCCGCTTCACTGTCCCCGTCAATCGGGTTATGGATCGGCTTATCCGTCACATGGGCCAACCGGACCAAACTGGACGTTTCTTTCGAGGTTTGCCGGGGGGCGAAGAGTTTTTCTGATAAATTGGTTTTTGATGGTTCAGACACAATAGACTCCACTGATCCGGTGCTCTGGGTACATCAGGCACTTGGGACTGACGACAAGCGCTTATCTCGCCTGTGTACAATCGTTTTGATCTCAATAGTATACCACTGACCCGACGGGTTCTGCGTACTGCCGGAAGCAAAAACAAGACCCGTTAGTCAAGTTTTCTGAACTATGCTGAGTCGACTGAGGCAGTATTTCAGTGAGGTTGATATGAAAAACGTAATCGCAGCAGCAAGCCTGCTGATGTTTTCACATGCCGTGTTGGCTTTCGGCAGTGGTGGTGTTCTGGGAGGTAACCCTGGGGAGGCCTCCGGTGCGGTCAACGCCAGAATTGCGGTGTGTCTTGATGCGTCAGGGCAGCAAATCCCCGGCTCTTACCAGGACAAGCTGGACCGGCAATGCCGGGTCACCGGTATTGATAGGATTGATCTCATCAACTACAACAACTTTTATCGCAATAAACCCAATGGCGAGTCCCTGGCCGATATCCGGGCCAAGCGCTCTTCCTGAACATCTCTCCATCCCAGACAAAAAAAGGAGCCACAGGCTCCTTTTTCTCGATTCATAGGGTGAGGCGCTTATTTCTTGGCAATTGGATCAACAAAAGTCACAGCCATATCCCACGGTTGCTCAATCCAAGTGTCCTGTGGGATATCAACAATATAATCGTCAACCAGGTGTTTACCCGCCGGCTTGGCACACACGGTGACAAACTTAGCTTTCGGGTACATCGCACGGATCATCTCCGCCGTACCGCCGGTATCCACCAGATCGTCAACCACCAGGAAACCTTCGCCGTCACCGTCCGCTTTCTTCAGCACGGTCATCTCACGCTGATGATCATGATCGTAGCTGGAAATACACACGGTATCGACATGACGGATACCCAGCTCACGCGCCAGGATCGCAGAAGGAACCAGACCACCACGGCTCACTGCAATAATTCCTTTCCACTGATCAGCCGGAAGCAGCTTCTCAGCCAGCTGACGTGTGTACATTTGCATATTGTCCCAGGTGATGACGAACTTGTTACTCATATCCGATGAACCTCTAAATCAGCGGCTGTGCCGCTGGATATTTATAAAACTGTTATAAGAAGATAATTTTAGCAAGAAACAGAGCTGAGATAGCCCAGACGCTAATATTGACATCCCTTCCCTTGCCGCTCAGGACTTTAACCGCAGCATATGTAATAAAACCAAGGCCAATACCTTCAGCAATTGAGTATGTTAACGGCATTAGCAGGCAAACGACAACTACCGGTGCCGCTTCTGTTAAGTCACGCCAGTCTACACTGACCAAACCGGACATCATCAAAATCGCAACATAGAACAAAGCACCCGCGGTTGCATATGCCGGGACCATTCCCGCCAGTGGTGCAAAGAACAGCGCCAGCAGGAACATCACCCCAACCGTCACCGCAGTCAGGCCGGTCCGACCGCCGACGGCAACGCCCGACACGCTTTCAACAAACGAGGTGGTATTCGAGGTACCCAGAACAGCCCCGACAGAGGTCGCCGTACTGTCAGCCAGCAACGCACGGTTCAGACGAGGGAGCTTACCGTCTTTATCAATCAGGTCCGCCTTGGTGGCAACCCCCACCAGGGTGCCGGCGGTATCAAACAGATCCACGAACAGGAAGGCAAAGACCACTGACACCAGGCCCACTTCCAACGCACCGTTAAAGTCCATTTGCATGAAGGTCGGGGTGATGCTCGGCGGCATGGACACGATACCGGCATATTGGATATCACCAAACACAACCCCCAGCACGGTCACCGCCAGAATGGCAATCAGCACGGCCGCCTTATAGCCGCGATGCACCAAACCAATCGTCAGGAAGAAACCCAGCGAAGCCATCACGGCCGGGAAGCTGGTCAGATCGCCCACATGGACCAAAGTCGCTGGATTGTCCACCACGATGCCGGAGCTTTGCAGGGCGATAAACGCCAGGAACAGGCCGATACCGGCAGAGATCCCGGTCCGCAGGGCCGTCGGAATGGCATTAATAATCCATTCACGAACCCGGAACACGCTCAGGGCAATAAAACACAAGCCGGAAAAGAAGACCGCAGCCAGTGCAACCTGCCAGGTGTGTCCCATGCCCAGAACAACACTGTAAGTAAAAAATGCGTTGAGGCCCATACCCGGCGCCTGCGCAACCGGATAGTTGGCAACAAACCCCATGATAAAACAGCCGACCATGGCCGCCAGACAGGTCGCGACAAATACCGCCCCCTGATCCATTCCCGTTGTCGCCAACATCGTCGGGTTCACAAAAATGATGTAAGCCATCGTCAGGAAGGTGGTCACACCGGCGAGCACTTCGGTGCGGACGTCGGTCCCGTGCTCTTTCAGTTTGAAAATTTGCTCAAGCATTGCTCTCGGTTCCTTGGAGATAATCTGTGCTAGTTAACATGGCAATAGAAAACGTTTGCGTGCTCTATTTTTGGGGGGCGATTATAGTCCCCTTCATTGGTAATTTCCAGCCAATCACGTAATTATCAGTAGCACGTCAGACCAACCGGGCAAAAGCACAGCACCAAAAAACAATCTGAAAATAAAGTCATATAAAATCATACACTTAACCCACATTGATTCAGGTCATTTTTTAAACGCCAGACTTTTTTAATCATGCCGCAAACGTTTAATATGCACAGGATTCGTGATGAAAACAGCGCTCAACCCTCAATGTAATCGAATACACGCAAAAGCCGCCAATCTGGCGGTTGATGTACAGCAGATAAAAAAAACGCCACACCAAAAATGGCGTGGCGTAAGAATGTCGTGCGCCACCCAAACGGGTAACCCTGAATTCTCAATTTAGAGTGGGGGTGAACAATGCAACATTGTTCAAAGGGTTGTGCCGGCCTATTCGCATAAACCGACGCAATTCAAATTAATAGCCGAAAGAGCTTGGGTACTGGAAGTTGCCGGTATAGACAGCGCGGTTATTCCAATAGCTTGCAATTGAATCAAATACTTTCATCTTTTATCACCATTCATATTAAGTAATTACAACACTGTGTCAGTGTTTTGCCTTCGTGGCATGACTTAATCTCGGTTCCTTGGAGGCGATATCTCGGGCTCATCCCAGAGCAATTTACTGTGTCATACGGTCTTCAGCAGAAGATGGTGCAACTATACCACCACGTAATAAACTTTCAACCATTTTCTTTAACTGCGTCACAGTTTTATTAAATAGGTGATCATTGTCACTCCACAATGTAATTTTATTACAAAGCAATGACGCTCACACTTTTCACCACTCACGACTAAAGTGTAACCCCGACCTTATTGATCTCAAGACTGGCATCAACCTAATCTAAGCAATGATGGACCTATAATAAGCACAACAAGACAAAGGACTGGCTATGGGCATAATGCAAAAACTCAGAATGATCTCGATCAGTCGCCGGCTGTATTTGCTGGGCATCACCATCACCGTACTCTCGCTCATTCCCCTGATGATCTTTGCTTCCAATTACCAATCCAACATGCTGGAGCAAAAACGAATCAAAACCCGCCACCTGGTTGAGTCTGCCCACAGTCTGTTTCGCTTTTATTACCAGCAGGAGCAACAGGGACTGCTTAGCCGGGAACAAGCACAAGCACAGGCGACCCAGGCCATAGCTGCGCTCCGCTATGAAGAGAAAGACTATTTCTGGATTAACGACTTTGAGCCCAGAATGGTCATGCACCCTTTTAAACCAGCCCTCAATGGTAAACCGCTGGGCAGCTTTGCTGATCCGCACGGCACCCGCCTGTTCAGTGACATGGTTCAGGTTGTCAAAACTCAGGGCGCCGGATTTGTCGACTATTACTGGGAGAAGCCGGGTGCTGAGATTCCGGTAGCCAAAATCTCCTATGTCAAAGGATTCGAGCCCTGGGGCTGGCTGGTCGGCTCGGGCGTGTATATCGATGATATCGAAGCCCAATTTCTATCTGAGGTGAAAAACCTCGGACTGATCCTGCTGGGCTTTCTGTCGGTGATGTTTGTCATGGCCTGGATGATCGGCCGCTCGATCACCGCACCATGTGAAGAAACCCTAGCGGCGATGACCGACATTGCCGAGGGCGATGGCGACCTCACCCTGCGCTTGCCGAGCCATGGCAAAGATGAACTCGGCCGCCTTGCCGGTGCCTACAACACCTTCGCCGATCGGATATGTGACATGCTCAGAGATGTCGCGCCGGTCAGTGAGCATATCAGCTCAACGGCGACCCAGCTCAACGCGGTCTCCCGCCAGACCGTCCACAGCGCCACCGAGTCCCATACCGGGGTCGACAGTGTGACCACCGCGATGCAGCAGCTTCATACCAATAACCAGCAAGTCTCCGACTCGGCCCAACAGGCGGCAGAAGCCGCAACTACCGCCCATCAGCAGAGCGAAAGCAGTATTGCGGTGGTATCAAATTCATCATCCGAAATGCATGCCCTGCTCCAGCTTCTCGACAATACCGAAGCCAGCGCCCAGGCTCTGGCCAAGGACTCGCAAACCATCGGCTCCGTCCTGGTGGTGATCCGGGAAATTGCTGAGCAAACCAACCTGCTGGCCCTGAATGCCGCCATTGAAGCAGCCCGGGCCGGAGAACAAGGTCGCGGCTTTGCCGTGGTTGCCGATGAAGTACGGACCCTGGCCACCCGGACCCAGAGCAGCACCAATGAAATCGAAACCATTATCGACAGCCTGCAAACCCGGGCCATGGAAGTGAGCCAGGCACTGCAGCAAACCCGGGAGCAATCAACCAACACCGCCAAGCACTCTGAAGATGTCGCAGACGCGCTGACGGCTATCGGCCAGCAGATCCGTACCATCCGTGAGCTGAACCAGCATATCGCGGCCGCCAGCACGCAGCAGACCGAAGCCGCCGAGAATATCAACAACAACTTGCTGCAACTGGCCGAGCACAGCCAGACCACCGTTCATCAGGGCGAGCAGATTTCGTCGGCCAGTGAACAGTTGCTTGCGAGCGGTCACAAACTCAATCGACATCTGTCGCATTTTAAGATTTAGCTGTCACCGTTTCAGGCACAGTGGTATCCTTGTGACAACCGCGATAGTCTAATCTGCTGATTTTTCTGGCTCATTGGCCGATAATCAGCTGGTTAATCGCTTCAGTCCAAAAGTTTATAAGGGAGACTGCTGTGTCTGAAATCAGTCAACTGTCACCGCAACCGGTGTGGCAATTCTTTGATCAAATCTGTTCGATTCCTCACCCTTCCAAGCACGAAGAGCAACTTGCTCAGCACATCATCCGCTTTGCCGAGAGCGAAGGCCTGGACGTGCGTCGTGATGCGGTCGGGAACGTCTTCATCAAAAAGCCTGCAACTCCGGGAATGGAAAACCGTAAAGGCGTTGTGCTGCAAGCCCATATCGATATGGTGCCGCAGAAAAATGAAGACACGGCGCATGACTTCACCCGTGATCCGATCCAACCGTACATCGACGGGGAATGGGTCACCGCCAAGGGCACAACTCTGGGTGCGGACAACGGTATGGGCATGGCAACTTGTCTGGCCGTTCTGGCCGCCAAGGATATCGAGCACGGCCCGCTGGAAGTGCTGCTCACCATTGATGAAGAAGCCGGGATGACCGGGGCATTTGGCCTGGAAGCCGGTTGGCTGGAAGGCGATATCCTGCTCAATACCGATTCTGAGCAGGAAGGCGAAGTGTACATGGGCTGTGCCGGCGGTGTTGACGGTGCCATCACCCTGGACATCACGCGTAAAACTGCCCCGAGCGATCATGCTGGCGTCAAGCTGGTGATCAAAGGGTTGAAAGGCGGTCACTCCGGCTGTGATATCCACACCGGTCGCGGCAACGCCAACAAGCTGCTCGGCCGCTTCCTGTATGCCCACGCCGAAGAGCTGGGCCTGCGCCTGAACCACTTCAACGGCGGGACGCTGCGCAACGCAATTCCGCGTGAAGCATTTGCCCTGGCTTCCCTACCGGCCGCCAATGTCGACAAGCTGAACACGCTGTTCGCCCATTATCAGTCCATCCTGACGGCCGAGCTGGGTAACGTGGAGACGGGCCTGAACCTGTTTGTCGAACCCGCGACTCTGCCTGCTGATGTGATGACCACAGGTACCCAACAACGCCTGCTGGCCGTGCTAAACGCTTGCCCGAACGGCGTGATCCGCATGAGTGATGACATCGAAGGGGTGGTTGAAACCTCATTGAACGTCGGCGTGATCACCACAGAGGCCGACCAGGTGACGATCCTGTGTCTGGTTCGCTCGCTGATCGACAGCGGTCGCAGCAATGTGGAAGGAATGCTCAAGGCCGTAGCTGAACTGGCTGGCGCGACCTGCGAATTCTCCGGCGCTTACCCGGGCTGGAAACCGGATGCCGACTCAGAAGTCATGCACCTGTTCCGTGAGACCTATGAGTCGATTTACGGCAAGAAGCCGAACATCATGGTGATCCACGCCGGTCTGGAATGTGGCCTGTTCAAAGAGCCGTATCCGACCATGGATATGATCTCGTTCGGCCCGACCATCAAGTTCCCGCACTCTCCAGATGAGAAAGTCAACATTGAAACCGTTGGCCTGTTCTGGGAGCAGATGGTTGCGATTCTGAAAAACATCCCGGTCAAAGCGTAACCCACGCTTTTCCCGCGCGACAAAGGCGAGTGTGAGACTCGCCTTTTTTATCGCCGGATCCCCAGCCCTGCCGGGTTAAAAACCCTCAAAGGACAACTGCTGGGCTTTGATCCCCAGCTCCAGTCCGACGCTGATCCCAATCAGACGAATTTCACGATCTTTCTGCCGGGTCAGGGCTTCTTTGAGCAACCCGACGAACTGATCTTTATCCAGTTGATGCTGGCTGTGTTCGACCGTGGTCTGCTGAAAATCGGCAAATTTGACCTTCACTCCCTGCTTGGCAATATTCAACGCCGGTCTGACCCGACGCAGTCGTTTTTCAAGCTCCGGGTACAGTCGTTCGACGACATCCCAGCACTCTTCATAACGACTGATATTCTGGGTAAACGTCCGCTCGACCCCGACCGACTTCCGTTCGCGCTCAACCACCACCTCGCGCTCGTCAATCCCATGGGCGCGCGACCAGAGTGACTGGCCGAACTTGCCGAACTGCTTGAGCAGTAAATGCCGATCATACTGCTGAACATCCCGCCCGACGTACAGGCCTTGCTCATGTAATTTTTGAATCGTCACCTTGCCGACGCCCGGGATCTTTTCGAGCTTGAGGGAGGCGACAAAATCCGGCACTTCGTCCGGAGTCACCACATACTGGCCATCCGGCTTATTTAAATCCGAGGCGATCTTGGCAATAAACTTCACGGGTGCAACCCCCGCCGATGCCGTCAACTCCAGCTCTTCGCGAATTGCCTGACGAATATCCTGCGCAATCAGGGTCGCGGAGCCGTGCAGTAACTCGCAGTCAGTGACATCGAGGTAGGCTTCATCCAGAGACAGCGGCTCGATTTTATCGGTATAGCGCTGGAAAATAGCCCGGATCTGACGCGAGACCGCTTTATACGCCTCCATTCGACCCGGGACCAGGGTCAGATGCGGACAGAGCTGCATGGCTCTGGCCGTCGGCATCGCCGAGCGAACGCCGTATTCACGGGCGAGGTAATTACAGGTACTGAGCACCCCCCGCTGCTCCGAGCGACCGCCGATGGCGATAGGAATGCCTTTCAGGCCCGGGTTATCCCGCATTTCGACCGCCGCGAAAAAGCAATCCATATCCACATGGATGATTTTGCGTTGCTCCGGCGATATCGAATAAGAAGAAGTGGCCATATCCGCTCATGCTCTGCACCAGCGCCCCGCTGTTCAGCCGAACGTCTGATGGTAACTGTTTTTATATACAGTAAACATTATAGAGAGCGGAGACGCTGGTGGGAAGTGGTGACGCAGAAAAACAGTAACCCCGGCGATGGCCGGGGCTGTGATCATGATTTCGGGGCAAGACACTCAGAGGATCTGATTTTTCTTCCATTCTGCCTGACGGGCTGCGCGGGCCTCGCGACGCTTACGCGCATCACACGGCTCAGGGCAATCACATTCCTTCTCGATGCCGATACTGCCCAGCCCACCGCAGCTGCCGCTGACCGTTTTACGCTGGAAAATGTAGCCGACCGCCATCGCCGCGATCACCAAAACAAAAACAGCAAAGGTCGTTAAATAGACAAACATGATAATTCTCTACTTTTTCTGTAAATAAGGGACAAAAGCACTCGAGGTATACTCACTGAAGCCTTCGTCAGTTTTTACCACCAGCAATACAGGCAATTGTTCCTGCTCTGCCAGGGCCAAAGATTTTTCTTTCCCCATCACCGAAAATGCGGTCGCCAGGGCATCTGCTGTCATGCTGGACGGGTGCAGCACGCTGACCGAAACCACCCGGTTGTTGATCGGCTTGCAAGTTTTCGGGTCAATCAGGTGCGAATAACGGACACCATTCTGCTCAAAATAGTTCCGGTAATCCCCGGAGGTTGCAACCGCCATATTACCGGGCTCAATGATTTCCTGCACGGCCCGGCTACCATCTTCGGTCGGCTTTTCAATCGCGATTCGCCACGGCGTGCCTTCCAGGTTATTGCCCTTCAGACGCAGCTCTCCCCCGATTTCCACCAGGTAGTCTGCCACCTGCAGCTCGTCAAAATAGTCTGCGACCACATCCACGCCGTACCCTTTGGCAATCGAGGACAGATCCACATACAGTTCCGGAATCCCCTTTTGCAGCGAATTGCCATGCACCGATAAGTGACGGATACCGACCTGACGCTGGCGGGCAGCGATTTCCTCGGCCGTCGGGGTGGTTTCCGGACGCGCTTCCGGACCGAAACTCCACAAATTGACAACAGGCCCAATAGTAACATCCAACGCGCCGTCGGTCAGCTCTGCCAGGCGAATCGCCTCGCGCACGACCTTGGCAGTGTCTGCCGAGACCGTCATCGGCTCAGTAGAGTGAGATTGGTTAAATTGGCTGAGCTCGGAATGCTTACGATAGGTCGACATCTGATCATTGACCAGTTCCAGCCGACGATCAATTTCGGCCTGAATATCTGTCGCTGGGGGCAAGCCTTCCTGCTTAATCAACTTAATTGAGTAATAGGTCCCCATGGTCGAACCATTCAGGTGGATCATGTCACGCTGATCACTACAGGCGGATAAGGTCACCACAAGGGCCAACAAGAGCATACATTTGCTCAAGAACGTCTTCATTCAACAACTCCAACGGTACACAACTGCAGAGACTGCCAAGCACCGATAAAAGCAGCAAAGCGCTGCAAGCTACAGGACGAAAAAAGGCTGACCCCGGAAGGGTCAGCCAGTCTTTGCATGGGTCAGGCTAATTAGCCACCGAAGTCATCCAGCAGGATGTTTTCGTCTTCAACACCAAGGTCTTTCAGCATGCCGATCACGGCAGCGTTCATCATTGGTGGACCACACATGTAGTATTCACAGTCTTCCGGTGCTTCGTGATCTTTCAGGTAGTTTTCATAAAGCACATTATGGATGAAACCTGTGTAACCATCCCAGTTGTCTTCCGGTAGCGGATCAGACAGGGCACAGTGCCAAACGAAGTTATCGTTTTCGGCCTGCAGCATGTCGAAGTCTTCGACGTAGAACATTTCGCGCTTAGAACGGGCGCCGTACCAGAACGACATTTTACGCGTAGAGTTCAGACGCTTCAGCTGATCGAAGATGTGAGAACGCATTGGTGCCATACCTGCACCACCACCCACAAAGACCATCTCGGCATCGGTATCTTTGGCGAAGAACTCACCAAACGGACCGGAAATCGTACACTTATCACCGGCTTTCAGTGACCAGATGTAAGAAGACATGATGCCTGGTGGTACATTCGGATTGTTCGGCGGCGGTGTCGCGATACGCACGTTCAACATGATGATGCCATGCTCTTCCGGGTAGTTCGCCATGGAGTACGCACGAATCGTCTCGTCATTGACTTTAGACTCGTAGCGGAACAGGTTGAACTTCTCCCAGTCCTCACGGTATTCCTGTGGAATATCGTAATCGGCATATTTCACGTGGTGAGCCGGCGCTTCAATCTGGATGTAACCCCCGGCACGGAACGGTACAGACTCGCCATCCGGGATTTGCAGCTTCAGCTCTTTGATGAATGTCGCTTTGTTATCGTTCGAGATAACTGTACATTCCCATTTCTTCACACCGAAGATTTCTTCTGGCAATTCGATGTCCATGTCGGTCTTCACGTTGACCTGACAGGCCAGACGCTCACCTTCACGGGCTTCACCTTTCGTGATGTGATCAAGTTCAGTCGGCAGAATGTCACCGCCACCTGATTTCACTTTCACGCGGCACTGACCACATGAACCACCACCACCACACGCAGATGATACGAAAATACCGTTGCCTGCCAGTGCACCTAGCAGTTTGCCACCCGCAGCGGTTGTAATCGCTTTTTCCGGGTCGCCATTGACTGAGATAGTAATGTCACCTGATGGTACCAGCTTGGATTTAGCGAACAGAATCACTAAAACCAGAGCCAGGATAATCAGGGTGAACATGACTACGCCAAGAATAATATCCATTGATTATTCCTTTTATCCTGTTTACAGCTGAACACCGGAGAAGGACATAAAGCCCAACGCCATAAGGCCGACAGAGATGAAGGTGATGCCCAGGCCACGCAGACCCGCAGGAACATCAGAGTACTTCATCTTCTCACGGATACCCGCAAGAGCAACGATTGCCAGCATCCAACCGATACCAGAACCGAAACCGTAAACCACAGATTCAGCAAAGTTATAGTCACGCTGCACCATGAAAGATACACCACCGAAGATCGCACAGTTTACGGTGATCAACGGCAGGAAAATACCCAGCGCGTTATATAGCGGCGGGAAAAAGCGGTCCAGAATCATTTCCAGAATCTGTACCAGTGCCGCGATAACACCAATGAAGGTGATGAAGTTCAGGAAGGTGAGATCCACACCTTGAACCAGCGCGCCATCTTTCAGCAGCAGGTTGTAAACCAGGTTGTTCACCGGCACAGCAATGGTCAATACGACCGTAACTGCTACACCCAGACCGAAAGACGTCTTAACTTTCTTGGATACCGCCAGGAAGGTACACATACCCAGGAAGAATGACAGCGCCATGTTCTCGATGAAAATCGAACGAACCAGCAGGCTTAGATAATGTTCCATGTTCCCCTTACTCCTTCGCTTCTACTTGTTCAGGACGGAAGGTACGAATCGTCCAGATCAGGAAACCAATCAGGAAGAAAGCAGACGGTGCCAGCAGCATGATGCCGTTCGGCTGGTACCAGCCACCTTCTGAAATCAGAGGCAGAACCTGCGCACCGAACAGCTTGCCTGAGCCCAGCAGCTCACGGAAGAAACCGACTGTGATCAGGACGAAGCCGTAACCCAGACCGTTCCCGATACCATCCAGCAGCGATGGCAGCGGTGCTGATTTCATGGCATATGCTTCTGCACGACCCATGACGATACAGTTGGTAATGATCAGACCAACAAATACAGTCAGCTGCTTCGAAATATCGTAAACATAGGCTTTCAGTATCTGGTCAACCACGATTACCAGAGAGGCGATGATTGCCATTTGGGCAATAATACGCACACTGTTTGGAATGTGGTTACGGATCAACGATACGAAAAAGTTCGAAAACGCCGTTACGAAGGTTACTGCCAGCGTCATAACAAACGCTGTTTCCAGTTTGGTGGTCACTGCCAGGGCAGAACACACACCCAGGATCTGCAGGGCGATCGGGTTATTACTGATCAGCGGTCCAAACAGAACCTTCTTCATTTCTTTAGTATCAGCCATTGTTCAGGCCTCCTTCACGAACCTTCGCCAGGAACGGACCGAAGCCATTTTCACCCAGCCAGAATTTGAAGGTATTCTCGACACCGTTACTGGTCAGCGTCGCACCAGAAAGCGCATCTACACCATGCTCACTACCGGCTGGTGCACCGCCTTTCACGACACGGATGGCAGGTTGACCGTTTTCATCATACAGTTTCTTGCCTTCCCACTGTGCACGCCATCTCGGGTTCACAACTTCACCACCCAGACCGGCAGTTTCACCCTGCTGGTAGTAAGTGATGCCTGAAACCGTGTTGCCGTCAGTTTCGACTGCAACAAACGCGTACATCATCGACCACAGGCCATTGCCGTGAACCGGCAGGATCACTTTCTCAACACCGTTGTTGTCATCGCGAACCAGGTATACCTTGGCCACGTTGGCACGACGAATGATCTTACCGAAGTCAACGGTCGGATCCAGCTTCTCAGACTGTGCCGGCGTTTTCGCAGCATTGCGCTGATCGTACTGAGCGGCATTTTGACCGTCCACAGACTCTACAAAGTTGCCTGTATTCAGATCAACCAGCCGCGGCTCGATGAACTGCTCGTAAGTCTCTGGTACGTTGATGCCTTCCTGAAGAAGACCGGCAACAGAAAGGATATTGCGCTGAACGTCAAGCACAGCATTTTTCTGCTGCAGTGGACGCAGAGCAACCGCCGCAGCTGATACCACGATCGAGCACACCAGGCTCAGTGCGATAACAACAATCAGCGTCTTTTTAATGCTATCGTTATTACTTGACATGACGTGCTAGCCTCCGCTTGATGTTGCCCTGAACTACTAGGTTGTCAAATAGAGGTGCAAATAGGTTTGCAAACAGGATTGCCAGCATCATCCCTTCCGGGAATGCCGGGTTCACCACACGAACCAGAACAGCCATCACACCGATCAGTGCACCGTACCACCATTTACCTTTATTGGTGAAAGCAGCAGAGACAGGGTCGGTCGCCATGAACATCATCCCGAATGCAAAGCCACCCAGAACCAGGTGCCAGTGCCAAGGCATGCTGAACATTGCGTTGGTGTCAGAACCGATGATGTTGAACAGCGTTGCTGTCGCGACCATACCAATCATGGTACCGGCAATGATGCGCCAGGAAGCAATCCCCATGAACACGATCATGGCACCACCCAGGACGATGAACAGCGTCGAGACTTCACCAATTGAACCAGGAATGCGGCCGATGAACGCGTCCATCCAGCTAATCGCTTCGCCAGTTACTGTGTTGATCAGCGCAGCCTGACCACCGTTCGCCCACTGGCTCAGCGCAGTCGCGCCAGAGAAACCGTCTGCCGCAGTCCAGACCAGATCACCAGAGATCTGAGCCGGGTATGCGAAGAACAGGAACGCACGGCCTGCCAGTGCAGGGTTGAGGAAGTTACGGCCTGTACCACCAAAGATTTCTTTTGCAACGACAACACCGAAGGTGATCCCCAGGGCTGCTTGCCATAGTGGTAGTGTTGGCGGCACGATCAGTGCAAACAGGATCGAAGTAACGAAGAAGCCTTCGTTCACTTCGTGCTTACGGACCATACAGAACAGGACTTCCCAGATACCGCCGACAGCAAATACTGTCGCGTAAATCGGCAGGAAGAAGGTTGCACCCAGCAGCATTTTGCTGCCCCAGCCCGCATCGGCTGCCAGGGTTCCACCCAGCATTTGCGTCAGCCAGTAGTGCCAGTCGCCGGCAATCACCGCAGCCAGTTGCTCACCAACATACATGTGGTTCAGCGCAACAATCGCTTGGTGACCGGTGTTGTACATGCCCCAGAACATAGCTGGGAAAACTGCGAACCACACCATGATCATGATACGTTTCAGATCGATGTTGTCACGCACGTGAGCACCGGTGCGCGTCACTTGACCTGGGGTATACAGCAACGTGGCAACCGCTTCATACAGCGCAAACCACTTCTCGTGCTTACCACCCGGCTCAAAATGGGGCTCGATTTGCTCTAGGAAATTCTTGAGGCTCATGAATTACCCTTCCTTCTCAATCTTGTCCAGACACTCACGCAGCAGAGGACCGAACTCATACTTACCTGGGCATACAAACGTACACAGTGCCAGATCTTCTTCGTCAAGCTCCAGTGCACCCAGTTGCTGAGCACTGTCACTGTCACCAGCACACAGGTCACGCAACAGCAGGGTCGGCTCAATATCCAGCGGCATCACACGCTCGTAGTTGCCGATTGGCACCATCGAACGCTCAGAACCGTTGGTTGACGTGGTCATGTTAAACAGTTGGCTTGGGAAGAACTGGCTCAGGAACGCACGGGTGACCGAGAACTTGTTCTTACCTGGCGCAATCCAGCCCATGAACTCTTTCTCACGGCCTTCACGCAGCGCAGTCACCTGGAGGTGGTAACGACCCAGATAGGCTTGAGGACCCGCAGCATGCTTACCGTTCAATACTGAACCAGACAGCACACGCAGTTCGCCCGGCATCAGCTCAGCGTCCGTCAGTTGCTCAATCGAAGCACCCAGCGTGGTACGAACCAGACGTGGTGTGTTCACGGCAGGACCTGCCAGAGAGACGACACGGTCGGTGTACAGCGCACCGGTCAGGAACAGTTGACCGAAAGCGATCACGTCCTGATAGTTGATGTGCCACGCAACGTTGTGCAGGTCAGCACCAAACAAGGTGTGAATGTGCGTGCCAACCAGACCCGCAGGGTGCGGACCGTTGAAGACATGCTCTTCGACATTCGACTGCTTCGAACGCGGCAGGCTGGCGCCTGATTTACAAACCATCACCTTCCCGCGGGTCAGTTTTGACAGCAGGGTCAGACCGGCCACAAACGCGTCGCTCTGCTCATTGATGATGATTTCCGGGTTCGCTGCCAGCGGATTGGTATCCATGGCAGTGACGAAAATCGCCTGGGTTTCAGCGTCGATGGCAGGCACCTTGCTGAACGGACGGGTCCGCAGCGCTGTCCACATGCCAGATTCAACCAACTGCTCAACAATCGCATTGCGATCCAGCTGGGCCAGCTGGTCTGCTTCGTAGCGGTTAAATGTGACCTGCTCGTCGCCTTCGGCTTCAATCACAACGGATTGCAGCACGCGCTTCGCGCCACGGTTGATTTCAACGACCTTGCCGCTGGCTGGTGCAGTGAACTTCACGCCAGGATTCTTTTTATCTTCAAAAAGAATCTGACCTTTTTTCACTACATCCCCTACGCGGGTATGCATTGTAGGACGCATACCAACATATTCTTCGCCAAGCAAGGCAACTTGTGTGATGGTCTTACCATCATTTATCGCCTGGGCAGGAGTCCCTGCAATTGGGATATCCAAACCCTTTTTTATTGTAATCATACGCACTTGCACTACATTAAAGGGAAAAAGAATTTTCTATTGCGTAATTTAGACACGACTTTCCTTCGTCCGAAGCCAGCTGGAACACCGCCGGCACCGCAACATCCTATTTACTTATCGATCACAGCCTCTGTGACGAATAATTTGAGGCCGCGATTCTATCATTAATCCACGGCTTTTTACTATGCCAAACCACGCTAAACGCGGTGAAAATCAGCGAAGATTTCCAACGCAACACATTTATAAGGCTGTAAATTTGAGCCAACGCACAATTGTGAACTGTTCGTCGATTTAGCAACACATTCTCACGACGGACACATCATTAACAAAAATCCAATAAAGTAAAAACACCCACAATAATGGGGCAACACAGCCCCATTTCGTTTGGTTATAATCTGTCACAAGATGTTAATCACCGTTCACAATTTCGCCAGATGATACCCGGTTATACAACTGGGTGTCGGCCTGAAACTGCCGATATGACGCGTAAATTCGTGCCAGCACCGGGTCATTTTCACTTATCTCTACCAGCAATTCCCGGGTCAGTCGCTGCAACTCGACCAGGACCGGAGCCGGGAAGCGCCGTAACGCCACATCATGCTCACGGACCAGCACATCCAGCGCCTGCATATTTTTCACCGTGTACTCATCCAGCAGATCCTGGTTTACCGCACGGGCTGCCGTGATCACCAATTGTTGCAAATCATCCGGTAAACTTTGCAACGCCTGCTGATTGACCAGAAACTCAAGGGTGGTACTGGGTTCCTGCCACCCTGGGTAATAGTAGTATTTCGCGGCATTATGTAAACCGAATGCTAAATCATTATAGGGGCCGACCCACTCCGCAGCGTCAATCGCCCCGGTTTCCAGCGCGGTAAAGAGCTCCCCGCCGGACAAACTGACCGGGATCCCGCCGGCCCGCTTAAACACATCCGCGCCATATCCCGGCAAACGCATTTTCAGCCCTTTGAGATCATCCATGGTCTGAATTTCTTTGTTAAACCAGCCCCCCATCTGAGCACCGGTATTGCCGCCCGCCATCGGAACGACCCCGTAAGGCTCATAGAGCGACTGCCACAGCGCTAACCCGCCACCGTAGTGAAGCCAGGCGTTCATTTCCTGTGCTGAGAGTCCAAAAGGGACGGATGAAAAAAATGGCGCGGCCGGAATTTTCTCCTGCCAATAGAACGCGGCCGAATGGCCCATCTGTACCGTACCTTTCGACACGGCATTGAAAACATCGAAACTCGGCACCAGCTCACCGGCACCATAGACCCGGATCACCAAGCGGCCATTGCTCAGCCGGTTCACCGTGTCGGCAAATCGCTCCGGCGCGACTCCCATTCCGGGAAATCCTTTGGGCCAGGAGGTTACCAGCTTCCATTCGACAGCCTTTGCTGCCTCGCCTTCGCCGCCCGGTTCACTACAAGCGGCCAGAGTAAACACGCACAGCGTGCCAAGTAGCCACTGACGACAACGTCTCACCATGCAATATCCTTTTGCTTGATTTTCACTCAATGATCTCCTGCTTGACCTGAAGGCTCACTGAACAAGCCCCATTCATTCCGGGGCTTTCGTCACAGTGCCACGACTGCCGCGCTCAGCAGAGCACGCCTCAACCAGTATAGCCAGTCCACTCGACAAGCTCACATGCAGGCACAGGATTGAGATCAGACACGATCAAGGACTTATCATACGCGATAGCGGGCAAGAATATTGCCCGCTATCTCAAACTTTGAAACGTCGGACCAGTCAAACAGTTCCGAGTCAGGAGGGAAGGAATGCGCCGCGTTACCACGGCTGCGCTGCCGTGCTCAGGCCGCGACTCGTCAGCCCAGTTTACTGCCGCCGCGACACGCCGGAGACGTAGGCGCTTGCGCTTGCTGGGCCTGCCACTCACTGTCGGTATAGGTGTGGATCGCCAGGGCATGAATATGATTGGCCAGCTCATCGGCCAACACCGTATTGACTGCACGGTGGCGCCCAATCAGGCGCTGTCCGTCGAACTGCGCGCTGACAATCACCACTTTAAAGTGGCTTTCCGACCCCGCCGGGACATTGTGCATGTAGCTTTCATTGATGACTTCAAGGTGTACCGGGGCAAATGCCTGATACAATTTTTTTGTAATGCGATCCTGGATCATAACTCTCACCTTCAGCGCTGACCTGTTTCCCTTCGCTTGAGCTCACGCCCTCAATAACCCCACCAAACGAGCCGTCAAAGCGACCGAATCGGGTTCAGTCCCAGTGCTATTCGACAGGAAGAATGACTGAAATCAGTGGCTCGGCAAGGGTTTTAGTTTGCAGCGCAGGCATGTTCTGCGAAAATAGATAACCAAAATGTAAACATACCTGAAAGTAATCGGTAATGAAACCAGAGCTCAACCTGCATGGGCAAACGCTGACCCTCAAGCGTTTCCCGACCAGAACAAATGAAACGCTCCAGGCATGGGACGCCGCAGATGAGTACCTTATCAACCACGTCCATGACCAGGACATCACCCTGGATCCCGCCCGTCCGATCCTGATCATGAACGACAGTTTCGGCGCGCTCAGCTGCTGGTTTGCCAATCAAGGGCCGGTGACTTGCGTCACGGACTCCTATATCGCCCATCAGGGGTGTCTGGCCAATCTGGCAGCCAACCAGCGCCCTGCCGTCAATATCATCGACTGCCTGGCCGAATTGCCGGAGAACCCGCAGTTGGTATTGCTCAAGCTGCCGAAAACCAACCGCCTGCTAACCTGGCAGCTCCAGCAGCTCTGCCAGAAACTGCCTGCAGACTGCACCGTGATCGCTGCGGCCAAAGCCAAGGACATTCACACGTCAACCCTGAAACTGTTTGAAAAATATCTGGGCCAAACCAAAACCTCACTGGCGGTGAAAAAAGCCCGGCTCATATTCTGCGAGGTGAACCCGGCGCTGGCACAACCACTGCCGGAGCCGCTGCGCTGGGAAGTCCCAGAGCACGGCCTCACCCTCACCAACCATGCCAATGTCTTCTCAGGGGATAGCCTGGATATCGGCGCGCGGTTGCTGCTGGAGCATATTCCCAGCTACGATCGCCCGCAGCACATCATTGACTTAGGTTGCGGTAACGGCGTGATTGGCATTAAAGCGGCCCAGCTGAATCCGAAAGCTAAGATCACCTGTGTGGACGAGAGCTACATGGCCGTCGCTTCCTGCCGCGCCAATGCCGCCCTGAACTTGCCGGATCCGGCGCAGCTGACCGCCACGGTGAACAACTGCCTGAGCGGCTTTGCGCCCGACAGCGCCGATGTGGTGTTGTGCAACCCACCGTTCCATCAGCAAACCACTATTACCGATCACATTGCCTGGCAAATGTTTTGTGATGCAAAGCAAGTTCTGACATCTCAGGGACGGCTGATCGTGATTGGGAACCGCCACCTGGGCTACGATGGAAAACTTAAACGTTTATTTGGTAACGTATCGGTCATTGCCCAGAACAATAAGTTCGTGGTTTATCAAACTAGAAAATAATTTTGACATTTACATACACTGTTACGGCGCTCAATCCCGCCGCAGTTTGTTAAGGATAGAGAAATCGATGAAAAAGCTTCTTATTGCCGCCACCGTGATGGCACTGACCGCCTGCTCGGCACCCTCCGAGCCGCAGCTGACCCTGAACCCGACGCCTGTCATTGCCCAGCAACCGACCACATCCGGGAAAACGCTGAGCCTGGAAAGCCGCGACCTGCGCACCGCCCAGTTCGTGGCCGTCGTTGACAGCGGCCGCCAGAATGTTCAGCCGCTGCACGCCTCCCAGAACTTGCGGATCACGTTGGAAGATGCCCTGTCTCGTCAGCTCAGCTCGCAAGGTTATGGCATTACCCAAGACAGCAAAGGCACCCTGCGTCTGGATATCCTGGAAGCCATGGTCAATGTGAAACACAGTGTGATGAGCCACGAACTGAGCAGCAAGCTGCAGCTGCAACTGGTGGTTGAAACCCCGACCGGGAAGTTTGTGAAACGCTACGCCGGGAAGTCGGAGCGTAACGGTGCCATGAGCGCCTCGGTAGAAGATATGGAACTGGCGCTGAATAACCTGATCACCGCGGTGCTGAAAGACATCTACGCCGATCCGGAATTCAACAGCTACCTGCAGGAGAAACTATAATGCGTCAGGCCTTACTAGCCCTGCTCCTGAGTATCGCCCTGCCCGTCAGCGCTGCAACCCAAGTGCTGGTTTCCACCAGCCTGGGTGACTTTACGATTCAGCTGGATGAGAAAAGTGCGCCGATCTCAAGTCAGAACTTTCTGCGCTACGTTGAAGACGGCAGTTATGTCGGCACCATTTTTCATCGCGTGATCCCGGGTTTTATGGCTCAGGGCGGCGGCTTCGATCAGGACTTCAATCGCCGGGATACCTACCCGCCGATCCAAAACGAGTCCACCAATGGTCTGAAGAATGAACGCGCCACCATCGCCATGGCCCGGACCAACGCACCGGACTCTGCCACCCGTCAGTTCTTCATCAACTACAACAATAATGCGTTCTTGGATGCCCGAGGCAGCCAACCGGGCTACGCCGTATTCGGCAAAGTTGTGAAGGGGTTCTCAGTTATTGAAAAAATGGCTGAAATTCCTACCACTACCGTTCGCTCGATGGGTATGAAAGATGTCCCGCAGCAACCTATAGTTATTAAAGAAATAATGATTCTCAAAAAGTAGGTAAACGTCACCTGGTCGTTCGCCTACCGCAACAACCAGGTGGCCCCTATGCTCAGACTGATTTCCTCCCAACCAGAAACGCCTACCCGACAGGTCGATCAGCACATTTCAGATTACGCCCCGGCCCTGGCTCTGAGCGCCCTCGGTGTGCTTTGCGGCGAAGCCAGCTACGACTCTCTGAAAAAAACCTGCACCGAGCACCTCCACGACTGGTGGAAATTGTCGGTCCCCGCCGGCACACCGGCCAACCGGTACGAATCGGCTTACTGGTATTTACTGCATTTACTCGAATCACTGGAGGAGCATGAGCTGCTGGGCAACCATTTTATCCAGTTCAAAGTCACGTCAACCGCCCAGTTTTTACTTGGGGTCGGTGAACATCTGGCGAAAATGCAGGGGATCCGGCCGTAGCGGATGATCCGCCCCGCCCCGGATCTCACCCCATCATCTTTTTACCCGCATTTTACTGAAGTTCGCCGCGACTTCGCCTTATAATCGAATCTCGTCAACACAACACAATCAATACTGAGGGAACCATGTCGCAACCACTCGCGGACAATCGCCAGGGCTGGCGGGTCTATCTGGAGAAAAAAGTCCTGATCATGCTGGCACTGGGCTTTTCATCCGGCCTGCCGATCCTGCTGGTTTTCGGTACCCTGTCTTTCTGGCTCAGGGAGGCCGAAGTCAGCCGAACGGATATCGGATTTTTTAGTTGGGTCGCCCTCGCCTACGGCTTCAAGTGGATCTGGTCACCGCTGATCGACCGCTTTCCGGTGCCGATCCTGTCGCGCTTGCTGGGCCGCCGCCGGGGCTGGATGGTGTTCTCCCAGCTGTTGATCATCGCTTCGCTCTACGGCATGGCCGTCAGCAACCCTCAGATTGATCTGATCCAACTGGCAATCTTCGCCGTCATCGTTGCCTTCTCCTCGGCCTCGCAGGATATCGTCATCGATGCCTACCGGATTGAAATGGCTTCGGAGCGTCTGCAGGCCGCACTCGCCGCAGCCTATATGACCGGCTACCGTCTGGCCATGATCACCGCAGGCGCCGGGGCCATGGCCCTGGCTGCCTGGTTCGGCTCCGATACCGAATACAATGCCCATGGCTGGCAAGTCGCCTATTTCACCATGGCCGGACTGATGCTGGTAGGCTTGCTCACAGCCCTGTGCATTCACGAACCGACCATCGATAACTCAGCAGTCGACAACCTCGAACGCCAGATGCGCCAGCAATTGCTCGACAAAGGGATGCCGGCGATCCCGGCCCGCCTGACAGCCTGGTTCTATACTGCGGCTGTACTGCCGTTCCAGGATTTCTTTACCCGCTACGGCCGCGAAGCGCTGGTGATCCTGGTGCTCATCGGGACCTATCGGATCTCGGATGTGGTGATGGGCGTGATGGCCAATGCCTTTTACGTCGATATGGGCTTTAGCAAAACCGAAGTCGCTTCCGTTTCCAAAATTTACGGGGTGATTATGACCCTGCTCGGGGCGGGCCTGGGTGGCATCTTGGTCAGCAAGTTCGGTACCCTGCGGATCCTGGCCCTGGGGGCAATCCTGGCAGCCGCCACCAATATCCTGTTCATGATTTTCACCTATCTGGGAAACAGCCTGGGCATGCTGACCCTGGTGATCTCGGTAGATAACCTCAGCGCCGGCATCGCCACCGCAGCGTTTATCACCTATATGTCCAGCCTGACCAACGTTGCCTTTTCCGCCACCCAATATGCCCTGTTCAGCTCCATCATGCTGCTGTTTCCGAAATTCATTGCCGGTTTCTCGGGCATGTTTGTCGATAACTTCGGCTACAACATATTTTTCTTTGCCACAGCCCTGATCGGCTTGCCGGTGCTGATGCTGATTTATACCGTCGGCCGACGCCAGAAAGTCAGCGCTCAACCCCGTTCAGAAGTGACCTGACCCTCGAACACCCGCGCTTAGCCGGGGATTGGGGAGGTGTTTTGTTGACAGCAAACACCTCCCTTTTTTATTTTCGCAGGTCAGGCAGTGAAAACCGATGTCAACAGCCGCCATTAGATGACGCATTTATCACTTAGTTCAGAAAAATATCACTGAAACCACCAAAAATGACGATCGTGATCACTAAACACCAAAAATGTAATCGATTCCAAAAGATCGTGATCACAATTAGCAAATGATTGCGCAACCGTTACATTTCCAACAGTGACATAAAACCATAGAATCACTTCCACAACGAAACGGGCCGCAAAAGAGCCTGATACCAATACACAATGAGCGAGAGTTTACCCATGCGCAAATCCCTAGCAGCACTGAGCGTGCTGGCAGCAACAGCACTGCCGGCCACCGTTAACGCCGCCGATTATTCTGACGACATTCACAAGAACGACTACAGCTGGTCACAATTCAACCTGATGTACGCCATCAATGAATTGCCAGGTGAATCAGACCACGATTACATGGAAATGGAATTCGGTGGCCGCTCTGGCATCTTCGACCTGTACGGTTACGTTGATGTATTCAACCTGAGCAGCGACAAAGACAGCGACAAAGCTGGTGCCGAAAAAATGTTCATGAAGTTCGCACCGCGTGTTTCCCTGGATGCCGTGACCGGTAAAGATCTGTCATTCGGCCCGGTTCAGGAACTATATGTTGCGACACTGATGGAATGGGGTGGTAACGCAGGTGTCAACAACCAGAAAATCGGTCTGGGCTCTGACGTAAACGTACCATGGCTGGGCAAAATCGGTCTGAACCTATATGCGTCATACCGCGGCAACGACCATGAGTGGAACGGTTACCACCTTGCAACGAACTGGTTCAAGCCATTCCACTTCTTCGAAAATGGCAGCTTCCTGTCTTACCAGGGTTACATCGACTACGAATTCGGCCTGGACGATGGCCCGAACACCGGCGGCGCGAGCAGCGGTGGTGCGATGTTTAACGGCCTGTACTGGCACTCAGATCGCTACGCAGTGGGTTACGGCCTGAAAGCGTACAAAGACATCTACGGTATCAAAGACTCTGATGCGCTGAAATCAACCGGAGTCGGCCACTATGTTTCTGTAACTTACAAGTTCTAAGTTCCAGACATTCATATCCTGAAAAGCACTCACGCTGTGGGTGCTTTTTTTTTGCGCTCTCATTGTTAAGAGGGTCCTTATTTTCAAGACTGCCTCGCTTTCTCTTTCATTTTTTTCAACTTTTCCCCCTGCGACACTGCCCGGTGATTAAGGATCACGCCTTAACCTTAAGACAACCAACCGCCCGGTAAAGAATACGCTAGCCTTTGCTAATAGAAGCGTGCCCATTTCATTTCTATAACAGCGCGCTGAACAGGGCTCCTGCGATGGTGCAACCGGTCATCCGCAGATCCCCGAAGCAATGGCATTTGGCTAGCGAGATCTCATTATGAACAGAACTTTGGCTGCTCTCAGTATTAGCGCTGCCCTTGCCCTGCCGGGCACCAGCGGCGCCGTCGATTACTCCGACGATATCCATAAAAATGATTACAAGTGGTTCACCCTCAATCTGATGCAGAGTATCAACAACCGGATCCCCTTCGGATTCCAGGACGATACCTATTTCGAGATGGAATTCGGCGGCCGCTCCGGCTGGCTGGATCTCTACGGTTACCTGGATGTGTTTGATGTACTCAACTCCAGTAACTCCGATCGCAACAAACCGGAAGGCAGTGATGACTTTGCAGACAACTTCTTCTTTAAATTTGCTCCCCGCTTCTCTTTAGATGGGATCAGCGGCAAAGATCTCTCCTTCGGCCCGGTGATGGAGCTCTATATTTCCACCTTGACCAATGTGGGTGACAACGCACTGTTTGAGCACTATATCGGCCTGGGGTCTGATGTGCAGGTGCCCTGGTTCGGCAAAGTCGGTCTCAATACCTATGCCCGGTATGTCCGGGAAAACTTTGGGGCGGAGAACGAGGGGGAATGGGATGGCTATATGATTTCCACCAACTGGTTCAAACCCTGGCTGACCCTCAGCAGTGGCGACTTCGTTACCTACCAGGGTTATCTGGACTATAAATTCGGGGCCTCGAAAATTTCCGATGATATCAACCGGACCACCACGGCCATTGAGTGGTTCAACGGCATCTATTACCACACCCCGCAATGGGCCTTCGGCTACGGCCTGAAGTACTACCACAACATGGCCCTGTTTAAAGACGGGGGATTTGCCGGCGATACCACCGGCTTTGGTCACTACCTCTCGGCCAACTACAAATTCTGATCCGCTCCCTTCAGCGCAAACGGCACAACCCGGACGTGCCCCTCACCTGTCAACGGCGGCCCAAGAACATGGTATGCTGAGCGCTGTTCTGACTAAGAAAGGATACCCGTGTTGAACCTGACCATTGTCGGCGCCGGAGCGATTGGCCGTTTATGGGGATGCCACCTGAGCCAAGATCATGCCGTCCACTTCTGGACCCGGGATAGCGCCTCTGAGCTGTCCCTGAGCTTCAATCCCCTGGCGCAAACATCCCCACAGCACTATACCTTTGCCGCCAACCAGTCCGCGCAATTGCAGCAAGCCGACGCGGTGTTACTGACCGTCAAAGCATTCCAGGTTGAGCAAGCACTCACCTCCATTTTGCCGTATCTGCCGTCCCGCACACCGGTCATCGTGATGCACAACGGTATGGGCACCCATGAAAATGTCTCAGCGTTGCTGCCGGAGAACCCGTTGTTGTATGCCACCACCACCCAGGCAGCCTATCGACCGACTCCGGGACAACTCAACCACACCGGTCTGGGGCATACCTGGATCGGGGCGATCAACGGCAGCGGCAAGGCACATGCGGCACTGACCGGGCAGCTGAACCAGGCGCTGCCGCCCTGCCAGTGGCATGACCAGATCCTGATCCCGCTGTGGCAGAAGCTGGCCATCAACTGTGCGATCAATCCGCTCACCGCCATTGCGCAGTGCCGCAATGGGGAGCTGGCGCAAGCCAAATACCACCGGCAGCTGGATGCCATCTGCACCGAAGTCGCAACCGTGATGAATGCCGAAGGGATCGCCTGCGACCGCACCTCCCTGCGCCACCAGGTCGATCAGGTGATCAACAATACCGCTGGAAACTATTCGTCGATGAATCAGGACATTTCTCAGCACCGGCCGACGGAAATCGACTATATTACGGGATATCTGATTGACCGGGCTCAGGAACACGGGATTGCGGTTCCGGAAAATACCCGACTATGGCACCAAATCAAACAACTGGAGCAACAACACCATGACGCATGAGGCCCAGCAGCGCCCGATCAAAGTTGCCGTCTGTATCGCCCCCGGCAGCGAAGAGATGGAAGCCGTCACCACCATCGATATTCTGATCCGGGCCGGTTTTCAGGTCACCATTGCCAGTGTCGCTTCCGACGGGGCATTGATCATGGCCGGCTCTCGCGGGATCAAGCTGGTCGCCGACGTCGCGCTGGTGGCCATTGCCGACGAGCCGTTTGACTGTGTGGTCCTGCCGGGCGGTGTCGCCGGGGCCGAATGTTTCCGCGACAGCCCGCTGCTGGTCGAGTTTGTCAACCAGCACAAATATGACGGCAAGCTGGTTGCCGCTATCTGCGCCGCCCCGGCAGTGGTATTGGAGCACCACAATCTGTTTCCGAACGCCCTGATGACGGCTCACCCGGCCTTCCTGGATCAGATCCCGGAAGCCCGCCGCCGGAGCAAGCGGGTGGTCTATGATATCAACCACCGTCTGCTGACTAGCCAGGGACCGGGCACGGCACAGGAATTTGCGTTTGAAATTATCGGCCATCTGGCAAGCAAGGCACTGGCCGCCGAAGTCGCGGAGCCGATGGTGGTTTGGCCGAATATGCACTACACCGTGCTGCCGCGAAAGTAAGCGCTAGCCGCCAGCAAAGCCGGCAGGCAGGAAAGACACCGACGCCAGTCCGACACCACTGCGCCCCCGCTGTACGGGCATCGCCGCAGTGCCGGAGGCTAAAAACAAAAACGAGAGCCGAAGCTCTCGTTTTTTATCGTGAAGAAGCGCAAGATCTCCTTACGGACGGTACACCTTCACGTTCTCAAACCCGTTTTCTTTCAGGTACAGCGCCTGCAAACGGCTCATCACTCCGCGATCGCAATACAGCAGGTAAGTTTTATCCTGCGGCAGATCGCCAAACTGCGTAGCCAGCTTGTAGAACGGCAGATGTCGCACTTCAACGTTCTCCAGCTCCAGCGGATTCTCGTCTTCTTCATCCGGGCTGCGGATATCCAGCACAATCGCATCCGTTTCAATCTGATCCACCAGCTCAATTTCCGGCGCCTGCTCCTGGCTTTCTTTCTCGATATTACGGATATCGATCACCCGGGCTTCGGTCACCACACGCTCCAGCACCGCAAAGTCAAACTTGGCTTCTTCCGCTTCCAGCTTCTCTTTCACCGCTTTCACAGTCGGGCTTTTCGAGATCACGCCGCAGAATTCCGGCATCGTCTTGGCAAAATCTTCAGTGCCGATCTCACGGGCCACGTTGATAATATCTTCTTTATCCCAGTTGATCAGCGGACGCAGGATCAGCGTGTCGGTCACGTTATCAATATGGCGCAGGTTGGTCAGGGTCTGGCTGGAAACCTGGCCCAGTGCCTCACCGGTCACCAGCGCCTGGATCCCGAAACGCTCCGCCACCTGGCCGGCCGCGCGCATAAACATCCGCTTCAGGATCACGCCCATCTGGCCGTCATCAACTTTTTCCAGGATTTCCGCCACAACCGGCTCAAAATCAATCGCGATGAATTTTACTTTGGCCGAGGAGCCATACTTTTTCCACAAGAAGTGAGAAACCTGCTTCACGCCAATTTCATGCGCCGGGCCACCCAAGTTGAAGAAACAGTAATGCACCTTGCTGCCACGCTTAATATGCAGGTAGCTCGACACCCCGGAGTCAAAACCGCCGGAGATCAGGCTCAGGACATCTTCCTGCGTGCCCAGTGGGAAACCGCCCAGCCCTTTATGGCGAGCCAGGATCTGGTTCAGCTTCTCGTTCTCAACCTCGATATTGACCGTGATGTCCGGGTTTTTCAGCTTCACCGACGCCGAGGCAACGGCCTGGTTCAAACCGCCGCCCACATAGCGCTCAAGATCAATGGAAGTGAAGTCATGCTTACCGGTCCGCTTCACGCGAACACAGAAGGTTTTGTCTTCAAGCTGACTGGCAACATGTGCCAAGGTCTGCTCATAGATGTCGTGCATGTCCTTGAATTCGGTCTGTTTGACTTCCAGTGAATGATGGATACCCGGTGTCTGCGTCAGCACCGCCAGCACCTGGTCGCGAATACTGTCATCTTTTGAAGTCACTTCGATGTAGCTGCGTCGGTTATGCACCGCCACAGAATCGGACAAACGCTGAAGAATAATGCGGATGTTACATTCCAGAATTCGGGTGAAGCGCTTGCGAACCGATTCACTCTTCACAAAAATCTCTGGATGGGGTTTAACAATAAATTTCATAACACGCTTCGCTACACTGGGCCAAACAATACCAAAAGGCAAACATACCAAAAGGATCAAAGGCGCGAATTATACAGCAAGCAGGCTGTTGCTGAAACAAGGATATATCCCCAAGTCGTGCTCATCACTCGCAGAGACAGCCTGAAGATACAGGGCACGACCCACGGCCCTGTCCATCCTCTTAGTGTAGGCTTAATTCCCGCCGCTGCTCAGTTCCTCGGAATAGTGCGGTTCACCCTGCATAATCGAGATCTCGACCCGGCGGTTGGCGACGCGCTGCGCTTCGGTCTTGTTGTCATTGAGCGGCGCCGTGTCGGCCAGCCCCATCACTCGCAGGCGCTTATGATCGAAACCATCCACTTTTTCCATCTCCTGGGCAACTGACACCGCGCGCTGAGCCGAGAGATCCCAGTTCGAGCGGTACAGCTCAGAGTCCAGTTTCTGATTATCGGTATGGCCGGAAACCCGGATCACCCCGGGCACGTCTTTCACCAAATCAGCGATCTGGCGCACCAGCGGGCGGAACTTCGGTTGCAGAAAAGCAGAGCCTGCCGGGAACGAGCCTTTCTCTTTAATTCGGATCACCACCTGCTGACCGAAATTCTCGACTTCGATAGCACCGTCTTCGATTTCCCGGTTCAGCGCCTGCTGCAACACTTCCATCAGTTGCTGCTGGGCCTCCATCATCTCGGATTGATCATTCTGGTTGAGCTCAGTTGACAGTTGGGCGCTCTGGCCGCCGGTCAGTTGCCCGGCGTCCCGTTGGGTCCCCCCGGCGCGATCCGATTCCCCTTCGTGGAAGTCCAATGAACGCTGGGTCATATCAATCGTCTGCTGCATGATCACTTCGATCGGCGTCGGCTCCGGACGGCCCGGGCGAAACTCCTGGGCGATCACACTGGTTCCCTTGGGAATATCCTTCACCTCCAGCATGTTCTGCACCCCGAAGGCAAACTTCATTGAGCCGGCGATCTGTTTGAACTTCAGGACGTCCATCTCAGAGAACGACAGCAAGAGGACGAAGAAACACATCAACAGCGACATCAGATCAGCGAAGGTGCCCATCCACGGCGGCAGCCCCGGGGGGGGACATTTGCATTCGTCTTCCATACGCGCCCCCTACTGATCGCCGTCAATCGTACGTTTTTTCTCGTTGAGATAGTTCTTCAGGTAACCGTCAATCACCCGTGGGTTCTGACCGTCCTGAATCGCCAGCACCCCGTCCAGGATCAAGCGACGATTGAGCTTCTCTTCGTCTTTGCGCAGTTCCAGTTTGGCGGCAATCGGCAACATCACCATGTTGGCCAGCATCGCGCCATACAGGGTCGTCAACAGGGCGACGGCCATTGCCGGACCGATGGATTTAGGATCATCCATGTTCGACAGCATGGCCACCAGACCGATCAGGGTCCCGATCATCCCCATCGCCGGGGCCACATCCCCCAGCGCCTTAAAAATACCCGCACCCTGCTCATGGCGCTCGTTGGTCAGGGAAATATCTTTCTGCAGCGTCGCCCGCACCACATCGGCATCGTGGCCATCCACCAGCAGGTCAATCCCCTTGCGCAAGAATGAGTTTTCGACTTCCATCTCTTCCAGGGCCAGGAAGCCCCCTTTGCGCGCGGCATCCGCCATTTCAACAACTTTGGCAATCAGATCTTCCGGATTATCGGTCTTGAACATGAATGCTTTGACCGCAATTTTGGTCGCGCCGAAAAACTGGCCGACACTGTACTGCATCAACGCCACGAACGTTGAGCCACAAAATACGATCAGGATCGACTGCGTATCAATGAACATATTGATACTGCCGCCCAATACCATTGCCATGATGACAAAGGCAAAAGAGCCGATTAAGCCGATAAGGGTCGCCAAATCCACCGAGAGTTCTCCAATTTAGCCAATTACTTTGCTTGGGGTATTCTAACCAACTCAAACTGTATCGGCACCCTTGAATTTAGATTTAGCCTGGTTGTCGGCAAAATACGAAAATAACTGTTGGTCCCACAGAATCCTGTGAGATAATTTGACCCTAATACGTCTCTACGTTATTTTTCCTGCACTTAAATTACAGTGAACCCCGTATGGCAGCTAAAAAACCTGAAAAAATGGCGTTTGAAGCCGCACTGGACGAACTCGACGGCATCGTCAATGAACTGGAATCCGGCGACATTGCTCTTGAGGACGCATTAAAAAAATTTGAGCGTGGTATCGCGCTAGCACGCAGCAGCCAGCAAAAGCTGACCCAGGCTGAACAGCGTGTCGAAATTCTGCTTCAGGCAGATGATCAAGCCCCCCTGACTGAATTTGATGCGAATCATGAATAACTCTTCATCCCTGTCATCCTCCCTGCAGTACTACCTCCAGCGGAATAACCAACAACTGGCCCAGTGGCTGGCGGCACAACCTTACGCCGAGCAGACCCTGGTCGAAGCCATGAAACACGGAACCCTGCTGGGCGGCAAACGGGCTCGCCCTTATCTGACCTATGTCACCGGCCAGATGCTGGGAGCTGACTGCGATGATTTGGATACTCCGGCCGCTGCGGTCGAGTGTATCCACGCCTATTCATTGATCCATGATGATCTGCCGGCGATGGATGATGACGAGCTGCGCCGCGGCCAGCCGACCTGTCACATCGCGTTTGACGAAGCCAGCGCCATTCTGGCCGGGGATGCCCTGCAGACCCTGGCGTTTGAAATCCTGGCAACCGGACAACTGAGCGAGCAAGGCGAAGCCTACCGGATCCGCATGGTCCGCGAACTGGCCCGGGCTTCCGGTGCTGCCGGCATGTGTCTCGGTCAGGCGCTGGATCTGGCCGCCGAAGGCCAGCAAATCTCGCTGGCACAGCTGGAAACCATTCATAAGCACAAAACCGGGGCACTGATCCGGTGTGCGATCCGCCTCGGCGCCCTGGCTGCCGGAGAGCGTGGCGTGGCCGTCCTGCCGCAACTGGACCGCTACGCAGAAACCATCGGGCTGGCTTTCCAGGTTCAGGACGATATCCTCGATATCACCAGTGATACCGATACCCTGGGCAAACCACAGGGCTCCGACATCGCGCTGAACAAAAGCACCTACCCGGCCCTGCTCGGTCTGGAGGGCGCGCAACAAAAAGCACAGCAACTTTACCAAGAAGCGCTACAAGCCTTGGCTGCAATACCCTACAATACAGACCAACTCGAAGTTTTCGCCCGATACGTCATCGAGCGCAATAACTAAAATCAGTAAAAGCGCCAAATTATGACACTGGATATTTCAAAATACCCGCATCTGGCTCTGGCCAACACCCCAGATGAACTCCGTTTGCTCCCCGCAGACAGCCTGCCTGCGGTTTGTGATGAGCTACGGACCTATTTACTGAATACGGTAAGCCGCAGCAGTGGTCATTTTGCCTCCGGCCTGGGTGCCGTAGAGCTGACCGTGGCCCTGCACTATGTCTACAACACCCCGTTTGATCACCTGATCTGGGATGTGGGTCACCAGGCCTATCCGCACAAAATTCTGACCGGCCGTCGCGAGGCGATGCCGACCATTCGCCAGAAGGATGGGATCCATCCGTTCCCGTGGCGGGAAGAAAGCGAATACGACGTCCTGTCGGTCGGCCACTCCTCGACCTCCATCAGCGCCGGTCTCGGCATGGCGATTGCCGCTGAGAAAGAAGGCCTGGGCCGCAAGGTGGTCAGCGTGATCGGCGACGGTGCCATTACGGCCGGGATGGCGTTTGAAGCCATGAACCATGCCGGGGATGTCCATTCCGACATGCTGGTGATCCTCAACGACAACGAGATGTCGATTTCGGAGAACGTCGGCGCCCTGAACAACCAGTTGGCGCGGATCCTGTCCGGCAATCTCTATACCACCTTCCGTGAAGGCGGCAAGAAAGTACTGTCCGGCGCGCCGCCGATCAAAGAGCTGGTCAAACGTGCAGAAGAGCATCTCAAAGGGATGGTGGTGCCCGGCACCATGTTCGAAGAGCTGGGCTTTAACTATATCGGCCCGATCGACGGCCACGATGTGGCAGAGCTGGTCAAAACGCTGAAGAACATGCGCAACCTCAAAGGGCCGCAGTTCCTGCATATCATGACCAAAAAAGGCAAAGGGTATGCGCCGGCGGAAGCCGATCCGATTAACTACCATGCGGTGCCGAAGTTCGATCTGACCCAGAATCCGATCCCGAAAGCCAAAAGCCTGCCAACCTTCTCCCATATCTTTGGCGACTGGCTGTGCGACATGGCCGCCGAAGACAGCAAGCTGATGGCGATCACCCCGGCGATGCGCGAAGGTTCCGGCATGGTCCGCTTCTCGAAAGAATACCCGGAGCAGTATTTTGACGTCGCGATTGCCGAGCAGCATGCCGTCACCCTGGCAACCGGGATGGCCATCGGTGGCTATCACCCGGTGGTGGCGATTTACTCGACCTTCCTGCAACGCGGCTATGATCAGCTGATCCACGATGTCGCCATCATGAACCTGCCGGTGATGTTTGCCATCGACCGCGGCGGTCTGGTCGGTGCCGACGGCCAGACGCACCAGGGCTCGTTTGATCTCAGCTATATGCGCTGTATCCCGAATCTGGTGATCATGGCGCCGAGCGATGAGAACGAATGCCGCCAGATGCTCTACACCGGCCACATGCATCAGGGGCCGAGCGCAGTACGCTATCCGCGCGGCAGCGGCACCGGTATCACGCCGGAGCGCGAGATGACTGCACTGGAAATCGGCAAAGGCGTGGTGCGCCGTCAGGGCGAAAAGGTTGCGATCCTCAGCTTTGGCACCATGCTGGGCTACGCGCTGGAAGCAGCCGAAAACCTCAATGCGACGGTGGCAGACATGCGGTTTGTCAAACCGCTGGATGAGGCGCTGATCCTTGAGCTGGCCGCCAACCATGACGTGCTGGTGACCGTGGAAGAGAATGCCATCGCTGGCGGTGCCGGCAGCGGCGTCAATGAATTCCTGATGAAGCAGAAAGTCCTCAAGCCAGTGCTGAACCTGGGCTTGCCGGATCGTTTCATCGAGCAAGGGACTCAGGCCGAGCTCCATGCCCTGCTGGACATCGACGGTCCGGGCATCGAGAAGCAAATCCGCGCTTATCTGGACTAAGTCCGCCCTTCTCGTTCAACGCGTTCAAACGGCTCCCTTGCGGAGCCGTTTTTTATGGTGACTCCGAAGACGATACGCGTTTCAGCACCGCACCTTCATACCCCCCCAGTTCGATATAGCGCATCGGCTCGCTCAGGCTACCGTCATAGAACACCCGCTGGTAATCGCCCGGCAGCGATACCCGCAGCGGTTTAGCCAGCAGGAAGCTCTGCATATCATGCGCTTTCACCGCCCGGTACACCACCAAGCCGTCACTGTAACGACGCGCCATCACCCCTTCGTTCGGCACCACCCCGTACCAACCGCTCCGGTAGAGCCAGAACCAGTTGGCCGGCAACAGCGCAATATTGCCCAACTGGGTGGTCGTGGTCTTGGCGCTGTCCTTGTCGTTCACCCACTGCACCAGCTTGTAGCCGCCGGGTGGCGTGATCGGGTGGCCGATATCGATATTCAGCATCCCGGTCGGCTGGTAGGCCCAGTTCTTCGGCACGCCCCCGCGGTACCAGTTGCGCACCGTCGTGTTCCCGCTGCCATACAAATGGGTCTGGTTCCAGCTGTGGTAGTAAGTCAGCCCCGGCACATTAAAGAAATAGTACTGCGCCAGACCGGTTTCGATATCCTGCTGCCAGGCCCGGGCCGAGGTCGGTGACAGATCGCTTCTGCCGCCTTTGACCGAGGCCATGATCAAACTCTTGTCCCCGGCTTTACCCAGCGCAAACTGCTCCCAGCCCTGTTGCATCCGCGTCAGCCCCATCGCCGGATGGAGATAGTGCTCGCGCAGCCAGAAATCAACCATCGACCGCAGCTTGGCCGGCCAGACCGCGCTCTGCCACACATTCAGGCGCGAGATATTGGCCGCCAGCCAGCGAGTTTGGGTGCGCTGTTTCACCAGCTGTAAGAAATCGGCCTGCTGCACCGCGTAAGTGGTGGCCGCCGATTCCGTTCCGGCCCGCGCTGACAACTCTGCAATCCGACCGCCCTGAGTCACCCGGAACTGATTCTCGCCCAGCAACTGGGCCATGTCATCGTTATAACCCCCACTCAGCCCCTGGCGCAGCCAGTCGGCCTGGTACCAGCCGACCCTGAACTGGTTCCAGGCCGGATCAGCAAAATTCGTCCGGTACCAGCAGGTACCGGGCCATTGATGCCCGGCCGGGATCAGTCGGGCCTGATGGCGAAAGCGGGCACTGGCATTGCGGTTCGCCCGATCGGCAAATTCGGCATCATCAATGTAACCGTCCCCATTGCGATCGTTTTGCCCGTCCCAACCCGGAATGGCTAAACTGCCCGGCTCCCGCGTCAGCCAGGGCTGAAACTGCAGTCCATGCACCCGGGTGGCCGTCGGCCACTGAAGCCGAATCATCCAGGTTTTCAGGCCATTCTCCAGGCCGCGCTTGCCACTGTTGAGCTGACGGCCCTGATAGACGGCCCGCACACTGGACCAGGCGCCAGCCTGGGCCATTGTACCGGTCTGGATCAGCTGCTTTGCCTCGCCAACCCGGCTCTGCCAGCGCAGCGCAACCGGCTGCCAGTCGCCGACGGCTCCCGCTGCATCGGCAACGGCCCGGCTCGCCTGCGGCGGCTGGAGGGCGGTGATCTGCACGCTGTCAAACGGATAAGCGGCCATGGCGATCAGGGCATCGCCGGGCTGAAGGGTGAGCGGGAGACGAGCCGTCGAATACTGATCATTACGGACCAGCAGCAAATGGTATGGTTGGCCTTCCAGCAGGTAATCCAGACCGCTGCTGAGGCGCTCAGCCGCCAGCACCGTATCTTCGGCAAAATGCAGGTAACCATCTTCCAGGTCCAGTCCCCGGCCCGCCGCTTCGCGGCTCAACCAGGCGGTCTGTGGCCCGGGGCGACAATTGAGCTTTTGGCTGTAGATGTAGCCGATAGCGACCAGAGACTGGTTGACTGTGGCATCGTGCATGCTCCCCAGTACCAAATCAGCATGGCGCCCTTCCCACTGTTTCACCGCATCTGCGGTATCGAAGTAAGAGGTGGCCTCCGGCTCATCCCATCCCCCGGGCAGGACCCAGGCCGTGCCAGTCGAAGGATAAACTTGGGGATAGACCGGAAATGCGATCCAGACCATCAAAAGCAAGGCGCACTGCCACCACCGATTCAGCATGACTCACCATAGGTTTCACCGGATAACTTACTTACAGCCTAGTCGATATGCAGCTAGTCTCCTGATTTTTATTATTTTTCTTAAAAATAAAACACCGCGCAAGTGCGCGGTGTTAATTCGTGTTTAATGCGGGGAGAGTTACCAACCCAGCCCGTAGCCCAGGGCCCATAAGCTGATCATCGCCATCACCCCGGCCAGCAGATCATCGGCCATGATCCCGAGCCCGCCGTGAACATGCTTGTCCAGCCAGCTGATCGGCCACGGCTTGACCATGTCAAAAAAGCGAAACAGCATAAAACCGGCCAGCAACCACTGCCAACTCACCACCGGCGCAACCGCCATGGTGATCCAGAAGCCGACAAACTCATCCCAGACAATGCTGCCGTGATCATGCACACCCATATCATCGGATGTTTTCTGACAAATGGTGATCCCCACCAGCGATGCCACCAGGATCAGAAGCAAGTAAAGGGTAAACGGCAACTCAGCCATCAGCAGGTAAAACGGCACCGCAGCCAACGTGCCCATGGTGCCCGGAATCACCGGGGAGAGACCACTGCCAAAGCCGGTTGCCAACAAGTGCCAGGGATTTTTCAGATTAATTTTATCTTTTGGATTTGCCACGTATTACTCCGCAAAGTGGTCATAACCATGAAGCTGCCAGTCCAGCGGCACCTCACCGCGCATCAGGGTGATCCCCTGGCCGGAGCGGAGCTGGCCGATACAGGTCGCCTGAACCCCACTGTGCGCCAGCGCGGTGTCAATCGCGCCACGATTTTGCTCCGGCACGGTAAAGCAAAGCTCGTACTCTTCACCACTGCTCAGCGCCAGTTGCAGGGCGCGATCGCGCTCCGGCGCGAACCGGCACAGCTCCGGTGACAACGGCAGTTTCTCCACATCGATCACCGCCGCCAGGCCGGAGCGGGTCAGGATATGGCCGAGATCGGCAATCAGGCCGTCAGAGATATCCAGCGCTGCGGTTGCAATGCCACGCAGCGCCTGCCCGGCCAGGATCCGCGGTTGCGGCAGATAATGACGCGCCAACAGACAATCCCGAAGCTGCGGGTCCGCCACCTGCTGTTGTCCCAGCACCAGCGCCAAACCGGCGGCACTGTCGCCCAGATTGCCGGTGACATACACCCAGTCACCCGAGTTCGCTCCGCTGCGGGTCAGCGCCTCGCCCTGTGGCACAAAGCCATGGACGGTGATGGTGATGCTGAGCGGGCCCTTGGTGGTATCCCCGCCCACCAGCTGGACATTGTAATATTCAGCCAGGGCAAAAAAGCCCTGACAGAAACCAGCCAGCCAAACTTCATCCGGCTCGGGCATCGTCAGTGCCAGTGACACCCAGGCCGGCGTCGCGCCCATGGCCGCCAGATCGCTCAGGTTGGAAGCCAGGGCTTTATGGGCGACCTTCGCCGGATCGGCCTCAGCCAGAAAGTGGGTTCCCGCCACCAGAGTATCGGTACTGACGGCCAGCTGGCTGCCGACCGGTACCGCCAGCAGCGCGCAGTCATCGCCAATCGGCAACACCACATCACGACGGCTGACGGCCTGATGCTCAAAATAACGGGCAATCAAATCAAATTCGTTACTAGCCATACTTTTTCAGATCCAGATAGAAAAAAGGCCAGCTTAGCTGGCCCTCTATCGTCTTCAATCGCTTACTTTTTGTTGCGAAGTGTTGGTGCTGCTTTATCCAGCACGCCGTTCACAAACTTGTGGCTGTCTTCCGCACCGAAGAGTTTCGCCAACTCGATCGCTTCGTTAATGACCACTTTGTAAGGAACGTCGTCACGCTTGACCATTTCGTACATCGCCAGGCGAAGCAGTGCCAGTTCCATCTGATCCAGATCCTGCAGCGGGCGCGACAGGTACGGACGCATTTTGCTGTCCAGCTCCTGGTGGTTCAGAACCACACCAGTGAACAGATCACGGAAGTAGACGACGTCTGTATGCGGAGCGGCCAGAACTGGTGCTTCAGCCTGGAACTCTTCTTCTTCAAACTTATCCCCGGACAGGAAATGTTGCTCGATATCGGCAACATTGCCTTTCGTAATTTGCCAAGAATAAATCGCTTGGACAGCAAACTGACGTGCATTTCGACGTGCGGCTGGTTTCACAGTAACCCCCATTAGGATTCGATTTGGGACAGGACATTGACCATTTCAAGCGCGCTTAGTGCAGCCTCTGCCCCTTTATTACCAGCCTTGGTACCGGCACGCTCAATGGCTTGTTCGATAGAATCAACAGTCAGAACACCGAATGCAACCGGAGTGTTGTACTCCAGAGCAACCTGCGCCAGACCTTTGTTACACTCTCCGGCAACATAATCAAAGTGCGGTGTACCGCCACGGATCACAGAGCCCAGCGCAACAATCGCATCGTAACGATCGCTCTTGGCAATCTGTTGTGCCACCAGCGGCAGCTCATAGGCACCCGGGCAACGAACAACTGTGATGTTGTCATCACTCACCTGACCCTGACGTTTCAGCGCATCAAGTGCGCCTTCCAACAGACTTTCGTTGATGAAGCTGTTGAAACGTGAAATTACGATAGCAACTTTTGCATTTGGTGCCGCGATGGCGCCTTCAATAACCTTCATGGGCCTTCCTGTGACTATGTCTTTTCCGGTTTGAGAAACCGCGGGAGTCTACCACACTTTATGGGTTATACCAATTTACTTGTGGGCCGCATCCCGCGACGGCATCCGGGCCCCTGCGGCGTCTCAATCCAATTCAATTTGATATTCCCGGCAGCTGGCACGCCGCGGGAAAGTGAGCCAGCGGGTTACCGCCAAGCCCGGCTATTCGCAGATATACTCAACCACTTCCAGGCCAAAACCGGACAGCGAATGATAGCGCTGGTGCGTTGAGGACAGCAGGCGCATTTTGGCCACCCCGAGATCGGCAAGGATTTGCGAGCCGACCCCGACCTGGCGCGACTGATCTTTCGGATTCAGTTTCACCATCGGCTTACCGGCTTCCTGCGCGGCCAGATGCTGGATCTTGGTCAGCGTCGACTCTTGCGACTCATGGCGATTAAGGATCACCATCACCCCACCTTCCTCGGCAATGCGCTGCATCGCTGCCGACAGCGTCCATTGCGACGCCCCTGAGTGCAGAATATCTTTGAACGTATCCTGCACATGCACCCGCACCAGCGTCGGCTCTGCCGGGCTGACTTGCCCCTGGCGCAACGCATAATGGATTTCGTTATCGATGGTGTCACGGTAGGTGATCAGATCAAACTCCCCGAACGCCGTCGGCAGGCGACACTCGGCCACGCGCTCAATGGTGGTTTCGTTGGTATTGCGGTATTCGATCAAATCGGCAATGGTGCCCAGCTTCAGGCCGTGCTTCTCGGCAAACACTTCCAAATCCGGGCGACGCGCCATCGTGCCGTCTTCATTGAGGATCTCAACAATCACGCTCGACGGCTCCAAACCGGCCAGGCGAGCAATATCACAACCGGCTTCGGTGTGACCGGCACGGGCCAGTACCCCACCCTGTTGCGCCATCAGCGGAAACACATGGCCCGGCATCACGATATCCGACGGTGTCGCATTCGCCGCTACGGCGGCTTGCACCGTCCGGGCACGATCTGCCGCAGAAATCCCGGTGGTCACGCCTTCGGCCGCTTCAATCGAAATGGTAAAGTTGGTGCTGAACTGTTCGGTATTGTCCTGCACCATCAGCGGCAGATTCAGCTGCCGGCAACGGTCTTGCGTCAGGGTCAGGCAAATCAGTCCCCGTCCGTGGGTGGCCATAAAATTAATGGCATCAGGGGTGATCTTTTCCGCGGCCATGATCAGATCGCCTTCATTTTCGCGATCTTCATCATCCATCAGGATCACCATCTTGCCCTGACGAATATCCTCGATGATCTCTGCTGCACTACTTAAAGCCATTGTGTTCCCCTTCTCCTGCTTGCTCTTTATGATTTCAAGAATCCGGACTTGGCCAGCAAATCCATGGTCACTGCCGGCGCTTTTTCAGCAGCGCGCTCCCCCAGCATCAATCGCTCCAGATAGCGGGCGATCACATCCACTTCCAGGTTGACTTTCCGGCCCGGCTGGAATGATTCCATCGTGGTCTCGGCAGCGGTGTGCGGCACGATCGTCAGTTTGAACTCATCGCCCCGGATGGCATTGACGGTCAGACTGATCCCATCAATCGTGATCGAGCCTTTTTCGGCAATATATTTCGCCAGATGCGCCGGCACCCGCACCCAGAACTCAATGGCCCGGCCGGTGTGGGTCCGTTCAATAATTTCGGCCACTTCATCCACGTGGCCGGACACCATATGACCGCCGAACCGGGTGGTCGGCAGCATGGCTTTTTCCAGGTTCACCGCCTGGCCGGCACGGTACGTCGCAAATGCGGTCCGCTGGAGGGTCTCTAACGACAAATCGGCCACATAGCCCTTGCCGGTCAGCGCCACCACCGTGAGGCAAACCCCGTTGGTCGCAATACTGTCTCCCAATTTTACATCGGATAGATCAAGCTTGCCGGAATCTACCGTCACAGAAATGTCTTTGCCTTTCGGGGTCAGCGCCGTAATGGTCCCGACGGCTTCAATAATGCCAGTAAACATGAAGGCGTTTCCTTAAATTGCTTGTTTGATTTGCGCGGTGATCCGGATATCCGGACCCACCATGCGAACATCCCGGATGTCCAGCAGTGGTACCTGAGCCATTGCGGTCAACCCTTGCAGGTCAATCAGTCCCCGGCTGTCGCTGCCCATCAGCTTTGGTGCCTGATAGACAATCAGCTCATCGACCAGCCCGGCAGAGAGCAAGGCCCCCGCCAGCGCGGCCCCGGCTTCCACCCATACATGGTTGATATCCTGCTTCACCAGCGCGCTCATCAGGGCGTCGAGATCCAACTGGCCCTGCGCGCCCGTCGGCACCACCAGCTGCTGCACCGATGCCGGCCAGGCTTCACTCCCCGCCGCACGCCGCGCGAGCAGCGTTTGTCCCGGCAAGCCAATCAGGCGATGGGCCGGAGTGATCCGGTTCTGGCTGTCAATCACCACCCGGGTCGGCTGGCGCAGTGATGCCTGCGGATAATCCTGCTGCACGGCCTCGCCCAGCTCTTCCCAGCGTACATTGAGCGACGGATCATCGGCCAGCACCGTGGCGCTGGTTGACAAGATTGCCCCAGCCTGAGCACGGTAGCGCTGCACGTCCGCCCGCGCCGCCGGGGAGGTGATCCACTTGCTCTCGCCGTTCGCCAGGGCGGTGCGACCGTCTAGGCTGGCCGCCAGCTTGAGCTGCACGAACGGCTTGCCGGTTTTCATCCGTTTGATGAACCCCGGATTCAGCGCTTCGGCATCGGCTTCAAGTAAACCCGACTGCACCGCAATCCCGGCTGCACGCAGCATTTTCAGCCCGCGCCCGGCCACTTGTGGGTTCGGATCGACCATGGCACAGACCACCCGGGCAACCCCGGCACTGATCAGCGCCTCGGCACACGGTGGCGTCCGGCCAAAATGGGAGCACGGCTCCAGGGTGACATAGGCGGTGGCCCCCAGGGCTTTGTCGCCGGCCGCCCGCAAGGCAAACACTTCCGCGTGAGGCTGGCCGGCCTGATAATGATAGCCTTCGCCGACAATGTCGCTGCCGTGGGCAATGACACAGCCGACATTGGGATTGGGCGCAGTGGTGAAACGGCCGCGTTTTGCCAGTTCAATGGCCCGCAGCATCATGGCATGGTCAATCGATGAAAACATCAGGGTTTGCTTATCATGGTTCAGGCGGCGGCAGGGTGCCGCCAGCACTTATTTTTCCAATCTGGCGATCTCTTCGCCAAATTCTCGAATATCTTCAAAACTACGGTACACGGATGCGAAGCGGATATAGGCAACCTTATCCAGCTCTTTCAACGCTTCCATCACCAGGTTGCCAATCATTTCAGACGGCACTTCCCGCTCACCGGTCGCCCGCAGGCGTGACTTAATGGTGTTGATGGCGCGCTCGATATCATCCGCGCTAACCGGCCGCTTTTCCAGGGCGCGTTGAATCCCGCCCCGCAGCTTCTCTTCATTGAACGGATCGCGACTGCCATTGGTTTTAATCACCCGGGGCATCACTAATTCTGCCGTCTCAAACGTCGTGTAACGCTCATTACAGGCCAGACACTGACGACGGCGACGGACTTGATGACCGTCTGCCACCAGACGGGAATCGATTACTTTGGTGTCATTTGCACCGCAAAAAGGACAATGCATCTTGCCTCCTCATACTCGTCGCCTCAGTGTAACCCATTTCTCGCCGCTATTGAGCTTTCGGGCCGGGTTTTTCTTATGATTCTGGCAGATAAAACAAAACGGCACCTGAATCAGGTGCCGTTTGCTTTCACTTGCGTTCTGCCGCCCGGGTCGCGCTGCGTCGGGCGAGCACCGCCGCATTAGGCGTAGACTGGCAGGCGCTGACAGATCTCCAGCACTTTCGCCTTGGTCGCTTCAATCACAGCAGGATTGTTCACGTCGTCCAGGATGTCACAGATCCAGCCAGCCAGTTGCTTGGCATCTTCCGCGGTGAAGCCACGACGGGTGATCGCCGGTGTGCCCAGACGAATGCCTGAGGTGACAAACGGGCTGCGCGGATCGTTCGGCACGCTGTTCTTGTTCACGGTGATGTTGGCCGCGCCCAGTGCTGCGTCCGCTTCTTTCCCGGTGATGCCTTTGTCGATCAGATCAACCAGGAACAGGTGGTTTTCGGTGCTGCCGGAAACAATCTTGTAGCCACGCTCCAGGAACTCACCGACCATCGCCTTGGCGTTCTCAACCACGCGCGCCTGGTATTCTTTGAATTCTGGTTCCATCGCTTCTTTGAAGGCCACCGCTTTGGCTGCAATCACGTGCATCAGCGGACCGCCCTGCGCGCCCGGGAACACGGCTGAGTTCAGCTTCTTGTACAGATCTTCGCCGCCGTTCGACAGGATCAGACCGCCGCGAGGACCGGCCAGTGTTTTGTGCGTTGTGGTGGTGACCACGTGTGCGTGCGGTACCGGGTTCGGATAAACGCCCGCTGCGATCAGGCCCGCCACGTGTGCCATATCGACAAACAGGTAAGCACCCACTTTGTCTGCGATTTCACGCATGCGTTTCCAGTCAACGACCTGTGAGTAGGCAGAGAAACCACCGATGATCATTTTCGGCTGGTGCTCAACCGCCAGGGCTTCCATTTCTTCGTAGTCGATTTTGCCCGCTTCATCGATGCCGTAAGGCACGATGTTGTACAGACGGCCGGAGAAGTTTACCGGAGAACCGTGGGTCAGGTGACCACCGTGCGCCAGGCTCATACCCAGCACGGTATCCCCGGCATTCAGCAAGGCCATGTACACCGCGTTATTAGCTTGTGAGCCGGAATGCGGCTGAACGTTGGCATACTCGGCACCGAATAGCTGGCAAGCACGGTCGATCGCCAGTTGCTCCGCTTTATCCACGTACTCACAACCGCCGTAGTAACGCTTACCCGGGTAACCTTCGGCATATTTGTTGGTCAGCTGAGAACCTTGTGCTTCCATTACACGCGGGCTGGTGTAGTTTTCAGAGGCAATTAACTCGATGTGCTCTTCCTGACGCGCAGTCTCTTCCTGAATAGCTGCAAAAAGTTCTGCGTCATAATCGGCAATATTCATGTCGCGCTTTAGCATCTGTATCTCCTGACTCAGATTGTTCTCATACACACCCGCAGAAGCACCAAAAAAACCGTTCTGTCTGCGAATGAATGGTAAACCGTAATTTTCGGTGAACATTGAAAAAACATGAGGCCAGGCACCGCCTGAACGCAAACGTTTTCGTCACCTTGGTACATAGCGCTGTATTTTACAGAATTTGATCCGGATCAGATAGTCCTGATTGCCCTTTTTCTTACGATTTCTACATGTTTATTTTCCATGCCTGCATGAATTCCTTTCATCTTGATGAAGCCATCATCAGCGCTCTTTAGTTTATCATCTCTATTTTGCAAGAAATTTATGAAATTAATAGTTTACAAAGTTGTACAAATTTAATGACACAGCTGAGTTGGCCATTTCCGCGACCGACTTCTCGTTTTGCGGCCTGACCCAGTATGATTGCCGCCAGCAAGCATCTTCCGATCCCACCGTTCTGATCATCGGTCACGACGCTCGGATCGGGTCAGAAACAAGGAGTCTGATTTTTTGAGCGGTTATCATCATTCCCATAAAGAGAACATCATTGCGATCCTGACCGGCACCTTTGTCGTCGCCCAGGGCGTGTTCTTTCTTCAGCAAGCCCATTTGCTGACCGGCGGCACCACAGGTCTTGCCCTTTTGCTCAGCCAGTTTATCGGCCTGTCGTTCGGCCAGCTGTATTTTCTGCTCAATACTCCGTTCTACCTGATGGCCTGGTTCCGGATGAGCCGCAGTTTTGCCGTCACCAGCATTATCTCCGGCGGTCTGGTCTCGGTGATCACCGACCATATGCACTACGTGCTGGAAATCAGCCGGCTGGAGCCGCTGTACTGCGCGATGATCGGCGGACTGCTGATGGGACTGGGGATGCTGATCCTGTTTCGCCATCAGACCAGCCTGGGCGGATTCAATGTGCTGGTCCTCTATTTACAGGAAAAGTTCGGCTGGTCGGCCGGCAAACTGCAGATGGGGATCGACCTCTGTATCCTGATCGCCTCCTACTTCCTGGTCAGCCCGATGACCCTGGCGCTGTCTGTGCTGGGTGCGGTGATGCTGAACCTGGTGCTGGCGATGAACCACAAGCCCGGACGCTACAGCGGCTCGGCGATTGCCGGCTAGTTGTCATACTGCAACGGCGCGGATCAAAAAAGGCTTGCCCACCCGGCAAGCCTTTTTCATCACTTTCGGCAACGACGCAAGGCGTCTTAGATAGCGTCTTCGTCTTCTTCGCCGGTGCGGATCCGCACCACACGCTCAACATCGAACATAAAGATCTTGCCGTCACCGATCTTACCGGTTTGCGCCGTCTCGATAATGGTCTCGATGCATTGCTCCGCGACATCATCCGCCACCACGATTTCCAGCTTCACTTTCGGTAGGAAATCAACCATATACTCGGCGCCACGATACAGCTCCGTGTGCCCTTTCTGGCGCCCAAAGCCCTTGACTTCCGACACCGTCATCCCGGTGATGCCGACTTCTGCAAGCGCTTCTCGAACATCATCAAGCTTAAACGGCTTAATAACGGCTTCAATTTTCTTCATCTTTCCTCGTCCTATGCTGAGCAGAGGTCATCAACGCACAGTCTGCGCCAATTGCCTGATTAATCATGGCTGTATTATCACAGATCTGGCCGGTTAATACCAAATCCGGCGATGCAACAAACGGTTAATACCGCAGATCATGGGTCTCCATCATCTTGAGCAACAGCCAGACCGCATAGATCAGAATGCCGCTATTGATCGCCAAGACCGCCAGACCGCGGTAGGCCGGTTCAATCAACAAAGGTAAATAGGGGATCAGACTCATGCCGAAAAACAGCGTGGCCGCCGGAATAAAGAAATAGAGCGGGATGAAGCCCCACTGATTGCCGCGAAACAAGCCGAAAATCGCCGTCACGCCGGACAACAGCACCAGGATCGCGATGATCCAGGGCACGATGCCAATTTGCTTTGCACTGAAAATCAGGGCAAAGCTTTCCAGATATCGAATCAGACAAATCATGACGAGGAGCGCTAACGCTTTCGCTGCGCTGAACCTGCGGTGGGATCCGGGTTGTTCCATTCCCTGCTCTCTTCCATAAAACGGGGGCCATCATCGTATGGCCGTCATCTTTCCAGGCGGCATTTTATGAGTAAAGATTAAACAACTCAATCCATTCCCTGTGCCGATGTGCTTTCTTTCAGACATAGCAATATTCAATTGGTTCCTGTGCCTACACAGCGCTTCACTCACGACCATAGGTGACAACGGCCCAAAACCAAACAGCCGCTCCGAAGAGCGGCTGTTTCCTATCGCATCAGCGCGGGCATTAGCCCAGGTTGACCCGGGCGTTACGGAACATCCGCATCCACGGGCTGTTTTCGTTCCAGTCATCCGGATGCCAGGAGTTCGCCACCGTACGGAATACCCGCTCCGGGTGCGGCATCATAATGGTGACACGGCCGTCCTGAGTAGTCAGGCCGGTGATCCCGTTCGGGGAGCCGTTCGGGTTCGCCGGATAGTTCTGAGTGACGTTGCCGTAGTTATCGAGGTAACGCAGGGCCACCGTACCGGATTGTTCAATCGCATTCAGGTGCGCGCCATCGCGAACTTCCACGCGACCTTCCCCGTGCGAGACCGCAATCGGCATCCGCGAACCGGCCATGCCGTTGAAGAACAGCGAGTCACTCTGCTGCACTTCCACCAGGCTGAAGCGTGCTTCAAAACGCTCGGATTCATTGCGCACGAAACGCGGCCACAAATCAGCGCCCGGGATCAACTCGCGCAGGTTCGACATCATCTGACAGCCGTTACACACGCCCAGGGCGAAAGTGTCGTTGCGATGGAAGAAACGCTCGAACTGCTCACGCGCCATGCCGTTGAACAGAATCGACTTCGCCCAGCCTTCACCGGCACCCAGCACATCCCCGTAAGAGAAGCCGCCACAGGCCACCAGGCCGTTGAAGCCATCCAATGCCACACGACCGGACAGAATGTCGCTCATGTGGACATCGCGGGCATCAAAGCCGGCACGGTCAAATGCTGCCGCCATTTCGACATGCGAGTTCACGCCCTGCTCACGCAGGATGGCCATCTGCGGGCGGGCACCGGTTGCAATAAACGGCGCGGCCACATCTTCGTCCAGATTGAAGCTCAGCTTAGTGTTGAGGCCCGGATCGGCGACATCCCGCTTGGCTTCGAATTCCTGCAACGCACCCGCCGGATTGTCACGCATCGCCTGCATCTGGTAGGTGGTTTCCGCCCAGATGGTACGCAGCTCAGTGCGGCTTTGCTCCAGCACACGATCATTGCCGTTCCAGATCCGCAGTACATCTTCGTCTACCACGGTGCCGATCACGTGGCTGCACGCGTCCAGACCATGGGTCGCCAGCACCGACTGGACTGTATCCAGATCTTCGGTCCGGACCTGGATCACCGCGCCCAGCTCTTCGTTGAACAGGCTTGCCAGCACATCGTCGCACGCATCGCCATCGGTGGTGTTCAAATCGACTTCCACCCCGGTATGACCGGCAAAGGCCATCTCGGCCAGCGTCACATACAGGCCGCCGTCACCGCGGTCATGATAAGCCAGCAGTTTCTCGTCGCGGATCAGCGCCTGCACCGCGTGGAAGAAGCCTTTCAGCAGTTCAGGGTTATCAACATCCGCCGGCTTGTCACCCAGTTGTTTGTATACTTGTGCCAGGGCTGTCGCACCCAGACGGTTCTGACCGCAGCCAAGATCGATCAGCAGCAGGCTCGAGTCGCCTTTGTCCGTGCGCAGTTGCGGCGTGACCGTCTTGCGCACATCTTCGACGCGACCGAAGGCCGTGATCACCAATGACAGCGGTGACGTCACTTCTTTGGCTTCGCCGTTCTCTTCCCACTGGGTCTTCATCGACATTGAGTCTTTGCCGACCGGAATGGTCAGGCCCAGCGCCGGACACAGCTCTTCACCGACCGCTTTCACCGCTTCATACAGACCAGCGTCTTCACCCGGATGACCGGCCGGTGACATCCAGTTGGCCGACAGCTTGATGCGTTTCAGATCGCCGATATCGGCACTGGCAATGTTGGTGATCGCTTCACCGACCGCCAGACGGGCCGACGCGGCAAAGTCCAGCAGCGCAACCGGTGTCCGCTCACCCATCGACATGGCTTCACCGTGGTAGGTGTCGTAGCTTGCTGCCGTGACCGCACAGTTGGCGACCGGCACCTGCCACGGACCGACCATCTGATCGCGGGCAACCAGACCGGTCACAGTACGGTCACCAATGGTGATCAGGAAGGTCTTCTCGGCTACCGCCGGCAGACGCAACACGCGGTGGGTGGCTTCTTCCAGCACAATCGTGCTGCGATCAATCGCCTGTCCTTCGGCTTTTTGCGAAGTCACATCCCGGTGCATCTTCGGCGGCTTGCCGAGCAGGATATCCATCGGCATATCGATTGGCGTATTGTCGAAATGGCTGTCTTCCAGCGTCAGATGACGTTCTTCGGTGGCTTCACCGACCACGGCGTACGGCGCACGCTCGCGCTGACAAATCGCATCGAAGATGTCCATATGCTCCGGCGCAACCGCCAGAACATAACGCTCTTGCGATTCGTTACACCAGATTTCCAGCGGGCTCATGCCCGGCTCATCATTCGGCACATCACGCAGCTGGAACTTGCCGCCGCGCTCACCGTCATCCACCAGCTCCGGCAGGGCATTGGAAATCCCGCCCGCACCGACATCGTGGATAAAGGCGATGGGGTTGGCTTCGCCCATCTGCCAGCAGCGGTCGATCACTTCCTGACAGCGACGCTCCATTTCCGGGTTTTCGCGCTGCACTGAAGCAAAGTCGAGATCTTCTGCCGACTGACCGGAGGCCATCGAAGAAGCCGCGCCGCCACCGAGGCCAATGTTCATTGCCGGGCCACCCAGCACAATCAGCTTGGCGCCGACCGGAATTTCTTTCTTCTGGACATGCTCGTCACGAATGTTACCCATCCCGCCGGCAATCATGATCGGCTTGTGGTAGCCACGGATCTCTTCACCGTTATGAGAGGTGACTTTCTCTTCATAAGTCCGGAAGTAACCCAGCAGGTTCGGACGGCCAAATTCATTGTTAAATGCCGCGCCGCCCAGCGGGCCTTCCAGCATAATATCCAGCGCGTTGACAATCCGGCCCGGCTTGCCGAAATCGCTTTCCCAAGGCTGCTCGAAGTTCGGAATTCGCAGGTTCGATACCGTAAAGCCAACCAGACCGGCTTTTGGCTTACCGCCGATCCCGGTGGCACCTTCGTCACGGATCTCACCGCCTGAGCCGGTTGATGCGCCCGGCCAAGGCGAAATCGCGGTTGGGTGGTTATGGGTTTCCACCTTCATCAGGATATGGGCATCTTCCTGGTGGTAGTTGTACTGGCGCGAGGCCGGATCCGGGAAGAAGCGACCCACTTTGGAGCCGGTCATCACCGCGGCATTGTCTTTGTAAGCAGACAGGACGTAGTCGCTGTGCAGCTCATAGGTGTTCTTGATCATCTTGAACAGCGACTTGTCCTGATCCACCCCGTCAATCGTCCAATCGGCATTGAAGATCTTATGGCGGCAGTGCTCAGAGTTCGCCTGGGCAAACATCATCAGCTCGATGTCGTTCGGGTTACGACCCAGTTTGGTGAAGTTCTCCACCAGGTAGTCAATTTCATCTTCCGCCAGCGCCAGACCCAGCGCCACGTTCGCTTCTGCCAGGGCCTGACGGCCACCCGCCAGAATATCTACGCTTTTCACCGGCGCCGGCTCAGCCTGAGTAAACAGGGCCGCCGCGGCGTCCGTCTCGGTGAACACCACTTCCATCATGCGATCGTGGATCAGACCTTTCAGCTCAACAAGTTGAGCGTCGGAAAGGGCAGCTGTGGTTTCGATATAATACGCCGTCCCGCGCTCCAGGCGTTTCACCTGAGTCAGGGCGCAGTTACGGGCGATATCAGTCGATTTGGAAGACCAGGGAGAAATCGTCCCCGGGCGCGGGGTGATCAGAAGCAACAGGCCGGACGGCTCATGCTCTGCAATCGTCGGACCGTAGGTTAACAGGCTAGCCAGCTTGTCTTGCTCGTCCTTGCTCAGCGGCGCTGACAGATCAGCAAAATGCATGAACTCAGCGTAAATGCCTGACACAGGCAGCCCCAATTCGCGGCAGCGCTCTAGCAGCTTTTGAACGCGAAACTCAGACAGTGCGGGTGAACCACGCAAAATTTCCATGTGCGTACGTCTCTCGATTAGCAGTTGAATGAAGGTGATATTGGCCTAATCCCCCGGTAATCCGGGACAATTACGTCAATGCCACCTCGTTTTCCAGCACATTCCGAGGCATTCCGGCCACGAAGAAGCACGCGATGGGGCGTAGTATAAGGGAATTTTTTTTGTGACGTAACACCTGACGCAACCGTTTGCGCGTTTTTTTTTCGATCCGCGACAATTCTCGGGTTCCAGCCCCGGTATTGTCACGACAGCCGCTTTTATCCTGCCCGTTTCTGACCCGGGGGTTCAACATGACATCAAAACATATGCCTGAACGCACATATCAGAATAACAAGCTGTTACGGGTTAGGGCGCGTCGTTGCTTTGCGGACCTCCAGAGCTTTGGTATAAAGAACATCAAATAAAAACGATGAGCATGTATTGTTGAACAACATTCTATTTCCCCAACGCCTGCGCCTGTTGCTGGCTGCGGTGCTCAGCCTGACGCTGCTCAGCGGCTGCAACTGGCTCGAAGCCCCGGAGAAAAGCGACCTTGAGCGGATCCGCGACAGCGGCGTCCTGCGCGTGGGTACCCTGAATAACCAGTTGTCCTACTTTATCGGCAATGAAGGGCCGACCGGCCTCGACTATGAGCTGGCGCAGCGCTTCGCCGACAAACTGGGCGTCAAACTGGAAATGCAGCCGATGTTTACCCTCTCCGGGCTTTTTCCAACGCTCAAACGCGGCGATGTCGATCTCGTGGCTGCCGGCCTGACCATGACCAAAGAGCGTCTGGCTGAATTCCGAGCCGCGCCCGCGTATTACTATGCCAGCCAGATTGTGGTCTACAAAAAAGGCCAGTGGCGCCCGCGCAGCATTGAAGATTTAGCCGAAAACAAAGGCAGACTCGTGGTCGTGAAAGGCTCAAGCCACGAACGCAGCCTGGAGACCTTAAAAGTCCTGCACCCGGACCTGGCCTGGGAAGCACTGGCCGAAACTGACAGCGACGAGCTGCTGCGCTTGGTGGCGACCGGCGAACTGGACTACACCCTGGCGGACTCGGTCGACGTTGCGCTCAGCCAACGCATCCACCCTGATATTGCCACAGCGCTGGAGCTCACCGAAGATGAGCCCATCGCCTGGTTCCTCAACCAGGCAGCCGATGACAGCCTGTATGCACTGCTGATCGAATTTTTCGGCGAGCTGAAGCAGAGCGGCGAGCTGGCCAAACTGGAAGAGAAATACTTCGGCCATGTCGCCACCTTTGACTACGTCGATACCCGCGCCTTCCTGCGTGCCATTGAGAAAAAATTGCCGCGCTGGGAAAGCCTGTTCAAGAAATATTCCGAAGAGCTGGACTGGCGCTTGATCGCCGCCCTTTCCTATCAGGAGTCGCACTGGAACCCAAGAGCAGTCTCGCCGACCGGGGTCCGCGGAATGATGATGCTGACCTTGCCGACGGCGAAATCAGTCGGGGTGACCAATCGTCTGGATCCGGAGCAAAGTATTCGGGGTGGGGTGCAGTACCTGCGCAAGATGATCAACCGGATCCCGGACAGTGTCGAAGGCCATGAGAAGGTCTGGTTTGCCCTCGCCTCCTACAATGTCGGGTTTGGCCACCTGATGGATGCCCGCCGCCTGACCAAGAAACAAGGCGGTGATCCGGATGCCTGGAGTGACGTGAAACAGCGCCTGCCGATGCTGCGTCAGCGCAAGTACTACCGGCAGACCCGTTATGGCTATGCCCGCGGGGATGAGGCGCTCAACTACGTTGAAAATATTCGCCGTTACTACCAGAGCATCATGGGCTATGAGCAGGCGCACCGGCAGCAGCTTCAGAAAGAGCAAATCGCCGAAGTCGACGGCCTGCATACCATCACGCCACCGGAAACGCCGCCGGTAAAACCTGAAGCGATTGAGGAAGCGGCCAAGGCCGCCAAACCGACCCGAACGGCCAGTAATTAATATAGAGCCACCTGGTTGGGACCGATCAACCCCAAACGTTCAGCCCTGCATCTGCAGGGCTGATTTGATTTGTTTCAATACGCCGCGACATTTCAATACGCCGCGCCATATCGGCGGCTGCCTGCCGTCAACTTCAGGCAACACTAGCCATCCATTGGTTTTAAGTCCTGGGCAGCTTTCAGAGCCTCGGCCGCTTGCCTGGCTTTCTTTTCGGCTTTCTTCTCCGCCCGGCGGCGCTTGAAAAAGGCCTGCAACTGAGCCCGGCATTCGGCTTCCAACACACCCGCCTCGTAGGCAACATGGTGGTTGACTTCGTCATAGCTCAACAGGTTCATGATACTGCCAGCGGCACCCGTTTTCGGATCGCTGGCGCCATAAATGACTTTCCCCACCCGGCTGTGCACCATGGCCCCGGCACACATCGGACATGGCTCCAGGGTGACATACAGCGTCGTGTCGATCAGACGATAATTTTGCAGCACCTGGCCGGCCTGACGCAGCGCCATGATCTCGGCATGGGCCGTTGCATCGTGCTGGCCGATCGAGCGGTTCCAGCCTTCACCAATCACCTGCCCGTTATGGACCACCACGGCCCCCACCGGCACCTCGCCTTCGGCTTCGGCATTAGCCGCCAGCACCATCGCCCGGCGCATAAACAGTTCATCTTGGCTTTGCTCAGTCACGGCGTCGTTCTTCCCGTAGTCGCGGCTTTCAATCAGGCCGCGCATTATAGAGCCAATCCCCCGGACCACCAAGTATCACCCAAATTATTACTCATGAGTAAAAGTTATTTTCAATATTATGCAATTATCAACTTCATCGAAATAAATATACTGAGTCCATCACAATCAGTCAGGGAAAAGGCCGGTATGCTTTTTCCCTTTCGATAAAGTCTCCTACTGTTATAGCAGCATCAGGAGCCAATCCGGGGTCCGCCCCGCCAAATCCAAGAGGGACACCATGTCTGAATCCTTTATCAAATCCAAAGCCGCCATTGCCTGGGGACCCAACCAGCCACTCTCGATTGAAGAAGTCGATGTCATGCTGCCAAAAGCCGGTGAGGTGTTGGTCCGCATCGTGGCCACCGGGGTCTGCCACACCGATGCGTTTACCCTGTCCGGTGACGATCCGGAAGGCATTTTCCCGGCGATTCTCGGCCATGAAGGCGGCGGGATTGTCGAACAGGTCGGCGAAGGCGTGACCAGTGTTCAGGTCGGCGATCATGTGATCCCGCTGTACACCCCGGAATGCGGTGAGTGTAAATTCTGCCGGTCCGGCAAAACCAACCTGTGCCAGAAAATCCGCGAAACCCAGGGCAAGGGCCTGATGCCGGACGGCACCACCCGCTTCTACAAAGACGGTCAGCCGATTTACCACTACATGGGCTGCTCGACGTTCTCGGAATACACCGTACTGCCGGAGATCTCGCTGGCCAAGGTCAATAAAGATGCACCACTGGAAGAAGTCTGCCTGCTCGGCTGCGGGGTCACCACCGGGATGGGCGCGGTCCTGAAAACCGCCAAGGTTCAGGCCGGTGATACCGTGGCGATCTTTGGTCTCGGCGGGATCGGCCTGTCGGCGATTATCGGCGCTGCCATGGCCGGAGCCAGCCGGATCATCGGGGTCGACATCAACGAAGACAAGTTTGCACTGGCGAAAAAGCTGGGCGCGACTGACTGCATCAACCCGAACGATTACGACAAACCGATCCAGGACGTGATTGTCGAGATGACCGATGGCGGAGTGGATTTCTCGTTTGAATGTATCGGCAACGTCAACGTGATGCGCTCAGCACTCGAGTGTTGCCACAAGGGCTGGGGGGAGTCGGTGATCATCGGCGTCGCTGGTGCCGGACAGGAAATTTCGACCCGTCCGTTCCAGCTGGTCACCGGCCGCGTTTGGCGTGGCTCTGCGTTTGGCGGCGTCAAAGGGCGCTCTGAGTTACCTGGCATTGTGGAAGACTACATGGCCGGCAAATTCAAGCTGGATGATTTCATCACCCACACCATGGCGCTGGAAGGCATCAATGACGCGTTTGACCTGATGCATGAAGGCAAGAGTATCCGCAGTGTGATCCACTACGCCAAATAATCTTCACCGCCACAGCGCTGCCCCGGCAGCGCTGTGGCACACACGCGAGAGCCCATCACGAATGACGATTGAAAATATCAGTGCCAACAAAAGCTTCGGCGGCTGGCACAAGCAATATACTCACCGTGCCGAGTCGCTCAATTGCGACATGCGCTTTGCCATCTACCTGCCGCCACAAGTCGCCACCGGAGCCAAGGTGCCGGTGGTCTACTGGCTTTCGGGCCTGACCTGTACCGACGAGAACTTTATGCAAAAAGCCGGGGCGCACCGCATTGCCGCCGAGCTGGGAATTGCCATCGTCGCACCGGATACCAGCCCACGTGGCGACGGCGTGGCAGACGATCCGGACGGCAGCTATGATTTCGGCCTCGGGGCCGGCTTTTATGTCAACGCCACTCAACCGCCGTGGAACCGCCACTACCGCATGTACGACTATGTGGTTCAGGAGTTGCCGGCCCTGATCGAGGCCAATTTCCCGGTCAGTACGCAACGGGCGATTTGCGGCCACTCCATGGGCGGCCACGGCGCACTGATGATCAGCCTGCGCAATCCGACCCGCTACAGCTCGGTGTCTGCCTTCAGCCCGATCAGCCATCCAATGAATTGTCCGTGGGGGCAAAAAGCCTTCTCCGGCTATCTGGGCGATGACCAATCACAATGGGCCCAGTACGACAGTTGCGAGCTGATGAAACAAGCGACCGACCTGGTACCGGCACTGGTGGATCAGGGCGATCAGGACCCGTTTCTCAACGAGCAACTGAACCCCGAAACCCTCCAGCATGCAGCCAAACAAAATCAGTATCCGCTGGAACTGCGCATGCAAACCGGTTACGACCACAGCTATTATTTTATCGCCAGCTTCATCGAAGACCATCTGCGCTTCCATGCCGAGCACTTCCAGGCGAATTGATCGCTGCGCGCCAGTCTCTGATCCCTGAGCGCGCGGGGCCCAAAATACGGCGTCTGAAAACAAACAGCCCGGCACAAGGCCGGGCTGCGAACGCATTGCGGTTCGGATCAGAAACCCAACGGAATGCCGAAAGTAAAGAAGCCCACCAGCACCGCTGACCAAACCACCAGGAAGGCCGCCGAGTAAGGCACCATCATGGCAATCACATCACCAAACGACAGTTCAGGCTTATATTTACGCATGAAGGCCAGCACCACCCCGGCATAGGTCATCATCGGGGTAATGATGTTGGTTGAAGAGTCTGCTACCCGATACGCCGCCGTCACCATTTCCGGTGTCATGTCCGGATTCACCTGATACAGCATCGGCACGAAGATCGGCCCCAGCAGCATCCACTTCGACGTCAGGCCCCCAACAAACAGGTTAATCACCGCCGTGGTCAGAATGAAGCCCAGGATCAGCAGGATCGGAAAGTCCTGCAAGCCCAGCGATGCCAGGAACGTCGCCCCCAGATAGGTCACGTAGGTACCCAGATCAGAGAAGCTCAGCAACGCCAGAAAGTTGTAGGAGAAGAACGTCAGCACCAGGATGTAACCCATGGTGTTCATCTGTTTCACCATCGCCGACACCACATCCTGCATCGACTTGAACTTGCCGGTCGCCACCCCGAAGAAAATCCCAATGGTGGCAAACACCATGGCAATCAGCAGGATCACGTTATCCAGATAAGGCGTCACTTCCCGACCGGCGTCGTTGGTATAAGTCGCCAGCGGTCCCATCGCCAGTGCCGCCACGGCACCCAGCGCCAGGATCAGGCCGATGCCAGCCGCGCGTAGCCCTTTGTTCTCAGCTTCAGTCACCTGGAAATCATCCAGATTAAGATCGTCGGGGATCTGGTAGGACATTTTCTCCAGACGCGGTGTCACGAAACGCACCGTCACCCAAGCCCCCAGACCAGCCAGCAGGAAGGTCGACGTGGCAATGAAGAAATAGTGCATGGTGGCCGGGTTGATCGGATCGCCACTGGCGGTGACAAACGGGATCCCCTGGGACTCAGCAAAAATGCGGGCATTCACCCCGAGAATCACATCCGATGGCGTGGCCGGGATCAGGTTCGCCGAGAAGCCTGCCGAAACACCGGCAAATGCAGCCGCCATCCCGATCAGCGGGTTCTTGCCCAACCCGGCATATAACAATCCCGACAGCGGGATCAGGATCAGGTAACCAGCATCGCTGGCAATGGAGCTCATAATGCCGAGGAACACCACCAGGAGCGGCAACCAGCGTTCATTGATCCGCAGACCAACTTTCTTGATGACGGTAGACAGCAAGCCGGAGTGCTCGGCAATCCCAACCCCGACCATCACAATCAGGATCACGCCCAGCACACCACGTCCGAATGACAACCAGTTGGTGAGCAGCGCATTATCAAACATCCAACGGACATTTTCCGTCGCCAGCATATTTTTAATGGTGTGGGTCACCGCATTCCCGTCGGCCCCGGTGGTTTCAAACTGTAAACCACCGATCAACCCGGTCAGCGCCAGACAGAACACCAACAGGGACATAAAGATAATGACCGGGTCCGGGATTTTTTTTCCGACGCGCTCAATGAATCCAATCACGCCCGACTGGGACGGTGGTGAAGCCATGGTATCACTCATAATCGTACATCCTTACTACTTCGATTGAGTTTATGCTTTATCTAACACCAGATACAGAGGATTACTTCAATAGTTTAACTGGTGATAAATCAGCAAAATTAGATTTTAAATCCAATCTAATATGACAAGTTGGTCATATTAATCAAGATTCACAAATATCACCACAAAAGATCACTAAAATTTACAAATTTACTGATACAAAACTCTTTAGTTAGTTAACCCATATAAATTAAATAAAATAATATTCCATATTGGAATCATCATATTTCCCCCGCCTCTGTCTCCGGATAAAAAAAGGCCCTGCATTGCAGGGCCTATGGTGAACAGATGATCCGATTACAGCTGATACGTGTAAGGTGCCTGGATACCCAGTGGGATCCCCAACGCCCAGTAGGCCAACAGGAACAAGGTCCAGCCAATCAGCATCGCAATCGAGTATGGCATCATCAGCGATGCCAGAGTGCCAATACCGGCACGCTTCACATAGCGCTGCATGTAAACCACCACCAGCGGGAAGAACACCATCAGCGGCGAAATAATATTCGACACCGAATCCCCAACCCGGTACGCCGCCTGCGTCAGCTCAGGTGAAATCCCGACCGCCATCAGCATCGGCACCAGGATCGGACCAATCAGGGCCCACTTCGCCGAAGCCGAACCCACCAGCAGGTTGACAAAAGCGGTCAGTAGAATCATCCCGACAATAGTCACCTGGCCTGGCAGGTTCATCGCTTTCAGCAAGTCCGCGCCCGACAGCGCCAGCAGAGTCCCCAGGTTGGACTGGCTGAAGGCTGCCAGGAACTGAGCACAGAAGAATGCCATCACGATGTAGCCGCCCATGGTGCCCATGGTGGTCGACATCGCCTTGATAATGTCGTCACTGGACTTGAAGGTCCCGGACACCCGGCCATAGACCACACCCGGGATCACAAACAGGATGAAGATCAGCGGCACAATCGACTGCATCAGCGGCGCCGAGAACGCGGTGATCTCGCCTTCCGGCGAACGCAATGGTGAAGACTCCGGGAGCACGGCAGCAATCAGGGCCACAATCCCCAGCACCATCGCCCAACCGGCCCGGTTAAAGGCTTTCGATTCAATGGCGGTAAAAGAGCCCAGATCCGGCGCTTCTTCGGCATCGTCATCGATCGCCGTGTTGCTCAGGCGCGGCTCAATGATTTTTTCTGTCACATACCAGCCGATACTAACCACCACAATGGAAGAAAGCCCGGTGAACATCAGGTTCGCCAGCGGGTTGACGATATAAGCCGGATCCAGGATCTGGGCTGCCGACTGGGTAAAACCGGCCAACAGCGGGTCAATCCCGGATGGAATAAAGTTCGCTGAAAAGCCGCCGGACACCCCGGCAAACGCTGCCGCAATCCCGGCCAGCGGATGGCGACCGGCAGCATGGAAGATGATCCCCCCCAGCGGGATCACCAGCACATAACCGGCATCGGCCGCGGTATGCGACACAATAGCGACCAGGATCAGCATCGGTGTCAGCAACTTGGCCGGTGTGAAATTCAGCATTTTCTTCAAGCCGGTATTGATAAAGCCAGACGCTTCGGCAACCCCAACGCCCAGCATCGCGACCAGCACAATGCCCAGTGGCGCAAATCCGGTAAAGGTTTTCACCATCCCGGCCAGGAACTCAGCCAGCGACTGGCCGGTGAGCAGGTTATTAATTTCAATGGCTTGTCCGGTAACAGGATGGATCAGTCCGAATTCGAACTGAGAAAGGAGGGCGGACAAAGCCCAGACGAGCAGCAGCGCCCAGAAAAACAGCAGCGCCGGATCCGGGATTTTGTTCCCTGCCCGTTCAATGAAGTTCAGGAATTTATTCATCGCCCCTGACGGCGCTTCAGACGTGTGATTGACAGCTTGATGACTCATGGGAGCTCCATGGTAAGTGTGATGTTGGTTGTCGCGGCGCTCTGTTTATCGTTTTATGGCCGCTCGGATCAGGCCGGAAAAACCTGATTGTAAAATTGTATCGAACATCAATATCAAAAACGTACTTTCAACTCAACAACCGATATCACACAAGAATAAATATTGTAAAATGATATTAATGCAAAACATCAGACCAACAATATGCATCAATGGTAATCACAAACACCAAACAAAAAAGATACTCAAAAGTGTCTTTTTGATCACATTGATGTGTCCCGCCGCGCGAAGGTAATTCACACGCGACATCCCATGAAACCAGCCCCGCTCTCAATCAACGCTCGCACCGTCCTTGCTCCCATCACCGCCAACCAGACACGAATCAAATCATTATGCGCCTTGACTCATAATTAGTCACCATATAGTATGGCACCATACTATTTTTATAGGCCATTTTATGATGATGACTCTGGAGCAGAAGCACCTCGCCCTCCTGGAAGAAGCGGAACGTTGCGGACAAACCGGCATCAAGAATATGCGGATGTGTTTCGAGGTTTTGACGCTGGCATCAGCCATTGACCGGGCTTGCGCCGCTCGCCTGGCCCCCCACCGCCTTTCAGAAGGGAAATTCGTGCTGCTGTTTTTGCTACGCGATATGACGGAAGGGCTGGCACCGCATGAGCTGGCCAAACAGGCCGGCGTCACACGCGCCACAGTGACAGGGCTGCTCGACGGATTACAGCGCGACGGCTATCTCGAACGCCATCTGGATCCCAAAGATCGGCGCAGGGTCTCGGTACGACTAACCGCTCAAGGCCAGGCCATGGCGCAACGCCTGTTCAGCGAACATAACCAGTGGATCAGCGCCCTGTTTGCAGGATTTGACCCGCAGGAATGTGAGGCGCTCAGTGCCCTGCTCAAACGTGCCTGGGCAAACCTCGAAATGCAAGAAGAGAAGCGCAACGCCGCTACGGGTGAACGTTGATGAGTACAATGGCAGAACCTCTGCTCACACAGCTCAACAGGCAACCCGAGACCGGCAATGGCCACATCTGTAAACGCACGCGACGAACCATTCACCGTAAACATGTAAAAGGAACCCCACATGACCCATTATCTAGCCGAACTCTACACGCCGAAACCCGCCTGGCTGGCACTTGACCTGGACGCCCGCCGTCAGTTTTTTGCGGCCGTCGGCGCAGGTATGTCCGAGCTCTCAGCGCTTGGCGTGGAAGCCATCGCCTTAGGCGAAACCAATGCTTCAACACTGCATGCCGCATCCCAGCAATTTTTCGCCCTCTGGCAAGCACCTGACGAAGCGGCGATAGACGCCCTGATCTCCGGTATCGCCGCATCGGGATGGCATGATTATTTCGAAACGATCAATGCATCAGGCGCGGGAGATGGTTTGAATGGCCATCTTTCGCAGCTAATCGCACTGAACTGAGCCAAGGTAACTGACGAGGGGCATCGTCTCTGACCCGTGCTGATAACGTCGATACCACAGCCTCAAAAAACAAAAAAGCCCATGAGAACATGGGCTTTTTGATCAATTATTGCAGATCAACGTCCGCGTTAAACGAGTCAGGAATTATTCCCACTCAATCGTGGCCGGCGGCTTGCCGGACACATCGTATACGACGCGGGAAATGCCATCGACTTCGTTGATGATACGGTTTGAAACCTTACCCAGGAAGTCGTACGGCAGGTGTGCCCAGTGCGCGGTCATGAAGTCGATGGTTTCAACCGCACGCAAGGAAACAACCCAGTCGTATTTGCGGCCATCGCCCATCACGCCAACCGAGCGAACCGGCAGGAAGACGGTGAAGGCTTGAGAAACCTTGTTATACAGGTCAGCTTTGTGCAGCTCTTCAATAAAGATCGCATCGGCGCGGCGCAGCAAATCACAGTACTCTTTCTTCACTTCGCCCAGTACGCGAACCCCCAGACCTGGTCCCGGGAACGGGTGGCGGTACAGCATGTTGTACGGCAGGCCCAGCTCCAGGCCAATCTTACGGACCTCGTCTTTAAACAGCTCTTTCAGCGGCTCGACCAGACCCATTTCCATCTCTTCCGGCAGGCCGCCCACGTTGTGGTGTGACTTGATCACGTGTGCTTTACCGGTTTTCGACGCAGCAGACTCGATCACATCCGGATAGATGGTGCCCTGCGCCAGCCATTTGGCATTTTGCAGTTTGCCGGCTTCTTCATCGAAGACTTCAACAAACACACGGCCGATGATCTTCCGCTTGGCTTCCGGCTCATCCACACCTTCCAGCGCAGATAGGAAACGATCTTCCGCTTTCACGTGCACGATGTTCAGACCGAAGTGATCACCGAACATTTCCATCACCTGCTCGCCTTCGTTCAGACGCAGCAGACCATTGTCAACAAACACACAGGTTAGTCTGTCACCGATCGCGCGGTGAACCAGCATGGCAACCACAGAAGAATCCACGCCGCCGGACAGGCCGAGGATCACTTCATCGTCACCAACCTGCTCCTTAATGCGGGCCACAGCGTCTTCAATGATGTTTTCAGACGTCCACAGCTTCTCACAGCCACAGATCCCCAGTACGAAGCTTTCGATGATCCGCATGCCCTGACGGGTATGAGTCACTTCCGGGTGGAATTGCACGCCGTAAAAGTGCTTGGCTTCATTGGCCATCGCCGCGTACGGGCAGGTGTCTGTTTCTGCCACTTTCACAAAGCCTTCCGGGATCTCAACCACTTTGTCACCGTGGCTCATCCAGACATCCAGCAGACCTTTGCCGTCTTCAGACATCGCATCTTCGATGTTGTGGAAGAAGTCAGTCGGCTCAACCACTTTCACCTGTGCGTAGCCAAACTCACGCTCGGTTGAACCGGCCACCTTGCCACCCAGCTGCTCGGCCATGGTCTGCATGCCGTAACATACACCCAGCACCGGTACACCGGCTTCAAAAACATATTGCGGCGCGCGTGGGGAGCCCGCTTCCGTGACGCTCTCCGGACCACCAGAAAGAATAATGCCGTTCGGATTAAAATCGCGGATATCCGACTCAGCAACATCCCAGCTCCACAGCTCACAGTAAACACCGATTTCACGAATGCGACGGGCAATAAGTTGCGTGTACTGAGAACCGAAATCCAGGATCAGGATACGTTGGTCATGAATATTTGTGGTTGTGGTCATTATCGAGCTGTCTCAAATCAGTTTGAAAGGTGGGGGCGAAATAACGCCCCCGATCTTATACAAGTTTTGTCTTTAGGCAAACGTTTTCGCCGGGCGGTACGCCGGGTGGCGAAAATTACCCCAAACGCGGGTTAGCCGGACTGGGTGGTTAGCCACCCAGACGGTAATTCGGCGCTTCTTTGGTGATGGTCACATCATGAACATGGGACTCTTTCATCCCGGCACCGGAGATGCGGACAAATTCCGCTTTGGTGCGCAGAGCTTCGATGGTCGCAGATCCGGTCAGACCCATGCTCGAGCGCAGGCCGCCCAGTTGCTGGTGAACAATCTCTTTCAGATGGCCTTTGTAAGCGACGCGGCCTTCAATCCCTTCCGGCACCAGCTTGTCTGCTGCATTGTCGGTCTGGAAGTAACGGTCGGACGAGCCTTTCGACATCGCGCCCAGTGAGCCCATGCCGCGGTATGATTTATATGCACGGCCCTGGTACAGTTCAACTTCGCCCGGCGCTTCTTCGGTCCCGGCGAACATGGAGCCAACCATCACACATGAGGCACCGGCCGCAATGGCTTTACACATATCGCCCGAGAAGCGAATACCGCCGTCAGCAATAACCGGGATCCCGAATTCATTGGCAACCGCAGCCGCATCGGCAATGGCTGTGATTTGAGGAACACCCACACCGGTGACGATACGGGTGGTACAGATAGAGCCCGGGCCAATCCCGACTTTCACTGCGCTGACACCAGCTTCAATCAGGGCACGGGCCCCTTCAGCCGTGGCCACGTTACCGCCGACGATTGGCAGCTCAGGATAGGCTTCGCGGGTTTCACGGATACGCTGCAGTACCCCTTCAGAGTGGCCGTGTGAGGAATCAATCAGCAGCACGTCTACACCTGCTTCAACCAGGGCTTTCACACGCTCTTCGTTACCGGCACCAGCACCAACGGCAGCACCAACACGCAGGCGACCGCGGTCATCTTTACAGGCATTCGGCTTACGCTCGGCTTTCTGGAAATCTTTAGCAGTGATCATGCCACGCAGCTGGAAGTTGTCATTCACCAGCAGCACTTTTTCAACGCGGTGCTGTTGCATGATTTGCTCAACTTCTTCACGAGAGGCGCCTTCTTTGGCCGCAGCCAGCTTGCCTTTCGGCGTCATCACGTCTTCTACTTTCAAGGAAAGGTCAGTCACGAAACGGACGTCACGGCCGGTAATAATCCCCACCAGCTCGTTGCTGTCCGTGACCACCGGGTAACCGGCAAAACCGTTCTCTTCAGTCAGACGCTTCACATCTTCAATGGTGTTGTCCGGCTTGACCGTGACCGGCTCAGAGACCACACCGGCTTCGAATTTTTTCACCATGCGAACTTCGCGAGCCTGCTGCTCAATCGACATGTTCTTGTGAATGAAGCCAATCCCCCCTTCCTGAGCCAGGGCAATCGCCAGGCGGCCTTCAGTCACGGTATCCATTGACGCCGACACCATCGGGATGTTCAGCGTAATGTCTTTCGTCAGACGGGTGCGCAGATCGGCAGTGTTCGGCAGGACGGTTGAATGAGCTGGGACCAGCAGGACATCATCGAAAGTCAAAGCTTCTTGTTTGATTCGTAACATTGCAATATCTCACACCAAGTAGAAATGGAAAGAAGGATAAAATATTGCGAACGAATTATACGTAGGGTGCAATCGTTTGGCTAGAAATTTTTCATATTTTTTTCTTGCTTATTTTTCCTTGATCTGTAATATATTTCGGTTAAGTTTCCGGTGCTACGGTCTCTCAATAACGGTCAAGATCTGTCCAGTGATCTGCCTGTTGATTTTTCGACCTTTTTCCCGCGCCGTCATCCTCCGATTACAGGTGTCTTGCTTCGTGACGATGTTCGCCCCACAGACCCAATCCAATGATCGCATTTATACCGTTTCCAGCCTCAATGCCCAGGTTCGTCTGATCCTGGAAAATGAAATGGGCGTCGTCTGGCTGATCGGTGAATTATCCAACCTGTCGATGCCGGTTTCAGGCCATTGGTACTTTACCCTGAAAGATTCCCGTGCCCAGGTGAAATGCGCCATGTTCCGCGGCAACAACCGCCGCGTGACGTTTAAACCGGCAAACGGAACCCAGGTGCTGGTCAAAGCCCGCCTGTCGCTGTACGAGCCGCGTGGGGATTACCAGCTGATCATCGAGAGCATGCAGCCCGAAGGGGACGGCCGACTGCAACAGCAGTTTGAGCAACTGAAACTCTCGCTGGCCGCCGAAGGACTGCTTGCCCAGTCACTCAAACAGCCCCTGCCCGAGCAACCGCGCCGGGTCGGGATCGTGACCTCGAAAACCGGGGCGGCCCTGCATGATATTCTCAACGTGCTGAAACGACGCGATCCCAGCCTGCCGGTGGTGATCTACCCGACCCTGGTCCAGGGCGACGGGGCGGCCATTTCGATCGCCCAGGCGATCGGCCGGGCCAATGCCCGCCAGGAATGTGATGTGCTGATTGTCGGGCGTGGCGGCGGCTCGCTGGAGGATTTGTGGGCCTTTAACGAAGAAATCGTTGCCCGCACCATCGTCGCCAGCCAGATCCCGATTGTCAGTGCCGTTGGCCACGAAGTGGATGTCACCATCGCCGACTTTGTCGCCGATGTCCGTGCGCCGACCCCATCAGCCGCCGCTGAGCTGATCAGCCGCGATATGGCCCATCAGACGCAGCAGATCAGCCAACGGAAGCAACAGCTCCGTCACGCCCTGCGCCATTATCTGACCGCACATCAGGCCCGGCTGATTAATTTGCAGCACCGGCTCGATCGCCAGCACCCGCAGGTCCAGCTCAACCAGCAGCAACAGCTCCTTGACGAGCTGGCCAGCCGGATGGAGCGGGCAATGCGCCAGATGCTCAGCAACCACCAGCAGCACCTGCATCGCAACGAATACAAGTTGGCACTGCACTCTCCGGCACAAACCCTGGCCCAACAAGCCAGCCGTCTGGAACAAACCCAACGCCGGTTACATGATGCCATGGACCGTCGTTTGCTCAATGCCGGCCACCGCCTGAGCATGCTGGCAGAAAAACTGGAGACCGTCAGTCCGCTGGCGACCCTCGGACGCGGTTACTCGATCACTCGTAACGAGCAGGGGCAGGTGATCCGTTCAGCCAGCCAGGTTCAGGCCGGCGAGCGCCTCCACACCCGGGTCGCCGACGGCGAGATCCGCTCGGTGGTCAGTGAGTCTTAACCGCAGCGTTCCCGAACAAAAGGCTCCCGAGCAAAAAGTTCCCGATCAAAAAACGCCGCAATTGCGGCGTTTTTGTCTTTTCCTGAATGTTACAGACAAATCGCCTGATTCAGGCGGCTTCATCAATCAGCATACAGGCATCAATCAGGCGCTGAGTATACGGCTGTTGCGGTGCATCGAACACTTGCTGCGCCGTGCCCCGCTCAACCACCTCGCCGCGCTGCATCACAATCACTTCATCGGAGATCGCCCGGATCACCGACAAATCATGGCTGATAAATAAATACCCGATGTTATGACGCTGCTGGATATCTTTCAGCAGCTCGAGCACCGTGAGCTGTACTGAGCGATCCAGCGCTGAGGTCGGCTCGTCGAGCAGAATAAACTTCGGCTCCATAATCAGCGCCCGGGCAATCGCAATCCGCTGGCGCTGGCCGCCGGAAAATTCATGCGGATAACGGTTGATGCAGTGGGGATCCAACCGCACTTCTTCCAGCGCCTGACGGGCACGCTGCATCCGCTCCGACCTGGTTAGGCTGGTAAAGACCGTCAGCGGCTCGGTGATAATTTCTCCGATGGTCATCCGCGGCGACAGCGAGCCGTACGGATCCTGAAAGACCATCTGCATGTTCTGCTTCAGGGCATAGCGCTCCTGCTTGCTCATCGCCTGAATGTTTTTGCCTTCAAACGCAATCCGGCCGCTCGAGGGCAACAGCTGCATCAGCGCCCTTCCCAGCGTCGACTTGCCGGAGCCGGATTCGCCAACGATGCCGACTGTCTGGCCGGGGCGTACCGTCAGGCTGATCCCTTTCACCGCATCAAGGTACTCTGTTTCCTGCCCGAGCCAGTTGGTTTTCAGCACATAACGCACCCGGACATCTTCGGCCGTCAGCACAGCTTCGGCCGGGGCTGCATTGGCCGGACCATGGGCTTTCGGCTCGGCATCAAGCAGCATCTTGGTATAGCTGTGGCGGGGCTGTTCAAAAATCTGCTGGACGCTGCCGGTTTCAACCACTTCGCCTTTGCACATCACGACGACATCGTCAGCAAAGTGCTTCACCACGCCCAGATCATGGGTGATAAACAAAATCGCCATCCCCATTTCTGCCTGAATGTCTTTCAGCAGCTTGAGCACTTCAGCCTGGACGGTCACATCCAGCGCCGTGGTCGGTTCATCGGCAATCAGAATGTCCGGCTTGTTGGCGAGCGCCATGGCAATCATGATCCGCTGCAACTGGCCGCCGGAGAACTCATGTGGGTAATGACCGAGTCGCTTAGCCGGATCCGGAAGCTGCACTTTCTCAAACAGCGCAATTGTTTCAGCCATTGCGCGCTTCCGGTTGACTTTACGGTGGCACATAATAGCTTCCGCAACCTGCTCGCCGACGGACATGTACGGATTGAGCGAAGTCATCGGCTCCTGGAAAATCATCGCGATCCGATCACCCCGTACCCGTCGCAACTGCTTTTCGCTCAGCGTGAGCAATTCTTGTTGCTGAAAACGAACCGAACTCCCGGGTGCAATCGTCGCATTGGCCGGCAACAGGCCCATGATGCTGCTGGAAGAAACGGACTTACCGGAGCCGGACTCCCCGACCAAAGCCAACGTCTGGCCCTTCTCAAGCTGAAATGAAATATCTTTCACCGCAGCAACGGTTTCATCTTCCATGGTAAATGACACAGACAAATGACTGACCTGCAATAGCGGCGCCGCTGAAACCATAACCATCATCCTTTCCTTGATAATTTAATGATAATCATTATCAACAAAAATCAAGAACATTCAACCCACCAACAGTCGGGAAATACACAGAACAGCTCAATTCAGAGCACTTCAATTCAGGTCAGCTCAAAACAAATCCGTACCCGGGATTTCGATTTGAGTTCATGACACTGTGGACAGAAATAGCTGGCCGCCCCGCAGGCATTCAACTTCTCCAGCTCCTGCTCACAGTCCGGGCAAAATGCCCGCTTCCGCACCGGGTGGCGACAGTGATCACAGTAATATCCGTTCTCTTTCCAGCTTAGCGGGAGCTGGCAGCTTGGGCAGGTATTCTCATGCATAAACTTCTCTCCTTTCATCATGCAGCGCGTCTCAGGCCAGCCATGCAGTTCGCATCACAAGCACAGGCCTTGGCCCCTGACGACAATTTTGCGGTCGCTAACGTTGAAGCGCAATGACTGATTCTCAGGCGGATCCGGGTTGATCTGCCCAATGATCTTCGCGGACAATAGGCACACAGGTTCTTCCGTCAGCCTTTACCTCCGTCTTTTCAGCAGGAAACGATCCATTCATGGCAACTATTAACGACGTCTGTAAACTGGCCGGTGTCTCCAAAGCCACCGTCTCCCGGGTGATCAATCATACCGGGCAGGTCAAACCCGCGACGGCGGAAGCGGTCTATCAGGCGATGCAGACACTGAGCTACAAGCCCAATAGCCTAGCCCGGGCCTTGGCCAGCAAGCGGACCCATACGCTGGGACTGGTGGTGTCTGCCTTCGAAGGGGCCTATTTCAGCAGCCTGCTGCAACAGGCCTCCGCGACCGCGAACCAGGCCGGCAAGCAACTGATGATTATGGATGGCGGTCACAGCCAGGCATCTGAGCTGCAGGCCATTACCAGCCTGGTAGAGCGTCAGGTCGATGCGGTCATTCTCTACACCCGGCAAATGCCGATGGATCAATTAAAGCAGCTCATCACCACCCTGTCGGTGCCTTTGGTGGTGATGAACCAAATGGTCGAAGGCTTTGAGGCCCAATGCGTCTGTTTCGGGCAATACGAGGCCGCCAGTGAAGCAGCCGAGTTGTTGATTGCTCAGGGGCACCGGCACATCGCCTGCATCAGCGGGCCGCCGGATTCCTCGAACTCCCGGCTGCGGCTGCAGGGATTTCAGGACACCCTCGCCCGCCACCAGCTCAGTCCAGTAGCCGTCGAACACGGCAATTACTTCACTGCCAGTGGTTATCAGGCCTGCCAGCGTTTACTGGCCAGCGGCTGTGAATTCAGCGCGCTGTTTGCCGCCAATGACAACATGGCCATGGGGGCGATCCGCGCACTGCATGAAGCCGGTTTCCGAGTACCTGAGCAGATTTCCGTGCTGGGGTTTGATAACGATCCGGCCGGTGCCTATCTCATCCCTAGCCTGACGACCATCATGCTGCCGATCGAAGCCATGGCGCAGGCTGCCGTCGAGCAGGCATTGCGCTTGGTTCAGGGCGAACCGATCAGCCCTGTCCGCTTATTTTCGGGTAAGCTGATCCTTCGCGAATCGGTTGATCAACTTCAAAAGCCATTGTGATCAGCGATCTGCATCCAAAAGAACATTTATCAATACACACCCCGAAAGCATAAGTTACATATTCTGTTTTTGGATTTCAGACAGAATAATAACCTTGCACTTCCGGTCAAATGCTCAAGATCAAGCAGGACCTAAAATCAGATCAACCCTAAAAACCAGTGGTTCTGAACCGGAAAACCCCAACATTTCCGGACTGCTCGCCTCGATAAAATTCGGGTTTCTCTCGGTCCGCAGAAGGGAGTCAGGCTTCATCAGCGGCTGCCGTTCTGGTGATCATCACCAACTCCTGCTCTTCCTTGAGCTCAAAACTGACCGTGATACGGGCATAATCCGCCAACGAACGCACATGCGTGCCGCCGCAAGGGATAGTGATCAGGCTCCCCGGGATCAGCTCACATTGCCAGTAGCGCGAATCCGTCAGAGCCGGACCTTCGCAACGCATCGTGACCGCCGCGCCGCCTTGCCGCCAGGTTTCCAGCAACACATTGACCCGCTCAGCGACGGCATCCAGTTGCTGGATCAGATCGGCGCTATTGAGACCGCGCTTACGCAGGGTCTTGCCGAGGCGGTAGGTATCGGTACTGCAATCTTCAGTGACCCGGCTTTGCGTCTGCGCATAGCCGTGAAAGTCATAATGGCCGAGCTCGTCTTTGCGCGAGGCATCTTTACGCCAGAAGTCTTGGTGGAGCACCTGATTCAGGGCCAGAGATGACAAATGGCCGGCGCTGTGACCCCGGCTCAGGGCCTGCTGGTAGGTCACATCCACCTGCAGCAACGCCGACTCACCCGGCTGGGCTGTTACGGTTTCAGCGATCTGGTGCACCACCACAAACACCCAACCCGGCTCATTGCGCTTGACCGGGATCGCCTGATCGACAAACAGCTGACCGGAGGCCAGCTCAACGGCGCCGGTATAACAGCCGATCACCGGATAAGCCACCCCGGCGATGTCACACGTGCCCCGATCTGCCGGATGATCCGGCCAGATATGGCTTACCGGATGAAACGGGGTCTGATCAGTGACCAGCCAGGTACCGCCAGAAGTGGCGGCAACACAAACTTGCAGGATCGCCGGAGCCTGTGTTTGATGATCGGCAAACAGGACGTGGGTTGCGGTCACGGGAAACATGCATTCTCCTCTAAATAGTCTCGAATTTTGGGTATAAAAAACCCAGCCGAAGCTGGGTTTTCATACCGGGATACAATTATTTGTCTCGGTTCTTCAGGGCCGTGGTCAAACGCTTGCGTTGACGTTCCTGAGAAATGGTCAGTTTTTGCTTCTTGCCTTCGAACGGGTTCTCGCTGCTCTGGAACTGAATCCGGATTGGTGTCCCCATCATTTCCAGCGACTTACGGTAATAGTTCATCAGATACCGCTTGTACGAGCCCGGCAGCTCATGCACCAGGTTACCGTGGACCACGATGATCGGCGGGTTATAGCCCCCGGCGTGAGCGTACTTCAGTTTCACCCGGCGACCACGCACCATCGGCGGCTGGTGATCGTCCTGCGCCATCTGCATGATACGCGTCAGCATGGATGTGCTGATCCGCTTGGTTGCAGACTGGTAAGCTTCCTTCACCGACTCATACAGGTGGCCGACACCAGTGCCGTGCAGCGCCGAAATAAAGTGGATCCGGGCAAAATCAACAAAGCCCAGACGGCGGTCAAGTTCTGATTTCACCCGCTCTTTGACTTCGTTATCCAGACCGTCCCACTTGTTGACCGCAATCACCAGTGAACGACCGGCATTCAGCGCAAAGCCCAGCAGGCTCAGGTCCTGATCCGAGATATTCTCCCGTGCATCAATCACCATCAGCACCACGTTGGCATCTTCAATCGCTTTCAGGGTCTGGATCACCGAGAACTTCTCAACCGCCTGGTGCATATTCTTACGGCGGCGGATCCCGGCGGTATCGATCAGGACATACTCCTGCCCTTCACGCTCCATCGGAATGTAAATCGAGTCACGGGTGGTTCCCGGCATATCGTATACGACCACGCGCTCTTCACCCAGGATGCGGTTGGTCAGGGTCGATTTACCGACATTCGGACGGCCGATAATCGCCATCTTGATCGGTTGCTCCTGCAGACGCTTGTAAGCCGCTTCCGCATCCGCTTCCGACAGGTTGGCTTTCTCGATATCTTCAACCGAAGTCAGATCTTCGATTGCAATTTCATCCCCGTCACCGGCCTGTGCCTTCAGCGTTTCGGCAAACGGCGCCAGTGCGCGCTCCATTAGCGCCGTCACGCCACGGTTCTGGGCTGCGGCGATCTGGTACATGGCATCCATCCCCAGTTGCCAGAACTCGGCACTGGCACTGTCGGCATCAATCCCGTCGATCTTGTTCACCACCAGGAACGTCGGCTTGTCACGGCTGCGCAGGTGCTTGGCAATCGCTTCATCCGCGGCCGTCAGACCGGCGCGACCATCGACCAGAAACAGCACCACGTCTGCTTCTTCAATCGCAGCCAGCGATTGCTCTGCCATTTTAGTTTCCACACCATCTTCGGTGCCGTCGATACCGCCGGTATCGATCACAATAAATTCGTGCTCTTCGAGCTCAGCTTTACCGTACTTACGATCCCTTGTTAGGCCAGGAAAATCTGCAACCAGCGCATCCCTAGTCCGGGTAAGACGGTTAAATAGCGTCGATTTACCCACATTCGGGCGCCCGACAAGGGCAACAACAGGAATCATAACTACCTCTTACTTTTCATAGTCTTAATGACATATTCTTCCATTCATTCTTGCCTCCAGCGGCCTTTTGGCCCCCTTCATCCGACAATAATATAGGGAATGGATATAACGATAACGGCTCCTGACTGTAGACCACAGCAGGAGCCGGCATTTATTCTGGCGCGTATTATAGCGGCAATTTAAGGCATTTGCATTTTGTTCATTCGGCCGTCACGGGTGATCACCAGATAGCCATCTTCCAGAACAACCGGCGGGACGGCAATACCACTGCCATCGGTCTGCTGCTGGGCAACAAACTCACCGCTCATCGGATCCAGCCAGTGCAGATAGCCTTCACTGTCGCCCAACACCACATAGCCGTTGATCAACGCCGGCGCACTGAGCAGTCGGTATTCCAGATCCGGATTCTGCCACAGTTCCGTGCCGCTGCGGATATCCACCGCCACCACATGATCCTGCTCGGTCACCAGATACAGCTGGCTGCCGTCAATCACAAAATCTTTGGCCGAAGAATAGCTGCGTTTCCAGGCGGCCTGCCCGGTCCGCAGTTCAATCGACACCAGGTTGCCGTTATAGCCCACGGCGTACAGACGATCGCCGGCAATCACCGGCGAAGCATCAACATCCACCAGGCGATCGATCTCGGTTCCGCCTTTCGGCGAGCCGATCGGCTGTTGCCACAGCATCTGACCGGTGTTCATCAGCGCACCTGCCAGACGGCCATTGGCCTGCCCCCAGAAAATCCCGCCGGAGATCGAGACCGGGGCGCTATCACCACGCAGGGTCAGGTTCGGGACTTCGCTACTCAGTTGCCAGGCCGGTTTGCCGGTATCCGCATCCAGGGCCTGCAACACGCCGCGCCCCGTATTGACGACCACCAACCCTTCATCGACCAGCGGTTTCGCCAGCACTTCACCTTCAACTGGTGTGCGCCAGGCGATCTCGCCCGTCTCTTCATCCAGGGCAATGACTTCCCCGTTTTCAGAGCCGATAAACAGCTTGCCGTAAGAGAGGGAAATCCCGCCAGCCAGTTTGGCGGTCACATCCGCTTCCAGATCCTGCTCCCAGAGCACACTGCCGTCTGCCGGGTCCAGCGCTTTCACGACACCGTCGCGGTCTGCAGCGAACACCTTGCCGTAACCCACGGCAGGTTTCAGGACGGAGAAATAGTGTCCCACCCCTTCTCCGACAGACTGTGACCAGAGTGACTGCGGTGTGAAAGCACTCTCAACCTTCGGCAACGGGGCCATCTGAATAGTATCTTCCTCACCGGCACAACCCGCCAGTAATGCGGTCGCCAGGACAACTGAGACGGCTTGCTTCCATACCTTCTGCATACGTCTCAACCTTTACTGTGCCAGATCGTCAAGTTTGATCTGCAGTGCCGGTGATGCGCCCAGCTGCTGTGACTGAACGTAAGCTTCGCGAGCAGCGGTAGTATCCCCTTTCTCCAGCAGGATATCGCCACGTAGCTCAGCCACTTTCGCCAGCCAGCCTTGCGCCGTCACTTTATCCAGCTCGGCCAGCGCCGCATCATGTTGCCCCATTTGGGCGTGCACGCGGGCCAGACGCGTCTGGGCAATCGGCAGAATGGCTTCATCCTGAGTATGGGCAATCACCCAGCTCAGTTGCTCGGCCGCTGCATCCAGTTTCTCCAGGTCAACCAGAGATTTGGCCAGCTGAAGGGCCGCCAGCACGGAATATTGGCTGCCTTCATGTTCAGTGATAAACGCCTGAACCAGGGCAACGCTGGTTTCAGGGTTGCTTTCCAGGCTGGTGATTGCCTGCGTGTAGGCTTCCGAAGCCTGCTCTTTCGCGGCCTGAATTTCACCTTGATAGTAGCGCCAGCCCCACAGGCCACCCAGACCAATAACGGCACCGAGGATCACGGCTTTACCGTTCTCTTTCCACCATGCTTTGATCTGTTCGACCTGCTGTTCTTCTGTGATGTTGACGTCCACTTCCTGTCCTCTCTTAAATCAATTCTGCCAGCTTCGCTGCCACTTCGTCCTGTGACATGGTGATTTGCTCGCCACCCCGCAGATCTTTCACCACCACGCTGTGAGCGGCAATTTCATTCTCGCCCAGTACCAGCGCCACTGCCGCACCGACATTGTCTGCACGCTTGAACTGCTTCTTGAAGTTCCCGCCGCCAAAGTGCGTCATCACGCGCAGGCCCGGAACCAGTTCACGCAGCGTCTCAGCCAGTTTCATACCGGCCATCATGGTGCCTTCACCCGCGGTGACCATGTACACATCCACCGGACGACGTACATCGGTCAGCTCCAGGGTCTCCATCATCAGTACCAGACGCTCCAGGCCCATGGCAAACCCGACGGCCGGAGTCGCTTTACCGCCCAGTTGCTCGACCAGACCATCGTAGCGGCCACCACCACAAACCGTGCCCTGGGAACCCAGGCTCTCGGTGATCCACTCAAATACGGTGCGGTTATAATAATCCAAACCACGCACAAGACGTTCATTTACTTGGTATTCGATACCCGCAGCGTCTAATAGTTCACACAATCCGGCAAAATGTTGCTTAGATTCTTCGTCCAGGTAATCAGACAGCTTCGGTGCATCGCGCAGAATTTCCTGAATCGCCATGTTCTTGGTATCCAGCACGCGCAGCGGGTTGGTGTGCATACGACGTTTACAGTCGTCATCCAGCACCTCGACATATTGCTCAAGGAAGGTCACCAGGGCCTGACGGTAGTTGGCACGCGCTTCCAGTGAACCAATCGAGTTCAGCTCCAGGCGAACATGTTTATCGATCCCCAGCTCACGCCACATGCGCGCCGTCATCATGATCAGCTCCGCATCGACATCCGGACCGTTCAGACCGAACACTTCCACCCCAAACTGGTGGAACTGGCGGTAGCGGCCTTTCTGCGGACGCTCATGGCGGAACATCGGGCCGGTGTACCACAGACGCTGCTCCTGGTTGTACAGCAGACCGTTCTGGATCCCTGAACGAACACAACCGGCTGTGCCTTCCGGACGCAGGGTCAGACTGTCACCATTGCGGTCGTCAAAGGTGTACATTTCCTTTTCAACTACATCCGTCACTTCACCGATGGCCCGACTAAACAAATGGGTCGACTCAACGATCGGCATCCGGACTTCGCTGTAGCCGTATGCGCTCACAACTTGTTTGATGGTAGTTTCCACTTTTTGCCAAAGCGGAGATTGCGATGGGAGGCAGTCGTTCATGCCTCGAATAGCTTGAATTTGTTTCGCCACGTTGATTCTCGTTAACCGATGGGGAATGGAGTTGAATATATAGGTTCTTGCGGAAATAAGAAACCACACCCCGGGTTCAGGGTGTGATTTCGGGTATTTCTCTATTTTTCCGTAATCTGGATGCGATTGTTCAGATCGAGCATCGCAGCCTTAGCACGGATTTTTGTTTCGAGCTGATCAATCACATTGTCGTTGTCGAACCGCTCTTTCTGACGAACGCCATCTTCATAGAAGGCACTCTTGCGGTTACCGCCGGCGATGCCCATATGCGACACTTCCGCTTCGCCCGGGCCGTTGACGACACAACCAATCACCGATACATCCATCGGGACCGTGATATCTTCCAGCCGTTCTTCCAGCTCGTTGACCGTCCCGATCACATCAAACTCCTGACGGGAGCAAGTCGGGCAGGCAATGAAATTGATCCCGCGCGAGCGAATGCGCAGCGATTTCAGAATATCAAACCCGACTTTGATCTCTTCGACCGGATCAGCGGCCAGGGATACACGCAACGTATCACCAATGCCTTCTGCCAGCAGCATGCCCAGGCCGACCGCAGACTTCACCGCTCCGGCGCGGGCACCACCGGCCTCGGTGATCCCGAGGTGCAGCGGTTGCTGAATCTGCTGTGCCAGCTTGCGGTAGGATTCCACCGCCAGGAACACATCCGACGCTTTCACACTCACCTTGAACTGGTCAAAGTTGAGACGGTCTAAAATTTCGACATGACGCAGCGCCGATTCAACCAGTGCATCCGGCGTCGGCTCACCGTATTTCTGCTGGAGATCTTTTTCCAGCGAGCCGCCGTTGACCCCAATCCGGATTGGGATGTTGGTGTCACGCGCGCAGTCAACCACGGCACGGATCCGATCTTCACGGCCGATGTTGCCCGGGTTGATCCGTAGGCAATCGACGCCGTATTCCGCCACTTTCAGCGCAATTCGGTAGTCAAAATGAATATCCGCCACCAGCGGGACATTGACCTGTTGCTTGATCAGCTTGAACGCTTCGGCCGCGTCCATGGTCGGCACGGAGACACGAACAATATCGGCCCCCACCGTTTCCAGCGCTTTGATCTGCGCAACCGTCGCGTCGACATCCGTTGTACGCGTATTGGTCATCGACTGAACAGCAATAGGGGCACCATCGCCAATCGGAACATTCCCGACATAGATCCGGGTAGACTGGCGACGTTTAATTGGAGACTCGTTATGCATTACATTCACTCTGTTTACTGCGGCAGCTTGAATCGCGCGACTTTTCCGGCCGGGTACTGACTCAGATCAACCGGCTCACCTTTATAGCTAATTTTAACAACACTTGGCGCACCTAGCACCAGCTTATAGGGTTCTGCGCCTTCTAAATTCAGCACATCGCCGGATTTCTTAATCCCGGTTTCCAGTCGCTTGCCATTGGCATCCCGGATATCGATCCAGCAATCACCACTGAAGGTGAGCTGCAGATCGGCAGTGATCGCTTCAATCACCCGTGCCGGCTCGGCTTCTTGCGCGGCGGTTACCGCCTGAGCATCAGCCAGGTCCCCGGCATCGCCGTCGGCGATCACCGGCATCGACGGCGCATCAAAACTGGTGACCGGCGCCGGCTCTTCAACCTGAGTGACGGCTTCAGAAGCCATCAGATCCGAGGCGCTTCCCGTCTCCGTCAACACCGGCTCTTCGTAGTCGATCCCGGCCATTTCAGCATCAAGGCTGCCCTCGCCATTGGCACCGGCCAGGCTCTCATCCAGCGGCTGGGTCTGCTGCTCAGCATATTCCAGGGCATCCGGTTCCATTTGCAGGCTCTGCCACCACCAAACCCCCGTCATGCCGATAAACACAATCGCCAGGGCCCAGGTCAGGCGCATAATGCGATTGTCATGGGCTTCGCGCTTTGTCCGGCGGGAAAAGCTCTGCATTTCATGGTTTTCAGGCTGGGCATGCCCTTCCTGATCCAGACGCGCTAAGACTTCTCGCTCATCCAGGCCAACAAATTTGGCATAAGAACGCACATAGCCACGTGTAAACGTGGCCAGTTGCGATTGTTCAAACTTATTGTCTTCAATGTCATTGATCACCGAGAGGCGCAGCCTCAACCGGCTGGCAATATCCTTCTGTGAATAACCAAGCTGCTCACGCGCCTGACGTAGCATATCCCCCGGGCGAATGACTTCCTCTGTTGAGATCTCTTCGTTCTGTTCAGTATTCATTGGCTAGATATTTTTGATATTGCTGTGAGTTTGGATACTTCTGCCCAAGCAGTTCAACATACTGCGCCGCCGTGTCCGGGCGACCCGCTTGAAGTTCAAGCTGGTACAGCAGCCACAAACTGTCTGCCTGGTAACCGTATCGCTGATTAAACTTTAACAGTCTGGCACGCGCTTCTTTCACATTCTGCGCATCCATCTCCAGCCGTGCCAGCTGCAAAATAGACTTCGGACGATATGGATCGTACGCCAGAGCTTTGTGAAAGTAATCCCTGGCCTGTTGCCCGGCGCCGTTTTTCAGGCTGCAAAACGCGGCATTTTCATAACTGGCCGAAGTCTGGTGATAATCGGGTTGTTTCAGCGCTTTTTCAAATGCCGCAATCGCCTCATCATAGCGTTGCTGGCTGCACAAAAACACACCGTAGTTATTCTGCATGTCACCGTTTTTCGGCGACTGACGCAATGCCCGCCGATACATCGCCTCTGCGGCCTCCGGCTCATCAACCTGCTGATAATAATAGGCCATGGCGCCCAAAGCCCGATCATAGTTCGGTGCAAAGTCGAGGGCTTTTTCAAGATTATCACGGGCACGCTGCCATTGCCCAGCTTTTAAATAATTCAGGCCAAGGGTGACCCTGGCCTCAGAAGCTTCAATGTTATCAACACGTTGCAGGCTTCCAGTTTCATCAATCGTGACGCAGCTCGCCAGCACACCGCACAATAACGGGTACACAATCCATCGTACCATAACATCCCCATCTGATATCCACGCGCTTCACTGCCCGGTCCAAGCGACCGGGTCTCTAGGACTTGGTCTCAACTACCGGATCTCTACCTGCGAAGCGCACGGCTATTAGACTGCTTTAACAGGGATTTGTTCACCTTTGGCCTGTTTGGCCAGCGTCCGTTTCGTGCGGTCAATCACATCTCCCACCAATTGTCCGCATGCCGCATCGATATCATCACCACGGGTCTTGCGCACGGTCACGGTGAAGTCGTACTCCATCAGAGTTTTCATGAAGCGGTCAATCCGCGAGTTGCTCGGCTTCTTGTACGGCGAGCCCGGATACGGGTTGAACGGGATCAGGTTAATCTTGGCCGGGGTATCACGCAGTGTGTGCGCCAGCTGACGGGCGTGTTCCATGTCGTCGTTGACATGATCCAGCAGAATATACTCCACCGTCACCCGGCCGCGGTTGGCATTGGAAGAAGCAATGTAGTTGCGCACCGATGCCAGGAAGTCATCAATATTCCAGCGATCATTGATCGGCATGATTTCGGAGCGAAGCTCATCCGTCGGTGCGTGCAAAGAGATCGCCAGCGCCACGTCAATTTTGCCGGTCATCTGATCCAGACCGGAAACAACCCCGGAGGTCGAGACCGTCACGCGACGCTTCGACAGGCCAAAGCCCAGATCGTCGAGCATCAGTTCCAGCGCCGGGATCAGGTTTTTCATATTCAGCAGCGGCTCACCCATGCCCATCATCACCACGTTGGTGATCGGACGGCGACCGGTTTCTTTCTCAACCCCGATCTCTTTGGCAGCACGCCATACCTGGCCGATGATTTCCGACACCCGCAGGTTACGGTTAAAGCCCTGCTGCGCGGTTGAACAGAATTTACAGTCCAGCGCACAGCCAACCTGGGAAGAGATACACAGGGTGGCGCGATCATCTTCCGGGATATACACGGTTTCAACATCCTGATCACCGACACGCATCGCCCACTTGATGGTGCCATCTTGTGAGTGCTGCGCTTCCGAGACATACGGCGCACGAATTTCGGCCACCCGCTTGAGTTTCTCACGCAGCTTCTTGTTGATGTTGGTCATCTGGTCGAAGTCGTCACAACCGAAATGATAAATCCACTTCATTACCTGATCAGCACGGAACGCTTTTTCGCCCAGTTCGTCGGCGAAATACTGACGCAAACCCTTGCGATCGAAATCCAGCAGATTTGTTTTGACTGTTGTCATCGGTTGTTGCCTCACTAAAAAATGACTGTTGATGCGCCTTGGCAACCAAGTGTAGGGGGTTGCATGGAACAGGACGATTCAAGGCGCGAAATTGTACAGCCTTTGCATCCCGGTTTCCACTTGTTAACCTGAATACCAACCTGAATCAATATCTGATCATTTTTCATGGCTAACATAACCCACAGCTGCGTTGGGAATTTTGTAATTAGGGCCACTAGTTACGGCAATTCCCGTCTTGCATTTGGCCATTTTCTCTCATGAAAAAACAGCCCATCTAGTGAATCAGGTTGGTATAGGATTATTGTAGCGAAGCGGCGGTTTTCGGCAGGAAAATAAAACGGGAAGCCAAGGCTTCCCGTTAATCACTTGTTGCGACTAAATTTCAGCCACCCGCTTAGCCGCGCGGGCAAATTTCATCATCGGCAAAGAAATACGCAATTTCGCGTGCCGCTGACGTCGGGCTGTCAGAGCCATGAACGGAGTTGAAGCGCATGCTCTCGGCATAATCGGCGCGGATAGTCCCGCACGCGGCTTCTTCTGGATTGGTTTTCCCCATCAGTTCACGGTAACGGGCAATCGCATTATCCCCTTCCAGGACCTGCACCATCACCGGCCCTGAGGTCATGAACTCAACCAGTCCGTCGTAGAACGGCTTGCCTTCATGCTCGGCATAGAATCCCTGGGCTTTGGCCGCATCCAGATGCAGCATTTTCGCTGCCACAATCTTCAGACCAGCCGTTTCAATGCGCTGGTAAATCGCACCAATCAAATCACGTTGTACAGCGTCAGGCTTAATAATCGAGAGTGTTCTTTCAGTTGTCATTATTGTTGTTCCTTTGAATCAGTTCATCACTGTCAGGTGAGTCAGCAGGCCGTCAGGACCTGCTTTCCCCATTACAACAGCATTGCCGCAATGTTGGCAATACCCAGACCGGTCGCCCCGGCCGCCCAGCGGCTGTCCGGTGCATCCCGGAAACAAGAGGCCAGGTCGAAGTGGATCCAGCGGCTTTGCTCTGTATCGACAAAACGGGACAGGAACGCGGCTGCGTTCGACGCACCGCCCATGCCGCCGCCTTTCTGCGCCCGGCTGTTCGCGGTATCCGCGTAGTATGACGGACAGTTGCCTTGGTGCCATTTCTCCAGCGGCAGCGGCCAGGCCGGCTCATTGACCAGCTCAGACAACTGTTGCGCCTTAAACAGCAGCTCACGATCCATCGAGAACAGCGCATTATAGTCGGTGCCGACGGCCATCATAGCCGCCCCGGTCAGGGTCGCTGCGTCGATGATCAACGGCGCGTGAGTTTCACTGGCCGCAATCAGGCCGTCTGCCAGCACCAGGCGTCCTTCCGCATCCGTGTTGACGACTTCGACGGTCAACCCGTTCTTGTACGTTAACACATCTCCCAGCTTGTAAGCGTTACCGGCGACCATGTTTTCGGCACAACATAAGATCAACTTCACACGTTGACGCAAACCTTGCTCAATCGCATAGCCCAGCGCCGCCGTAACCGTTGCTGCGCCGCCCATGTCACACTTCATGGTGACCATACCGGCACTGGGTTTGAGGCTGTAGCCGCCCGAGTCAAAGGTAATTCCCTTACCGACCAGGCAAGCCGAGACCGGGGCATCGGCGTCGCCGGTCGGGTTGAAGTCCAGGGTCAGCATCACCGGCGGACGGCTACTGGCGCGGCCCACACTGTGGGTCCCGATCCAACCGTGTGCCAGCAATTGCTCGCCGATCAGCAGCTCGTGACTGACCTTGTCACCGGCAATCGAAGCCAGATATTCAATCGCTTCCGCGGCCAGTTTTTCCGGATACATCTCTTCCGGGGTGGCGTTCACCACTTTACGGACCCAGTCGTTGCTGCGGCGACGGGCATTGAGCAATTCCAGTTCATCTTCGTCAATTGATGCCCACTTCAGTGTCACCGGCACTGAAGTGGCGGCAAAACCACAGTAAAAGCTCCACTGGCGCTCGTAGCTCCACCCCTCGCCTTCCAGGCTCGCCTGGGTCGCGCCCTGAGCCTGTAGCTGACGCGCTGCCTGCTGGATACGACGCAGCGGGAAATCACCGCTGAAATGAATGGTCGCGCGCTCGCCCTGATAAGAAATCAGCGCATTGCTGCCCCATACGCCATTGCTCGGCTCCGCCGAAAGTTGCACTGTTAACATTGGTTACCCTTGTTTGTTTCGATGCAGGGCACCGCCTGCGAACGGTGCCCTGCGATTGATTCCATGTCGATTCGACGCTTACTGGCAAATGATATTGGCCAGGGTCCGTACCCCCATCCCGGTTGCTCCGGTGCCCCACATGTCGTTGCCGCTCTTGCGGTAGGTGCCGCTGGCATCAATGTGCATCCAGCCTTGCTGGTAATGGTCGACAAAGTACGACAAGAATGCAGCGGCGGTACTGGCTCCCGGCATGAAGTCACCCATGGAGACATTCGACAGATCGGCAAAGCTCGATGGCATCATCTCGCGGTGGTTTTCTGCCAGCGGCAGCGGCCACAGGCCTTCATTTTCGGCCGCCGCAGCCTTCAGGGCTTTTTGCGACAGCGCCTGATCAAAGCTCAGCAGCGCATGATAGTCGTTGCCCAGGGCATTTTTCGCCGCGCCGGTCAGGGTGGCGCAGTCAATGATCAGCTTCGGTTTCTGCGCGCTGGCGTAGATCAGGCCGTCTGCCAGCACCAGGCGTCCTTCGGCGTCGGTATTGAGAATTTCAACCGTCGTCCCGTTTTTATAGGTAATGATATCGCCCAGTTTGAACGCGTTGCCCGAAACCATGTTCTCGGCACAGCACAGGATCAGCTTAATGCGCTTGTTGGTCCCACGGGCAATGGCCAGTGCCAGGCCACCGGTTGCCAGCGCTGAGCCGCCCATGTCCGCTTTCATCGCCGACATCCCGGCCGACGGCTTCATGCTGTAACCGCCCGAGTCAAAGGTGATCCCTTTACCGACCAGGCACGTGTGGACCGGTGCGTTAGCATCACCGGTCGGGTTATAGTCCAGGCGCAGCATCGCCGGCGAACGCTCAGAGCCACGGCCGACCGTATGGGTGCCGTTCCAGCCTTCGTCGAGCAGATCATTACCTTTGATAATTTTGTACGTGACATGGTCCGGCGCCAGCGACTTGATGAATTCACCGGCACGAGCGGCCAGTTGTGACGGACGGACAATTTCAGCCGGCTGGTTGATGATCTCACGGACCCACTCGGTTGCGGTCAGACGCGCTTGCAGCTCTGCTTCATCGGCTTCGCTCAATCCGCTCCAGCTCACTTCGTTGCCTGGCTTGGCATTGCGATGACCCTGGATGAATGCCCAAATCGCTCCCAAATCCCAGCCTTCACCTGCCAATGTCACCTGCTTAATCCCCTGGCCGTCCAGCTTGCGGCCGGCGCGTTGGATAGCGATCAGCGGTTGGTTTCCGTTCAGGTGCACGACCGCGCCTTCGGTGTTAAACGTCAGCAGGGCATTGTTGCCCCACTTCTCTTCGGCAGCTTCCCGGGAAAGAAAAACAAACATATTGGCAGACATGAATTACTCCTTGAGTTCTGTGCTTCACCACCCGTCCATTGCGGTGTGGCAAAACCCTATTGTCGGACGCACCAGCAGATACGCTGACTTCACCCGCGCCAAGCAGACGCAGTAACAAAACGATGACATCACTGTTACCGTATATAGCTGAGATTATGGGGGCGTTGTCAGGTATTACAAGGGAATGGCGAGCCCAATCACAACAAAGCAGACCAATCGATCTGCCTCTTTTGCCCAAACAACTTCAAAATGCGATGTTCTGCGAAGTTTGCCTGGAACCTGGTTAATCATTTCAAAAAAAAACAAAAATTCAGAATGATGGGTACTCTGCCTAGGTATTGTCAAAGAAACAAGCTGTTTACATCAGGACTAAGAGCAAGATCGTATTGTCTGGAGGGGTTGGGGCAGGATGGGTAAAAGATGGGGCAAGATCGAAGCAAGACGTCACGACTAGTCCGCCTCTTCAATCCAGCATTGCTGCACGGCTTCCAGCACCCGCTCGCCGCAGTGATGCGGGTCGTCGTCGAATTGCTCGAGGGCGAGGATCCACTCCCGCAGATCGGTAAAACGAAGGGTTCGGGGGTCGATGTCCGGATACTGCTCGGCCAGCTCGATGGCCAGCGCGTGTGAGTCACTCCATTTCAGTCCCATGTTGATACCTGTTTGTCGTCACCGTTCTTCTATTGTAGCTCGCCTGTCTGCCCTAAGCAGGGCAGACAGGCAATCATAGACGTTTTAGTGATTTTCAGATGCCAGGTTGATGGTGTAACGCGGGATCTCCACCACCAAGTCTTCATCAGCAACTTTCGCCTGACAACCCAGACGTGATTCAGGCTCCAGCCCCCAGGCTTTGTCCAGCATATCATCTTCCAGCTCGTCACTTTCTTCCAGCGAATCAAACCCTTCACGGATGATGACGTGACACGTGGTACAAGCGCATGACTTTTCACACGCATGCTCAATACCAATGCCGTTTTTCAGCGCAACATCCAGGACGGTTTCACCACGATTGGCTTCAAGTACCGCGCCTTCCGGGCAAAGTTCTTCGTGGGGTAGTACAACAATTTTAGGCATGCCTAAACCTCATCAATCGAATGGCCGGCCAGGGCCTGACGAATAGACTGATCCATTCGGCGGGACGCAAATTCCTGACTTGCCTTATCTGTTTTCTTTATACCTTCTTCAATCGCGCGCGGATCATCACCCTGACGCAACTGAACCAATTCCATCATGACCGCTTCCAGCGCGTCACGCTCTTCCTTCGAGAGCAGTGTCTCGCCATCTGCGGCCAGGGCAGAAATTAACCCTTCCAGCACCCGATCCGCTTCAACCCGCTGCTCAGCCAGCGCACGCGCATCTTTGTCTTCCTGCGCATGGGTCATGGAATCGCGGATCATGGTGGTGATTTCATCATCGGTCAAGCCGTAAGACGGTTTCACCTGAATCGATTGCTGAACTTCGCTGCTCTTTTCCATCGCCGTGACGGACAACAGACCGTCGGCATCAACCTGGTAGGTCACGCGGATATGCGCCGCGCCAGCGGCCATTGCCGGAATGCCACGCAGGGTAAAGCGTGCCAGTGAACGACAATCATCCACCATTTCCCGCTCGCCTTGCACCACATGAACCGACATCGCAGTCTGACCATCTTTGAAGGTGGTAAATTCCTGCGCACGGGCCACCGGAATCGTGGTATTGCGCGGAATGATTTTCTCCACCATGCCACCCATGGTTTCAATCCCCAGGGACAGCGGGATCACATCCAGCAGCAGCATTTCGGTATCCGGCTTGTTACCAGCCAGAATATCGGCCTGGATTGCCGCCCCGATCGCGACGACTTTGTCCGGATCGATCGAAGTCAGCGGCGTTTTACCGAAATAGTTGCCCACCAGCTCGCGGACCAGCGGCACGCGGGTAGAACCACCGACCATCACGGTTTCGATCACTTCATCCAGCGCGACATCGGCATCTTTAATCGCCCGGCGACAGGCCATCAGCGTCTTCTTCACCAGCGGCTGGATCAGGTCATTGAACTGCGCGCGGGTCAGATCCCCTTGCCAGCCCAGCACATCCAACGTCGTGGTACCGCTATCGGTCAGGGCAATTTTGGCTTCGGTCGCGGCATTGTGCAGCGCGCGGGAGTCCTGCGCCGACAGTTTGCCGGACCAGCCTGCCTGCTCGGTAATCCAGTCGGCCAGCAGATGGTCGAAGTCGTCCCCGCCGAGGGCCGAATCACCGCCGGTCGCCAGCACTTCAAATACCCCTTTGGACAGGCGCAGGATCGAAATATCAAAGGTCCCGCCCCCTAGATCATAGACGGCAATCACCCCTTCCTGACCCGAATCCAGGCCATAGGCAATCGCCGCAGCCGTCGGCTCATTGAGCAGACGCAGGACATTCAGGTTCGCCAGCTTGGCCGCATCTTTGGTTCCGGCGCGCTGGGCGTCGTCAAAGTATGCCGGGACGGTGATCACCACCCCTTCCAGATCGCCACCCAAGGTTTCCTTGGCACGCTCACTCAGTGATTTCAGGATCTCGGCTGACACCTGAACCGGATTCACCAGCCCCTGACGGGTCACCAGTTGCGGCAGGCCGTTGTCGGTCGCTTCGAATTGATACGGCAGCTGCGGATAACGCTGCTGGATATCCGCCAGCGAGCGACCCATCATGCGCTTCACCGAGTAAATGGTGTTTTCCGGATCCTGTTGGGCCAGCTCCCGGGCAGGTTGCCCGACCCGAAGCGCCGCTTCGCCGTAGTGAACCACTGACGGCAAAATGGACTCACCGTGTTCGTCGTTCAGCGTTTCCGCCACGCCGCTGCGTACCGCAGCCACGAGGGAGTTTGTAGTCCCCAGATCGATGCCGACCGCCAGCTTGTGCTGGTGCGGCGCTGCACTTTGACCTGGTTCAGCAATCTGTAACAGTGCCATTATCGTTCCTGTGAAATTGGTGCTGGGAGCGGGATTCAGTCAAACAAGCTGTCTTCAAGCAGCTCGACTTCGTGGCGCAGCTTATCAATAAACTTCAGCTTACGCACGGCATCCGCAGCCGACTCCCATTGTTCATCATTCAGTAGCTGCTCAAGTTCCGCCAGTTGGGCTAGGTATAGCCCGGTCGCCTGCTGTTCAAAATCAGCCAGGGCGCTTTCCGGATCCGCAGCGTCCGGGATCTCTTCCAAAGCTTCACGCAGCTCCATCTGCTGCATCAGGAACACCGGATCCTGCAAGGTTTGCTGCTCACCGCGAATATCAACCCCACGCTCAGACAACATGTATTCTGCACGTGTCGTCGGTGTTTTCAGCGTTTGGAAGGCATCGTTGATCTGCGCCGCTTTCTGAACCGCCATCAGGCGATCCCGCTCAGAGGCCGTCGCAAAATTGTCAGGATGGAAACGACGTTGCAGTTCCCGGAACCGAGTTGAAAGAAGGCTACCGTCCAACTGAAATTGGAAAGGTAGCCCAAATAATTCGAAATGATTCATATCGCGTCAGGTATCTATAAAGACCGAACCTGACAACCACGCGTATCGGCAGCTGCCAGGCTCAATTGAAACAGCGATTAGACGTTGAAGCTCTCACCGCAACCACATTCGCTCGAAACGTTCGGGTTGTTAAACTTAAAGCCTTCATTCAGCCCTTCTTTGGCGAAATCCAGCTCGGTGCCGTCGAGGTAAACCAGGCTCTTCGGGTCAATGATGATTTTGACGCCGCTTTGTTCAAACACCTGATCTTCTTCGTTCAGTTCATCAACGAATTCAAGGACATAAGCCATTCCCGAGCAGCCTGAAGTCCGCACACCCAAGCGCAGGCCGATGCCTTTACCTCGGTTTTCCAGGAAAGTAGCTACGCGACTTGCCGCCGCTTCAGTGATCGTAATGGCCATACAGCAACCTCGAAATTAGTTTTGTTCGTGTTTCTTCTTGTAATCGTTCACAGCAGCTTTGATCGCATCTTCTGCCAAAATCGAGCAGTGAACCTTCACAGGAGGCAGTTCCAGCTCTTCAGCAATCGCAGAGTTTTTGATTGCCGCAGCTTCGTCCAGGCTCTTGCCTTTCACCCACTCGGTGATCAGGGAGCTGGATGCGATTGCGGAACCACAACCGTAGGTTTTGAACTTCGCATCTTCGATGATGCCTTCGTCAGATACTTTGATCTGCAGCTTCATCACGTCGCCACAGGCTGGTGCGCCGACCATACCGCTACCGACGTTCTTGTCGTTTTTGTCAAATGAGCCCACGTTACGCGGATTCTCATAATGATCAATGACCTTTTCACTATATGCCATGATGATTTCCTCAAATATGTGATGACCGCGAGACTTAGTGGTGCGCCCACTCAACCGTGTTCAGGTCAATGCCTTCTTTATACATATCCCACAGTGGAGACATTTCACGCAGTTTCTCTACTGCCCCGCGGATTTGCGAGACGGCGTAATCAACTTCTTCTTCCGTCGTGAAACGACCGAAAGAGAAACGAATCGAGCTGTGCGCCAGTTCGTCATCCAGACCCAGGGCACGCAACACGTACGATGGCTCCAGGCTTGCAGACGTACAGGCAGAACCGGAAGAGACCGCCAGATCTTTCAGGGCCATCAGCAGCGACTCACCTTCAACGAAGGCGAAGCTGATGTTCAGGTTGTTTGGCAGACGTTGTTCCAGATCACCGTTCACGGTCATCGCTTCAATATCTTTCACGCCTTCCAGCAGACGATTTCGCAGTGCCAGCGCGTGCTGGTAGTCTTGATCCATTTCTTCTTTGGCAATGCGGCATGCTTCGCCCATACCAACGATCTGGTGCGTCGCCAGCGTACCCGAGCGGAATCCACGCTCGTGACCACCACCGTGCATTTGCGCTTCCAGACGGATACGCGGCTTACGGCGGACATACAGGGCACCGATCCCTTTCGGGCCGTACATCTTGTGACCAGACAGGGAAATCAGATCCACTTTCATGGCTTGCACGTCGATTGGCAGCTTACCGGCAGATTGGGCAGCATCAACGTGGAAAATGACTTTTTTCTCGCGGCACAGCTCGCCAATGGCAGCAATGTCCTGGATGACACCGATTTCGTTGTTCACGTGCATGATTGAAACCAGCACGGTATCTTCACGCATTGCATCACGCAATTTGGCCAGATCGATTAAGCCGTTGGATTCCGGCTCCAGGTACGTGACTTCGTAGCCTTCGCGCTCCAGCTGACGGCATGGGTCCAGTACCGCCTTATGTTCTGTTTTACAGGTGATGACGTGCTTGCCTTGCTTGCCGTAGAAATGGGCAGCACCTTTGATCGCCAGGTTGTCCGACTCTGTCGCCCCTGAAGTGAATACGATCTCACGCGGATCCGCATTCAGCAGGTCGGCCACTTGCTCACGTGCCGTATCAACTGCTTCCTCTGCCTGCCAGCCGAAGCGGTGAGAACGAGAAGCCGGGTTACCGAAGTTACCGTCCATTGTCAGGCATTGCATCATCTTCTCGGCAACACGGGTGTCGACTGGGCAAGTAGCGGAATAATCAAAATATATTGGCAGTTTCATCTTCATCTCCGAAAATACGGACGTCTAGTCTCTAGGAGCGGACATCGACACCGATTGTGACGCTGTCGTGTGTATTGTTCTTAGCAAATGATGTTTTGTGCAGGATTTGATCCTGACGATCAGAGATCTCCTGAACATCATTGTCTTTCATCAGCTCACCAAGCGTGATGTTATTTAAAAAGCCGCTGATACGGGCGCTCAGATCGTGCCACAGCGTATGGGTCAGGCAGCGAACACCGCCTTGACAGTCCCCTTTCCCCTGACACTTCGTGGCATCGACCGATTCATCCACGGCCGCAATGACCATGCCGACGGCGATGTCATTGGCGTCTTCGCCCAGGCGGTAACCGCCACCGGGACCACGAACACTGGCCACCAGGCCAGCTTTACGCAAGCGAGAAAAAAGCTGTTCCAGATAAGACAGCGAAATTCCCTGACGCTCTGAAATGTCAGCCAGAGGAACCGGGCCATCTTGAGAATGCAGGGCAACGTCCAGCATGGCCGTTACCGCATATCTTCCTTTTGATGTCAATCTCATAACACACCGCTACCCACTTTCTATGTATGGGTGAAGTGTCGCATACCTGACTAAAACGGTCAAGTATTTACCCGAGCGTTTCAGTCAAGCTTTTAACCATATGGTTTATATGTCTATTTACCTTGATTCTCGAGCGATTTTTCTACCGAGGATAAGATCCCCCGCAGAATATTCAACTCCTGCTGCTCGGGCCGAGCGCGGGTAAACAGGCGGCGCAGCTTGGCCATCACCATCCCCGGGTGGTTTTTATTGATGAACCGGGTCTGGCGGGTCACTTTTTCCAGATGCTGGTAGAACATCTCCAGTTCATCGACTCGTGGGTAGTCTTCCACGACCGTGGTGTGACCTCGCTTTTGCTGCTCCAGAAAAGCCATCCGGACTTCATAGCTGACCGTTTGGACCGCCATGGCCAGATTCAGCGAGCTGTATTCCGGGTTGGCCGGGATATAGACGTGACAGTGGCAGCGTTGCAATTCTTCATTGGTCAGGCCGGTTCGCTCGCGACCGAACAGGATCGCGACCTGATGGTTGGCGGCCTCTGCAATCGACTTGACCCCGCACTCACGCGGATCCAACTGCGGCCATTCCAGCGTCCGCGAGCGGGCACTTGAGCCGACCACCAAGCCACAATCGGCAATGGCTTCATCCAGTGTTGAGACAATTCGGGCATTGTCGACGACATCCGAAGCCCCTGCCGCCAGGGCATAGGTCTTACTGTCGATTTCACACGCCGGATCCACCAGGACCAGGTTGGTTAATCCCATGACTTTCATCGCCCGGGCAGCCGAACCGATATTTCCCGGATGCGAGGTCCCGACTAAAACAACACTGATTTTCTCTAACATGGTGTCGCACATACCCACTAATTCTTAAAGCGGACGGATTTTACCACAGCCATCCAAAAAATGGAGAAAACATGCAAAAACATTATATCAATTGAAAGCCACCCACCCCGGAGCGGGCAAAAAATAAGCACTTCCTTTTTGTTCCAGCTCTGCTATACTCGCCGCCGCTTTTTAGTTCTTTAACATCCGTTGGGAAGATCCTATGCATCCGATGCTAAACATCGCCATTCGCGCCGTGCGAAAGGCTGGTGACCATGTCATTAAATCTCTAGAAAAACCTCAGTCGATCGAAGTCGCGAACAAGGGAAGTGATATCGTTACCAACATCGATAAAGAAGCTGAAGCTTTTATTATCGACACTATCCTGAAGTCATACCCTGATCACTGCATCATTGGTGCAGAAAGCGGGACTCGGGAAGGCAGAGATAAAGAATGCCAGTGGATCATTGACCCAGTGGATGGCACCAAAAACTTCGTGCGCGGTTACCCGCACTATGCCATTTCAGTTGCACTGCGTATGCGCGGCCGTACTGAGATTGCTGCCGTGTACGATCCTTCACGCAACGAACTCTTCACTGCGACCCGTGGCTCCGGCGCTCAGCTGAACAGCCAGCGTATCCGTGCTTCTCAGCCACGTGATCTGACCGGTACCACGCTGGCAACCGGCCTGCCGTATGCTGCCAAGCAACACACCGAAAGCTTCATGAAGATCCAAAACGCCCTGTTCATCGAGTGTGATGACATGCGTCAGAGCGGTTCAACTGCACTGGATCTGTGTTACCTGGCTGCCGGTCGTGTCGACGGCGTCTTCAAGCTGGGTCAGAAGCCTTGGGAACTGGCCGCAGGTGAACTCATTGCACGTGAAGCTGGTGCTATCTGTACTGACTTTACCGGCAACACCAACTACCTGACGTCGGGCAACATCGTCGCCGGTAATGCCCGTGTTGTGAAGCCAATGCTGGCGAAAATCCGCGAGCACGGCAGCGAAGCGCTGACAAAATAAGTTTCAGGTTTCTGAGTCCACCAAACGCCCCGGTCACGACCGGGGCGTTTTTTTTGCGTGCTTTTTGTCCCTGTCATCGCCTGCAACATCGCCAAGCCTGGCATATCCTTTCTACATTGTGTTTTCTCTCTGTCCGGGCACATCAAAACCGCGTAAGCAGCCCGAATTCCGCAGGAGTGCCGCTATGCACCACAATGTGATCCCATCAGGCTTTCCTGCCAAACGGTCTGCGACATCCCACGTCTTGCCGCTGACGATCATGTTCCTTTTGATGTGTTGTCAGGTTGCATGGGCGCAGCCCGTGCCACGCCAGAGCTGGGAAAACACAGCCAAGCAGGCCGAGCAGTTGATCAGTCAGCACAGCCATGACACCAGCCGACTGGAAGAAGTCCGCAGTCAGCTGGCCGAGCAACGGGATCAGGCCTACAAGCTGGCCACTTACAAAGATGTTGAAGTCCGGGCGCTGGAAGCCCAGCTGAAAGCGCTGGGCGCTCCCCCGGCCGACGGAGAGAGTGAGCCGGAAGTGATTGCCACTCGCCGGGCCAGTCTTGATCAGGCGCTGGCCGTGGCCAGTGGTCCCATCTATTATGCTGAAGGTGCCTATGAGCGGGCTAACTTACTGATCGGCGAAATTGACACCCTGCTTCGGGAGAGCATTGTCAAGCAACTGATTTCGCAAAGCCCGACGCCGCTGTTGCCCAGCCGCTGGCTGCTCGCAGCACGTGAATTCCTCGATTACAACCGTCAGACCGCCACACAATTTGCGAGCTTTCTCAGCGATCGCGACACCAGACGGCCCTGGCTGGCATCCCTGCCGCTGTTCTCCGCCCTGATCCTGGCGACGGCAGCCTTTCTGGCCAAGCTCCAGCCCCTGGTCTATCAACGGATGGAAAAAATGGTCGAAAAGGCCCAGTCCAAAATCCAGGCGCTGCTCCTCAGCCTCATGAGCTCCCTCCTGAAAATTCTCTTTCCGGCTTTGGGGACGTTCGGTTTCATCACGGGGTTTCAGGCCATCTCCCCGGAGCTGGCGTCTATCCAAGCCTTCAACACCGCTCTGCCGGCCATTCTGTTGTATATCGTCATCAGCGACTGGTTGGGGCTGTTGCTGTTTCGCCCGCTCACCCGGGCTCAGCGGATCATTGCCGTGCCGGATGCCATTGCCAGAAAAGGCAAGCGGACTTGCCTGATGCTCGGGGGCTTTCTTTGCCTGATCTCGCTGGTCGGGGCGCTGAAGAAAGACTATCCGTTCAGTACTGAATCCATTGCTGTGTTTACCCTGCTGGCCATCACCTGCGGTAGCCTGGTGCTCTGGCGCCTGGCCACGCTCCTGAGCCAGACCGCTCCCGAGGAAATCGATCGCGAAGCCACCAGTACCGCCAGCCAGGGCGTCGTCACCACCTTGATCCTGTTGATGAAAATCTCCAGTATTCTGAGCGTCCTCTTTGTTGCCGTCGGCTATGACAGCCTGGCCCGCCTGGCTATTATTCCGATGGTGATGTCGATGGGGCTTCTAGCTTTCGCCATCCTGGTCTATTACGGCCTGATTAACCTGCTGTCCCATATTTTCGCCGACCGGGAAGAAGCCAAACAGGGGCTGCTCTCGGTGTTCCTGGTGATCATCATCGTACTGGCGCTCGCGCCCCTGCTCGCCCTGACCTGGGGTGCCCGCCCCACGGATATCGCTGAAGTCTGGCGCCTGCTCTCGGACGGCATTGCGATTGGGGATACCCGGTTGTCACTCAATGTAGTGATCACCCTGTTCACCGTCCTGTTTGTCGGGATCCTGCTGACCCGCTGGCTGCAATATGTGCTGCGCCATTCGGTGTTGCCCAAAACCAAAACCGATATCGGCGCCCAGACCGCACTGGTCACCGGGTTTGGCTACGTCGGCTATACCCTCTCGGCGATTATTGCCGTCTCCGCCGCCGGGCTGAACCTCGCCAGCCTGGCCGTGGTGGCCGGGGCACTGTCGGTCGGGATCGGTTTTGGTCTGCAAACCATCGTGTCGAATTTTGTCTCCGGGATCATTTTGCTGATTGAGCGCCCCATCAAGGAAGGGGACTGGATTGAGGTCTCGGGCTACTCGGGCTTTGTCAAAAAGATTGCCGTCCGCTCGACGCGGATTGAGACGTTCGATCTACACGATGTCGTGATTCCGAACTCGGATTTGATTGCCGGGACGGTGAAAAACATGACACTGCGCAGCTTCCACGGCCGCTTAATTGTCAGTATCGGCGTCGCCTACGGCAGCGATCTGAACCTGGTCAAAACGATTATGCAACAGGCAGCAGAAGAACATCCGATGGTCCTCTCCTACCCGGAGCCCAACGTCTTGTTTGTCGAGATGGGTGACAGTGCCCTGCTGTTTGAGCTGCGTTGCTATATCCGCGATGTCCGTCAGATGTTTGTGGTCCGCTCCGATCTGCTCTTTACCCTGTACGGCACCCTGACCGACCGGGGCGTGTCGATTCCGTTTCCGCAGCGCGATGTTCATATCATCTCCCACCCAGCTTCTCCGCCCCAGACATCGCCGCATGAGCCACTTCAGCAGGACCCACCGAAACAGGATCCACCTCCGCGACAACCACCTGAGCAGGATCAGCCGCCAAGCGACCAAGCCGACCCGGAGTGAGCATAAAAAAATCCGGGCTGATGCCCGGATTTCCTCAATATTGCCAGCACGCGCCTGCGGCTTAAGGCATGGCGTCGAATTCTTCGCCTTCCTTCTCAACCTGCGGTGGCATCAGGTGCTCCCGGGTGATCCCCAGTTTCAGCGCCAGCGCCGAAGCCACATAGATTGACGAGTAAGTCCCGACGGTAATACCAATCAGCAGCGCTGCGGCAAAACCGTGGATCATGCTGCCGCCTTTCAGGAACAGCGCAATCACCACGAACAGGGTCGTCGCCGAGGTGATCAGGGTCCGGCTCAGGGTCTGGGTCACCGAGCTGTTCATGACTTCTGCCGGCCCACCCTTGCGCATTTTGCGGAAGTTTTCCCGGATCCGGTCGAACACCACGATGGTATCGTTGAGCGAGTAACCGACCACGGTCAGCAGCGCCGCCACAATCGTCAAATCGATCTCAATCTGCGTGAACGAGAAGATCCCGACGGTGATGATGACATCGTGCGCCAGCGCCAATACCGCGCCCGCGGCCAGACGCCATTCAAAGCGCATTGAGACGTACAGCAGGATACAGATCAGCGACACCAGGATCGCCAGACCACCCGCTTCCGCCAGCTCATCGCCCACATTCGGGCCGACAAACTCAATCCGGCGCATCTCGACATTCAGCCCGGTCCCGGCACGCAGCGCATCAATGATCTGGTTCCCCAGTTTTTCGCCCTGCGCATCTTCACGCGGTTGCAGGCGAACCATGACATCCCGCGCTGTGCCGAAGTTCTGCACAATGGCATCCCCAAAGCCGGCATTTTCCAGCGACTCCCGGATCAGGCCCAGATCAGCCGGTTGCTCAAAACCGACTTCAATCAGAGTCCCGCCGGTAAAGTCCAGGCCCCAGTTCAGCTTCTGCGTCGTCACGGTCCCGATGGCCGCCACGATCATGAAGATCGACAGCAGGAACGCCCCTTTCGACCAGCGCATAAAGTCGATCACTTTATCCGCTTTCATTATTTGAAACATGTCAGCGTCTCCTTAGATCGACAGCTTTTCGATGCGCTTACCACCGTACACCAGGTTCACCAGAACACGGGTACCGATGATGGCCGTAAACATCGACGTCAAAATACCAATCGACAGGGTCACGGCAAAGCCTTTGACCGCGCCGGTACCGACCGCAAACAGAATGATCGCGGTGATCAGCGTGGTAATATTGGCATCGGCAATGGTGCTGAACGCATTGGCATAACCTTGGTGGATTGCCTGCTGCGGGCTGCGGCCGTCACGAAGCTCTTCCCGGATCCGCTCGAAAATCAGGACGTTGGCATCCACCGCCATCCCGACGGTCAGAACGATCCCGGCAATCCCCGGCAACGTCATGGTCGCGCCCGGGATCATCGACATCACCCCGATAATCATCACCAGGTTCATCAGCAGTGCCAGGTTGGCAAACAGGCCGAAGCGACGGTAGTAAACCAGCGTAAACAGCATGACCGCAATCATGCCCCAGATCATCGCCTGGATACCCATGTCGATGTTCTGCTGACCCATTGACGGGCCAATGGTGCGCTCTTCTACAATCGAGATTGGCGCAATCAATGCACCGGCACGCAACAGCAGCGCCAGGTTATGGGCTTCAGACTGGGTATCAATCCCGGTAATGCGGAAGTTACGGCCCAGTGCGGTCTGAATCGTGGCCTGGTTGATCACTTCTTCGTGTTTTTCCAGGATCACTTTGCCGTTTGGATCACGCTCACCGCTGTCTTTGTACTCGGTAAAGACGGTGGCCATCAACTTGCCGACATTGTTGCGCGAGAATGCGGTCATCTTGCTGCCGCCTTCGCTGTCAAGCGAGATATTCACCTGCGGACGGCCGTATTCATCGGCACTGGAGCTGGCGTCCGTAATATGGGAGCCTTCCAGGATCACACGTTTTTTCAGCACCACCGGACGTTGGTCACGGGTAAGCTTCACTTCACTGCCCGGCGGCACCCGGCCAGACGCAGCCGCAGCCAGATCGGCCGTGCTGTCCACTTCGCGAAACTCCAGTGTTGCCGTCGCGCCCAGGATCTCTTTGGCCCGCGCGGTGTCCTGTACGCCCGGCAGCTCAACCACGATGCGGTTGGCACCCTGACGCTGAACCAGCGGCTCAGCCACACCCAGCTCATTGACCCGGTTACGCAGGATCGTAATGTTCTGCTCAACCGCATAGTTGCGGATTTCTTTCAGGCGCGCTTCGGTAAACTGCGCCGACAGCACAAAGCGACCATTGCGGTCACTGTCGGTAAACAGCATGTCCTGATGCAGCTTCACCAGCGCTGCTTTCGCATCCGCCAGTTGCGCGGCGTCACGCAGCCGGACTTCAACCGCATCGGCGGTCTTGCTGATGGCGCGATAACGAATTTTGGCTTCACGCAGCTCGGTACGGAAGGTTTCTTCCTGCTGACCCAGTAGTTTTTCCATCGCTGCGTCCATATCCACTTCCATCAGGAAGTGCACACCGCCGCGCAGGTCAAGGCCCAGTTTCATTGGGGTTGCGCCGATGGATTCAAGCCAGTCCGGCGTAGAAGGGGCAAGGTTGAGCGCAACAACAAAGTTATCGCCGAGCTGTTGATTCAGGATGTCGCGCGCACTAATTTGGGTATCAGTATCATTAAAGCGGACCAGTACAGTACCGTTTTCGAAGGCGACAGATTTATAGGAGATTTGATGTTGTTTTAAATCTTCGGTGACAGCATCCAGCGTGGCCATATCTGCCGAGGCGCCACGCGCCCCGGAGATTTGAATCGCTGGATCTTCACCGTAAACATTGGGAAGTGCATAAAGCAAACCGATGATCAGTGTAAACACCACCATCAGGTTCTTCCACAAGGGATAACGGTTTAACACTGCTAAGATCCTTCAAAGCGAATTTTACAGAGATTTCATTGTACCCTTAGGCAGTACAGCAGAAACGAAATCTTTCTTGATGGTAACTTCAGTGGTGTCGTTCAGGGCAATCACGATGTAGTCATTCTCTTCAGAAACTTTCGTGATTTTACCGACCAGACCGCCGTTGGTCAGCACTTCATCCCCTTTGCCCATGGAGGACATCAGGTTCTTGTGCTCTTTCACACGCTTCGCCTGCGGACGGTAAATCATGAAATAGAAAATAACTGCGAACAGACCCAGCATGATGAAAAGTTGCATGCCGCCACCCTGTGGTGCACCTTCAGCTGCGGCGTGTGCCTGAGAAATGAAAAGACTCATTTAATAACGTCCTCGTTTATTGTTAAGCGTTTTTTAACGGTGGAACTTCACGGTCCCGACGCGCATAGAATTCTTCTACAAAGGCATCGAAACGATCTTCTTCAATCGCCTTGCGGATACTTTCCATCAGTCGCTGGTAGTAACGCAAGTTATGGATTGTGTTTAGGCGCGCACCCAGGATTTCATTACATTTATCCAGGTGATACAGATACGCCTTCGAATAGTTGCGACAAGTGTAACAGTCACAGTGCGGATCGAGAGGGCTTGTATCGGTTTTATGTTTCGCATTGCGGATCTTGATCACACCGCCAGTCACAAACAGATGACCGTTCCGGGCATTTCGGGTCGGCATCACGCAGTCGAACATATCGATCCCACGACGAACACCTTCCACCAGATCTTCCGGCTTACCCACACCCATCAGGTAACGCGGCTTGTCTTCCGGCAGTTTCGGACAAGTATGCTCCAGTACCCGGTGCATCTCTTCCTTCGGCTCACCCACGGCCAGGCCACCTACAGCATAGCCGTCAAAGCCGATGTCTGTCAGACCTTTCACGGAAACATCGCGCAAGTCTTCATATACACTACCCTGAACGATACCGAACAGTGCATTTTTGTTACCAAGTTTGTCAAAATGGTTCCGGCTGCGCTGGGCCCAACGCAGAGACATCTCCATCGATTGTTTGGCTTCTTCGTGCGTTGCCGGGTATGGCGTACACTCATCGAAAATCATGACGACGTCAGAACCCAGGTCGTACTGGATTTCCATCGACTTCTCAGCGTCCATGAAAATCTTGTCGCCGTTGACCGGGTTGCGGAAATGAACACCTTCTTCGGTGATCTTGCGGATATCCCCCAGGCTGAACACCTGAAAACCGCCGGAATCGGTCAGGATCGGGCCCTGCCATTGCATAAAGTCATGCAGATCGCCGTGCAGCTTCATCACTTCCTGCCCCGGGCGCAGCCATAAGTGGAAAGTGTTGCCCAGCAGAATTTGCGCACCGGTTTCTTGTACTTCTTCCGGTGTCATGCCTTTTACGGTGCCGTACGTACCCACAGGCATAAATGCCGGTGTTTCGACTGTGCCACGCTCAAACTTCAGGCGTCCGCGACGGGCGCGTCCCTGAGTTTTATCCAATTCAAATTTCACAAAACCTCCAAAAGCCAGAGAAACAATCTGACATTCATTCCCTTACGGGATAAAAACACCCCAAGCCATCTGCCTGAGATGAGGTAACCATCCGCCGAGCCTGAAGCCGGCGGATTTCATATTCAGGGCGACAAAGTCGACAAAGGCTGCAATCTTAACAAATGCAGCCTTAAGTGACACTGACTTCCCAGCTTAAGTTCAATCTGTCTGACGGGTGATAAACATGGAATCGCCGTAGCTGAAGAAGCGATATTGATTCGCGACCGCCTGATGATAGGCATTCATGGTGTGTTCATAGCCGGCAAAGGCACTGACCAGCATGATCAGGGTCGACTCCGGCAGGTGGAAGTTGGTGATCAGCACATCCACCAGCTGGAACTGATAGCCCGGATAGATGAAAATGTCGGTATCGCCGAAAAATGCTTTCAGCTCGGTGCCCTGCTTGACCGCATCCTGGGCTGCACTTTCCAGCGAACGCACCGAGGTGGTACCGACGGCAATCACCCGGCCACCGTTGGCTTTGGTTGCCTGGATCGTCGCCACCACGTCTTCCGGTACTTCAACGTATTCCGCATGCATGTGGTGATCGTTAATGTTATCCACCCGCACCGGCTGGAAGGTTCCCGCACCGACATGCAGGGTGACGAATGCAAAGTTCACCCCTTTGGCTTTCAGATCAGCCATCAGCTGATCATCAAAGTGCAAGCCGGCGGTCGGCGCCGCAACAGCGCCGGGCTTGGCGTTATAGACCGTCTGGTAACGCTCTTTGTCCGCGTCTTCATCCGGACGGTCAATGTAAGGCGGCAGCGGCATGTGGCCGACTTCTTCCAGGATCTCCAGCACCGTCTTTTCGCTGTTGAAACGAATTTCAAACAGTGCATCATGACGGGCCACCATTTCTGCCCGGTAGTCATCGTTTTCACCCAACAGTAATTCAGTGCCCGGTTTCGGCGATTTCGAGGCGCGCACATGGGCCAGAATACTTTTGTCATCCAGCATGCGCTCCACCAGCACTTCCAGCTTACCGCCGGAGGCTTTGCGACCAAATAAACGCGCCGGGATCACCCGGGTATTATTAAAGATCAGCAAATCACCCGGCTGCACCAGATCCAGCACATCTTTAAAGCCTTTATGCTGCAGCTCACCGGTATTACCGTTCAGTTGCAGCAGGCGGCTGGCCGTGCGCTCAGGTTGCGGATAACGAGCGATCAGCTCATCAGGAAGGTCAAAGTGAAAATCTGAAACTTGCATCTATCGGGCCCTAAATTACAGCAGGCCGGTAGTATATACCCAAACAACTTCAAGATGCGATGTTCAGCGAGAATTGCTTGGCTTTAGGCAAAGACGACATCTTGAAGTCGTTTGGGTATCGCTGCCCCACGGCAAGAGCAAGCAATAATGCGCAGATGCCGGTGGTGAACACACCGGCTACGGATCACGACGCCAAAGTGCCATCAGCAGCAACCATCCCAGCAGACCGGCCCCTAGGCCGCCGGCGCTCTCGTCACTGTCCGGCGTGGTGACCGTAATCCCGCTGCCGGCATTGCCGATATCGCCGCTCAGCAGGTTAACCGTAAATTCCGGTGTCGGCTGACTACTCAGGGTTCTGCCTGCCTGGGCATCAATCCAGCTTTGAAACTCAGCCACTTCGGTATAGACACCAGGCACGGTCACCGCACAGCCGTTACCAAAGCTCACCAACCCGACCAGACGAAGGCCGAAGTCCGGATCCGCCGCAGCTTGCGGATCCTGCCACACCAGCGGCCCACCGGAGTCACCGAAGCAGCTATCCCGGGCCAGATCCGGCGCCACCGATCCGGCACAAAGAAAAATCGAATAATCACCGGTATTTACATTCGCCCCCCACTGGGCATCGCAGGTCCGATCCGGTACCCCGGACAACAAGGTATAGCGGAGGGTCGAGGCGCCGGAATTCATGTCTTGCGGATCGGTACTCCCCCAGCCGGAGACCAGCAGGTTCGCCGGTCGGGCACCATTGGCAACCCAGCCGTTGGCAAACGCAGTATTCGCACGTCCCTGCGTTGCGCGATCGGCCATGCGGATTGGGATAGCCCCATCCGGTAAGGGAGTGGCCAGCTTCAGCAGCGCAATATCATTGGCAAACCGGGCCGAATTATAAGACGGGTGGATCACCAGCTCAGTCACTGCGACGGCATTACGGTTATTGGCCGAAAATACGCTGGTGATCCCGCCCCACACCTTAATATTATTCGCCGTGACGGTCGTCGCCCCATGCTGTAAACAATGGGCTGCCGTCAGCACCAGATCCTGACTGATCGCCACCCCACCACAAACGAATGTGCTCTGACCGCCGTTGCTATCGGGAAAGGTCAGGTTGAGATAAATTTGCCAGGGAATATCCTGATTTCCGGATTCCACACCGCCTACAATTTTGGCCGTGACACCATCCGTACGGGCTGCTTCTTCAGTGGCAAAAGCCACAGAAACGGAGACGAAAAACCAATATAACAATAAGCCAAACAACAACTTATACATCAAGTTATACCTACTTGGCGGGTCGTTTATTGATTATAAGACAGCCTCAGATTTAACCTTTCAGAAAAAAGTATTAAACATGAGAATAACAACCGATTTGTTTGACAGGTGTCATAGGTAAATGCCGCGCGATTCGCTACATTCAAAGGAGGAAAAACAGTTCTATCAGAGCGTTAGCTGTAGAAAGTGAACCTAAGTTGCTACGGAGGCCCATATGTTTACTGTCGCCGATATGATGACGCCGCACCCACATACTCTCACCCCGTCCGATACGCTGGCCGATGCCAAGCGACTGATGACGGAAAAAGGGATCCATCACGTGCCCGTCACGGATCAAGACAACCACCTGGTCGGCCTGGTCAGCCAGCGGGATATTCTCTCTGCTCAGGAATCCAGCCTGGAGCAAATCCAGAAAACCAGCTTTATCTCCGCCCTCGATATACCGCTCAAACAGTGCATGCATACCCAGTTGTTCAGCGTCGAGCCCCAAGCCGGGTTGAAGGCGGCCGCGCTCTATATGCAAAAGCACAATATTGGTTGTTTGCCGGTCTTGGACCACAATAAACTGGTCGGCATCATTACCGACAACGACTTTGTGGCCATTGCGATCAACTTGCTGGAGATCCAGGAAGAGAATGATCCCCCGGAAGAAGAGATGCCAGAGGCCGACAATGCTCGCTATTAAGCCTGAAGGAGGCACCTCCCGCGTCTATGAATTTTCTTGCCCACCTGCATCTGGCCGATCACTGCCGCAGCCACCTGGCCGGAAACCTGCTGGCTGACTTTGTCCGCGGGGATCCGGACCGGATGTACAGCCGGGAGGTTGCCAACGGCATCCGGCTACACCGCTTCGTCGACAGCTATATTGATGCCATGCCGGAAGTGCTGCATTGCCGGGAACTCTTCAGCCCGCAAACCCGCAGAGTCAGCGGCATCGCGCTGGACATCGCCTGGGATCACTTTCTGGCTAGGCACTGGCAGCACTACCACCCCCTGCCGCTAACGACATTCGTCAACGATGCCCGCGCCGAAGTGACGGCCTATCAGGGAACGGCTCCTGAGGCCTACCACCTGACCATGGCCCGAATGTGGCAGCAGCAGTGGCTGTTGCAATACCAGGATGTCAGCACCATTCAAACGGCGCTGGAGCGTATGGCCGGCCGACGCCCCAGGCTTTACCAACTCGCCCACTGCCCGGCGGATATCAACCGGCACTATGACCAGCTTGAGCAGCAGTTTTTCAGCATTTACCCCCAGATCATTGCTGCCGCCGACCAATTCTGCGCCCGGCAAACGGACGGGCTCACTTGAAACGTCTCCCCGAACCGTCCTCACTTTTTTGCTATCGCACAAACAAAAAAAGGGAGCGTCAGACGCTCCCAAGAAGACAACAGTAAATGTCACGAATTAACTTCATTTTCAACGGTGTCGCATCTGCTCCACCAATCAAGATAACAACATCTTGCTAGGATTTTAAGGGTCCGACTCAGAACTGATCTTCTTCCGTCGAGCCGGTCAGGGCCGTGACGGAAGAGTTACCGCCCTGAATGACATTGGTCATCTTGTCAAAGTAACCGGTGCCCACTTCCTGCTGGTGCGCAACGAAGGTATAACCCTTCTCTGCGGCCTGGAACTCAGGACGCTGAACTTTCTCAACATAGTGGCGCATACCTTCGCCCTGCGCATACGCGTGCGCCAGCTCGAACATGTTGAACCACATGTTGTGAATTCCCGCCAGGGTGATGAACTGATACTTGTAGCCCATGTCCGACAGCTCCTGCTGGAACTTGGCGATGGTTTCCGCATCCAGGTTCTTCTCCCAGTTGAACGATGGCGAGCAGTTATACGCCAGCAGCTGATCCGGGTATTGCGCATGAATCGCTTCGGCAAACTTACGCGCTTCTTCCAGGCAAGGTGTCGCGGTTTCACACCAGATCAAATCAGCATACGGTGCATAAGCCAGACCACGGGCAATCGCCTGATCAATGCCGGCACGCACGCGGTAGAAACCTTCTGCAGTGCGCTCGCCCTGGATAAAGTCTTTGTCATACGGGTCGCAGTCTGAGGTCAGCAGATCCGCTGCGTTGGCATCGGTGCGCGCAATCACCAGCGTGGTCGTGCCGGCAACGTCGGCCGCCAGACGGGCTGCCACCAGCTTCTGAACCGCTTCCTGAGTCGGAACCAGTACTTTCCCGCCCATGTGACCACATTTTTTCACCGAGGCCAGCTGATCTTCGAAGTGAACACCTGCAGCACCGGCATCAATCATGTTACGCATCAGCTCGTAGGCATTCAGCACCCCACCAAATCCGGCCTCGGCATCGGCGACAATCGGCAGGAAGTAATCAATCCCCTCTTCCGGAGTCACGCCGTTGGCCCACTGGATCTGATCGGCGCGACGGAACGAATTATTGATACGTGTCACCACCGCCGGGACAGAGTCTACCGGATACAATGACTGGTCCGGATACATGGTCGAAGCCGTGTTGTTATCGGCAGCAACCTGCCAGCCGGACAGATAAATAGCTTCAATCCCCGCCTTGGCCTGTTGTACGGCCTGACCACCGGTCAGCGCACCCAAACAGTTGACGTAGCCTTTCTTGGCCGAGCCGTTCACCAGCTCCCAGAGTTTGTCGGCGCCGCGCTGGGCAATGGTATTGGCCGGTGCAAAAGAGCCACGCAGGTTAATCACGTCTTCCGCTGTATAGGTCCGTTTTACATGCTTCCAACGTGGATTCTCTGCCCAGTCTTTTTCAATAGCTTCAATTTGTTGTTGGCGAGTCAATGTCATCTTGCTTTCCCTCGTTTCTATTTAGCGATAATCCGTTTAACGTCATCGTTATCGGCTGACTTTCTTTTCTCAGGCTTCTTCGGACATGGCCGACCACGCAGCCGGCACTGCCCCTTATTATTCTGTTAGGCACTATTTCAGGTAGTCATACCCCGGCAGGGTCAGGAAATTCACCAAGTCGTCACTGGTGGTCAGTTGTGCCATTAACGTCGCAGCTTCCTGGTAACGTCCCTGATCAAAGCGCGCCGGCCCGACTTCCTCTTGCAGCACCGCCATTTCTTCGGCCAGCATCTGCTCGAACAGTGCTTTCGTCACCACCTGACCATTGCTGAGCGTCTTGCCGTGCTTGATCCACTGCCAGATGGAGGCCCGGGATATTTCGGCGGTTGCAGCATCTTCCATCAGGCCGTAAATCGGCACACAACCATTGCCGGAGATCCAGGCTTCGATATATTGCACCGCAACACGGATGTTATGACGCATCCCATCTTCCGTGCGCTCTCCGTCACACGGCGCCAGCAGTTCACTGGCCGTGATCGGCGCATCCTCTTCGCGGCTGACATCCAGCTGGTTGGGGCGATCCCCCAAGGCTTCATCAAAAATCGCCCGCGCCGTATCGGCCAACCCCGGGTGTGCCACCCAGGTGCCGTCGTGGCCGTTCTGCGCTTCCAGGGATTTATCGTTACGGATTTTATCCAGCACCCAGGCATTGCGCGCCGGATCCTTCGATGGGATGAAGGCCGCCATCCCGCCCATCGCAAAAGCGCCGCGACGGTGACAGGTCCGAACCAGCAGACGGGAGTAAGCATTGAGGAACGGCTTTTCCATCGTCACCACCTGGCGATCCGGCAAAATCCGATCCGGGTGGTTACGCAGCGTTTTGATGTAGCTGAAAATGTAGTCCCAGCGACCGCAGTTGAGCCCGACAATATGGTCTTTCAGGCTATAGAGGATCTCATCCATCTCGAACACCGCCGGCAGGGTTTCGATCAGTACCGTGGCTTTGATGGTGCCACGCGGTAAACCGAATTCATCCTCGGTAAACGAGAACACATCACTCCACCAAGCCGCTTCCTGATAGGCTTGCAGCTTCGGCAGGTAAAAGTAAGGACCGCTGCCCTTGGCTAACAGCTGTTGGTGGTTATGGTAGAAATACAGGGCAAAGTCGAACAGCGAACCGGGAATCGGCTCCCCCTGCCACAGCAGGTGTTTTTCCGGCAAATGCAGTCCGCGCACCCGGCAGATCAGTACTGCGGGATCTTCCTTGAGCTGATAAGACTTTCCGGTTTCCGGGTGGGTATAAGAAATCGTGCCATTGACGGCATCTCGTAAGTTGCGCTGTCCCTCCAGCACTTCATCCCAGGCCGGGGCAAAGGAGTCTTCAAAGTCTGCCATGAACACCTTGACGTTGGCATTCAGGGCATTGATCACCATTTTGCGTTCAACCGGGCCGGTAATTTCGACCCGGCGATCCTGCAAGTCCGCCGGAATGTTGCGGATCGTCCAGTTGTCCTCTCTGATATGGGCGGTTTCCGGCAGAAAGTCCGGCAACGCGCCTGCATCGATGGCTTGCTGACGTTGTTCACGGGCCGCTAACAATTCCGGAACGCGTGAAGCAAAGCGTTGTACCAGCCGCTCAACAAACAGAAAGGCGTCATCCGTTAACATCTCTTTCTGTGCATCGGTGAGTAGTGGTTGTAGCGATAGCTTCACTTCGTGATTCATCGAGGTTGTTATATCCGTCATTCTTACGCTCCCTTGCAGCATGTAACTTAATCACCACTTCCATCAGTAGTCGCTACTCTGAGCCACCCGTTACCTGAGTAGCAACCCTGAAAATACGTTGCCGCAATCAGTCATCAAATGCAAGCATCACCACGCAGAAACGCCGTAGAAAATACCAACCAAAAACCAATAAAAACAACAAATTACAAAAAATAGAGTAATAACTCAAAACACTAAATTAAAACAATATTCAGCGAAATCCTCGGTATTGACGGGTTCCTAGAAATCGGACAAAAAATGTAACCAGTTACGAAATTAAATTACAGAATGAGCAGGTTCAAACCCTTGTTCAAAAATACGTTTTAAACAGTTGGATTATGAGTGAATCACTTCATTCTGATGAAATAACAGCCAGTTAAGTATAGAGAACAAACCAGATTTATACGCAACCAGCATCACTTGCTAGTCAATTGGTTTCATTTATTCGTGGAGCGAAACAGAATAAATCTACAAAACCAGAACCGGCATCCTCGGACACCGGTCTCTAAAAATATCGAAGTGGGTATAAAAGACAGCATAACCTGCTGAGAATCGCAAAAAGTCGGAGTGGCGAGCAAAAAAGGGCTAGAGCAGCCCTTTGACGATCTCCGCCAGACGGGCAAATGTTTGTGTACGGCTAGAGGTCGGACGCCAGACCAGGCCGATTTCACGGTAGGCTTCTTTGCCCGGCGGCTCGACGACCACCAAATTCTGGTTATCCAAAATCCCGTGATTGATCGCCATCTGAGGAATGAAGGTGGTTCCCAACCCGTTCGCAACCATTTGAACCAACGTATGTAAACTGGTTGCGGTAAACGGGTTGATCTTCTCTTTACTGGTCAGCTGGCAGGCAGAAACTGCGTGGTCGGTCAGGCAGTGTTCTTTTTCCAGCAAGAAGACGGATTCATCAGGCAAGTCGGCGTAGCGCAAAGGGTTCGAGACCTGCGCCGCTTGTTTCTGGCTAATCACCATTTTAAAAGCATCCCGCCCCACAACCTCACTGTACATCCCGTTGATTTCCACCGGCAGCGCCAGGATCAGGACGTCCATTTCACCGTTGCGCAGCGCGGTCAGCAGATTCGCGGTGGTATCTTCACGCAGCAGTAAATGCAGGTTGGGATGAAGCTGGTTGACCGCCTGTACTAGGTCACAGAGCAGAAACGGCGCGATCGTCGGAATACAGCCAATCCGCAACTGGCCATCCATACCATCGCCCTGATGATTCGACAGCTCCATCAAATCCTGGGTCCGGGCCAACAGCTCCCGGCTGCGCTCTACGACGTCTTCGCCCGTGGAGGTAAACACCAGGGATTTATTGTCACGCTCAATCAGCTGGCACCCCAGCAACTCTTCGAGGTTCTGGACCCCGGAGCTCAAGGTTGACTGGCTGACAAAGCAGCGCTTGGCGGCCTCGCCAAAATGCCGGGTTTCAAACAAGGTCACCAGATAGTGAAGCTGCTTGAGGGAAGGAAACTTATTCATCGTAATTTCCGATTACATCAATCTATTTATTCCGCTTTTTTCAATGTATCAGTTCCGCTATAGTTTGTCCCGTTCAAACAGGAGCCTACCGCAAAGGTCGGCGACAAACCCAATCTATAGGAGCACCAATTTATGGTACTAGTAGGTCGTCAAGCACCAGATTTTACTGCTGCAGCTGTTCTAGGTAACGGCGAAATCGTTGATAGCTTCAACTTTGCAGAATTCACAAAAGGTAAAAAAGCGGTAGTTTTCTTCTACCCACTAGACTTCACTTTCGTATGTCCTTCTGAGCTGATCGCTTTTGACAAGCGTTTCGAAGACTTCAAAGAGAAAGGCGTAGAAGTAATCGGTGTTTCTATCGACTCTCAGTTCTCTCACAACGCATGGCGTAACACTGCTGTTGAAGACGGCGGTATCGGTCAGGTTCGTTACCCACTGATTGCAGACGTGAAGCACGAAATCTGCAAAGCATACGACGTTGAGCACCCAGAAGCTGGTGTTGCGTTCCGTGGTTCTTTCCTGATCGACGAAGAAGGTGTTGTTCGTCACCAAGTTGTGAACGACCTGCCACTGGGCCGTAACATCGACGAAATGCTGCGTATGGTTGATGCTCTGAACTTCCACCAGAAGAACGGTGAAGTTTGCCCAGCACAGTGGGAAGAAGGCAAGAAAGGTATGGACGCTTCTCCACAAGGCGTTGCTGCTTACCTGTCTGAGTTCACTGCAGACCTTGACAAGTAAGACCCATCAGGTCTTACCTCACACCCACTCAACGGTGTGAGCGCTAAACGCGAAAGCGTAAAGCCGAAAAAGTCAGCCTTGATGGCAAAAAATGATGAGGCCCGGACACACCGGGCCCTTTTTGTATCTGCCTTCTTTCAGAAATTCCCCCACAGCGATTCCCCTCCAAACACACGACACCACGTGTTGTCATCTCATCCCCATCAGATTTAAACTGCCTGTCCTCGCCCCCTGAACCTGATCGGATTGCGATGTCATACCAACGCGAAGTCTGTATCGATAACATCGAATCCCTGTCGCTCGCCCAGCAAGGCGGTGCCACCCGCATTGAACTTTGTGCCGCGCTGGCTTTGGTGACCTGATCCCCAGCGGGATGTTCCATTATGCCGGGCAGGCCCATATGGGCAGCAGCGCCGAGGATGACTTTGCGATTCCGGTCACCGGAGCCGAGAACATTGTCGCGGTAGCGCAGATCCTCAAAAACTGTTGCGTCTGAATCCACGAAGCCCCAAACGAACAGAGCCTGCAAATGCAGGCTCTTGGGGTCGCTCAAAGATGTAGATTACCAACCAATGATATTATCGGTTGGGTGTGGGACTTTCTTCGCTTCATAGAACGACTTGGTCGAATACCAAGAGTTTGGATCACATACCGCTTCCGTAACCGGCATATCCGGGCTAATCAAATAATCAGTCGTTGGCTGATCAATACAGTAAAAGCCGCTGTAACTGAAGCCGTGATCAACATAATTGTTCATCGTCAGCCGAGACCCGGACGAACCAAGCGCAGCCATCATTTGATCACTCCAAATGTATGGCGTCGCCGGATCATACTGGCCGCCAATCACCAGGATCTGCTTGCCGCCGGGCTTAGAATCCATATTTTGGACCGGCTCAATCGGATCACGTTGTGCCGACCAGCCCTGACACATATCCGCAGTTTGCCAATAGGTCATTGGACCATACAAGGTTGATTCATTGTAATAGTCATAGGCAGACTGAGTGATTTCAGCGTCCGTCAATGGCACCCGCTCATCCGTACAAACCACCGCTTTAAAGTGGGCGTTTCCGCGCAGGTCATCTTCCAGGCTGGAGTAGATGGTTTTCGACTGGGCCGACTTGGTATACCCGGTTGGGAATGCCTGAGCCAATGTCGCACCGTTGTCTTGATCCAACAGCTCTTTCAATCCTGCTGAAACTTTCTGCCAAGGCTGCTGATCATCCGATTCACGCGCTATCGTCATACTCATCAGTCCAGAAAACGCATCGAAATTCAGTGTATAACCATCCGTTGTTCTGTAAGAGAAAGCGCTATTTTTGGATTGCCCGTAGACATCGTAAAACAAATCACTGGCTAAAGTTTCATAGCTGGTTTTACGATCCGGTGTTGGACGCCCCTCACTATTGGCGTAGTCCAGGCGATAGGCTGCGATTTTTTCATACCCGGCGGTATTGCCAATCCGGATGGCCACATTATTGGCATCGGTCGGGGACATCGGTGAGTCCAGCACAATGGCCCGGACCCGCTCCGGGAACATATTGGCATATAATGAACCCAAGCGAGTGCCGTAGGAGTAACCCAGGAAAGTCAGTTGCTCATCTCCCAATCGCGCACGCAAGCTATCGAGATCTTTGACAATGGTGTTACTCCCCATGTAAGGCGCAACCTGCTGGAAAGTGGCATCACAACTTCCCCGCCCGTTATACTCAGCCACTGCACAGGTGGTCAGCTCATCGGCAAAGGCGCTCCAACCCGCACCACGCGGATCCATCCCGACAATATCAAACCGGTCAAGAATATCTGATGGGAAAGCATACATCGCCATCCCCGCAGCACCACCGACCGCGGGTGCGCTCGGGCCACCAAAGTTCAGGATCAAAGAACCAATCCGATTGGCCGGATCCCGGGCTTTGTGCACCCCATAGAACACCTCGACCATCTCGCCGCTTGGCGCATGATAATCCTTCGGCACCTGCATAAAATCACAGGTCATATTGGCCGGACAGCTTTGGATGGCGAGTGCCCGGCGATCAGCAAAGGGGTTACCGCCGCCATCACCGCCGCCACAACCCGCCAAGATCAGACAGGTCAGCGCCCCTGACATCAACTTATACATTTGTCACCTTTCTTTATTGTTGTTTTCATGTTGTTCGTTGTGAGTTGCAACTGGGCACTATTTGCATGAGCACCCATAAACTCGGAAGCATATGAGCATAAAATGAAACGACGTGCAATTATCACCCTTGTAAACACCGACTCAGTTAACCAAATGCTCTTCCTGCCCGACCGGAGTCAGACAAAGATAACACTCCCACGCTCTCGTACTCGCGCTCAGGGTGCAGGCACATTATCATCAACATCATGACGAATCAGGTCACACAGGGACAGGGAGAACGGAATGACCCATGGTAAACCGGGCAAAAAGCTCAAAAAGAAAGATTACCAGAAAGAGCTGGAACGCCTCCAGATCGAGCTGGTCAAGCTGCAAGAGTGGATCAAACACAGCGGTATGAAAGTGGTTGTGATCTTCGAAGGCCGGGACGCCGCCGGCAAAGGCGGGACAATTAAACGGATCACCGAAAAGCTCAATCCGCGGGTTTGTCGGGTCGTGGCCTTGCCGGCCCCCACCGAGAAAGAGAAAACCCAGTGGTATTTCCAGCGCTATGTTGCGCACCTGCCTGCCGCCGGCGAGATGGTACTGTTCGATCGCAGCTGGTACAACCGGGCCGGGGTCGAAAAAGTGATGGGGTTCTGTACCGATGAAGAATACGAAGAGTTTCTCCGCGCCTGCCCGGAATTTGAGCGGATGCTGCAACGCTCCGGCATTATTTTGCTGAAATATTGGTTCTCCGTTTCCGACGAAGAGCAAGAAGCGCGCTTTCTTGAGCGCATCCATACCCCGATTAAGCGCTGGAAATTCAGTCCGATGGATCTGGAGTCCCGTGCCCGCTGGGCAGCTTATTCGGAAGCCAAAGACAAAATGTTTGCCTACACCGACACCAAGCAATGCCCGTGGTGGGTCATTGAAGGGGATAACAAGAAAAAAGCCCGGATCAACTGTATCTCCCATTTGCTCTATCATATCCACTATGAAGAGATCCAGTATCCGCACATCGAGCTGCCGTCGATCGACAAAACAGGCTATATACGGGCACCGGTCGACAGCCAGACCTTCGTCCCGGATCGGTTCGAAAGCGACGATTAACCCTGCCCCTTATCGCGGCGGGAGGATGATGGGAAAAAATCCCGGCCTCAGGGCCGGGACAGAATGCTGATAACACAGCAAGATCGCTTGAGCTGGCCAGCCGGGCTACCCCGCCTGCTCCAGAATACTCTTCAGATCTTCCTGGCTGGTATGGCGAATGTCTTTGCCTTTGACGAAGTAAATAATGTACTCGCAAATATTCTGGCACCGATCCCCCACCCGCTCAATCGAGCGCGCGGACCACATCACCTGCAGCACATTCGGGATCGAGCGCGGGTCTTCCATCATATAGGTCATCAACTGACGGATAATCGCTTCATATTCCCGATCAATCCGATCATCTTCCTGATACACCTTCACCGCAGCTTTCACATCCATCCGGGCAAAGGCATCAAGCACTTCATGTAACATCCGCACCGCATGCTGCCCCAGCGCCTCCAGAGACACCAGCAGGTTGTACTGCTTGTTGGTGAAGTTTTCCAGCGCCACCTTAGCAATACTTTCGGCCACATCCCCGATCCGCTCCAGATCGGTGATGGTTTTTATAATCGCAATCACCAGGCGTAAATCGCTGGCGGTAGGCTGGCGCTTGGCGATGATCCGGGTACAGGCTTCATCAATCGCCACTTCCATCGCATTCACTTTGTGATCGTCTTTAATCACCCGCTTGGCCAATTCGGCGTCCTGCTTATGCATGGCCTTGAGCGAGTCGGCCAGTTGCTGCTCCACCAGACCGCCCATCGCCAGCACATGGGTGCGGATGCTTTCCAGCTCCGCATTGAACTGACCTGAAATATGCCGGCCAAGACTGAAGTTATCTACCATATCGACTCCTTAGCCGTAGCGGCCCGTAATATAATCTTCTGTTCGCTTCTCTTTCGGGGTGGTGAATATATCATTGGTATTGGCATATTCCACCAGTTCCCCCATGTGCATAAACGCGGTATTGTCCGATACCCGGGCCGCCTGCTGCATGTTATGGGTGACGATAATCACCGTGTATTTGGTTTTCAGCTCATTGATCAGCTCTTCAATGGTCAGGGTCGAGATCGGATCCAACGCCGAAGTCGGCTCATCGAGCAGCAGCACTTCCGGCTCAATGGCAATCGCCCGGGCGATCACCAGACGTTGCTGCTGACCGCCGGACAGGCCGAAGGCACTCTCATGGAGGCGGTCTTTCACCTCATCCCATAACGCTGCCCCGCGCAGCGAATTTTCAACGGCGTCATCCAACACCCGGCTGTTTTTGATCCCCTGCAACCGCAAACCGTAAACCACGTTCTCATAGATGGATTTCGGAAACGGATTCGGACGCTGGAACACCATACCGACCCGGCGCCGCAACGCGGCCACATCCACTTGATCGTCGTAGATATTCTGACCGTGCAGCATGATCCGGCCATCCACCCGACAGCCTTCCACCAGCTCATTCATCCGGTTAATACAACGTAGCAGGGTCGACTTACCGCATCCCGACGGACCGATAAATGAGGTCACTTTTCCCTTGGCAATCCGCATGTTGATGTCAAACAGCGCCTGGTGCTGACCGTAATGCAGATCCAGGCCCTCGATCGACATCGCCGTTTTTGCTTCGGATAACGAGGCTAAATCTTCCGGCTGAAATAAGCCGATGGTCGAATTAATAGAAAACATTTACTGTCCTGAGTCCCGTTACTGTTCCAGAGCGCGGAATTTTTCGCGTAAGTGATTGCGGATCCCGATCGCCGTCAGGTTCAACCCGACGATCACCGTCACCAATAGAAATGATGTGGCGTACACCAGGGGTCGGGCGGCTTCAACATTCGGACTTTGAAAGCCGACATCATAAATATGATAGCCAAGGTGCATGAACTTGCGCTCCAGGTGCAGGTACGGGAAGTGTTCATCCACCGGCAGCGCTGGTGCCATTTTCACCACCCCGACCAGCATCAGCGGCGCGACCTCCCCGGCTGCGCGGGCGACCGCCAGGATCAATCCGGTCATGATTGCCGGGCTCGCCATCGGCAGTACAATCCGCCACAGTGTTTCAGCCTGGGTCGCGCCCAGCGCCAGCGAGCCGTGGCGCACCGAATTCGGGATCCGGGCCAGACCCTCTTCCGTCGAGACAATCACCACCGGCAACGTCAGAATCGCTAGCGTCAGTGCCGACCACAGAATTCCGGGAGTGCCGAAAGTTGGGGTCGGCAGCTTCTCGGAAAAGAGAAGCGCATCAATGCTGCCCCCGACCATATAGACGAAAAAGCCCAGGCCAAACACCCCGTAGACAATCGACGGCACCCCGGCCAGGTTGATCACCGCGATGCGGATCAGCTTGGTAAAGCTGTTCTTGCCGGCATATTCGTGCAGGTAAATCGCAGCCATGACGCCCAGCGGCGTCACAATCACACTCATCAGCAGTACCATCAGCACGGTACCGAATATCGCCGGAAACACGCCCCCTTCGGTATTGGCTTCACGCGGCGCTTCGCTGACAAACTGCGCGACCTGATACCCCCAGTGCGCAACCTTATCCATCAGCGACATATTGTTGGGATACCAGATATTGAGCACCTGATCCAACGGCAGACGAACCGTCTCCCCGGTCATCTCCCGCACCAGCAGGGCCCGGTCATCAAGTTGCTGGCGCAGGGCGATTAACTCCATCTCCAGCTGGCGGAATTGCCGCTCCAGGCGCTCGCGCTGCTGAGTGAAGGCTGCCGGTGTGCCCTGGCGACGTTCCTGCCGATGCAACTGATCCAGCTGCTGGCTGACCTGCACGATCGCCGTGTCCTGCAGCATCTTGATTTGCGCGCGGATCTGATCGGCGCGGGCCAGGGCAAACGGAAACTCACTGAGCGGCAGGCGTTTTCCATCTTCCACAAACGCAATCGGATAGCCGTAGAACTTGCCGTTCTTCAGCCGATCGATCACCGCCACATCCATCGCCAACGTGCGGCTGTTGATGTCCGGCTCCAGCAGGGTAATAAAGTCCAGCGACACCCGCTCGCGGTTGCCAATCTTCACCAGGTAACGGTTGACCCGATCGCCCGTGATCGCGGATACATCACGCCCGGCTTCAGCCAACTGGCGCACCGGCACCGAGCGGACCTCGTAAATTTCGCCAATCAGCACCTGCGGGTGCGTCGGGCCGTCCACTTCAAACTGATACACCGATGCCGGCCAGAAATAACTCAGTCCTTTCCAGCCGATCAACAGCAATAAGCCCAGGACCGCGACCAGGCTCAGGCTGACCGTGCCGGCCGTCATCCAAATCCATGGTGCGCCGGATTGAAACCAGCGTCTCATGTGCTCAAACAATTCATTATCGTCACCTGTGAATGCTCGTCCTACAACGAGCTGTATCGCTCACGCAGCCGCTGGCGGACCAGCTCTGCGATGGTGTTAAACAGGAATGTAAATACAAACAAAACAAACGCCGCCAGAAACAGCACCCGGTAGTGCGAGCTGCCGACTTCAGACTCCGGCATTTCAATCGCAATCGTTGCCGACAGCGTGCGTAACCCTTCGAGGATATTCCAGTCCATCAAGGGGGTATTGCCGGTCGCCATCAGCACAATCATGGTTTCGCCGACGGCTCGCCCCAGCCCCATCATAATGGCAGAAAAGATCCCCGGGCTGGCCGTCAGCAGCACCACCCGGGTTAGGGTCTGCCAATGGGTCGCCCCCAATGCCAGCGAGCCGCTGGTCAGATGGCCCGGCACCGAGAAAATCGCATCTTCAGCAATCGTAAAGACCGTCGGGATCACCGCGAACCCCATTGCAATGCCCACCACCAGGGTGTTGCGCTGGTCATACCCAATGCCCCACTCACTGGCCAGGTAGACTCGCAAATCACCGTCGAACAGGGCCTGCTCCAGCCACGGTCCTAAGCTCAGGCAGCCATAGGCGAGCAGGATAATCACCGGGACCAGCACCATCAGGTGCAATCCACCCGGCAAGCGGACCCGCCAGGCCGCCGGCAGCAACAACGACCAGATCAGGCCGACCACCAGCATCGCCAGCGGAAACGCCAGAATCATCAACAGCACCCCGGGCAGATGTGTTTCAATCACCGGTGCCAGCCAGATCCCGGCAAGAAAGCCCAGGATCACCGTCGGCAGCGCTTCCATGATCTCCACCGTCGGCTTGATCACCTGACGCATCGCGGAAGACATAAAGTAAGCGGTATAAATCGCCCCGGCCAAAGCAAGCGGGATCGCAAAGACCATGGCATACAACGCGGCTTTCAGGGTCCCGAAGACCACGGGTACCAAGCTGAGCTTGGGTTCAAATTCATCGCTGGCCGAGGTCGACTGCCAGACATACGCCGGCTCGGGATAGCCTTCATACCAGATCTTCTGCCACAGCGAGGCAATACCGATTTCCGGGTGACGATTATTGACCCGGTAAACCTGCCACTGATCACCATTGACCGTCAGCAAGCGATCGGCCCGGGGCGAAATCGCCATCCACGCCGGGACCTGCTCAAATCGAGTTTCCTGATAAATCGGCCCTTTGACCGTGGTGTAGAAGGCCGACAACGTGCCATCCTGCTGCACCGCGAAAAAGCCTTTGCGCGAATACTCCGGGACCAGATGTGCCGCCGGGCTGCCCGGCGCCAGCTTAAATTCACGCGCCTTTACCATCTGCCGCTGCCCATCGCGCAGCACTTCAAACCACTGGGCAATCTCCTGCGCTCCGGTGCGGATCAACAACGAGTTGGCCCCGGAGAGTAAAGTCAGCTGCGACGCGCTGCCCGGCTCAGTCCCGAGATCCACCACTTCGCGCACATATGACTGCTCACCGCGTAATGCAACCACATAAAGCCACTGGCCCCCCAACGCATACAGGGTGCGGGCATCCGGCGTCACCGCCAGTGCTTCAATCTGCCCCGGCACGCCATCTACCGCAAAGAAACGCGACTGCCACGTACCCTGTTGGTTTTGCAGCCGGACTGATTGTTCGAAGGTCGCCACCCGCAGCCGCTGATCAGCCGTGACCCCGGCAATCACACCGCGATCGTCACGCAACGATGCCGCCAAGCGGATCACCGGCTGTTGCTGCGGATCCAACTGGATGGGATCACGCCCCAAGGGGTAGGTAATCTCAGGGTGACTTTGCCGCATCGTCTGCGGTTTAAACAGCGCTTGCGCCGGGTGCGAAGCCGGCTCAGAAAACGTGACACCGGCAACCGGCTTGAACAGCACCACCTGACCCGCGCCGTTGCCGTAGGCAAAAATCTCTTCCCGCGGCAGCGTCTGCGCCACACTGGTGGGCTGCGCCATCACTTTGAATTGGCGGATCACCTGGCCGGCCTGCGCACCGTCAATCGACACAACACTCAGGGTTCCCTGCGTCGATAACCGGTAGGCCAGATCGTTTTGTTCACTGACTCGGATCGCCGCCGGCTGATCAGAAAAAGACGCCGTGAACGCCTGCTGGGACGTCACTCTGACCGAGGCAAAAATCGGCATCATGACATAGAGCAAGTAGAAGAAAATCAGAACTAAAGTAACAAGGACGAAAATGCCGCCGGCCGTCACCCCATAGCGCGCCAGTTTGTCTTTTACCCGGCGTCCAGGGCTGTCTCCTCTTAAAAAATCACCGGCGTCCGCCATTATTACCTCAAAAAATTTATACGTTTACGAATAATATGTCTTTTAGATGACAATTATATGACAGCTTTCGGAGCGCTGACCACTTCCCTTTTCCAACCCGGCGCGGGCCCATTAGATTGACATAAATTTGCAATAAAATGTCATTAGTCTTAATGATTTATGACCCCAGACTGATTTCAATGGCCGCCTGATGAATGCATCTAGACAGATCATGTACATGCTCACATAATGAACTAGCCTATTACGAAAAAGGACGTCGTTATGAAGCATCTCGTGATTACAGTGATCGGTAAAGATCGCCCGGGTCTGGTGGAGACCCTGTCTGAAACGGTTTACCAAAACCATGGCAATTGGCTCGCCAGCAGCCTGAGCAAACTCGCCGGACAGTTTGCCGGAATTGTCCAGGTTGAAGTCGCCACTCAGTACGTGCCACTCCTCAGCCGGGCTCTGGCTGACATTGCCGACCTGCAGATCCACATTGTCGAAGACGACAGCAAAGTCGTCCCGATCACCACCCTGCACCACCTCACAGTCACCGGGAACGATCGCCTCGGCATTGTCAAAGAAGTCACCGGCAAGCTAAAAGAGCTGGGGATCAACATCAACAAACTCAAAACCGACACCCAGAGTGCGCCGAACTGGGGCTACCCGATTTTTATCGCTGACTTTCAGCTTGAGCTGCCGGCTGAACTTCAGTTAGACACTGTCCAGGATGAGCTGGAAAAACTGGCAGATGATCTCAATATCGATATTGATGACAACTGATCGCCTTTCATTTCGCCCTCAAGCTTATTAGCAGGAACACAATGAGCACGGAACCTCTCTATCTAGAAAAAGAATTAAGTTGGCTTTCCTTTAACGAACGCGTCCTTCAGGAAGCGGCAGACAAGTCGGTGCCGCTGATTGAACGGGTGCGTTTTCTGGGGATCTTTTCCAGCAACACCGATGAGTTTTACCAGGTTCGCTTTGCTGACGTGAAACGCCGGATCCTGATCAACGAAGAGCAAGGCGGCGATCAGGGCGCCAAGCAATTACTCAGTAAGATTCAGAGCCGGGTCCTGAAGCTCAACCAGGACTTCGACAGCCTCTACAACGAAATCCTGCTGGAAATGGCCCGGCGCCATATTTTTCTGGTCAATGAACAACAGCTGGATGACAACCAGCAGGTTTGGCTGCGCAAGTACTTCCGCAATGCCATCTTGCCCCACGTCACCCCGATCCTGCTGACGGCCGACATTGATCTGCTGGAATTCCTCAAGGATGAATACTCCTATCTGGCTGTCGAGATGCAGCAGGATCAGAAGAAACGTTATGCGCTGATCGAAATCCCGACCGACCAGCTGCCGCGTTTCATTCAGTTGCCGGAGGCCAAAGGCAAACGACGCAAGACTTTAATTTTGCTCGATAACATACTGCGTTTCTGCCTGGATGACATCTTCAGCGGCTTTTTTGACTATGACAACCTGGCCGCTTACTCGATGAAGATGACCCGGGATGCCGAGTACGACCTCAGCCTGGAAGTCGAACACAGCCTGATGGAGCAGATGTCGGAAGGCCTGAACCAGCGCCTGACGGCGATGCCGGTACGGTTTGTCTATCAGCGGGACATGCCGGCCGATATGGTTGATGTGCTGTGCCGGATGCTGAAAGTCTCCAGTTACGACAGTATCATTCCGGGTGGCCGCTACCACAACTTCAAAGACTTTATCGGCTTCCCGAATGTCGGCCGCAACTACCTGGAAAACAAGCCGCTGCCACCGCTGGACAGCTTCCATTTCACCAACGCCCGCAATGCGTTTGAAGCCATCAAAGCCCAGGATATCCTGCTGTACTATCCGTACCACACCTTCAACCATATGACCGAGCTGGTGCGCCAGGCGGCCTATGACCCGAAGGTGCTGGGGATCAAAATCAACATCTACCGGGTCGCCAAAAACTCCCGCATCATCGAGTCGATGATCGATGCCGCCAACAACGGCAAGCGCGTCACTGTGGTGGTTGAGTTGCAGGCTCGATTCGATGAGGAGGCCAACATTCTCTGGGCCCGCCGCCTGACCGAAGCCGGTGTGCATGTGGTGTTCGGGGTGCCCGGGTTGAAAATTCACTCCAAGCTGTGCCTGATCACCCGACGCGAAGACGACCGGCTGGTGCGCTATGCCCACATCGGGACCGGGAACTTCCACGAAAAAACGGCGCGGATCTATACCGACTTCTCCCTGATGACCTGTAATGATGAAATCACCGCAGAAGTGCGTCAGGTATTCGGCTATATCGAAAATCCGTACCGGCCGGTGAAATTCAAGCACCTGATTGTCTCACCGCGCAATTCCCGCAGTCGTCTCTATGATCTGATTGATCGCGAAATTGCCCATGCCAAGCAAGGTTTGAAGGCCGGGATTATACTGAAAGTCAACAATCTGGTAGACAAGGGCCTGATCAACATGCTGTACCAGGCCAGTGGCGCCGGGGTGGAGATCAAACTGATCGTCCGTGGCATGTGTACGCTGATCCCGGGACTGAAAGGGATCAGCGAGAATATCTCGGCCATCAGTATCGTCGATCGCTTCTTAGAGCACCCGCGGGTGATGGTGTTTGAAAACAGCGGGGATCCGGAAGTGATTATCTCTTCTGCCGACTGGATGACCCGCAACATCGACAACCGGATTGAAGTCGGCAGCCCAATCCGGGACCCGGCCCTCAAGCAGCGAATTATTGATATCCTCAATATTCAGCTCAGTGATACCGTGAAGGCCCGGATTGTCGACAAAGAGATGAGCAATCAGTACGTGCCGCGCGGGAACCGCCGCAAGATCCGCTCGCAAATTGAGATCTATGATTATCTGAAGCAAACTGAGAAACAGCTGCGCAAGAAGGCAAAAGACGCCGAGAAGGCGGAGAAATCAGAGAAAGCGGAGCAGTCTGCACCAACCGAAAAAGTAGAAAAAGCGATGATGAACAATGATTGATAATGAACGCCCCCGTGAAATAGCTGCGATCGATATTGGCTCCAATAGCTTTCATATGGTCGTGGCCAGGGTCGTCGGTCAAAGCCTGCAGATCATCAGCCGGCACAAGCAGCGTGTCCATATGGCCAGCGGCCTGGATGACTATCAAAACCTGGATCAGGCTGCCATTCAGCGCGGCCTAGACTGCCTGGCGATGTTTGCCGAGCGTCTGCAGGGATTTGACCCGGACAATGTGCGGATCGCCGCCACCTACACGCTGCGCCAGGCCCGCAATGCCCACGTGTTTATCAAGCGGGCTGAGCGGGTGATCCCGTATCCCATTGAGATTATCCCCGGTACCGAAGAAGCCCGCCTGATATATCTCGGCGTGGCCCACACCCAACCGGAGAAGAACCGCAAACTGGTGGTGGATATCGGCGGCGGCAGCACCGAGCTGGTGATCGGCGAGGATTTCCATGCCCATCTGCTGACCAGCAAGCATATGGGTTGTGTCAGTTACCACAAGAACCACTTCGGCAAAGGCAAGATCAACGCCAAACACATGGCTGCCGCCACGCTAGCGGCGGAGCAGAAACTGGAAAGTATTGCCGGGAAATACCGCCGCAGCGGATGGGACAGTGCCCTCGGCTCATCCGGCACCATTAAAGCGATCCGCGAAGTGCTGGTCGAATCCGGCCATAGTGACGGCATCATCACCCCGGCGCGGCTCCACGAGCTGACGGAGAAGATCCTTCAGTTCAAGCATACCGATGATTTGACACTGCCGGGCCTGACCGATGATCGTAAATCGGTCTTTCCGGCCGGGGTTGCGATCCTCAATGCCGTCTTCAAGGCCCTGAAAATCGAAGAAATGGTGTTTTCAGACGGTGCGCTGCGCGAAGGCTTGCTGTATGAAATGGAGGACCGGTTCCGCCACAGTGATATCCGGACCCGCACGGCCAGCGCCATGGCTGAACAATACAATGTCGATCTCGAGCAGGCCAACCGGGTCAAGGCCACAGCGGAAATGCTCTATGATCAGGTGGAATCCCAACCCGGTCTTGCCAAAAGCGAGCTGGCAACCTTACTGAGCTGGGGAGCCCTGCTGCACGAAGTCGGCTTGAGTATCAGCTATCCGGGTTTTCACCGTCACTCGGCCTACCTGCTGCGCCACAGCACCATGCCGGGCTTCAACTTTGAGCAACAATCGGTACTGGCGACCCTGGTTCGATTCCAACGTAAGAGCCTGAAGCTGAATGAGATGCCGGAGCTGACCATTTACAAGCGCAAGCACCTCTATCCGCTGATCCGGACCCTACGACTGGCCGTGGCACTGAACGGGCAACGCTCCGATGAGCCGCTGCCGCGGATCAAGGTCAAAGCCGATAAGGAACTCTGGGAAATTACCTTGCCCCAGGGCTGGGAAGAGAACAACAAGTTGCTGGCTGCCGATTTGAAAGTGGAGCAGGACTACTGGAGCCGGGCCGGCTGGAAACTGGCGATTACTTCCTGAGCGGTCACCCGCTCTCTCTGATCGCCGCCGAGAATCAATGCCGGGCCCATGCCCGGCTTTTTTCACGCGGTGCTGCCATCTCGTCTTTCCGGTCAAACTTGCCTTCAAGTCAAATCCAGTCTTTCAGGCCAAACTCAGTCCGTCAGCCCCAACCGATGCAGATCGGCATGGACCATGCCCGCCGACAAGGGGACATAACCGTCTTTTTCAACAATAGCCTGGCCTTCACTGGACAAGACGTAACGAATGAACTCCGCCTGCAGGGGTTGCATCGGCTGGTTCGGGTGCTTGTTGACGTAAATATAGAGATAGCGGGCCAGCGGGTAGCGGCCACTCAGCGAATTTTCGATCGTCGCTTCTACGTAATCGTCACCTTCCCGAGCTACCGGGATCGCCCGGATGCCCGTGGTTTTGTAACCAATCCCGGAATAACCGATCGAGTTCAGCGAACTCGAAACCGACTGCACCACCGACGCCGAGCCGGGTTGCTCATTAACGTTATTGCGAAAATCGCCCTGGCACAACGCGCGCTGTTTAAAGAAACCATAAGTACCGGACACTGAATTACGACCAAACAACTGGATCCGCCGCGCGGCCCAACTGCCGCTTAATCCAAGCTGTCCCCAGCGGGTGATCGGCTCGGTGCCGCCACAGCGTAAGGTCCGGGAATAAATGGCATCGAGCTGGGTAAAATTAATGCCCTGCAGCGGGTTGTCCTCATGAACGAACACCGCCAGCGCATCAATCGCCACCCGAACCGCCACCGGCTCATAGCCATACGCCTGCTCAAAGGCTTCAATTTCCTTGGCTTTCATCTGGCGACTCATCGGCCCCAGCTGCGCCGTCCCTTCGATCAGTGCCGTCGGGGCCGTCGACGATCCCGCGGCCTGAACCTGAACATTCACCCCAGGATACAGACGCTTGAATTCTTCCGACCAGTAGGTCATCAGGTTAGCAAAGGTATCGGACCCCACCGAGGACAGGTTCCCCGAAACTCCGCCCACCTTACGGTACCGCTCCAAGCTGGCTTCAGGATCCGGCGCAACAGCCTGAACGGCCGTCATCCAACTGCCAAGCAGCACGCACACCGCAAGACGCAGACAGACATGACTGAACTTCATAACACGAATATCGGCTCTCCTGTTCGGGCTCAAATAAAAACGACAAAAGCGGCGTGAGATCGCCCGAAGGGATCTCTGCCGCTATCCAAACCACGTACCGCCGGCGTCAGGCCACGAAGGCGCTGGCTCAGGCCGCCGCAGCCACCAACCGCTGGGGCAGGGTAAAGGCGAAGGTACTGCCCTCGCCGACCACACTTTCGATTTCCAGATGCGAGTCATGGTGACTCAGCGCATGCTTCACAATAGCAAGGCCCAGGCCGCTCCCGCCGGTTTCCCGCGAGCGGGCCTTATCCACCCGGTAGAATCGTTCCGTTAAGCGGTGAATATGTTGCGGTTCAATCCCCTCGCCTTTATCGGTCACTTCCAGCCGGGGACCGGCAGGCGTGCGATACCAGCGAACCAGCACCTGGGCATTATCCGGGGTGTGCTTGACCGCATTGTAAACCAGGTTGGAAATCGCACTACGCAGTTGATCTTCATCACCAAGCACCTTGAGCGACGGATCAACATCAAAAGTAAACAGTTGCTCATTGCCACCGTTCAGCGAGATCGCCTCTTTTTCCAGAATATCCAGCATGGCCGGTACATCAATGATCTCTTCCAGCTCGATATTCGGCGCAGCTTCAATCTTTGACAGCGTCAGCAGTTGCTCGACCAGCGAATTCATCCGCAGTAACTGTTCGGTCATCACCCCGTGTGCCTTGTCCCACATCGGGCCAACCAGCATTTCGGGATCTTTGGACATTTCCAGATAGCCCTGCAACACCGTCATCGGCGTGCGCAGCTCATGGGAAACATTGGCAAAGAAGTTACGGCGCATGCCTTCAAGCTGCTTCACCTTGGACACATCCCGCACCACCATCAGGTATTCCCCTTCGGTGTAGTGCATGATCCGCAGCTCCAGCGTCCGGTCATAATTGAGCGGCGAGGTGATTTCCAGCGGCGTGTCAAAAGACTGCTTGGCCAGATAGCGGACAAAATCCGGGCTGCGCAGCAGATTGCTGATCGGTTGTCCGGCATCGTCGGGCCAGCGGAACCCTAACAAGTGTTGCGCCAGCTTATTGCACCAGACGATATTGCCTTCACTGCGAAAAACCACCACGGCATCGGGCAGGGATTCCGCACCATTGCGGAAACGGCGGATCAGGGTCGCCAGCTCTTTACGACGGCGACGGTTGCGTTGCTGCAAGCGGTAAATTCCGTTAAACAGCGGCTCCCAACTTCCGGAGCCGGAAGGTGGGGTCAGGCTACGCTCTTTCCACAGCCAGTTCGACATTTTCAACTGATTATGAAAATGCCAGATCAACTGGATCCAGGTCGCCACCAGCAAAAACCAGGGCATATAACCAAAGATCCAACCGAGTGCAATCCAGGGCAGGTAGAAGAAAGCCAGTTCCCAGACCAGCTTTTTCCACGACAGCCGTTCAACCATTGAGGACTCCATTGACACAGCAGCCCCGGGGCGCTGCTGCGTTCAAACGATAACGATAGTTTATGGGGCTACGTGCGGGTGGAGAAGCGGTAGCCCGCGCCGCGCACCGTCTGGACCATTTTGTCATGGCCGGTGCTTTCCAGGGCTTTGCGCAGACGACGAATGTGCACATCCACCGTCCGATCTTCAACGTACACATTGGTACCCCAGACATTGTTCAGCAGCTGCTCACGGCTGTAGACACGCTCCTGGTGCGTCATGAAAAAGTGCAGCATCTTGAACTCGGTTGGTCCCATGTCCAGTTGCTCTTCATTCGACGTCACCCGGTGAGAAACCGGATCCAACTTCAGCCCCTGTACATCAATCACGTCATCCAGGGAAGTCGGGGAAACCCGACGCATCACCGCTTTCAGGCGTGCCATCAGCTCTTTCGGCGAAAATGGCTTGGTGATGTAATCATCGGCGCCGGCTTCCAGGCCACGCACCTTGTCTTCTTCTTCGCCACGTGCCGTCAGCATCACAATCGGGATCTGGCGGGTCATTTCGTCACGTTTCAAATGTTTGATCAGATTGATCCCTGAGCCGCCCGGCAACATCCAGTCCAAAACAACCAGTTCCGGATAGGGTTCGCACAGCTTGTCCAGTGCCGCGTCATAATCTTCGGCTTCAATGGCCTCGTAGCCCTTCTGTTCAAGCACGAAACACAGCATCTCGCGGATCGGCGCTTCATCCTCTACAACAAGAATCCGTCTAACCATAATGATGAATACCTAGTAGTTGTTGTCTGTCGAGCGACATTATGTGTTCTTATTATGACACTTTTGTGACTTTTTACGATAAAAAGCGCATCTCGCCAGCTGGCAGTACCAGTGGGGATGCGCTTCAGTTTTGATGAAATGTTTTATGATTTATCAATCAGTTATAAAAACCGACCTTTAACCTTTGACGGCAATCCGGCTGCGGCCGCCACCCTGCGCTTCCACCGCGACCTGTACTCCGATCCGCTCCACCAGGGTGCCGACATGCGAGATCACGCCAATCTGACGGCCATCGGCCTGCAGGGCATCCAGACAGGCCAGTGCCATTTCCAGACTGTCCGGATCCAGCGTGCCGAAGCCCTCATCAATAAACAATGATCCCAATTGACGGGTATCGGCTGCCAGAGACGCCAGCGCCAGCGCGAGGGCCAGCGAGACCAGGAAACTCTCCCCACCGGAGAGCGACTCCACGCTGCGCACTTCATCGCCCATATCATGGTCGACCACCTGCAACGCCAGCGGGCTGCCCGGCACCGGTTGCAGGGCGTAGCGCGGTGCCAGATCCTGCAAGTGTTCATTCGCCAGCAGCACCAGTTGCTGCAAGGTCAGCCCCTGCGCCAGAGTCCGGAACTTGTTGCCGGTCGCCGAGCCAATCAACTCGCTCATTTTCAGCCACAGCTCGGTTTGCACCTGCTGGCGGCTCAGTGCTTCGGTCAGCGCGCCGGCCTGTTGCTCGGCCTGCTCACCCTGAGCCAACCGCTGGCGGTGCTGGAACAACTGCTCTTCCTGCATCTGCTTTTGCTGCTGCCACGCTTCCAGCTGCCGGGTTTGTTCAGTAGCTTCCTCACTGATTTCATGACGGGCAAACCATTGACGGGCCAACTCAGCCTGAGCCTGATGCTCCGCCACGGCCTGCTCCCGTTCAGCCAGCAGGGTCTGCGCCGCTGAGACTGCCTGCTCAATCGCTTTCAGCGCCTGACGCTCCTGCGCCAGCCAGGTGTCTTCTTTGCTCAGCAACTGCATCAGCTGATGCTCGTTGAGTCCCAGTTTCTGTTGCCAGTCCAGCCAGCGCCGCACGACTTCACGGTGCTGGGCCTGAGTCTCCTGGAGCTGTTGCTGACTGCTGATGCGGGTCGACTCTGCGGCCGCCAATGCTTCCCCGGCCTGACGTTGGGTTGCTTCGGCCTCTCCCAGCGCCTGCTGCGCCGAATCAATCGCCGCTTTATGGCGTTGCTCGAGCGGTTCGAGATCCGCCTCGCCCACCAGTGCCTGTCGCTGCTGCCACAGCTCGGCCGCCTGCAGGCGCAGTTGGTTGGCCTTGTGCTGACCGTCACTGAGCTGATGCTGCAAGCCCGTCAGCGCGGTATGGCACTCGGCCAGCTTAGGTGCCAGCTCAGTCAGCTGTTTCTCCACGTCACGCAGCGCCAGTTGGCTGCCCAGGAACTGCTCAACCTGATACTTCAACTGCTGGATAAATTGCTCTGCACCCTGCTGGCGCAGCATGTCCAACCACTGATCATCACCGTACTGGTCGTTCAACGCCCGGGCGCGGGCATCCAGAATTTCGTGCTGGGTCTGGCTCTGCTCATCGAGCGATGCGAGGCGTCCCTGCCACTGGGTCGCCTGTTGCTCAAGCTGGTGCTGAATTTCTTTCAGTTCGGCCTCGGCACGCTGCACCTGCTGGTACTGCTGTTGCCACTGGCGGACCTGACGGATCTGAACCTGACGCTGCTCCAGACCGGCCTGCAACTGTCGCAGCTCCTGCTGCGTCTGCTCGACAGTCTGCTGCCAGTGCCCCATCTGTTGCTCCAGCTGATCGCGGTCGCTGCCCTGTTGGAGCGTCTCCAGTCCTTCCAGTTGGCTGAAATGAGCCGTCAGTTGGTCAAACAGTTGCGCAATAAACTGCTCGAACTGTTGAAGATCCTGATTGATCCCCGCCAGTCGCTGTTGGCACTGCGGTAGTTGCTGCAACAAATGCTGACGCTCCCCTTCCCCGGCCTGACGCTGCTCAGCCAGCGCCTGCAACCGCTGGCGCAGCGAGTGCAACATCCCCTCCACGGCCGGATGCTGCTCGGCGTAAGGGTGCTCCAGCGCACCGCATAACGGGCAGGGTTCGTCATCTTTAAGCTGGCTGCGGTACTCGCTCAGGTTCACCACCGCCATGCTTTGCTGGTAGGCATGCTCGGCTTCCCGGTATTGCGTCGCCAGCGTCGCCAATTCAGGCTCCAGAACCGCCAGCCGTTGCTCGGCCTGGCGCTGATAGTCCTGCCACTCCCGCAGCTCAGCCACCAGCTTGTTTTTTTGCTGCAACACCGCACCCCACTCTTTGAGGCCGGACATCGCCTGATGCAAGGTGTCACGCTGTTGCTGCAACTCACTGAACCGCTGCTGGGCTTCGTATTGGGCCTGCTCCAGCGCAGCAGCATCCTGCCCGGCCAACTGGGCATCGAGTTCCGCTTGTTGTTGCGACAATGCCTGCATCTGCTGGTTCAGCACCGCCGAGTCCTGCTGATAACGCTGCTGCTCCTGCTGGATCTGCTGCTTTTCCTGGCTCAGCCTTACCAGGGTGCGGTGGGCACTGAGGTATTGATCCAGGTTATCCAGCACCGGCTGGTATTGCTCGGCAACCCCGGCCAGCGCCTGATCACGCTCCAGTATCCGCACCAGTTGCTGCTGACGCTGATGCAGATCCCGTTGCTGCTGTTGATATTGCTGCTGGCGCTGCTGGTGTTCCGCCAGCGTCTGCGTCTGTTGCCAGGCATGCTGCTCAATTTCGTCCAGCTGTTGCTGCAGGCCGCGATGCTGTAAATCCATCGCCGAAGCCTGTTTCAGCTTCGGCTCCAGTGCCTGCCACGCCTGCTGCGCATCTTTCAATTTTTGTTTTGCCGCCTGCACCGCCCCATCACTGTCAACAAGTACCTGTTGGTTGTGCTGTTTGGTCTGTTCGGCCTGCACCAGCGCTTTTTCCAGCCGCGAAAGCTGGAGCTGGGTATGCTGCAACTGGGAAAAATCAGCCGCCGCCGGCTGGGCCTGTTCAACCCGGCTCAGCTGCTCATACCGTGGCGCGGCCTCAGTTTGTGATTGCTGCGCCGCTGCCAGCGCTTCCCGGGTTTCTTCAACCCGGCTCGCCAGCACCGCGTCATTGCGCAGCACCTGACGGTGACCCGCCAACGCGTTGATCTGCTCATCCAGTTGGCTGATCGCCAGTTTCAGGGCGTCGACCTGCGCACCGAGCTGCAGCTTTTCTTCATCACTCAGCAAGGCAATATCGCCCAGCTTGGCCTGCAACTGGCCAAGTTGTTGTTTTTCTTCCCGCGCCCGCTCATAAGCGGCCACCGACAAGCGGCCATAAATTTCGCCGCCGGTCATGCGCTCCAGTAATGCCGCCCGCTCATCGGCGCCGGCTTTCAGAAACGCAGCAAACTCCCCTTGCGGCAACATCACCGCACGGCGGAACTGATCAAACGACAGGCCGATCAGGCGCTCAATCTCGGCCTGCAACTCCTGTTTTTTGCCGGCGAAGCGTTGCCCGGTTTCGATATTTTCCAGCCATTGCTCTGAGGCCTGGATCCGGCCATCCGCCCGGCCACGGGCCCGTCGCACCGTCCAATGCGCCCGCCAGTGGGTGGCGTCATTGGCGACAAAATCAACTTCCGCAAACCCTTCCGCTTTACCGCGCGAGAGAATGCTGCGCACATCATTGGCTTTGATCCGCCCGGCATCGTCATCGCGACCGATTTCGGCATCATTTTTTTTATTCGATTGCAGGCGGGGAATACGGTCATACAAGGCCAGGCAAATGGCATCGAGCAGGGTCGATTTCCCGGCTCCGGTTTTGCCGGTGATGGCAAACAGACCGGCATCGCCGAGCCGGCCGTTGGCAAAATCAATCTCGAATTTATGTTGTAAACTGGCGAGGTTCTCGCCACGTAGCGCTAAAATTTTCATGGTGATACTCATCCACGACTGTTGGTGACAGCGTTTGATTTACCGCTTGTTCGTTGTTTTCATTTAAACTTTCGGATGCAGCGTTTAGTGGTTGCGGCTGTATTCTGGCCGCTGCACCTCAGGTGTCCTGCTCTTCCAGCTGGATCAGCAGGTGCTCGAATGCCGACGCCATGGCCTGATCCGGCTCGCCGTCATATTTTTGATTCCAGCTCAGGGCAAATACCTGCTGCGGCGAGACATCGGACAGCCGTTGGTGGGCCAGCGTCTCCTGCTGCGCCTGCTGGCGATAATGCGGGGTAATTTTAGCCAACCGGACCGCTTTGCCTTCCAGCGCCGTCAGCACTTTCTCGCGCAGCAGCGCCTGCGGTTTATCCAGCAGCACATGCACTTCGAGAAACGGCTGCTGCTCGCGTGGGGCCTCGTTAACCTGCAAGGCCGACAGCTCATCAAGCACCTGTTCAAGCGGTGCCGGAGAAGCCGGGACTTTGAGCATGTCGACCACCCGTGGCACGGCAATCGGGGTGATCTCACTGACCTGCGCGCCGTCGAGTTCCACCAGCACCACCTGATGGTTATAGCCGCGCTCGGACATCGACAACGGCAATGGCGAGCCGCTGTAACGAATATGCTCTTGCTTGGCGACCCGCTGGGCCAGGTGGAGGTGCCCCAGGGCGACATAGCTGATGTCGTCGGCAAAAATCGACGCCGGTAGCGCATGCTGATTACCGCCGAGCACCCGACGCTCGGACATTTCAGACAGCTTGCCGGAGGCCATGTAGGTGTGCCCCATACCAATCAGCGCCTGATGATCCGCTTGTTGCGCCCGCGCCGCGTCGGTCATCTCCCGGTACAGGATTTCCACCCCTTTGATCAGGCGATCGTCTTCCGCATCTAAATTGTCTGTGCGCAAATCAGCACTGCGCAGAAATGGCACCGCCAGCACCCAGGCCGCCTGCTCGCCGTCCTTGTCCGTCAGCGGCACCAGCATGCGCTGGTGATCCAGGTTGCCGTCCGCGTCGCGGTGGATCCCGCCCACCATGTGCAGGTCAAACGCTTTGAGCAGTTCGTGCGGCGCATCGAGCTTACTCGGCGAGTCATGGTTACCGCCGATCATCACCACATCCAGCGTCGGCATCGATTTCGCCAGCCGGGCCATAAAGCGGTACAGCATCCGCCAGGCACTGGCCGGCGGGTTCGCGGTATCAAAAATATCACCGGCCACCAGCAGGGCATCCACCTGGTGTTGCTCCAGGGTGTCAGCCAGCCAGTCAAGAAATGCCTGGTGCTCGTAATCGCGTTGATAGCCATGCAGCTGATGGCCGAGGTGCCAGTCGGAAGTATGGAGAATTTTCATCGTCGGAAACGGGTTGCTCATCAGAAAAACTGCCTCCGATTGTACCTGACTCCACAGTTTTCCCAACCCCGAAACCCACCGGTTTGATGTCAGAAAGTCTGCGACAAATCGCACCTGATGCAATAAGATTGACAGCCCAATGCTCAACCTAGGATGTGTAACCTCCATGATGTGGTTTAAAAACGTACTGACCTATCGCTTTAGCCGTGAGATCGAACTCAACCCGGATCAGCTGGAAAAGCAGCTGGAAGAATTTCGCTTTACCCCGTGCGGCAGCCAGGATATGCAGAAATTCGGCTGGGTCCATGCGCTGGGGAAGCACGGTGATCTATTCACCCATGTCGTTGGTGACAGCATTCTGATCTGCGCTCGCAAAGAAGAAAAAATGCTGCCGTCTTCCGTGATTAAAGAATCGCTGAGCGAGAAAGTCGAAGCGATGGAAGTCGAGCAGGGACGCAAGCTGAAGAAAAGCGAAAAAGATACCCTGAAAGATGAGATCGTGATGGATCTGCTGCCGCGTGCATTCAGCCGTCGCCAGCAAACCTATGCGCTGATCATGCCAAAACAAGGCTTTATCCTGGTCGATGCCGGCAGCTTCAAGAAAGCCGAAGATCTGCTGGCGCTGCTGCGCAAATCAATCGGCAGCCTGCCGGTGGTGCCGGTCACCGCTGAGAAACCGGCCGAGCTGACCATGACCGAGTGGGTGCGCTCCGGCACCTCGCCGAACGGCTTCACCATTGGTGAAGAGGCCGAGCTGAAAGCCCTTCTGGAAGAAGGCGGCGTGATCCGCTGTAAACAGCAGGATCTGAGCTGCGACGAAATCCTGGCCCATATCGAAGCCGATAAGATGGTCACCAAACTGGCGATCAACTGGCAGGACCGGATTGATTTCATCCTCGGTGACGATCTGTCGCTCAAGCGCCTGAAGTTTGCCGATGAGCTCAAGGATCAGAATGAAGACATCGACCGTGACGATATCGCGCAGCGTATTGACGCCGATCTGTCACTGATGGCCGGTGAATTCTCGGCCTTCCTGCCGAACCTGTTCGACGAACTGGGCGGTCTGGAAGCCAAAGCTTAACGCTGAAACCTGAGCCCTAAAATTCATGAGCGGCGCACGCATGGTGTCGCCGCTCTGCTTCAAACCCGCAGCAGCGCTTCTCCCCGCCTCTGCTTTTACACCGTCCACCGTCAAGCCGTCCCGACCACTTGCCAGTCCCGGTAGCCCGAGACCGCCACTTTATCCCTGTATCCATTGCCTTTGTGGGTGGGATCACAGTAAAATCCCGCCTCAACTCCGCATCCCAGGAGATGCGGCCTGATTTGCAATCAGACACTGGATTATAAGAGCTATGTTTAAACCTGAATTGTTATCGCCTGCGGGCAGCCTGAAAAACATGCGTTACGCATTTGCCTACGGTGCAGATGCCGTGTACGCCGGCCAACCACGTTACAGCCTTCGTGTTCGTAACAACGAGTTCAACCACGACAACCTGAAAATCGGGATCGACGAAGCACACGCACAGGGCAAAAAACTGTACGTGGTTTGTAACATTCAGCCGCATAACTCGAAACTGAAAACCTTCATCCGCGATTTGAAACCCATCGTCGAGATGGGCCCGGACGCCCTGATCATGTCTGATCCGGGTCTGATCATGATGGTGCGCGAAAACTTCCCTGAAATGCCGATCCACCTGTCGGTTCAGGCGAACGCTGTGAACTGGGCCACGGTGAAATTCTGGGCCTCACAAGGCGTTGAGCGTGTGATTGTCTCGCGTGAGCTGTCGCTGGAAGAGATCGAAGAGATCCGCGAGCACTGCCCGGAAACCGAGCTGGAAGTATTCGTTCACGGTGCGCTGTGCATGGCTTACTCTGGCCGCTGTCTGCTGTCTGGCTACATGAACAAGCGTGACCCGAACCAGGGCACCTGCACCAACGCCTGCCGCTGGGAATACAAAGCTGAAAAAGCCACTGAAGATGATTCCGGCCAGATCGTGGAAGTTCAGGAAGCGTCTGCAGTGCAGATGCAAGAGCCTGAGCGTCCGGAAGTGGCGATCGGCAAAGGCAAGCCAACTGACGAAGTGATGCTGCTGAGCGAAGCACACCGTCCGGATGAAAAAATGGCGGCGTTTGAAGACGAGCACGGCACTTACATCATGAACTCCAAAGATCTGCGTGCCATCCAGCACGTGGAGCGTCTGACCCAAATGGGCGTGCACTCGCTGAAAATCGAAGGCAGGACCAAATCGTTCTACTACTGTGCCCGTACCGCGCAGGTTTACCGTAAAGCGATCGACGATGCCGTTGCTGGCAAGCCGTTTGATGAGAGCCTGATGGGCACGCTGGAGAGCCTGGCGCACAGGGGTTACACTGAAGGCTTCCTGCGTCGCCACACCCACGATGCGTACCAGAACTACGAGTACGGTTACTCGATTTCTGACTCCCAGCAGTTTGTGGGTGAGTTCACCGGCAAGCGTCGCGGCGATCTGGCAGAAGTCGAAGTGAAGAACAAATTCATGGTTGGCGACAGCATGGAGCTGATGACGCCGAACGGCAACGTGATCTTCACGCTGGAAGCGATGGAAAACCGTAAAGAAGAAGCGATCACCGATGCCAAAGGTAACGGCCACTTTGTATTCATCCCGGTTCCGGCCGATATGGATCTGGCCTACGGCCTGCTGATGCGTAATCTAAACTCAGGTGAGAACACCCGTAACCCGCATGGACCAAAAGACGGTAAGTAATCGCCATGGCACTGCTTATTACAGAAAAGTGCATTAACTGCGACATGTGTGATCCCGAGTGTCCGAACGAGGCGATCACCATGGGGCCGGAGATCTATGAGATCGATCCGGACCGATGCACCGAGTGTAAAGGGCACTATGAGAAGCCGACCTGTCAGTCGGTGTGCCCGATCACCAACTGCATCATCCTCGACCCCGAGCATGTCGAAAGCGACGACGAGCTGCTGGAAAAGTTCGTCACGCTGCAAGGACTGGCTTGAGCCGGTTCACCAATCCAAAAAAGCGCCTGCGGGCGCTTTTTTTGTTTTTCCGGCACCGCAGACAGAACGGTTATTTCAGCAAGGCCAGACATTGTTCCGGCGGCACTGGTTTGGCTTTCTTGCGGGCCGTTTTTTTCTTCGGTTGCTTTTCGGTCATCAGCGGCTTCCAGGACGCCAGCTCAGCACCGCAGCCATCGCCCGGCGGCGGCGCCTGCTGCGGGGTGCAACTCGTATCGCCTGCCGGACAGTTTAACCGGACATGGAAGTGATAATAGTGCCCCCACCAGGGCCGCACCTTGCGCAGCCAGACCCGGCTCGTCCACTGCCGCTGGCAGAGCTGCTCTTTAATCACCGGGTGGACAAAAATCCGCGCCACCCGCACATCCGCGGCTGCCAGTTGCACCAGCAACGCCTGCTGCTCCCCCCAGTTTTCCTGGTTGATCCGATAGTCTTTGAGATGAACCATGGGCAACGGCTGCACATCCACCAGCTCAGCGTCGCTCAAGGGCCGGTCGGCCATCTTGAGCCAGATATCGGCATCAAGCCCGGTCTGATGGCTGGTATGGCCGGACGTAAAACGCCCGCCACGCGGCATGGCAATGTCCCCGACCAACAATTGACCCAGCTGTAATTGCCGCACCTGATGGGAAAGATCGTGCAGAAAACGGATCATCTCCCGGTGGCCGTAATAACGTCCCCGGTAGGAACGCATTACCTGATAGCCCTCCCCCTCCAACGGCAAGCTGGCCGCCCCGGCCAGACAGCCATTGTTGTATGTCCCGATCGACTCCGACTGGCCCGGACTCGGCTGAGTCATTTTCTCCCACGGACTGGCGGCTACACATGACGATACGCCCCAGACACACATCCAACCCACTGCTATCAACCACCGCTTCACGACCCCTCCGCCCCCAAATGTTGACTAACTCAGCCTCAGCTACTGCTACTGCTACTGCAGCATTCTAGAAGCATAGCAAGTTCAGCCGATGGCTCGAGCATCCAAACAAAACTGCCCGCGGTTTTTGGGACTCAGTCGTCACGCAAAAACAACGGGCAGTTCTTTTCATCAGGCGCTCTCGAAGTCACCTCGAAGTCATCTCAAGGCCATCTCGTCGCAAAAAAGGCGAAGCGGCTTACTTCATCTGCTGATCCAGATTGAGAATGGTCAGGGCGTTGCTGACACTGGTGGCCAGCACATCCACCACCCCGGAGCGCAATGCCCCCAGCAACGCCAGCGCTTTGCTGTTTTCCGCCGCCGTGACCACTACGGTCGGGATGTGGCGCAATTCTTCCATACTCAGGCCAATCACCCGATCACTCATCATGGTATCGGCCCGCTTGCCCTGACTGTCGAAAAAATCATATCCGGCAATATCACCGACCACGCCGCGGCGGATCCGCGCCTCGACAATTTCCTGCGGGGTAAACCAGCCCATTTTCACCATGTGGCTGTTTTCGTTCATATCGCCCACCCCGACCAGCGCTACATCAGCGCGCCGGGCCCGATCCAGCGTCTCTTTCACCGTACCGTTCAGCATGATGGACTCTTTGACTTTGATGTCTTCGACATAAGCCGGCGCATAGAGGGTTTCACTGATCCCGTCATATTTTTTTGCCAGTTGGCGGCAAATATGGTCGGCATTAATGGCATTGCCGGAGCGGTGCGTGCCGCCGATACCACAGACAAAGCGACACTTGCGGTGCGGGACCACCCCGATATGGTTGGCAATCGAGGCGATGTTCCGGCCCTGCCCGACGGTGACCACCATGTCATCATTGAGTATCGAAGCGAGATAGCTCGACACCAGGCTGGCGACCTGCTGGCGCTGGCTTTCATCATCGGGCTGATCCAGCGCGATCAGCGCTCGTTTCAAGCCGAAGCGCTCAATCAACTGCTGCTCCAGTTTTTCACTGAACACCGGGTGATATTTCACGGTGATCTCCACCACCCCTTCATCACGGGCGCGGCGCAGCAAACGGCCGACTTTGGCCCGGGACATGCCGAACTTTTTGGAAATCTCTTCCTGGGTGGCGCCGTCCTGATAATACGCGATCGCAATTTCAGTCAGCAGATCACTGTCTACGTGCGTGGTGTCATTGGTGGCTGATGTCATCACCTGTCCTTTCATGCCCTGCCTGTTAACCGGGCAACATCTTACCGCGAAGCGACGCCGGGTGCGAGCCAGAGCCGACCGCCACAGTTCTCTGGGCACAGTTCATTCGGAACTATTTGATTTTACTGGTATCAATGACTGGAAACAGGATCAAGATTTAACACTGTTCAGACGCCATGCTTTCTGTATAATCCACATGAGAATAGATATCATTATAGTTTAAAGGAATGACCGACATGTCAGCTAACGACAAACCGACTGCCAGTGGCCCCGTGTTGCTCACGGTCAAACATATTCAGGATATTACCCCGAACTATCGCCGAATTTGCTGTACCAGCCCGGCACTGGCTCACTACCCGACGTGCAGCCAGGGTGCCCACATCAAGCTGATGTTGCCGCAACCGGGCCAGCAGGAGCCGGTGATGCCGGAGATGACGGACAAAGGACCGAAATGGCCCGACCCGACACAAAAGCCGATTCTCCGAACATTCAGCATCCGTGACCTGCGTCGCGAACAGCACGAGATTGATATTGATGTCGCTATGCACGGTGACCTCGGTCCAGCTTCCCGGTTTGCCCAGCACGCCAAGCCCGGCGATAAAGTCGCGATTTCCTTGCCGGGCGGCCCGCACCCGATGCTCAAACCCGCCGCTCATTACTACATGGCCGGTGATTTAACCGCAGTTCCGGCGCTGAGCGCCATGCTGGAAGAAATGCCGGCAGACAGCCAGGGCTATGTCGCGATCCAGGTCGGCGACGCGCAGGATATCCAGGATCTGCCGCACCCGGCAGGGGTTGAGGTTCGCTGGTTTGTCGGCGGCTCGGATAACCACCAGACGCTCATTGACAGTGTCATTGCCCAGTCACCGACATCCGACAACAGCTATTTCTGGTTTGCCGGCGAAGAGCAAATCGTCGTTGGCCTGCGCAAGCATGTCCGCCGTCATCTGGACGTGGATCGCAAGCTCGTTTACGCCGTACCGTACTGGCGTTACGGGAAAGACGAAGAAGCCTACCATCAGCAACGTCATGCCGTGATGGATGACGAGTCCTGAGCTCCCAGCGAGCGAAGCAACACTCGTTTCTCCCCAAACGAAAAACCCGCATCGCTGCGGGTTTTTTCACGTCAGACGAAAGCGCCGGTTACCGATCCTACGCAGAGACGGAAGCCTGTGACGCCTGCTGTTTGTTCAGGCTACGCAGCAGCAACAACATACACACCGGGATCGCCAGCGTACACAAAATAGTGACCATGCCCATCTCGGGGATCCCCTGCAGTTGAGATGCCTCCCCGGTGGTGAGATACACCGAAGCGACCACACTGGCCACACCGGCTGCGACATTGGTCATCGTCCCCTGATAGGACATAAACGCCGCCCGATGCTCCGGCCTCGGCACCCGCGAGGTGATTGCTGACACCGACGACGTTCGCGCTGAACTGGCCGCCATAAACACCATAAAGATCAGGTAAACCGGCCAGTAACCCGGCGACACAAAGCCAAAATAAACCACCACCGCCACCAGCAGGCTGGCCACGCAAATGGTCTGCGTCACCCAGCCGCGATCCAGCAACCGGCCACACAGTTGCATTGCGACAATACTGGCCACGCCGCCAATGAAATAAAGTACACCGATTTGCTCACGCGGGAATGACAGGTTGAACTGAAAATAGGCCGCCAGATTCGGCACCAGCAGAAAATGGCCGAACAGACTGACCGCCACCAGCAGCATCGCCAACACAAATGGCGCCGAGCGGAGCATGGTGATCAGCGAAGTCGCTTTCGGGGCATCTGCCGCCTTGATGTGCGCCCGCATCGTCGGCATCAGCAGCCAACAGGCCAGCGCCAGCGCGAAGCCCAGCAGAGAAAAGAAGAAAAAGGTCAGTTGCCAGGAGAGCCATTGCGAAATCTGCAACGACAGCGGCACAATCAAAATCGCAGCCAGCGAAAAACCGCTGGCAACAAACGCCATGGCTTTGCCGCGTTCCTGAATCGTGGTGACATCAATCACCGCCGCCATCGTCAGGCCAACCATCGGGCCGGAAAAACACCCGGTCAGGATAAACCACAGCAGGAGTTCATTTTGCGTGGTGGCCAGCCCGCAGACAAAGATAAACGCAGAGCGGAGCAGCAGAAAAATAATGATGGCCGTTTTCCGATCATACCGATCAAGATAAGGTGCCAGGAAGAAGCCGACCAGGGCCGAAGCAAACATAGCCCCGCCGCTGATATAGCCGATACTTTCGGTTTTCATGCCCAAATCAGCAACGAAGTCGACACCCAGCGGCATCACCATCATCAAGGTGCCAATCGACACCATACTGATCAACAAAGCTAAACACAGCACAGCGCGCTTGGCGCGGGTGTAATCTTCCATTTTCCACGACCGGTTCATTCAACGAACCCGGATTGTAGCCACTCCCTCTTGGAATATCAATAATGAGAACCATTATCAAATATGGGTTTCATGTTGCATTCCCTACGGTTGCGAATGTCTGGCATGAAGAAAGGTTAAGACTTCGGATGCCGTGATCTGATAACTGACCCGGAACTGGCTTCCGGCCCGCAGCCTTGGCGTGAGATCATTGAGCAACTGAAACGTTAAGCAACCGGAGTCGAGTGCAACCACTTCAGCATCCATAAAGTCAAAATAACGCCCCACCCATCCATACAGCGCCTTGAACAAGCTTTCTTTGGCAGAAAAGACTAAGGTCAATCTCATTGCGGGATCCCAAGGGAGCGCTGTAAGCCGCTGCCACTCCGCAACATTCACAATCCCCGGCCGGATGCTCTCAACCTGCTCATCTTGAATCCGCTGCTCGATATCTATCCCGACCCCTTCTTGAGTGCCATCGCCCAGCCGAATGGCGCAAATCGCCTTGCCTCGGTGGTGACTAATTGACCCGATCACGCCAGCCGGCCACACCGGAGCACGGTGCTGACCAATGGCAACTTCATGTTGTGAGATCGGCAACTGAGAGAGACCATGTTTTGCCACATATCGACCGGCAAGGAACTCCGCCTTACGTTTATAGACCGCGCTATGCAACGCTTCCGGCATGACAATGCCCAGACGGGAAAAATACAGATCCTCATACAAAGCGGCATCAAAGGTACATTGGACGCAGTGACCATCAAAACCGGGCAACACCACCACATCCGGTGTCGAGATAAAATCGCTTAACATCAGCAATATCCGTCATCAATTCCAGAGCTTCAGCAGAACAGATCAATATTTGGTATGCAAGGTAACCAGTGAAATATTCTGGTCCTGATCCCAGCGATCTTTCCAGCTGACCTTCACTTCGACCTGCTTGGCATCCCCGGCGCTGCCGATCGTCTTGGGGCTGACTACCTGCTGCCAATTGTATGTAGTCCCAGAATGAGGAATCGTGCCGGAGTCACCGGCAATGGCGTCGAAAGGAGCCCCTTTCACCGACTCCTGCTGACTTTCTGCGATCTGCAGCGCAACCAAGCCTTTGGCTGCGACTTCACTTTTGTGCTCAAAGTAGGCCTGCATTTTCATCATCCCCAGGATCCCAATTGAAATCACAAGGAGAGAGATCAGAACCTCCAGCAGGCTGAATCCGGCTGCCCGCCGATTTAGAAACTTCAGATTAAAAGTCACGCCAGGTTCCTTGTTTCCAATTAACAACGCCTCCTGACGGGGTCGGCAACAACCCCTCCCATTTAGAGCTATCGTATGTTGCAATCATCGCCCCTTGAACGTTAAAACCCAGACCTTCCATATCAACCGCTAATCCACCATAAACATTCATCGAGCCCTTTACAAAAAATCCCCATTCTTTATAAGGCTCCTGTTGGCTCAAATCCCCTTTCCCACACGAGTTACTGTCAATACACGCTTGGACCATATCTTGAGATAAATGCTCATTGCTTCTGTCACCGGTATTAAATTGGTAAAACAACCCCGAAAATGTAAAGTCTGCTGGTGAAAAAACGATGCCATCCCGAACGATAACCATTACGGGCTTTTGCTCCGTGGGGTTTGATGATGGATCACCAAAATTGAACGGGGCGGAATGGCTTGTATCTATATTTTCTCTCGATAAATAACAACTGCCGTCGACCCAAATTTTTGATACTCCGGCCGCATAACGATCAATGATTTGCTGCGCACAATCAGTAACCATCTGCTCAGGTTGATCTTTGTTAATAATACCTTGCGCCGGAAATTTACCATCGCGTACAGTCTGCCAATTCTCTCGTGGTTGACCGAAAAAATCTCGAAACATATCCATATCTGGGTCTTCGATTACATCCTTCGCGAACGCAATATTTTCCGCACCGACCTGCTGAAAAGTCTGGTAGCCATTTTTACACTCAAAACTTAACCGTGAATCAACTGCGGAATTATTTACTTCGCTGAGTTTAACTCCTGAAGGGAGTTGACTTTGCCGATACCCATCACGATCCCTGACGATTAATTTAGAACCAATAACACTATCCGTATGAATAAAATCTGATTTGTTTTTAACAATCAAAGAAACACACTCATGCTCACCAACTTTATTGGTGTTTTTATTAGGTAAAAAATCAAAACTCCCAGTCAGCCGCAACTTGGATGACGTCTTAAAAATCCCAGGCATCGGGGCGCCTCCCGTCAGCTGGATATCCCGCATCACCACACGTTTGCCCCGGCCATGAACTTCCTTGGCTTCACTACTGAGGGTATAGAGCGCGTCCGGGGTAATTTCAATAGGCGTCACGGCCACTTGCAGACGGCTGGCATCAGCACTGCCATCAAAGACCAAACCGTTACAAAGCGAATAATCCCGGCTCATCGGTGTCCCTGCCGTCGTCTTGTTGACGCCATAAGCGCAGGCCAGCCCCCCTTCCGCCGCCCAGTGATTTTTCTTCGCCGACAAAGTGTTCTGATATCGCATCACAGTATATTGCGCGCTATCAACTGATTGAAAGAAGAGGTAACTGCCCGCCAGAGTGAGCATCAACGTCACCGTCAACGTGACAAAACCCGAAGCTTGATTCACCTTCATCATCACATCCCTTTAGTTCACGACCGTGACATCGAACATCGCAGAATTTTGATAGGTTCCATCCCGTGATTTAATTCCCAGTGTTACTTCAACTGCAGAGCCTGAAACATTAAATTGCAAGTCTGTCACTGCCATCAAGTGGCTATCAATGATTGACTCTCCGCCCTGACACGGCGCTGCACCTGCCGGCAAAGGGGCACCGACGCTGAGCTGTTTGGTGTAATAGTTAATGATTTCTGGCGATTCCGTATCTCTGTAGATTGTGGTGTATCGTCTCTGTGGTCCTGAGTCTTCAAACTCATAGGCATAAGCAATGCAGTCCTTTGTCGGAACATGCACCTGCTCCGCCACACCCGGCCATTTCACATCCCCGGCTCGCTGCCCTGCCAGACTATACCCAGCGCGGCGTAAGTCCCCGGTGACTAACTGACTCAATTCATGAAACTCCGTATGCACATAAAGTTCTTCATTGATGCGAGAGACGGACTTGGAACCCGACGCAAATGCAGTCGTCAGCATCAACAACACCGGTACGCCCAGCGCCATCGCGACAACCAGCTCAATCAGCGTCATCCCTCGGGATCGTTTAACAGGCGTCATACCCTTCAACGCCTCCTGTTCCACAACGGCGCACGCGAGATTTCTTACTTAACATCACTTTAATCGCCTGGTTGGCGCCCATATCCGTGGCGGTGATCACGTAAGTCATGGCGTCACTGGCCATCCCCCTCGCCGGATCAAACCAACGCTTTTTCTCAGCATTCTGAAGCTGAAGGGCAGAATACGACTCTCCGGATACCGTCAAAAGTGACTGGCTGTCCTGGCAAGACGCCGGAGCCACAGACACCAACGTGACCACGATACACCAACTCTGCCGGGCGGGTTGACTCATCCCTAAGTTGTGCACATACACCTTTTCATTGACACGAATGGCTTCTGTCTTGGCCTGCTCGAGAGTCATCACCAATTTGGCCGCCAGCCGGTCTGACTGACTATTCGACAAAAGTTGGCTAAAAGACGGGACTGCCACCCCAAGCAGCATCAGCATTACGGACAGCGTGATCAGCAACTCAAGTACAGTAAAGCCATGAAGTGCGCTCCATTTTTTCATGCAACCTCCCGCCCGAATATAAATCAGATTGCATAAACATTACCACTTCGTAACAATCTCTATATGGCATAACAATGGGTTATCGGGATGAGTCGATTTTTTCAAATCAAGCAATACCGCTGTTTACAAGCGGGTGTGACATTCATCGAATTACTGGTGGTCCTGGCGGTCATCGGGATTCTGGCTGCAATCGCCTATCCATCATATACGGAGCACCTGCAACGCAGTTACCGTGAAGATGCCAAAACCGGATTGGTCAAGTTACAGCTCTGGATGGAAGAGCAATACAACACCAACGGCAGCTACCCAGCGAGCGTCAATAACAGCAGTTGCCCGGGCTGCAGCCTAAATACCAACCGCTACAATTTCAGCGCAACGCGCGGCAACGGTGCAGATACTTATGTCTTGACCGCTACGCCCAAAACCAGTGGGGATCGCTGTGGGATACTGTCGCTCAATGCGGCCGGACTCGGCAGCGCTAAACTGGGGGGAAGCGCGGTAAGTGGCTGTTGGTAAGTGAAGCGGCAGTCCGGCATACGCCTACCGTTAACCGCTAACCGTGAAAATCAAACAACAAAAAAGCCAGCTCTCGCTGGCTTTTATCATCTAAACGATGGGCTGACACGAATTAACCGGTCAGGTCATCGAAGAATTTCTTCACACCGTCGAAGAAGCCTTCAGACTTTGGCTTGTGCTTCTTGGCTGCAGTACCACCCAGGGTTTCTTCCAGCTCCTGCAGCAGCTCCTTCTGGCGCGCGCTCAGGTTCACCGGGGTTTCCACCACCAGCTTACAGATCAAATCACCCACAGCGCCGCCGCGAACCGATTTCACCCCTTTGCCGCGCATCCGGAACATACGGCCGGTTTGCGTTTCCGACGGCACTTTCAGGCTCACGCGGCCATCCAGGGTCGGAACTTCCACCTCGCCGCCCAGGGCAGCCATGGTGAAGCTCACCGGTACTTCGCAGTACAGGTTGTTGCCGTCGCGCTCAAAGATATGGTGCTGAGCGACATGAACCTGGACATACAGATCGCCCGCCGGTGCACCGAATTCTCCGGCTTCGCCTTCACCCGACAGACGGATCCGATCGCCGGTATCCACGCCTGCAGGGATCTTGACCGACAACGTCTTGGTCTCTTCTTTGCGGCCCTGGCCATGACAAGTGCCACAAGGCTCTTTGATGATCTTCCCGCGACCATGACAGTGCGGACAGGTTTGCTGCACCGCGAAGAAACCCTGACGCATTTGAACTTGGCCGGCACCGTGACAGGTTCCACATGTGGTCGCAGACGTGCCTTTCTTCGCGCCTGAGCCGTCACAGGTATCACAGTGAACCAGCGTCGGGACACGGATCTCTTTCGAGCAACCGCGCACCGCTTCTTCCAGCGTCAGCTCCATGTTGTAGCGCAAGTCGGCACCACGCTGAGCGCGCTGCTGTCCGCCACGACGACCGCCGCCACCGCCGAAGATATCGCCAAAGACATCCCCGAAAATATCACTGAAGTCCGCACCGCCGCCGAAGCCGCCGCCACCGCCCATACCACCTTGTTCAAAGGCTGCATGGCCGTACTGATCGTAGGCCGCTTTCTTCTGCGGATCGGTCAGGATTTCATAGGCCGTTTTCACTTCCTTGAATTTTTCCGCAGATTCCGCATCACCCTGGTTACGGTCCGGGTGAAACTTCATTGCAAGGCGCTTATAAGCCTTCTTAATATCACGTTCTGATGCGTCACGGCCAACGCCAAGAACTTCATAAAAGTCACGTTTTGACATACTGATCTGTCACCTGCCTTCATACAGCTACGGGCGCAAGAGTCTTCCTCCAACGCCCGCGCCTCAAATAAGATTATGAATCAACTATCTTATTTTTTATCGTCTTTAACTTCTTCGAATTCAGCGTCGACAACGTCGTCATCTTGCTTCGCTTGCTGCTGGCCTTCGCCCGCTTCAGCGGCTTGCGCCTGTGCTTGCTGCTGAGCAATTTCCATCAGCTTCTGAGAAGCAGCAATCAGTGCCTGAACTTTGGCATCAATCGCTTCTTTGTCTTCGCCTTTACGGGCTTCTTCAAGCTCGTTGATCGCGGCTTCAATCTTCTCTTTCTCGTCTGCTGGCAATGCGTCACCGGCTTCTTCGATTTGCTTACGCGTACCGTGAGTCAGTTGGTCCGCTTGGTTACGGGCAGCCACGAGATCTTCGAACTTCTTGTCCGCTTCTTTGTTGGCTTCCGCTTCCTGAACCATTTTCTCGATTTCGTCGTCGCTCAGACCGCCAGATGCCTGGATCGTGATCTTCTGCTCTTTGCCAGTTGACTTGTCTTTCGCAGACACGTGCAGGATACCATCCGCATCCAGGTCGAAAGTTACTTCGATCTGTGGCATGCCGCGTGGCGCTGCCTGGATGCCTTCCAGGTTGAACTGACCCAGAGACTTGTTGAAGTTCGCTTGCTTACGCTCACCTTGCAGAACGTGAATCGTTACTGCGCTCTGGTTGTCTTCAGCTGTTGAGAACACCTGGTTCGCCTTAGTTGGGATCGTGGTGTTTTTCTCGATCAGCTTGGTCATCACACCGCCCATGGTTTCGATACCCAGAGACAGCGGCGTCACGTCCAGCAGCAGAACGTCTTTCACTTCACCGGCCAGAACACCGCCCTGAACCGCAGCACCGACAGCAACCGCTTCGTCTGGGTTCACGTCTTTACGGGCTTCTTTACCGAAGAACTCAGCAACTTTGGCCTGAACCATAGGCATACGGGTTTGACCACCCACCAGGATCACGTCAGTGATGTCGCCCACAGACAGGTCAGCATCAGCCAGTGCAACTTTCAGTGGCTCCAGAGAGCGCTGAACCAGATCTTCAACCAGAGATTCCAGCTTGGCACGTGTTACTTTCACGTTCATGTGCTTCGGACCGGTGGCATCTGCAGTTACGTACGGCAGGTTCACGTCAGTCTGCTGAGCAGAAGACAGCTCGATTTTCGCTTTTTCAGCTGCTTCTTTCACACGCTGCATCGCCAGCGGATCGTTCTTCAGGTTGATCCCTTGATCTTTCTTGAACTCGTCAACCAAGTAGTTGATCAGACGGTTATCAAAGTCTTCACCACCCAGATGCGTGTCACCATTGGTTGCCAGAACTTCAAAGGTCTTCTCGCCTTCAACTTCATCGATCTCGATGATAGAGATATCGAACGTACCACCACCCAGGTCGTATACTGCGATGGTGCGGTCACCGCCTTCTTTGTCCAGGCCGTAAGCCAGGGCAGCCGCTGTTGGTTCGTTGATAATACGTTTTACTTCCAGGCCCGCGATACGGCCGGCGTCTTTGGTCGCCTGACGCTGTGCATCGTTGAAGTATGCTGGAACAGTAATCACGGCGCCGGTAACTTCCTCACCCAGGAAGTCTTCAGCCGTTTTCTTCATTTTCTTCAGAACTTCAGCAGAGACCTGAGGCGCAGCCATTTTCTGGCCTTTCGCTTCAACCCATGCATCGCCGTTATCTGCCTTCACGATTTTGAAAGGCATGATTTCGATGTCGCGCTGAACTTCTTCGTCTTCAAAACGACGACCGATCAGACGCTTGATCGCAAACAGTGTGTTCTCTGGGTTGGTGACCGCCTGACGCTTCGCCGGCTGACCTACTAAAGTTTCACCGTCTTGAGTGTAAGCGATAACCGATGCCGTTGTGCGCTCACCTTCAGCATTTTCAATGACACGTGGTTTTTCACCATCAAGTACTGCTACACAAGAGTTAGTTGTACCCAAGTCAATACCAATGATTTTACCCATCAGGCTTTCTCCGAAATTCGTTAGTTCTAATTGCCGGTCGAAATATTTCGGGCCGACAATGCGGACTCAGCCGCAAAATTTGATGACGATGTCGTATGACTACTAGATAAGGGCAGCCAATTTGTTTTCAAGGGTGACATCGAAAAAAAATCAAAAAAAATAAAAAGCCCGCCAATCAGCGGGCTTCCCGATACCGAGGCCCGCTTACGCCTGGGTATCGATATTCCCGGCTGCTGCTTTCGACACCATAACCATCGCCGGACGAACCACACGGCCGTTCAGCTCATAGCCTTTTTGCATCACCAGCATCACCGTATTCGGCTCATGCTCCGCGCTTTCCTGGATCGACATCGCCTGGTGGAACTCAGGGTTGAAGGCTTCGCCTTGCGGGTTGATCTGCTTCAGACCGAACTTCTCAACCGTATCCATCATGGTCTTCAGGGTCAACTCAACCCCTTCGATCATCGATTGAACCGCGGCTTCGTTCTTGTCCGCCATCTCAATCGCGCGCTCCATGTTGTCAATCACCGGCAGCAGCTCTTCCGCAAACTTGGTCAGGGCATATTTACGGGCCTTGTCGATTTCCTGCTCGGTGCGACGGCGCATGTTCTCCACATCCGCACGTGCGCGCAGCACACCGTCTTGCTGCTCGCGGGCTTTGGCTTCGCTGGTCAGCAGCGCTGCTTCCAGCTCAGCAATACGGGCTGCCTGACGTTCTTCTTCAGTCATTTCAACCACAACGTCCTCAGCAGACTCAGTCTCGGTTGCTTCAGCCGCTGCTTGCTTCAGCTCTTCGTCCTGTACTTTTTTCTCTTCGTTGCTCATGCGTTCGCTTCTCCGCCAAGATCATGTTGTTCATCAATGGGGTGGACAAAATCGCCTTTCCACCCGATAAAACTGTTATGCGCCTATTATGGGGATGAAGTTCAATGATTCAAGCCGAGATCGGTCACAAAGCGCGACAAGTATCCAAACCTGGCGCTATACTGGCTCAACTATCATCTGTCGGATCAAGGACATGAAGCGCACTTTTCAAACAATCGCGTTAATTGGCAAGCCGAGAAACCCCGATGCGCTGCAAACGCACAAAGGGCTTTACGACTGGCTGTTTAATCAAGGCTATGAGGTCCTGGTGGATCACCGCCTGGCCGGCGAGCTGGATGTCCCCGCCTCTACCCTGTGCGATCTGCTCACGATCGGTGATAAAGCCGACCTGGCCATCGTGGTCGGCGGCGACGGCAACATGCTGGGCGCGGCCCGGGTATTGTCGCGCTTTGATATCGCAGTGATTGGGGTCAATCGGGGCAACCTGGGCTTTCTCACCGACCTGGATCCGGATGCGTTTGATTCCGAGCTCGAGCAGGTGCTGGCCGGTGAATTTCTGATCGAGCATCGCTTTTTGCTCGAGGCCGAAGTCCATCGCCACGGCCAGATCAAAAGCCGCAATGCCGCGCTGAATGAAGCCGTGCTGCACCCGGACAAAATCGCCCACATGATCGAGTTCGAAGTCTATATTGATGACAACTTCGCCTTTTCCCAGCGCTCGGACGGCCTGATTGTCTCCACGCCGACCGGCTCCACCGCCTACTCCCTGTCCGGCGGCGGCCCGATCCTGTCACCGAGCCTGAACGCCCTGTCGCTGGTGCCCATGTTCCCGCACACCCTGTCGTGCCGCCCGCTGGTCGTCGACGGCAACCGGCGGATCAAACTACTGGTCTCACCGACCAACGGCAGTACGCTGGAAGTAAGCTGCGACGGTCAGGTGTCGCTGCCGGTCAGCCCCGGCGATGAAATCCACATTTACCAGAGCCCGGATCAGCTCAAACTGATCCACCCGAAAAACTACAGCTACTATAACGTGCTGCGGGGCAAGCTTGGCTGGTCGAGCAAACTGTTCTGAGCCCTTCCCCATCCTGTATTTCCGAAGCCAGCCCCGCGCTGGCTTTTTTACAACCAGAATTCATTGAGTTAGCAATCAATAATTTTCATGCAAAAAACTGTGCATACATCTTTACTGTATCTTCATACAGTATATACTGTATGAAAAAACAGGTGTTGATTTAAACAGGTGAACACATGCTTGCTCATATGACGATCTCTAACTTTGCTATTGTCAAAACCCTTGAGTTTGAACTGAAACCGGGAATGACCACCATTACCGGCGAAACCGGTGCCGGTAAGTCGATTGCCATCGACGCGCTGGGCCTGTGCCTCGGCGATCGAGCGGAAGCAAGCATGGTCCGCCCGAATGAAGACAAAGCCGAAATCTCCGCAACCTTCTCTTTACAGAACAACCAGGCAGCGCGCCGCTGGCTGGAAGACAATGAGCTGATTGACGGGGAAGACTGCATTCTGCGCCGGGTGATCACCAAAGAAGGTCGCTCGCGCGGCTTCATCAATGGCAGCCCTGTCCCGGCTTCGCAGCAAAAAGCGCTGGGCCAGCTGCTGATCAACATCCACGGCCAACATGCCCACCAGCAGCTGATGCGCGCCGATTACCAGCAGCAGATGCTGGATCAGTATGCTGGTCACCACCTGCTGATGGAAAAAACCCGTCGTGCCTATCAGGCCTGGCGTCTGGCGAACAATGAACTCAAGCGTCTGATCCAGAGCCGCGACGAGAACGAAGCGCAGAAACAACTGATCCAATACCAGGTGAAAGAGCTCAATGATCTGGCACTCGGCGAAGAGGAATACGCCGAGATTGAAGAAGAGCACAAACGCCTGTCCAACAGCGGTGAGCTGGCAGTGTCCAGCCAGACCGCGCTGTCCGTGCTTTATGACAACGAAGACGGCAATGCCCTGCAACTGTTGCAAATGGCCAGCCAGCAGGTGATCCAGCTCGGCGAGCTCGACAGCAACCTGAGCAGCATCCCGCAAATGTTGGAAGATGCCATTATCCAGGTGCAGGAAGCCAGCCAGGAGCTGCGCTGCTACCTTGATAACATGGATATGGATCCGCAACGCCTGATCTATCTGGAAGAGCGGTTGGCGAAAATTATGTCGCTGGCACGCAAACATTATGTGATGCCGAATGAGCTGTACCAGAAGCATCAGGATCTGCTCAAAGAGCTGGAAAACCTCGATTGCAGCGATGAGCGACTGGAAGAAATGGGCGAAGATGTCGAACGCCTGCGCCAGAAGTTTCTCGCCAACGCCGAAAAGCTGAGCAAGAGCCGCCAGCGCTACGCCAAGGAGCTCGACAAGAAGATCTCCGACAGCATGCACCAGCTCAGCATGGAGCACGGGGTGTTCAAAATCGATATCCAGAGCGACGCCGAAGGCATGCTCAGCCCGCTCGGGTTCGACACCATCACCTTCCTGGTGTCCACCAACCCGGGCCAGCCGCTGCAACCGCTCGGCAAAGTGGCCTCCGGTGGTGAGCTGTCGCGGATCTCGCTGGCGATCCAGGTGATCACCGCGCAGAAAGTCGAAACCCCGAGCCTGATTTTCGATGAAGTCGATGTCGGGATCAGTGGCCCGACCGCCGCCATCGTCGGCAAGATGCTGCGAACCCTGGGCGAGTCGACCCAGGTGATGTGTGTGACCCACCTGCCGCAAGTGGCCGGCTGCGGTCACCAGCAGATGTTTGTTGCCAAGAAATCGAGTAAGGGACAGACCGAAACCAGCATGGTGCCGCTGAACCCGGATGCGCGCGTGGCAGAACTGGCCCGCCTGCTGGGCGGCAGCGAAATTACCGAGCGCACCCTGGCCAACGCCAAGGAGCTGCTGATCGCAGCGTAGCCCGGCACGCCATGGCAGCAACAATGCAAACCATAAAGTGAGCCGAGACTGAAACCTCGGCCACGGTTCTGACATAGATCCCAGCATAAAAGCAGCGTGCGTAACGAAACTAATTGGCAAAAACAGAGTCTCAGTTGCGTACGCTGTTAATTTTTCTTCACTGCTTTTTTTACTTCTGCCAAGAGCTTGTTTATCATCGCAGCAGTTAAGAGCGAATTTGCCGGGATGCTATGAGTTGGAAAAATATTGCTGCCCTGACCTTGGCGGCAAGCCTGTTAGGAGGCTGCTCAGTTGTCGAACAACTGGTCTACCGTATCGATATCAACCAGGGAAACTACCTGGAGCAACGTGACATCGACACCCTCCGCTATGGAATGAATAAAGAACAAGTCAGCTTTGTGCTGGGCTCGCCGATGCTGGTTGAGCCTGAATACCCGAATACCTGGTATTACATCTACTACCATAAGCCCGGGCATGATGAAGCGATTCAACAAAACCTGGTTCTCACCTTCAACGGTCAGAACCAGCTGATCAGCCTCTCCGGCGATTACGACGCCGGGCCGGATTTCATGAATCCAATCAACTGATCCCATAAAAAAAGCTCGCAATTGCGAGCTTTTTTATTTTCAATCTTTGTTTCCCGAGCTCTTATGTAGCCAGAGCTCCTATGTAGCCAAAGCCTCTCTGTTGCCCGAGCCCGGTATCATGAGCTCTCAGCAGTGCCATCTTTCTTCGCAGCTTTCGCCGCCAGGGCTTCTTGTTTTGCCTGCTCGGCACGCTTGCGGCGGATCTCTTTCGGATCGGCCAGCAGCGGACGGTAAATCTCCAGCCGATCACCATCACGAATCGTCGCGTCCAGCTTCACGTTGCGGCTAAACACCCCGACTTTGTTCTTCTTGAGGTCAATCTCGGGATACATCTCCAGCACCCCGGAGCGCTCGATAATTTCCTGTACCGGCGTGTCCGGCATCACCGCCAGCTTGATCACCCGCTGAACCTGCGGCAGCGCATACACCACCTCAACATGGATCAGTTTTTCTTCAGAACCCATACACTTCTCTCGCCCGTTGGGTAAAAGCACTCACCATGTTGCCGGTCAGCTCTTTAAACACTTTCCCGAACGCCGCCTCAACCAGCCCGTTGGTAAATTCAAAGTCCAGCTTCAGCTCCACCTTACAGGCATCTGCATCGAGCTCGATAAAGTGCCAGCCCCCGACCAAACGGCGAAACGGCCCGTCGACCAGCTGCATGTCAATCTTGCTGCCATGCGTGAGCGCATTGCGGGTCACAAAGGTCTTGCGGATCCCCGCCTTCGACACATCGACCGCGGCCATCATATGCTGTTCTGAACTTTCCAGGATTTTGCTCCCGGAACACCCCGGCAAAAAGGCCGGATACGACTCAACGTCATTAACAAGCTCAAACATCTTCTTCGCGCTGAAAGGAACCAGTGCAGAGCGGCTAATCTGAGGCATAGTTTCTCCTTTACCATCACAAGTACCTCTGCTCGTCAGGCGTAAACCTTTCATTCGCAAACCCTATGAGAAGAGGTGCGCCAATGATACCATTACTTGGCGAACAGCCAAAACTTGTGCGATCTCGCCAAGCGCGATCATCGTTTTTCGACCAGGCCGCGCGCCTGGGACAGCAACATCAAACACCGAGTATTTATGGCCAAAAATAAACCGAACAAGCCGGGCAGCAACACCATCGCGAAAAACAGAACCGCCCGCTTTGAATTTGCGATCCAAGACGAATATGAAGCCGGCGTTGAGCTGCAAGGATGGGAAGTGAAAGCCATCCGCTCCGGCAAAGTAAACATTTCCGAGAGCTATGTGTTCCTGCGCAACGGCGAAGCCTTCATCTCCGGCATGCAAATCACGCCGCTGAACGCTGCATCGACCCACGTGGTGGCTGATCCGAACCGCACCCGCAAGCTGCTGCTCAACCGCCGCGAGCTCGACAAACTGGCTGGTGCCGTGAACCGCGACGGTGAAACCATTATTGCGCTGACCATGTACTGGAAGGGTTCATGGGTTAAACTCAAAGTAGGGACGGCGAAAGGTAAGAAGCTGCACGACAAGCGCGCCGATACGAAAGATCGCGACTGGCAGCGCGACAAAGCGCGCATCATGAAGCACAGTAACCGCTAAACTGAAGAAAGATTGAAAGAGCATGCCTGCTAAGTGCTGGATTTTTCTCCAAAAGCGTTTTGCCGGCAGTGTTTTATGTTGACGGTCATCATAATTCTGTTACCATTAACCGTAACTCTGGGGCTGATTTAGGATTCGACAGGATCACGAAGGCTTGTGGAGCATGCCGAGGTGCGGTTTGCCTCGTAAAAAAACCGCAAAAAAATAGTCGCAAACGACGAAAACTACGCACTAGCAGCTTAATAACCTGCTTAGAGCCTACCCTCCCTAGCCTCCGCTCGTAGGACGGGGAATCAGGGTAGTCAAACCCAAACGAGATCGCGTGGATGATTTGACCTGGGATCTGAAGCGTTAAACCTGATTCAGGTATGTCTTTGTGTGGCGTGTCTTTCCGCAGCACACTGACGAGAATAAAGATAGACTAAGCATGTAGCGCCATCTGTTAGACTGATTTTGGACGCGGGTTCAACTCCCGCCAGCTCCACCAAACGTTTGGAAAGGCGATAACCTTCGGGTTATCGCCTTTTTGTTTTTAAGCATTCAGTGCTAAACGCCTCAACATTTTCAATGCGTTATCAAATATAGCGCTAGACACGTCCACTGGAAAATCATCTGGCAGGCCTGCTTTGACGCTCTCTACGGCCTTTGGAAACTCATCGACAATCTCTCGCAAAATAGATTTCATGTGCTCTTGATCAAATCCGACCTGCTTTGCCGTATCCAAAAAGTGGCGCGCGTAAATCTTATCGACTTGATATTTTTTGCCCTTGCTGGCCTTGAGCCCCATCGCCAATTTCAAAGACCTTATATTTAACCCTCTCCCACCGAGCACAGGGTAGGCTGAAAGAATGTCATAAAATGGCGTGAGCCTGTATGAACCACCCGCTTCGATGAAGATTGAAAAATTCTTGGCATGTCCATCCGTTGCACCAATCACCCATTGGAAGACCTGAAAGCGCATGAATGCTTCTCTATCCTTCAGTGCCTGGCTTGAGCCTTGTAGCAGCTCCATAATCTCCTGAATCCCGGGACCACCATCACTTTCATATTTCAGCGCAGAAGGTTTACCAAAGGCCGGCACATATCTTCTTGAGGGAGTCGTAGTAGCCATGCTTTATCTTTAGACCACCGACGGTCAAATCGCTCCACAGCGATCGCTTTCACCCCATCGCAATGAACAATTTCCACGTTCGGAACAGAAAAGCCTAATGCTCTGGCAAGCTGGATACATAGATACTCATTTTCAACACTATCGGTCATGTCCAAAGTGGCATGAGGCTGCTTGATTTCACCAATAGGCAACTTGATGATATGAGTAGTTGGTGTCGACCCCTTTGGGATACACCAATGGTTATCTATTTTCAATAACGCCGTTTTTTCCTGAACGCCAGCCACTGAAATACGAAAGTCTTCTTCATCTCGTAACATGCCTAGAGGAATATTGGATTGATACGCAGAAAGTACTTCCTGAATAGCCACCGACTCAGTAGACACTAATTAACCTTTCTTCATACCGCTTTTCATACTCTACTGGTGACAACTGATTATTGGAACCGTGTCTGCGTTTGACGTTGTAGAACATCTCGACATATTCGAAGATATCCATCCGCGCTTCTTCCCGAGTGGAATAGATCTTTCGCTTCACTCTTTCTCTTTTCAGTAACTGGAAAAAACTTTCAGCTACCGCATTGTCATGGCAGTTACCCCGACGGCTCATGCTTGATTCCAGACCGTGCTGCTTTAAAAATTTATCCCAGTCATGACTTGTATACTGGCTTCCTTGATCGGAATGCACGAGTACCTTCTCTGACGGTGAGCGTCGCCATATCGCCATCAGAAGCGCGTCCAATACCAGCTCTTTCGTTATTCTGCTTTTCATCGACCAACCAATCACTCTCCGAGAGAACAGGTCAACGACGACTGCGAGGTATAGCCAACCTTCGTGAGTTTTTATATACGTGATATCGGTCACCCAAGACTGATTTGGAGCAGTCGGGTTGAACTCCCTGGCCAACTTATTCGCAACAACGACATTCTCTGTGCCCACTTTGGGCCTGGGTTTTCGATATCCTCTTTGCGACTGTAAGCCTTCTCGTTTCATCAAGCGGTGAACTTGGTTGATACCGCAACATTCACCTTCATCACGTAAATCACTGTATATTTTTCGATAGCCATAAACGCCGCCAGATTCCAGCCAGAACTGCTTGATGAGTCCGAGAAGGTATTTACGCCGTTTCTCCTGTCTGCTGTCGGGTTGCTTAAGCCAAGCATAATAACCACTTGGGTGGATGCTAAGGACTTTACACATACGTCGAACAGGCCAAACAGCCTGATTGGCTTTGATAAAGGCGTACCTCAGTCGGACTGGCTTGCGAAGTACACCGCGGCTTTTTTTAATATGTCCCTTTCTTCGGTGACTCTTTGCAGCTCCTTTTTGAGTCGACGAATTTCGGCACTTTCATCGGACTTGGCTTGATATTGGGAGGAATCTGGGCCGTAGCGTTTAATCCAAGCATAAAGGCTATGCGTGGTAGTCCCTAAACGATTTGCCACATCGGCTACACTATGGCCTTTTTCAGTAACCTGTTTGACGGCTTCAACTTTGAATTCTTCTGGGTATCGCTTGTTGCTCATAAGCACCTCTCTGCTAGTCATTTTGTCTAACTAAAAGGTGTCTATCAAGTCGGTGGCTATTCATCCTTTAATCTGCGGTCATCTAATACTTCATATTCCAGCTGTTTTGGAGCGGGACGCTCTTCTGGCATATGTAGTGAAATGGCACCAACACTGTCTTTACCGACTTGTTTCAACAGGTCAAACGCTTGCCTTGAATCGGCATTGTAGCGAGCAACGATACGATCCCTGATTTCATTCAGATCTGGTAAAAGGTTATCAAAATAGTTGATAACACAATTTGAAGTGAGCTTTTGATACTGAAGCGGCAAAGACAGAGACAAAGGCCTTCCTCTTGGGCTTTCTATCCACTCTTCGGCATATTGAAAGTGATGAGCGCCATCAGCGAGCTTGATCAACTTCCCAACACATTCACCATTCATATATGCAATCAACGACGCCATTACCAAACCTCGTCATCAATTTGAGGTTTTACTTCTTTCTGGCGTTCACGAACTTCCAAGTCCACTTCAAGCGCCTGAATTATCTTAAAAAAAGTTTGTAACTGAGTCGTTTCAGGGTTCGTTTCAAAATTAGACAGAGTCGATTGTTTGATACCAACGCGCTTTGCTAATTGCGCTTGGGTTAAGTGTTTTCTCGTTCTCATTAGCTTGAGATGATTGGCTAACTGCCGTGAGTTATAAATCATACATCAATACCTCATCACTCTATGCCCTTCCAATTTATCCCTCATCAGGGATATCTAAGGATATATCCCCTAGTGGGGATTAACAAGGTTATATCCCCTAGTGAGGATAAAATATTCAGTATCCCTATTAGGGGATACGGGTCCTATCGACTTCATTCGCTATCAGTGATTCTCCCCATACGTTTGAAGTTTCATTAGCTTCATCTAACTTCAATAGAGTGCGAAAATGTTCCCCTTTCTTACAAGAAAAATAAGCTAAATTGAATACTAGATTCGATAATGATGGCTATCCTAACGTGTTAGACAGACTCCTGACTTGGCATCAGCAAAAGCATACAAGCTATGTTTTGACGAATTCGGCAAACCACCAATCGTTAGCGCAACTTGAACAACTCTGTGCAGATATCCTCTCTCCAATCGAACAGAAATTTGGGAGGATATCTATCACATACGGCTTTACAAGTGCCGAGTTTCTAAGGCATATCCTCAAACACAGCCCTGGGGACATGGCGCCTGAAATTGATCAACACGCCTCAATGGAACGTAACACTCGAGGAAATAGGATTTGTAAGCGCGATGGCGCATCATGTGATTTCTACGTTGAGGACTACCGACAGAAAATGGATGAGATTGCCAATTTCATCGTCAACACCCTTCCTTTTGATCGCCTCTATTTCTATGGAAAAGACAAACCAATCCATATCAGCATTGGACCTGAGCAATCTCACTACGCCCTCATCCGTACACCTCGTCGCGACGGGATACGCGTAAACAAGAAAAGTGGGCAAGGAGACGCCGCAAAGAGATTATTCCATCATTATAATGAATAGATACAAATAGATAAGGCAAAGTCATGGACGCGAAACTATTCTCAGAGCTCATCTCGCAGGTAGCCATCGGTAAGCAACTACCAGATGCCATCTACTTACATCGAGATGCGTTTCCAGCACTTCCTGGCCATTTAGTAACATTCATTCCAGCAGTAGCGAAAGCACTAAAGCTTGATGAATCACAGTGGAATTTAGTGAAACTCTTTAAAAATGAATTTCGCCTGTCTCTTCTACACTACCCTGATTTTTATACAGATTCATACCCCGCTTTGACACAGAGTTTGAATGTTGATCTTTCCAAACTCACCCACAAAATGACCCGCTATGATGAATCGGAGAATCCTCCTATCCTTCATCGTAAAGAAACCATGGTGCTGCCGGATAACAAACACTATGAACATTTCGTATCACTCACCCAAGAAGGCGAAAATGCCGGCCTTTATGAAAATAGTCGACTAATTGGCTTCAAACGTTCGTGGGAAACCCTCATCACTCGACATGGCTATGAGCTTGTCGATGGTCGTTTATTTCGTAGTTCAGCCGTAAACCCTCCCACAGATGAATCAGGGATCGAGCGACATAAAACAGCCATTGTCCGCCATGAGCTTTCAGCTCCGATGAAAACTTTGGTCAAACATGGTTACCTTGAAGGTTCCTACTCTATTTTTGACTATGGCTGCGGCCGAGGTGATGATCTGAGAGAGTTAGAAGCACACGGGCTGGATGCGCTTGGTTGGGATCCTAACTTTTGCCCTGATAACGAAAAAATTAACTCTGATATCATTAATTTAGGATTTGTACTCAACGTTATTGAAGATCAAGACGAACGTTTAGATGCATTGTTGGGGGCTTGGGAGCTAACCGAAAAGTTACTGGTCGTGTCCGTTATGCTCGCAAACGATAGCTACATATCACAATTCAAGCCATACAAAGACGGCATCATTACCTCTCGCAACACGTTCCAAAAATACTATGCGCAATCAGAAATCAAAGCGTACATTGAGCGTAGTTTACAAGACGATGTCATCGCTCTCGCACCTGGCATTTTCTACATTTTCAAAGATAAATTAGAAGAGCAACAATACTTACAAAACAAATACAAGCGTCACCGCACATGGCAGCAACTGACCTCCCCTTCGCCAGTTGAAGCTAAAGACAAAGCAAGACTCGTGATTACCCAAAATCAACCGCTATTCAGTGACTTTTGGAATACCTGCCTAGAGCTCGGACGCATACCCGCCAATGATGAGTTTGAGAACTCAGAACAAGTTCATGATCTGATTGGCTCGCACAAGAAAGTCTTCAGCTTGCTCAGTGAGCTTTACGATACAAACGAGTTTCAACAGGCAGAGAAACGCCGCAAAGAAGATTTATTACTCTACTTCGCTATGGGCCTGTTCGAGAAGCGTAAGCCCTATACCCAGCAACCAGAACCACTAAAGAGAGACATAAAGGCACTGTTTGGTGACTACAAAACAGCCATCAACCTAGCCACCGAACTTCTCTTTGCAATTGCAGATATAGAACTCATTGAACAGCAGTGTGAGAAAGCTTATTCGCAGCTACCTGCAAGTTTATTGAACCCAGGCCACTCGCTCATCTTTCATAAAGGCTACCTTGATGACTTGCCACTGCTTCTACGAGTCTACGTTGGCGCCGGACTTCAAATCTATGGTGAGTTGGATGAGTTCATTGATCTCATCAAAATTCATATCACCTCAGGCAAACTTACCCTAATAGCTTACGATGACTATGAGAAATCAGTCCCCTTCCTCAAAGAACGCATCAAAATAAAAATGGCCGAGCAGGATATCGATTTCTTTGACTACGTGGATGAAAACCGCCGTCCTCCACTACTCAACAAACACCTATATATGGCACAATGCCATGAAAAATATAAGGAGCAGCTAAGTTTTGATAAGCGGCTGTCTAAGTTGTTAAACTTCACATATAGTTGTGAGGAGACGATAACAAGATTTAAGTTTATAACATTGCTTAACAATGAAAATAAAAAAATAGCGGGGTACACTCTTGCTAGCAAGTAAAGATAAATTAAAAATGATGAGTTACCAATGGTAACTCATCACACCGTCATACAATCCACCCGACGAATGAACTCATAGCCCAACACGTTTTTTCAGGTCATCCTCATCTAATATGCCAACATTTCCTGTTAGGTTCTTTAAAAACTCCTTATGAGCTTTGAAGCATTCATCAAATATTTTTAAACGTTCCTTATGAGATATTTCCACAGCCGTTTTCATATGCTGCTTAATATATTTCTTAAGAGAATCATTATACAAACCTTCAAAAACAAGAGCTCTACAATCTCTAGCTTCCTTATTAACATGCTCTTTTAAGCTAGCTGAAATTGGCTCCCAGATTTCTAAAAATAGATAGCGGTATTTTGGCCATAAGTCAGGTTGCATTTCTGACCTACAGACAACCCCCCTGAAAGAATCTGAACTACTTTGTATAAACTTCAAGCTAGACGCATCGGAACCTTCCATTTTTCCGAACAAAACTGAAACTACGCGTTTTAATCGACTAAAAGTATCAGGTGAAAAGAACGAGTTAACATTTGCAATGTAGTTATCTAATTCTTCGGTCACATCTAAATCACCACTTATATCAAGTTCATCATTCGCTTGCTCTAATGCCATAAAAAATGAACAAACTAATGCACTTTGAAAAGCGATAGTTGTATATGTGTTGTCAAATATTGAGAGGATAATATCTCTCACTTGAGCACTGAAGTTTTTCTCTTCATCATAAAGCTTACTTTTATCTTGAATTGGCTTTACATAATTATCAAAACGAATTTTTTTAAAATCTTCTGCATGATTTTCTACAGCTCGCGATTTATTATTAACTCGCTCTAACAGCTCTTGAAGCTCTTTAGAGGGTGTATCAGCATATTTCTGATTAAGTTCATCCCTATGCTTTTCAAAAACTTTAGCTACTCCTTGACCATCAAAGAATATAGACTTAATAGTCGTATCTCCACCCTCTTCAACACACGTACGCAATTTAAGAACTGCATCACAATGACAAGAATATGGAAAAAACGTTTCAAGTATTTTTCTGATGTATTGACCATATATCGCCTCAAACTGCTTTAATAATACGGCCTCAACTTCTGAACTAAATGAATCTCGTTTAATTGTAGCATCAACATCAGAACCAAGAACATCTGCTGAATTAAGCCTTGCTTTTAAGCCATTAATATATCCATCAGTTTTCCTACTTTTAAAACGACCTGACCTTGCAGATATTCCTTCAACATCACCACTATCCAATAGAAGATGCTCGATTATATAGTAGAGATGCTGGACACCAGTAAACGCAGTAGTGCTTTGAAGCTTAACTTTGTTTTCTACTTGATCTAGCTCGACATTTGAAATTCTAAACGAGCTATCTGATTGAATATCTCTTTGCTTGATTACTGCTAAGAACCCCCTTAAGAATGAGCTTATTAAGTCATTATCATCTAATAATAGATTCCGAGAATTAGATACAGGCTGTGCAGTTTGGTTCAAAGTCAAAAATATTGAACGTGCCGCTTTTTGAAGATCAAAGTCTCCTTGATATTCTGTATCCAAGTCTGGGATTGTACAAAGAATAATAGGCAGCTTTACTGAAGATAGGTCGAAGCTATTAATAATATCAGGAGTCCACTCTTCATAATATTGCTGAAATGCATCCTTTGCTTTACTATCCCAACCATTCTGTGTATTTCGATGAAGTGCTAAAAGCGCCATAGCACGATGCTGACCATCAACAATGACAAGCTTACTCTTTTGTGGATTAACTCTAAGCTTTACAAAACTATGCTCATCCGGGTCTTCATTAAACAATATTGGTTGTTCAAACTGGAAAACTTCTTCGCCGACCTCACCCGAGCGTAGAACATGCCACTTATTTATACCTTTAACTTCTTTGAGAGGATGCTTTGCCGTTACGACTTTATCATAATACTTAGCAGGCTTGATGCTTTCCGCCTCAATTGGTAACAGCAAAACAACAATAGGGGGAAAAAACTTTACAGCAGCATGGTTCTTACTATCTAGTATGTAAGGTATAAGTTTGTGTGAAACCCTAGAGTCATCAATATCACGCTGCATTAGCTCATCAAACTTCAGGTCTTTAAAATCAAAAATTTCTCTAAATGGTGCTAGTTCTTTTAATAAAGCTTTATCTTGAGATGAGTTAGGATCAAGGCTTACATGAGTCAATAAATACTTTACTTCTACAGTATTGTCTTTTGTTCCTGCTCTAAAAGAGCCGCATGTTCCACTTAGCGGAAGCGTTAAAGCACTCTCTGGTTCGTAACCATATGTCATAATCAGTTTTTCCCTAACACTGGATAGTTAATTCTGTTTAATAAATTTTCTATATCTTTGTAAGTATCTATTTCCGTAGAGATCTCTTGAATAAAAACAAACATATTTGTTTCTGGAATACCACGAGCTACAACACGAGCTGCAAAATTATGATCTCTTCTATCTTCATCCGATAGAGATTGCCCATCTAAAGCAATATAATCTCTTGATGCATACTTTTGTATCAAAGATTGATGTTTTCTAATCCTAGACTTTAAGTTTTTAGCCATTCCAATATAAATAGGGCTCGCAAAGTTAGGTGCTGTTGAGATCAAAACCTGCCCAATTTCAATTAACCTAGGAGGATCATCGTAAAGCCGTTGTACTAGAGAATCAGATATTGTAGGAATATGTTGCACCTTACCTTTATATTTAGGTTTTAACGCTCCATCGAGACTCACATCGTAAGGTTCCTCATTATAGAAATTCAGTATTTTTCCTTCTATAAATTCTTTAATGTCTTGTTTAGCAGAGGTATCAAGGCCCTCTGCTTTATTTTTATTCACTTTATCAATAAGTATTGATATATCCTTACTGCTGATTTTTAATGGTAAATACCATGCATACACTCCTTCAGCTTCAGGGACACGTGATAAATTGTTCCATTTATATTTTTTTGACGACATTTTCACTACAAACTACAAATTATGCATGCTTGATCATCAGCATCATCTTCTTCCATATTGGCTAGAACCTTTTGCCACTTTTCTTCCGACGTTGAAGATGTTTTGAAGATAATACCCTTTTCTTTTTCTCGTTTTTCTGCATGTGCTACTACTTCATCCAGAGTTTTTCCTTGCACCCAGGTATAACCGTTGCCAGACTCTTGCTCAATTTCTTTCGCTTTCTCAAACAATTCAGGGTGGTTACGTTTAAGACCTAACCATTCATCTTGCCTTTGGAAAAAGCAGAAATAACATCCTGAACGACTGCGCCATTCGTAGTAATTAGGAATACCAACGGTATCCTCGAGAATTTGAAAGATATCTTCACGAACTAAGCCATCTTCGATAAATGGGAATACCGCACTAATGGTATCCTTTTGACTCACGTAACCTTCTCGATTTTCGTCGGCACGAATTCCAACATAGCTGATAACTTCATCGTCCCCAACAAACTCCTCGAATGGCTTTAGCTTCAGCTTGACCGTGCACCAACGCTGACGAGGTGATGGTAAGTAGTCATTGTGGACTTTTAACCAATGCTCAAAAGGTTTCTCACTTGAAAGTCTCGCAATTGGTTTACCAAGGTACGACTCAAGATTATCTATAAAATCAAGAACCTCTTCCAGCTCCGCTCCCGTATCTGTGAAGAAGTACTCAACTTTTTCATGGATTTCTGGATAATTATTTCGAATATATATAGCTAGCGCCGCACTATCTTTACCACCAGAAATACCAATGACATGACGAGCATTTTTACGCTCTATAGCCTCTTTTAACGAAATTTTGTTACTCATTGTTCTGCCCTTCTGGTAGTTCAAAATCAATTAACTGTGCCAGCACAGCCATTCGGGTATGTGGATCGAGAGTGTTAATTTTCTCACGTAAAGCCTCTACATACTCATCAATAATCTTTCGCTCACTCTTGTTGATTGTGACAACTTTCTCTTTAGGCTCAGTACTTTGCTTGATTGAACGAAGCAAAATAACTTCGAATTCGCTCTCGTGTTTGCCAGCAAGCTGACGATTTTTTTCTTGAGCAATTGCTTGTAACTCTCGTAAACGACGACTCAAGTCCGCCAGCGTAGCCTCTGCTTTTGCAAGATCTTGATCTTTCCATTTACTAGGGTGCTTTCTACTTAGACTAATTAGTATATTTTCCAGCCATTGTTCATCGCTTCCTTTTGTATCCAATAAGCTTTTAACAAAGCTTCTTGTAGGACCGTTCGCCAAGTGTTCAACTAAAGAGTACTGCCCTCTCATGCTATTCCGCAGTTCATTAAGCTCGTACTCTTTACCATCATATAGTTGAGATGAGAGTGCTGTCGCTTGTTCGTCTAGTAGCTTAGGATAAGCTGACTTGAGCTCTCTTAGCACTGAATACAAACTCGCGCTAAACGCCTTTGAGTCAACTGAATCATCAGAACTTAACGAACCAAAGCCAAGCGCCTTAGGTAGGTCTTCAAAAATCAACCTCTCTGGCGACTTTGACATTTTGATTGATTCTCGTACATCTACGGACTTCTTACTCAGCAGACTTGCTGACCTCGTCGCCTGTGTAATTTCAGGTAGTTCATCAAAAAATTTAACTAGAGGTCGAGCTAAGTTAATGACTTTTCTATTCTTATTCTTACCGTTATATAACGCTTCACTATATGCATTAACTAGTGATGCATTTAGGCCTTCAATTTTATATAACTGAAACGTAAATAAATCTGGACGTTTTATGAACCGGTCTATCTGCTCTTCAGTCATTACAGGCTGATACTTACCCTCCTCATAGAGTGCAATATCATCGTTGTACACTAAATAGGCATATAGATAAAAAATAGGTAGCAAACCTAACTTCACACCATAAGGAGCTTTAGTTAGTTCTTCTGTTAATTCAACAAATGATTTCGGCTTATGCTCTGTAGACTCGAGAAAAGTAGATATTCTATCCCATACATCGAAAAGAGAACCTAGAGGTGGCGCCTGAAACTCAAAGTGCTCCCCTCCCTTAACATGAAGCTTATGCTCCTTAAAAATAGCCATATACATAGCTTTTTCAGGTGGAAACTTCTCAATACCTAAGTTCTCAAGCTTTGACGCGCTTAGCATTGCTTTCATAAGTTTTGTGCGGCCAGATGCAGCTTGAGATGAAGGCTTATCTTTATTAATTAACTCATTGAATATTAGAGGCGTCGCACTAAACTCTGTATCTAAAGCCTTTGAAAGAGCACGCTGAACGTCACGCTTAGAATTGATGGATAACTTTCTACCATTAGAGTACCAATTTGAATCCTCAGGATTGTATAGAAATTCATTTAGTAACTGACGCTGATTAGATAACGCTGCAGCTAAGTTTACTTCTAGCTCTTTCTTTGCAATAGGATCTTGGTTTACTTCTGGACACGTTTTAATGCGATTGTAAGCCTTAATTTCCGCAGTTACGTTAGCAAGTAATGCACTATTACCAACAACACACAGGATGTTCGCTCCATTGAGTGCTTTGATTGCTTCCTTAAGCTTACTTGATCTCACTTCACCTTCACTACTTAGATAAAAGATAATCTTAGCGTGATCATCAGCTTCAATATCTTTTAGTACAGAAGATGAGTCAGAATACACTGGTTGGAAATAACGCAGAGTACCTGTTTGTATCGTGTATTTACGAGCAACAATCGGTGATAATGGACTAGTTTTAGTTAATTCATTTGCTAACGGAAAACCTTGCATTTTTGCAATTTCATTAGCTAACGCTTCTTGCAAGTCAAAGTCACTACCCTGCCAAACTCGATACTCGTTGTTAAATTTTCTGTGTGTGATAATTGACTTATCAAGAAGCTCTGTTAGCGCAACATCAAAATCACCATCGACAAAACAAGAACGCAAAAGAGCTTCTGATGCCTTTAACCCGCCTTTAGCACCAACAATATTAAAGACACCAATTGTCTTAAGTAACTTAATAGTTACTAAAGGCGCATCGCCTAACCTTTCAACAGCTGTGACTACCTCAACCCACCTTCTTTGTGTTTGGAAATCTCCCAAAACAGTCGATTGGTTTGATATAAAGTAATCATATATGTCGCTTGGATAAATCAAATCACCAAGACTAGTCAACGAGTCAAGCATACTCTGAAAGCCATAAGGCTCAGTGCTGCCCAGATAACTAAATAGTGTACGCTCGTTTTGTGCAACTTGTTGACATAAATATGGCAATAAAAGTGCACTGCAAGGATGAAGAGGATAGCAGTCAGCAAAGAGCTTAACTGCATCTTCACGTGCCAATAATGAAGGAAGTGCAGCCTCTGCTTCCAGCGAAGTAACTATACCTTCGATTTTAGCTTTAAGCGGTAAAGAACTACTGACCTCACTTGCTTGCTCTATTGCCCTAGAGACAACACGCAATACCTGTTCAGTATTTTCAATAAAAGGGATTTCCTCGAATCGCCCGTGTACCGCTGACCATTGGTTCTTCGCTTGCTCCGTAAGCCCTTGTGCATACTGATCAAATGACTTATGCAACATGACGAACTGAAGCAAACGAACTTCATGATGCTGTTGGGCATGTTCAGCGATAGCCTGAAGAACGAAAAGATCATTGTTATCTTCGTGCCTAGAAGCGTACTCAAGAAACTTACCTAGTTCATCAATAACTAGTATTATGCCCTTAGGGGCATCACTACCACTCTTAGCTAGAGTATCTTGAAGTGAACTGATAAGTTCGACTATGTCAGCAGCCGAAATGTTTTTTTCCTCTGCAGCCATTTCAAGCAATTGAACAATCGCAGGATTCTTACCTTTACGGTTACTCCAGAGTTCTTCAGCACTAGCAAAAAGACCTTTCACAATACGAGAACCTAGCGACTCTGATGAGCCACTAATCATCACTCGCAAATAGCCCGAAGCATTGTACACTTCGTCTTTAAACTGATGCGCTAACTGACTATTAACGTTAAATAGATTCTCATAAGCTTTTTGGAACAGTTCTGAATCAGGACTGGATAACAGCGCCGATAAAAAAACAGCTAAAGCAGACTTTCCCGAACCATATGGCCCAACGAGTGACCACGATCTTGGCTTTTCACCATCAACAAAAGTATCTGCAACTCGTTCTAGAGTATTAATCGCTCTAGATGTTGGTAAATAGCCTATAACACTATCAATGGATGATTTATGACGTTCAACGTTGATTGAACGAGTATAAGTCGATCTTACGATGATGTGATCACTTAAGCTCATGCTTCAATCACCTCTTGATAATGGTCTTTGATGAAATTCATTGGATCCAATTTTTCTATATTTTGAGCAAGGTATACTTGAGAGATCCCTGCTGTCTCTCGAATCTCAAATAAGTGAGGGTACTTTTCTTGCAGCTGTTCAAGCTTTGTCATGAAGCACATCTCTGTCATTCGAAATGTAGCCGCTACAGCAGCAACATTGTCGGTACATAGCATCAAGCTTTTTGTTGGTATCGTTCCTCTAGAGTCGTTCTCAATATGGCAATTCACACACTGAGCAAACGCAAAACCAAACACACCTAGAGCTATATCATCTCGATTATCTAATTCTGCTGAGTAACTTTTAGACGAGTGCTTATCGATAAGCCCCAAAAGAGACATTGGAGAGTCTAATGCTTCATCTAGCGCAACTTTTGACAAAGAATCTGACTGAGAATACATACGCAAAAGTACAGCACAATCTGATTTAAGTGTGGCTTTTGCAGGCGATTTCGAAACATGCCGCCCGTCAACAAACCCCTCTAAAGCTGATTGCATAGAGGTAACATCAAAATCGGCATTAACATATTGATTAAAAAACCAAAACCAAGTAGTCGCGTTGTTTGGATTAGAACAAAGTAGCCAATGAAGTAACCAGATTGTAGCTTCATCTTCTAAATAGGGATCGCATCCTCTTTCTTCATCAAAGATAAAGTGTGCATATTCAGTCAATTGATTTTGATCCGTTAAAAGCTGAGTTGCTTTCATCCAGTGTTTAATGGATGAAACCATGTTTTTACCAACTCCTAGCTTCACTGTTGAGTTGTCGGATTCAAATACTTCAGGGTCTTGAGAGAACTCTTGATACCCCTTAGGCAACCAACTAAATCGAAGTGGAAACGTTTCGTGACGCCCAAAAGCACAATCTTTTTCGTTAAACTTCATAATGACTCTTTACAGAAACAGAGAGACGCTAAAAGCCGTCAACAGTTTACTTTCCAGACAACGCGTCTCTAGTTCAATTCTCAATGACGATCTGTGTATGTTACAGAGAATTTTAGCAAAAAGAACTGTACAAATACACAGTACCCTCGTGATACTTTGATCTATCATGACAAAGTGACAGTTAATATACTCTGTTTTTTCAGTACCAATCTTCCCCCCGCCCCCACAATCGCCGGGGTTTGGTGGATCAGCGCC